>NZ_CP180543.1:0-627789 GCF_047778025.1 Neptuniibacter sp. SY11_33
ATGCAGATGCCGATGCACATTCCAGCATCCGACATTATTGCTACTCCTCCTCCGGCACCGATTCCAGAGCCGATTGAGCGTCATGTAAATGTTGAAGGTGGTTTGCGCCATCATCAATCGAGCCTAAACCAGTCCTTTACCTTTGAAAGTTTTGTCCAAGGTAAATCAAACCAACTGGCACTGGCTGCTGCACGACAGGTTGGCGATAACCCAGGTGTATCTTACAACCCACTCTTTATCTATGGTGGTGTTGGTTTGGGTAAAACCCACTTGATGCACGCTGTGGGTAACGAGATGCTGAAGCGTAATCCGAACGCTAAGATTGTTTATCTGCATTCAGAACGTTTTGTAGCTGACATGGTTAAGGCCTTGCAGCTAAACGCAATTAACGATTTTAAGCGTTACTACCGCTCGGTTGATGCCCTGCTGATCGATGATATTCAATTCTTTGCGGGCAAAGAGCGTTCGCAAGAAGAATTTTTCCATACCTTTAATGCTTTGCTTGAAGGTGGTCAGCAGATGATTCTGACCAGTGACCGTTATCCGAAAGAGATTAACGGCGTGGAAGAGCGTCTTAAATCCCGTTTCGGTTGGGGCTTAACAGTTGCGATTGAGCCGCCTGAACTTGAAACGCGAGTAGCTATACTGATGAAGAAGGCAGATGAAGCACGGGTACGTTTACCTGATGATGCTGCTTTCTTCTTGGCTCAGAAAATCCGTTCTAATGTTCGTGAGCTGGAAGGGGCATTAAAACGAGTCATTGCCAACGCTCATTTTACTGGCAGTGCTATTACTACACCTTTTATTAAAGAATCTCTAAAAGACCTGCTGGCTTTGCAGGATAAACAGGTTAGTATTGATAATATTCAAAGAGTTGTAGCTGATTATTATAAAATTAAGGTCTCTGATCTGCTGTCGAAACGACGCAGCCGCTCAGTAGCTAGACCTCGCCAAGTAGCGATGAGTCTATCTAAGGAACTGACCAACCACAGCTTGCCAGAAATCGGTGATGCGTTTGGTGGTCGAGATCACACTACAGTGCTCCATGCTTGTCGTAAGATAAAGGAGTTACGTGAAAGTGATACGGATATCAGAGAAGATTATCAGAATTTATTACGTCACTTAACGGCGTAAATTTAGCGGCTAAAAAGTCGGATTAAATATAAGGTAGGTGGGGAAACGATGAAATTTGTCATCTCACGTGAAGCGCTGATCAAGCCTCTGCAGCTGGTTGCAGGTGTGGTTGAGCGTCGCCAGACATTGCCAGTGCTATCCAATATTCTATTGGTAGCTGAAGGGGATCAACTATCGATGACCGGTACTGACCTTGAGGTTGAGCTGGTTGGTCGTGTGACACTGGATGAGCCTGCAGAAGCCGGTTCTGTCACTGTGCCTGCACGTAAGTTGATGGATATCTGTAAATCTCTGCCAGATTCAGCGCGTATTGAGCTGACGCTGACAGGTCAGAAGATGGTGATTAAAGCGGGTCGAAGCCGTTTTAGCCTATCTACCCTACCCGCTGCAGAATTTCCAAACGTGGAAGACAGCCCAGAAACACTGGAACTGTCTATGGTTCAGCATCAGTTGCGTAACCTGATCGATAAGACAGGTTTCTCAATGGCGCAGCAGGATGTTCGCTACTACCTAAACGGTATGCTTCTGGAGATTGCTGAAGGTAAGCTTCGCTCTGTATCTACAGATGGCCACCGTCTAGCGACAAGTGTGACAGAAGTAGAAGCGCAAGAAGGCATGCAGCACCAGATCATCGTGCCGCGTAAAGGTATTCTTGAGCTGGCTCGTCTTCTTCAGAATGGTGAAGACGAACTGCGCCTAGTGATTGGTGCTAGCCATATCCGTGCTCACGTGGGGGATTTCACCTTCACGTCTAAGCTAGTTGATGGCAAGTTCCCAGATTATGAGCGTGTAATTCCAAAAAATGGTGACAAGATCCTACTAAGTGATCGTATGGAGCTTCGTCAGGTACTTAGCCGAATCGCGATTCTTTCCAACGAAAAATACCGTGGTGTTCGCTTGGCGTTATCTAATGGTTATCTGCAAGTTATGGCAAATAACCCAGAGCAGGAAGAAGCTGAAGAGACACTCGCAGTAGATTACGAAGGCGATAGCCTAGAAGTTGGCTTCAACGTTAACTACTTGTTGGATTGCCTATCTATTCTAAACTCCGACGTAGTACGTCTGACCTTGTCTGATTCGAACTCCAGTGCGCTGGTTGAAGGATTTGACGAAGAAGGCAGTGTATACGTTGTTATGCCGATGCGTATGTAATTGAAAGGTATTTCGGAAACAGGGGGCTTACTGAGCCCCCTGTTTTGTATATAGGCCAAGGGCCCTGAATGTCGATCTCCAATCTCCAGATTAAAAACCTCCGCAATATCAGCTCAATCACGATTGAGCCCTCTTCCTCTATAAATATTATTTGTGGGGAAAACGGTAGTGGTAAAACCAGTATCCTCGAAGGTATCAACGTTTTAGGTCTCACCCGCTCTTTTAGAACTAACAAAGCCCGTCACCTCGTTCAAACTGATCAAAGCTCCACCGTAGTATTTGCTTCGGTTGATCCTATGGCTCAGGGATATAAGCAATCTATTGGTGTTGAACGCCCTACTGAGGGCGATGCACGGATCCGTTACGAAGGCTCTGATATTGATCTTTCGACCTTGGCAGAGCTTATTCCACTGCAAGTAATTAACTCAGATACCTTCATGTTATTGGAGGGATCACCTGCGGTAAGACGGCAATTTTTGGACTGGGGTGTTTTCCATGCCGATAAAGCCTTTATTCAACTATGGAGAGGCTTCAGAAGAGTATTAAAACAGCGTAATACCCTGCTGAAATGTGGTAAGATTGACAATCAGTTACGCCAAGTTTGGGATCGTGAATTTATCTCCTTTTCCGAGCAGCTAAATCGTTTACGAATTGAGTATCTAAAACTGCTGAAACCCGAATTTGAAACCGTGGTTTCGCAGCTTCTTGAAGGTATGGATATTCAACTCGGCTTTAGCTACGGATGGGATAAAAAGCGCGCTTTAGACGAAGTGCTCGCAAGTAATTTTGAACGCGATCTTCGTCAAGGTTTTACTGGCAGTGGTCCGCAACGTGCGGACATCAAACTTAAGGTCGATGGGCATAACGCTGCAGAGCGTTTATCTCGCGGCCAAAAGAAATTAGTGGTCAGTGCGTTGAAGCTCGCTCAAGGAGCGTTGTTTCAACGAATGAATGGCCGTCCCTGCATCTATCTGATCGACGATTTACCGTCGGAGCTAGATAGTGTGCACGGAGAACAGTTTTGTAAAGTGTTAGAGCAAAGCTCTAACCAGTGTTTTATAACCTGTGTTGATGACAATTCGCTTAAAGCGTTCTGGCATCCACAAACGGAATTAGCCACTTTTCGCATTACAGAAGGCCACATAGATGATGCCAAATAGCGAAAAAGTTAGGAGACTTGGATGAGCGGCGAAGATAATCAAGATTATGATTCCTCAAGTATTAAGGTACTAAAAGGCCTTGATGCGGTAAGGAAGCGCCCGGGCATGTACATTGGTGACACAGACGATGGTACCGGTCTGCACCACATGGTGTTCGAGGTCGTGGATAACTCTATCGACGAAGCCTTGGCGGGTCACTGTAGTGAAATCAAAGTGATTATCCATCCGGATGAGAGTATTACGGTTATGGATAATGGCCGTGGTATCCCAACTGATATTCACCCAGAAGAAGGTGTATCGGCTGCCGAAGTTATCATGACTGTACTGCACGCCGGCGGTAAGTTCGACGATAATAGCTATAAGGTATCTGGTGGCCTGCACGGTGTAGGTGTATCGGTAGTAAACGCCCTTTCCGTTAAGTTGAAGATGACCATTCGTCGTAATGGTCAGGTTCATGAGCAGGTATACAAACACGGTGAACCTCAAGCGCCTCTGTCTGTTGTTGGTGAAACAGAAACCAGCGGTACAATGGTTCGTTTCTGGCCATCTGAAGATACGTTTACTAACGTTTCCTTCAAGTTCGATATTCTGGCTAAACGCCTACGTGAGCTTTCCTTCCTTAACTCCGGTGTCCGTATTGTTCTTAAAGATGAGCGTACAGCAGTCGAAGAAGTTTTCGAATATGAAGGCGGCCTAGGCGCATTTGTTGAGTACCTGAACACCAACAAGACAACGGTTAACAAACTTTTCCACTTCACGGCTGAGCATGAAGCCTCTGGCGTTGCGGTAGAAGTTGCGATGCAATGGAACGACAGTTTCCAGGAAAGCATCCACTCCTTCACCAACAATATTCCACAGCGTGATGGTGGTACTCACCTTTCTGGTTTCCGTGCAGCGCTAACACGTTCTCTAAACAGCTACATCGAGAGCGAGAGCCTGAATAAAGGTGGTAAGATCAGCACCACGGGTGATGATAGCCGTGAAGGCCTAACCGCAATTATCTCGGTTAAAGTGCCTGATCCTAAGTTCTCCTCTCAGACCAAAGATAAGCTGGTATCCTCTGAGGTGAAGTCTGCGGTTGAGCAAACCATGGGTGAGCGTCTGGCTGAATATCTGCAGGAAAACCCGCAGGAAGCTAAAGCAGTTGTTTCAAAAATGATCGATGCTGCACGTGCTCGTGAAGCCGCACGTAAAGCACGTGAGATGACACGCCGTAAAGGTGCACTAGATATCGCAGGCCTGCCGGGTAAACTGGCTGACTGCCAAGAGAAAGACCCAGCGCTTTCTGAAATCTACCTAGTGGAGGGTGACTCTGCGGGCGGATCGGCTAAACAGGGCCGTGCTCGTAAGACTCAGGCTATCCTACCGCTGAAAGGTAAGATCCTAAACGTAGAGAAAGCACGCTTCGATAAGATGCTTAGCTCTGCGGAGGTTGGCACACTGATCACTGCACTAGGTTGTGGTATCGGTCGCGAAGAATACAACCCAGATAAATTGCGTTACCACCACATCATCATCATGACCGATGCCGACGTGGATGGATCGCACATCCGTACCCTGCTTTTGACCTTCTTTTTCCGTCAAATGCCAGAATTGATCGAACGTGGTTACGTATATATCGCTCAGCCACCGCTATATAAGATCAAAAAAGGTAAGCAGGAACAGTACCTAAAAGACGATGAAGCTCTGGATTCTTATCTGCTTCAAGGTGCTCTAGATGGCACTACATTGCACGTAAATGCTGATGCTCCAGGTATCGGTGGTGAGAAGCTAGAAGAGCTTGTTTACCAATACCGTGCAGTGATCCGTACGATCAACCGTATGTCGCGTGTTTACCCATACGCGATGCTTAAGTCTCTACTAGACGTTGCGGCGTTCCCACGTGACAACATGACTGATCAAGCTGTAGTAGCGGACTGGTGTGATAGCTTTGATGATGCGCTTGCGGGCTACTCTGACAAAGCGGTTAGCTACCAGTGCCTAGTTGAAGAAGATAAAGAGCACAGTAACTTCGTTGCTAAAGTGGTTATGCAGCAGCATGGTGTTGCTCATGATTACATACTAAACGAAGAGTTCTTCGCTTCACGTGAATACGCAGAGATGGCGAAGATGGCTGATACGCTATCTGGTCTTCTGGAAGTTGGTGCTTACTTACAGCGTGGCGAACGCCAGAAGGAAGTTACTGATTTTGAAGAAGGTCTAAACTGGTTGCTTGATCTATCCCGTCGCGGTCACTACATCCAGCGATACAAAGGATTGGGTGAGATGAACCCTGAGCAGCTGTGGGAAACCACTATGGACCCAGATTCTCGCCGTATGCTGCAAGTAACAATCGAAGATGCGATCGCAGCGGATCAGTTATTCACAACCCTAATGGGTGACGAAGTAGAACCGCGTCGTAACTTTATCGAATCTAACGCTCTACAGGTTGCTAATCTAGACGTTTAATTTTTTCGATAAACTCGATTCATAAAAAAAGCCCTTGCAGAGATGCAGGGGCTTTTTTGTAAGGTGTTTTTCTGCGTCGTTAGCTGTTTTTTAGGTCGATGCTAATTTTTTCCATATAGCTCAGGCCTACGTGCTGATCGTAGTAAGCAGCTTCATTGATAAATGCACCGTATACGGTCTTATCGCCTTCATATGGGATTGTTTCACCGCCTAGGGTCATAAACAACGGATCGCCAGGGTTTATCTCCTGATAATCTTTGTTTTGCAGGTTCGGATGGATCATAGCGGTGATCTCGCCGTCGTTATCTTCTGGTAACGAGATTTTCTCTACAAAATGATAGCCTTCCAGTTGCGTTGGTAGATCAATTGCCTGCCCTGTATTGCGAAGTTCTAGATAATCTAAAGCATGCATTACCGCGGTATGAGTGTCTTTATAAACTTGGTAATTCAGCAGCCCTTGAGCGATTGGCCCTACTTCAATTAAAAAGCCATTCAAGCGGCCGATGGAGGTTAGGAAGTTATCCTTCATGCGATCGCTAGGGTTAAAGAACAGCGTTGCTTCTGGCATTTTCTGCTTTATGTAGAACGCCATACCCACCACTAGAGGGTCGTCCGTGTTGAAGATTAAGGACATGCCCATATTGGCCGTTGTTGTGTGTAGATCGATAACAAAGTCGACTCTTGGGTCTTCTTTGGGACCTAATAGGTCATTCAGTATTTTCGCGCGCTTCTGTTCACAGCCATTAAGATCCGGGTTATTTAAATCTTTTTCACTAAACTGACGATTAAGGTCTTGGTCGATATAGCGACGAACTTCGGCGTTAGCTTCTGGGTTTGTTATATGCAGCTCTGTTTCAAAGCTGCCACGGTTAACCTCTTCAGGGCATTTGGACCAGTGTTTAACTAGGTGAACGCCTGTTAATTCATTACCGTGTGTTCCGCCTGTGATTGCGACTTGTTTGATTGAATCAGTCATATAGTTCTTTTAATTCTTTTCTTACGTGATGGAGCAAGCGCTAGCTCTGTCATTAAAGCATGCCACTCACTTATGAATTCTGTATTTCTGGGAGGCTTTAGATATTGTTTTGCGACTAGCCTCATACAAAGACATTACCCGATGGATAACTCATTGCAAAGGCCAGTATGAAACATCGCGACTTTTAGACGGTTTAGGCTGGTTTACTGGGTATCTGAAGGAAGTTTTATTTGAAAAGGCATTATAAAGATTGTAAATACTTACTTACGCTGTGCTTCTTTAATTTATTGAATATTCGAGCTGTTAAGTCAACAGTATCAATCATTCATAGATGCAAAGTTTATTGCCGTCTAGATCTCGAAAATAGGCTGAGTAACGGCCAGATCTGATTTCTGGTTGGCCTTCGCTTACACCGCCCAGGCTTATAGCTTTAGCGTGGATCTTATCCACTTCGGCCGCAGATTTGAGGTTAATCCCCAACATCGTACCGTTACCTACTGTCGCTTCATTGCCATCAAAAGGTTCTGCTAGTGCGAACATAAAGCCGTCACCTACCCATAAGGTCATTCGACCTTCATCATGTACTTTGTTGATACTTTGGTCAGAAAAGAGCTGATCGTAAAAGTTCACACCCCGTTGCATATTGTTGGTACCAAAAACAAAGTAATTCATTTTCATAGGTCGTTCCTTCTTTTGATCGATTAACTCTTAAACTCTACTGCCCTGCGGTTTTAGGCGCAGTTTTCGCCACAGACCCATTCGTCAATCTGGCATTGGTTGTTATCACCCGTCACTATGTATTCAACGTGACACTCACATTCGCCACAGCGTGGCAAAGTGTCGTTATATTGCATGATCTCTTGGTACTCACTTTCACCATCATCAATGGCGTTTTGAATATCATCGATATACAGCTCGTTACAGGTACAAACCAATGTGGGATCTTGCTTTTTCTTTTCTATATCCACGCTTCTGTACCTCGTCGGTTGTGACGTTTAGAAGGTTATGACTGCTTGTTTAGCCTTTAGTTGCAGTTGAGAGTAATGCACCGGCACCCACAAACACGCCACCAGTTAGACGGTTAAATAGCTTTGCACGTCCTTCTGCGAGTAACCAGCTTGAGGACTTTGAGCCGAGGTAGGTGTAAAACAGCAACCAAGATAACTCCAATACCACAAAGGTAGAGGCAAAGATTATATATTGGCTAAACAGATTATCCGCCGGGTTTATAAACTGTGGGAATAACGCGGTGAAAAAGACGATCGCTTTGGGATTGCTCGCGCCAACGATAAAACCGCTTAGATAATGTGATTTCCAGTTAGCGTTGCCTTCGTTATTAGACTGGCTGGTTTCGTAATTGGTCTGCTTCGAGGTAAACGCTTTGATGCCTAAGAAAACTAAATAGCATGATCCTGCCCACTTGATGATAGAAAATGCCAGTTCTGAAGAGGCGATGATCATACCTAAGCCTGTAAAGGAAAGGGAGAGAATGATCGTAATAGCTGTGAGGCTGCCTAAAGCGGTATAAACGCCTTTTTTAAGGCCGAATTGCACACCCTTGGTCATGCATAGAAGCGAGCTAGGGCCAGGAGAGGCAGTTAAAACCAACACTGCAATTACGTAATAGAACCAGATTTCTAGCGTCATTTATTGATACCTCGCTTAATGCAAATGCTGGTATTCCTTTCCTTGTACCTTATTTGAGCCACATTATATTCTGAAAATGCTTCCTACAGGGCATTTTTAAAATGGATTCACTCATGTGCATTGATTTTAAGATGCTGGTGTCATCGCCCTTTCTTGCCATGGGCGTTCTTTAACTGGCAAGTGTATGAGTGCTGAGAATGCACCTACGCCAATACCAACCCACCAAACAAGGGTGTAGCTGCCGTATAGATCGTACATTGAACCGCCCAGCCATACGCCTAGGAATCCGCCTAGCTGGTGGGAGAAGAACACAATACCATAAAGTGTACCCATGTAACGCAGGCCGTAGATCTGCGCAATCAACCCTGCGGTTAAAGGTACGGTGGCCAACCATAGCGAGCCCATTAATATTGAGAACAATACTACTGACTCTGGGGTAATTGGGTTTATGATAAAGGCCCCTGCAACCAAGGTGCGTAGTAAATAGATGCTGGCTAGCAGGTACTTGCGCGAGTATCTATTCCCTAGCCATCCCGCGAGTAAAGTCCCTCCGATATTAGCGACACCAATTAATGCAATGGCCACAGCACCTAAAGTTGAGGTGGAGTTGATACCCAATGATTGGATGATACTGCCAGGTGCAACGGTGCTGCACATCTCGGTAATAAATGCTGGGAAATGCGCTGTGATAAATGCGAGTTGATAGCCGCAGGAGAAGAAACCCAAAAAGATAAATACAAACGATGGGTCTTTAACGGCTTTTAAAACGACTTCACCTAGTTTCTCATCATGCGGTTGTGCTTTAGGTGGTGCCGGAATACGGATAAAGAACAGCGTAATCAATGTCAGCAGTATTAACACAGCAAAGGTTACAAAGACCGATTGCCAAGCCATGCCTTGGAGTAGGAACTGCGCTAATGGTGGCCCTACGATTTGACCTGCAGATCCCGCTGCTGTCGCGATGCCAAGAGCTAAAGATCTATGCTTATCCGATGCGGCTCTACCCACCACCGCTAAGATCACCCCAAAGCCGGTACCAGCAATACCGAAGCCTACGAGGATTTCTAGCATCTGATGTTGGCCTGGTGTTATTGCGTATGAGGATAGCATCAGGCCAGCAGCATAAGTGATAGCGCCTGCGATAATCGCTTTTTTATCGCCGTATTTTTCTGCCAAGGCACCAAAAATTGGCTGACCTATTCCCCAAAAGAGGTTCTGTATAGCGATGGCAAAAGAGAATTCTGCTCTAAGCCAATTAAACTCTTCTGCAATGGGGATCTGAAAAATACCAAATGAGGATCGAATGGCGAAGCTGACCAAAATAATAATACAACCCGCTATTAAGACCGGTGTAAGTAATGAAGGGCTTTGTGTATTTTGGTTAGCTAAAGTACTCATTCGGTGTTCGCTATCTGGGGCAAAAGAGGTTTCATTTGGCCATAGTGTTCTCAACTATAGCTTAGAGGAGCTTATTCTTTGCCATTAACGGGATAGTGACAAACGATTAATTTTTCTGTTATGAATTAGTTTTTCTATTTCATAATTCTGCGGAAATGATTATGCGTAACGCGCTTCCACCCCTTCGTGCTGTAATTGCGTTTGAAGCTGCTGTGCGACACGGTAGCTTTAAAGAGGCGGCAGAAGAGCTTCATATAACGCCGGGAGCGGTTTCTCAGCAGGTTCGTAAATTGGAAGAGTGGCTTGGCTATCCCCTGTTTGTGCGTGAGATTCGTAAGCTCACTGTGACAGGAAAAGGCATGAGTTACTTTAGCCTGATTGCGCCAGCACTTGAACAGATTAGCAAGGCTAGTGATTTAGCCCGGACCAAAGATCAAAACAAAGTACACTTATCTCTTACTCAGGCTTTGGCGTCTAAGTGGTTGGGGCCACGCCTAGAAAACTTTGTTAGCCAGTACCCAGAGGTTGAGTTGCATATTAATGCTTCCAATCGTCCAGTGGGCTTCCAGAGTAATGATATTGATCTGGCTATACGTCACTTTGATGGTCAATCGCAGGATCTTACCTCCCATCTTGTTTTCGACGATGAGGTTCGCCTTTATTGCACACAGTCCTACAAACAAGCTAAAGGTTTAACTTCGGTAAATGACTTAGATAAAACGACCCTGATTGTCACCACGCTACTGCCAATGTGGGATCGCTGGTTATCTGAGTTTACCGATTTAAGATCTGACGAAAGAGCAAAGATCCCCGCTCTGCACTTTGATCAAACCTTGCTTGCCATTGATGCAGCGAAAAGAGACCAAGGTGTTGTGCTCAGTAACGCTTTATTGGTCCAAGAAGAACTCAAACGCGGTGAGCTGATGGAGCCTTTCAACTACAGATTATCTGTGGAGAAAAGCTATTACTTGGTTTACCCCAATAACCGCCCCCTAAGTCCGGCTGCAAACCTGTTTAAAGATTGGTTGCTTGGGCAATTTTTATGATCTGATTCTGGCTATCGGTTAGCACTAAGCATACTGAACAATGCAGTTTTTCCCCGCCTCTTTAGCTTTATAAAGCGCTTTGTCTGCTTCTTGGATAAGCTGATCGATAATCAGTGAATGGTCTCTCTTATTCTGAGATAAACCGATGCTAACGCTTAAGTTAATGCAGTGATCTTCAATAGTGAGTGGGGTTTCAGCAATCTTTGTTCTTATGCGATCTAGGCTGCTTTGAGCGTCATTTATTTCTGTGTTGGGTAGGATGATGACAAACTCTTCGCCACCTACTCTAGCAATAATATCAGTTGATCTAAGTTCGTCTCTTAAGGTGGCAACGAACGATTTAAGTACTTTGTCACCTACCACATGACCATAGAGGTCATTAATGGGCTTAAAGTCATCTAGGTCTATATAAGCTAAAGTTAAATCGGTCTGTGCCTTTTCTATCTGCTGTTTAATTGCCTCAAAACTTTCAAAAAAAGCACGACGATTCAACGCCCCTGTAAGGCCATCGTATGTAGCTAACCTTCTTTGTTGCTGTTCCAGATCATGAACTTTTATCAGTAACTTCACTAAGTACCAGGTGACTAAAGGGGCTATGGTCGCGGGTGCGATAATGGAGATGATCAGTGATATTCGGTATAGCTCTTCGCTCACTCCTGCCAAGGTTAAGATCGAGAATGTAATAATGACGGACAATAGAATAGATACAATGGTGACAGCGAGGGTCACTCCAATTTGACCGTTGTTGGTTATTATTCTTCTCATTTTGGCTTCGTCACATTTGGAACAATATGCTAAATCCAAGTATAGAGGTTTATTCGGTTTAACCTAGCTCTTATGTTCTTTTGCCAATGTAATAAATGATTGGATATGTTCGCTTTGGTTATCTTCGATACGGATGCCGAGGTGGATCTGTTTATGTACCCCTTCTTCCCCTAGTCTTATTCCTTGTACCGGCAGGTTCTTGGTGTACTCACGGGCTAACCAGTTTGGCAGGACTGTTACGCCACGATTGGCTGAGACCATCTGTAGAATGATCTCGGTTGCTTCCATCGTTTTATGTTTCTTCGGACGGCAGTTAGCTGGCAATAGAAATTGCTGAAAGATGTCCAATCGTTCTGGCTCAACCGGATAAGTAATTAGGGTTTGGTCTGCTAGATCCTGTGGTTGGATATTCGATCGTTTTGCTAACGGATTTTCGTCGTTAACGATAAGTACTAGTTCGTATGGGAAAACCGGTTCAAAGTGGATCGCTTTCATCTCGATTGGATCGGGTGTTACCAGAATATCTATATCGTGGTTAAACAAAGCAGCCATGCCACCAAATTGGAAACGTTGTTTAACATCGAGGTCGATACCATCTCGCTCTTGTAGGTAAGCGGCTGATACCCTCGTTAGCCATTGATAGCATGGGTGGCATTCCATACCAATATTCAACGTGCCGATCTCATTATTGGCAAACTCTTTTAGTTTAGTGTCAATCCGTTCTAGTTGGGGAAGTATCCGTTCTGCTTCTTTCAGTAGGAATTTTCCTGATTGGGTTAGATGGATATTTCTGCCCTTCTTCTCCCATAGCTCGCAACCAACTAAGCCTTCCAATTTGCGGATGGTGTGACTTAGCGCTGATTGAGTTAGGCATAGTTTGTCCGCTGCAGCCGTCACTGAGCCCTGGCGGTTGATCTCTCTGAGTATTTTTAAATGTGCCCTTTCAATCATTTTTAATCCGTATTCAGCGCAATTCGCTTAAGAAAAATGAGTCCTTATTCTTCATCAATGCTGACGTTTAGCCTAATGAAAAATATTGGGCAGTAGATGAATAGAATTACTAGTTGTTCATTGTGGGCTCTTAATCTGTTTGTCTTAGCGGTTGAGATCTTGGGTTGTTCAATAACGGATTGATTATTTTGTTAACTTATATGCGCCTAAGTACTTACTCGACTATGCTTTGATGTGTGCAACTATTCGAGGTAGTTATGCATCAGCATATTCGATTGGGTACTTCACTAAATCCAGATCTCACTGTGGCAATCGCCGAACTGCATGAACAGATAACTATGGATGATTGTGCCCTGATCATGATCTTCTTCTCGGTGAGTTATGAGCCGCAGTCACTTTGCACGCAATTTGGTAGAGCTTTTCCGCATACTCCCATTGTTGGCTGTTCTACTGCCGGTGAAATCGGCCCACGAGGCTATACCTCAAATAGTATTGTTGCCATGGCTTTTTCATCCGAGATGTTTGATGTCAGTCTTTGTCCTTTTTACGATTTGAATAAGTTATCGGTAAAAGAATGGCATGATGATACGGTTAAACTGCACAGTGAACATCAGCTAAATTACGATATCAGTTCTGATATAAATACCTTTGCTGTCCTTCTGATTGATGGCTTGTCTTCAAAAGAAGAGCCCTTCACCCGTGTAGTGTCCAATGCCATATCAGGTATTCCTCTTGTTGGTGGGTCTGCAGGAGATGATCTTAACTATGAAAAATCGATTATCTACGCTGGTGGGAAAATATTTTCCGACGGCGCTGTGCTTTTAATGATAACTAGCCGGTTGGTTTTCAAACCTTATAAGTGTCAGCATGTGGTTGCTGGGAAAAATTTTATGGTGGTTACCGGAGCTATACCGGAAAAAAGAATCATCACCGAGATAAATGGTTTCCCCGCGGCTGAAGAATATGCCCGTCTGTCGGGTGTAGACCCATCTATAGAGCTGAATGAAACAGTCTTTGCTGAGCACCCTTCTATTGTTGTTATTGGCAAAGAGCAGTATGTACGTTCGGTGATGAAGGTTAATCCTGATAAGAGTCTAACCTTCTATTGCGCAATTGATGTTGGCATCGTTATGCGTACGGCTGAATGTAATGGTTTAGGTCTTGTCGGTAACATGAAAAACACCTTGGAAAAAGTGGATTCAGATCTCGGTGGGATTCATAGCCTGTTAGCTTTTGATTGTATTTTAAGGAAACTGCAACTGTCTCAAGAAGGTGAGATTTCACCTATGGAAAAGCTGTTATGTGCTAAGGATGTTATTGGCTTTAGTACTTACGGTGAGCAGCATAATGGTTTGCATATCAACCAAACTTGTACTGGCATAGCCTTTGGTGGTGCGAATGAATAGTGACAAGGAAGCCTTCTACCAATCCGAAATTGAACGTTTAAATAAAATCATTCGTGTGCTAGTTGATCGTGCAGAGCAAGGTATAAATAGTGAGTCGAGTGATTTTTCTTTATTTCAAACCACCATCACTCTAGAGGAAAAGGTTCGCAGCAGAACGGTTGAGTTGAAGCGAGCCTTGGATCACCTTGCCAATACCAACGAAGAGTTGGATTCATCACTTAGTCAGTTACGTGAAACCCAGGAAAAACTCATTCAGTCGGAGAAAATGGCTGCCTTGGCTAACCTTGTTATGGGGATCGGTCATGAGCTAAATACGCCACTAGGCGTTGTGGTAACAACAGCTTCTTTTATTCGTGACCACTGTAAAGATCTCGATGTTAAAGTTAAAAATAACCAGCTCACAGCATCTTACCTAGATAGCTTTCTTACCGATATGGATGAATCCACTTCCCTTGCTTTAAAAAGCTCCGAGAAGTTAAAGGAGCTTGTGTCTCACTTTCAAACTATCTCTGTTGCCAGCTCTGCTTCGATTCGAGAATCAGTTGTGCTGCCAGATTTATTTAAAGACTTATGTAAAAGTCTTGCTGCAGAATTGGGTGTCTCTGATGTTGAGTTTATTATTAAATCAGAACCTGAAAACCTGAGCTGTCGTGTCGATGTTAGTGCACTGGTGCAAGTGTTTTCACACTTGATTAATAATGCCTTGCTTCATGGTCTGGCTAATAGCGCTAACAAGTGTATTGAGATTGATATCCTTAATCTGGATAACACTTTAAAAATCTCTTGTTCGGATAACGGTATTGGTATTCAGCAAGAGCATATTGATCAGATCTTTAACCCATTTTTTACCACGGCACGAGGTCTGGGTTCGATTGGCTTAGGTCTGCATATTGTTTTCAATATGGTACATGAGGTTCTGAGGGGTACTGTAGAAGTGTACAATGGTGAACTTGGTGGTGCCTGCTTTACGGTTACCTTCCCTGTCTAGTTGGCAGATATTAAATATTCATTTCTAATATCTGCCATGTTTCACGTGAAACACTCACTTATTTATTAATTAGATAATCTGAGAAAGATCTTAAATCATCAAATATTAGCGTATCACTTGGTAGCTCTTTCTTGCTATCTAAAGTGCGTTGCCCTTTGCCTGTTTTAACTAGAATGGGTTGGCTGTTTAGCTTCGAACCCGCTTCTAAATCACGCAAGCTATCACCAACGGTATGCGTACTAGACAAGTCTTTAAGAGCAAATCTGTCGGCAATGGTGCTGAACATACCAGGCAGTGGTTTGCGGCAATCGCATTTATCATCTGGTCCGTGTGGGCAGTATTCAATACTATGAATTCCCCCGCCTTCTGCTTCTACCAAATCAGTTAGTTTCTGATGCATTGCGTGAAGTGTTTCCAGTGTAAAATATCCTCTGGCCAAGCCTGATTGGTTGGTTGCAATACAAATTGTGAAGCCTGCTTTATGCAGCTTAGCTATTGCTTCTATGCTTCCTGGAATCGGGATCCATTCATCTAGCGCTTTTACATAGGCATCTGAGTCCTGATTGATTACACCATCACGGTCTAAGATGATTAATTTACATGGATCGATTTTGTTCACACTACTGCCCATTAGCTAGATTGGTTTGTTATATTCTAACTAAATAGAGCAAAATAACCGAGTGTGATTAGTAGGCAATAGGGAGTTCAAATTCGAATTGAGTACCCTGATTTCTTCTACTTTTTACACTAATTTCTGTCTGGTGAAGGTCTAAAATTCGTTTCACTATAGCTAACCCGATACCCGCCGATTCAGTTCCTTTTCTGCTTCGGTCCGGGTTGGCGTAGAAGCGTTCAAAGATATATGGCATATCCGCATCAGAGATACCTACCCCGCTATCGATGATTTTGACTTTTGTGCTGTTTGTTTTTTCTTCTGACGATTCCAATTCAAATGCTATTTTCCCTCGCTGAGGTGTGTAAGCGATAGCGTTGCGAATAAGATTCTCAAACACCCTTTGCATTAAGCTAATGTCTGCCTCTACTAATATGTTGCTGTGGGTGTTGATCTGCCATTGAATTTCTTTCTGTTCCAGTTCTAGTGCAAATTCCTGAACGGTGTCATAAACCAACTCTGTGAGCGAAAAAGATTCGGTATTAAGGTGTGTGGTAGGTGATTCGAGTTTTGCTAGTTCGAACAATTCTGAGATCAGCTGTGCAAGTCTATTAGCGCTTATGGATGCTTGTTTTATGTAATTATCCTTCTCCTCTACTGATAGATCATTCTTGATGATGAGCGTCTCTAGATAGCCTTGAATTGAAGCTAGTGGTGTTCTTAAATCATGTGAGACATTGCTGATTAGCTCTCTGCGTTGACTGTCTGATTCTGTCAGTAAGTTTATCTGTCGATCGATCTTTTCTGACATTTGGGTGAAGGTGCTGCTGAGTATCTCTATCTCGTCACCGGTTTTTTTGGGTTGTGTTAGATCATTGCATTCGATATCACTAGGGCTGTGTTTGTGCGTAAACTGACACACTTCTTGGCTTAGTTTGTTTAAGCGTTTTAAGGTTAAACTGAAGATTAAAATCCCTATAGCGATGGCTGTAAAACTGATGAATAGAATGCTTATAATTATCATGCCTGCGCTGTGGCTTTTATTGATCATTGTTCCTAGGTCGTTGTATAAGTTACTGCCTAAAACGACATAAAGATAACCAAGGTGTTGGTTATTCTTGGCTGTTAGCTTGGCTGCAGAAAATACTTTTTTATTGTTCTGTCTTAGGGGGTCGTCACCGTATATAGGTAAGATAGAATTTGGTGCCAAGAACGCTTCTATAGGCTTCAGGTTAACTTTGGTTGTTAAGTTTTGGTTGGCTTCTGGTATTGAGTGGGCGATAACGTTGCCTTTTGGATCTAGGAGATAGACTTCGGCGATTGGATTAACAATCATTGCTTGATGTGCGAGTGCTTCGAATGCTCCTACGTTTACCTCTCTTTCCTCTTCGGTAATTAGCTGATATTCATCCTGAATGTACATTGCTATGCTGGCGTTAAGCTTTTGCGTGACCTCTTCGTTATATCGCTGCATCCAGTATTCAGTCACTAATAGGGTTGCTATAGCGGAGCTTATAACCACTGTGATTAGCCCTAGCGCGATTTTCCTGCTTAATGTAAGTGAAGCGTAGATTGGAATGTGAGGTCGGCTTAGAGAGGCTCTCATTGGCTTAGAACTCCCTTCTCTAGTTTGTAGCCTACGCCCCAAACTGTGGCGATGATTTCTGGGTTGTTTGGGTCTGATTCTATTTTGGCTCTTAGGCGGTTGATGTGGGAATTGACCGTGTGCTCGTATCCATCGTGGCCATAGCCCCAGACGTTATCCAGTAGCTCTGATCGCTTGAAGACGCGACCTGGATGTTGGGCAAAAAATGTGAGTAGTTGATGCTCGCGTGCTGTTAGCTCTAGTGGCTTACCTGCTAATGCAGCTTTGTGTTGTTTGTTGTCTATCTCAAGCTTGCCTATGATCAGCAGTTCAGGGTCTGTCTCTACCTTAGTACGTAGTGCACTGTCCCGTCTAAATGTCGCTTTTATGCGGGCTATTAGCTCCATAATACTGAATGGCTTTGTTATGTAATCATCAGCGCCTAGGTCTAGACCGAGTACTCTATCAAGCTCAGTTGATCTTGAGGTCAGTAAAAGTATCGGGACATAGGCGCAGTTCTTTCTTACTTCGCGACAGATCTCTAATCCTGAAGGTCCTGGAAGCTGTATATCCAAAATCATAAGATCCCATGTTTCATTCAGGGCGAGCTTTATTCCTTTCGTGCCACTTGTTGAGTGTGTAACTTCCGCTCCTAGATCTGTTAGGTGAAGTTTGAGGAGTTGCGCTATTTCCTCTTGATCTTCAATGATCAGAATCCGCTTGTTTTCCATAGTGTCTGCCGTGAACTTTGATTGAATGGTTATGACCTCGCCCCACTCGATTAATTCTATTTTTTATTTATCACTCAATTATCACGGCCTTCACACCAGTTATCACATGTTGTGATAACTGCTTATGTTCTGTGATTTAAGTTTTATGTTTTTGTTATTTAACTGGGATAACTCTTTTCCTGTCATTCCTTATGCTTTGCCTGTCTTTTATCTATGCATTGGTTTAACGATTTTAAGGAATTGGAAATGAGTAAATTTGTTAAAGGTTTTGGCGCCGTTGCGAGTTTTGTAGTTGTTGGTTTAAGTTCGCAGGTTTCGGCTGGTGAAGGTTTTTACGTCGGTGGTCAGATTGGTAGTACGACGCTGGGTCATAGCATTGAGCGCAATCAAGGTGCGGCACCTCCGGCTGCAAGTATTTCAACCTTCTCTGAAGAGTCTGACGTTTCCGTTGGTGTTCATCTTGGTTACAAAAGAATGGTGACTGATGACGCTTTCTTGGCAGCTGAGCTTTTCTACAATAATGAATCCGCAGAGACGACTAATCTAAATGGTGTTCTTCGCTCTGATCTTGAGCTTGAAGCGTCTTATGGCGTTAATTTTAAAGCCGGCGTTGAGGTGACAGATAAGCTATCCGTTTATGGTATTGCTGGTGCTACTTGGCTTGATCTTGATGTGCGCAACAGCTACGTATTTGCATCGCCAGTAAAGTATGGTTCCGAAGATGAAGTGGCACTTAGTTTAGGTGTGGGTGCGGAATACGCGGTTAATAACAATTGGTCTGTAAAGGCTGAATATACACGTGTAAATGATGTCGATTTTGATGCGCCGAAAGAGGTGGTGTTAAATCAGTTTAATCCTAACGAAGCTGAATACGATAACTTTAATGTATCGCTAAGCTATTACTTCTAAGCATCATGTAAGTCCCCCTTCTTTATACTTACAAGCACTCTTTGCCATGCGTAGTCCCTGCGCATGGTTTTTTTGTTTTATGGATTTTGGGATGTTTCACGTGAAACAAAAAAGCCGGCACAAAGGCCGGCTTTAGATATATAGATGAGACGATTAGCCAAGTACAGAGATATCAGCAACACCTAAGAACAATGCGCGTAACTGGCTAAGAAGAGCCAGACGGTTGTTCTTAACGGCTTCGTCATCCGCCATAACCATAACGTCTTCGAAGAAAGCATCAGTTGAAGCGCGAAGGCCAGCGAGTGACTCAAGCGCTTCTTGATATTTACCTTCTGCAAATAGTGGCGCTAGAGCAGCCTTCTGAGCTTCGATATCTGCCGCTAGAGCTTTCTCCGCTGCTTCAGTTAGTAGCGAATTGTTAACGTCCGTAGTACCTGTTACACCCTGTTTACTCAGAATGTTAGATACACGCTTGTTAGCAGCCGCAAGAGCTTCAGCTTCAGCTAAAGAACGGAAGTGATTAACTGCTTTAACACGACGATCGAAGTCTAATGGACGACTTGGTTTTAGCGCCAATACAGAAAGGAATACTTCAGCATTGATATCTGCGTCTTCGTACCATGCTCGGAAGCGCTCTAGCATGAAGTCTAGAACTTTATCTTCTAGGCCTTCTCGTGCTGGTAGATCGTTGTGGTTGTTAGCCGCAATGGTCAGTAGCTCACGCAGATCCAGATCTAGTTCACGCTCTACGATAATGCGCAGTACGCCTAGTGCTGCACGACGTAGTGCGAATGGGTCTTTAGAGCCTGTAGGAGGCTGATTGATACCGAATAGACCTGTCAGGGTGTCTAGACGATCAGCAATTGCTACAGCGATACCAGGGGCAGTCTGAGGTAGCTCATCGCCAGCGAAGCGAGGCATGTACTGCTCATTTTGAGCTAGTGCTACGTCCTGGTCTTCGCCATCGTTAAGCGCATAGTGATAACCCATCAAACCTTGTAGGTCTGTGAATTCGTAAACCATGTCTGTAAGAAGGTCTGTTTTACACAGTAGGCCTGCACGTTCAGCTTTAGCCTGATCTTGATTAAGAGTTGAAGAGATCTTGCCAGACAGCGCGCTAATGCGAGCGGCTTTATCGTAAACAGTGCCAAGATCTTTTTGGAATACGATGGTTTTTAGCTTTTCAATACGAGATTCCAGCGTAGTCTTTTTGTCAGTTTCGAAGAAGAACGCAGCGTCAGATAGACGTGGGCGAATTACTTTTTCGTTACCTTCAATTACCTGCTGAGGATCTTTAGAAACGATGTTGCAGATCGTAGTGAAGTTAGGCAGTAGGTTGCCATCAGCATCCAAGTGGTGGAAGTACTTTTGGTGCTCTTTCATAGAAGAGATTAGCGCTTGCGCTGGTACTTCTAGGAAACGCTCTTCGAAGCGGCCTGTTAATGCTACTGGCCATTCGTTAAGTGCTGTAACTTCATCAAGAAGATCTTCGTCGATCTGCGCAACAGCATTTAGCTTCTCGCCTTCTGCTTTAACTTGCTCGTTGATCATCGTCTTACGGATGTCGTAATCAGCGATTACCATACCCGGGTTTTCTAGACGATCAGCGTACTCAGATGGTGCGATCAGTTCTATCTCTTGGTTGTAGTGGAAGCGGTGACCGCGAGTCTTACGACCCGATGTCAGACCAAGAATTTCACAATCTACAACTTCGTCGCCGAATAGCATGACTAGCCAGTGAACTGGACGAACGAATTCAACGCGAGATGCACCCCAGCGCATGCGCTTAGGGATCGGTAATTTGTTTAGTGATGTTTCTACAAGTTGAGGTAGCAAAGAAGATGTCGCTTTGCCCTCTTCTGTGTTCTTGAAGTTGTAGTACTCACCTTTGTTGGTATCGATCTTTTCAAGCTGATCGATAGTCACGCCGCAAGAACGAGCGAAACCTTCTACTGCTTTTTCTGGCGCTTTTACAGAAGGGCCACGTTTTTCGATTTCGCGGTCAGCCTGTTTGTCGTCTAGCGCGCTGATCAAAACAGCTAGGCGGCGTGGAGATGCGTAGCTTTTTACATCACCAAAGTTAACGCCTGCTTCTTTCAAGCCAGCAGTGATGCCAGATGTGAAAGCGTCAGAAAGTGTTTTAAGTGCTTTTGGAGGTAACTCTTCGGTACCTAGCTCAACGAGAAAATCATGTTGTGCCATTATTTGCTCTCCTCGCAGTTAGCCAGTACTTCTTGGCGTAAGGCTTCAGGTGCCAGTGGGAAACCTAGTTCTTTACGGGCATTAAAGTATGCGTGTGCGACTTCACGGGCTAGTGTGCGAACACGAAGGATAAAACGTTGACGCTCTGTGACAGAGATCGCATGACGCGCATCCAAAAGGTTGAACGTATGAGACGCTTTAAGTACCTGCTCGTATGCAGGAAGTGGTAGCGGAGTTTCTAGGCTTAGTAGCTTGTTGCACTCAGCTTCGCAGTTATCGAACGTTTTGAATAGCTCTTCAACGTTTGCGTGTTCGAAGTTGAAAGTAGATTGCTCAACTTCATTCTGGTGGAATACGTCGCCGTAAGTCACTTTAGAGCCGTCAGGGTTTACTGCCCATGTTAGGTCGTAAACGCTGTCTACGCCTTGTAGGTACATCGCAATACGCTCAAGACCGTAAGTGATCTCACCAGTAACTGGGTAACATTCAAGGCCACCTGCTTGCTGGAAGTAAGTAAACTGAGTTACTTCCATGCCGTTTAGCCATACTTCCCAACCAAGGCCCCAAGCACCTAGTGTTGGAGACTCCCAGTTGTCTTCTACGAAGCGAACGTCGTGAATGCCAAGATCGATACCCATGCGCTCTAGAGAGCCTAGGTATAGCTCCTGAATGTTGTCAGGAGATGGCTTCAGAACAACCTGGAACTGGTAGTAGTGCTGCAGACGGTTAGGGTTTTCACCGTAACGGCCATCAGTTGGACGACGGCTAGGCTGCACGTATGCAGAGCGCCAAGTCTCAGGTCCAATTGCGCGTAGGAAAGTCGCAGGATGGAAGGTGCCGGCACCTACCTCCATGTCCAGTGGTTGTATAATTACACAACCCTGCTCTGCCCAATATTCCTGCAGAGCAAGGATCAGCCCCTGAAATGTGCTTACGTCTGGGGTCGCCTTGTCAGTCACAGCGTTTCACCTTTTACATAAGTGCTGTTGTTTAACTGCTTTGTTAGCAGCTGAACAGCACCAGATTAGCCCGAAAAATTAGCCGGCAATTATACAACAAAAAATGAACAGTCGGAGGCTGCTTACGTAGAGATCAGCGGTTTATTTGTTTTTTTTTGATAAATGTCTGAGTTGAAGGGCTTTGGATCCCAGCCTTCGCTGGGAAGACGAGAGTTGAAGTAAGTTCATTGGTATCCCCGTCTTTCCAGCGAAGGCTGGAATCCAGCTAATCTAAGATCGTGCTGTAAAGGTCTGCCCAGTTAGGATTCTGTGTTTCTATTAAGTTTATCTTCCATTGCCTTTTCCAAGCTTTCATCTGCTTTTCTCGAGTAATCGCGTTTTGCATGGTTTCGTGCAGTTCAAAATAAACGAGCTGATGAGCTTGATAGCGTTTAGTAAAACCTTCGATGAAGTCGTTCTTATGTTGCCATATTCGTTGAGAAAGATTGCTGGTAACACCTATGTAAAGGGTGCCTTGAGGTTTGCTGGAAAGAATGTAGATGGCGGGTTGTTTCTGCATAGCGCCCTCCTTGGCTCTAGTTAACAGAAATTCTATGCTGAAGACTTTGTGATCAATAATCCAAACAAAGGTATTTAAGTGTTTCGATTACCTGCTCTGTATTCTCGGCTACAGCATGTGCGCAAGCGTCGATTTCTTTTAGTGGATGCGTCAGTTCTGGAGCGTGTTCAACGATCAAGGACTTACCATTGGCGATGGCAAAACCGGCATCAAATGCAGCATTCCACTGACGGTATTTATCACCGAAACGAACAATCACGATATCAGCACGTTTGATCGCAGTCATGTGACGCATTGCGTTCATCTTTGCAGATTTGTGATCGGTCCAGAAGTTCTTCTCTTCTGGGCCTAGGATCTCAGTAGCACAGCCGTCACTGGAATCGTGATCGGTGTTGGGCGTAAGCACATCGATCGGTAGGCCGTTCTGGTTGATGGCTTTTTTGATTTTGTTGCGCCAGTCGGTGTGAATCTCACCGGAAAGGTAAATTGTATATCGCATGATTAGACTCTCGAAATTAGGTTCGTCGCAGATCTGATGTCTGCTTTATCGTTTCCAGAAAATAGGTGTGAACAGTACGAGCAAGGTAAATACCTCTAGACGACCGAGTAGCATGGCAAAGCAAAGCACCCATTTTGCTGGATCATTAAGGTTGCCGTAGTGGGCAGATACATCGCCTAGGCCTGGCCCTAAGTTGTTTAGTGTGGCTCCTACTGCAGACCACGCTGTAACTTGATCTAACCCCGTTGCCAATAACACAATCAACATGACAACAAAGACGATCATGTAGACGGAGAAGAAGCCCCATACGGCTTCTAGTACTTTATCGGAGATAGGTTTTTTACCTAGTTTTACCGGAATAATCGCGTTGGGATGCACTAAGCGTTGGATCTCACGGTAGCCCTGCTTAAGGATCAGAAGCACGCGGATTACCTTCATACCACCGCCGGTAGAACCTGCACAGCCGCCAGCGAAGGCCGCTACGAATAGTAGAAACGGTAACATGACAGGCCAGTGCGCAAAGTCTGCTGTGGCAAAGCCGGTCGTGGTTGCGATCGATACCACCATAAACAGCGCTTTACGCATCGATTCACCTGGCGCGTAGGTTTCAGTAACAACCAAGGCAATTATCGCGATTACGGTAATGGCCAGCAGCGTAACTAGGTAGAATTTAAATTCTGGATCGAGTAAATAGTGCGACAGACTGCGTTGTCTCCATGCAAAGAAGTGCAGGCCGAAATTCACCGCAGAGATGGTCATAAAGAAGATACAGATCATCTCAATGGCGACAGAATCGTAGTAACCAATACTGGCATCATGGGTCGAAAAGCCACCGATAGCGACGGTGGAGAAACTGTGTCCAATGGCGTTGAATAGATCCATTCCGGCTAACCAGTAACCCGCTGCGCAGGCGATGGTTAGGGACAGGTAGATATACCACAGCGCTTTTGCTGTCTCTGTAATTCGTGGCGTTAGTTTGGAATCCTTAACCGGCCCTGGTGTCTCAGCGCGATACAACTGCATACCACCGATACCTAGCATAGGCAGGATTGCTACGGCCAATACGATGATACCCATACCGCCAAGCCATTGCAGTTGTTGGCGATAAAACAGAATTGATTTTGGCAGGTCATCGATGCCGGTAATTACCGTTGCCCCAGTGGTGGTTAGGCCGGATAGGGACTCAAATAGCGCATCGATAAAGGTTAGGTGCGGATTGTCCGTGAGCATAAACGGGAAAGCCCCGAACAGCCCCAGCACAGACCAAAACAGGACGGTAATTAAGAAGCCATCACGGGTGCGTAAATCTTGTCGTACCCGATAGACCGGAATCCAGATGAAAAAGCCGGTGAGCAGGGTAATCAAAAATCCAGCGATAAAGGCTAGCTCTGCCCCATCGTCATATAGATAGGAGATACCTAACGGCGGCAGCATAGAGATACTGAAGATCATCAGCAGTATGCCTAATATGCGTAAGATAACTTTGTAATGCATCTGCGCTGCTTCCGCTTAGAAGAATGTAAGGCCAACTTGGAACAGACGTTCCACTTCGTTGATTCGGCGTTTATCAACCAAGAACAAGATCACGTGGTCGCCACTTTCAACAACAACATCATCGTGCGCGATCAATACTTCGTCGTTACGTACGATGGCACCGATGGTTGTACCCGGAGGAAGATTGATCTCTTCAATGGTTTTACCGACCACTTTGGATGATGATTTATCACCATGAGCCACCGCTTCCAGTGCTTCTGCCGCGCCTCGACGCAGCGAGTGTACTGCTACTACATCACCTCGACGGACATGGGTCAGTAGCGCACCGATGGTGGTTTGCTGTGGGGATATCGCAATATCGATCGCACCACCTTGTACAAGATCGACATAGGCTGGGTTGTTAATCAGGGTCATTACCGTACGTGCGCCAAGGCGCTTCGCCAGCATAGACGCCATGATGTTCGCTTCGTCATCGTTGGTCAGGGCGCAGAATACGTCGGTATCTTCGATATTCTCTTCGATCAGTAGATCACGGTCAGAAGCACTGCCTTGCAGTACGATTGTGTTATCAAGCGAGCGCGCCAGTTGGTTACAACGACGAATATTTCGCTCGATGATTTTAACTTGGAACTCGTCTTCGATAGATTCCGCTAAACGCGCACCGATATTACCGCCCCCGGCGATAATGATACGTTTATAAGGGCGATCTAGACGACGTAGTTCGCTCATTACAGCGCGAATATCTTTACGTGCAGCGATAAAGAACACTTCGTCGTCCGCTTCTATAACCGTGTTACCTTCCGGGATAATGGGGCTTCCGCTGCGGAAGATCGCCGCTACACGGGTATCTACCGATGGCATGTGGGCGCGAAGGTATGAGATCTCGCGACCCACCAGCGGGCCGCCATAATATGCTTTTACGGCTACAAGCTGGGCTTTAGCGTCGGCAAAATCCAGTACCTGCAAAGCGCCTGGGTGCTGGATTAAGCGTTTGATGTGTTTCGTTACCAGTAGTTCCGGGCTGATACGGACATCGATAGGGATGCCTTTTTCGCCAAAGATCTTCTGGTTTTTGTTCAGATAGTCATGCTCACGCACACGGGCGATTTTAGTTGGCGTGTTGAATAGGGTTTGGCCTACCTGACAGGCGATCATGTTGACTTCATCAGAGTTCGTTACGGCGATCAGCATATCGGCATCTTGGGCGCCGGCACTATCGAGTACAGATGGGTAGGATGCTTTACCTTCGATCGTACGGATGTCGAGACGATCTTGTAGTTCTCTGAGACGGCCGGTGTCTGTATCAACGATAGTGATGTCGTTGTCTTCACTGGCTAGGTTTTCAGCCAAAGTACCGCCCACTTGTCCGGCACCTAGAATAATGATCTTCATGATCAGCCTTTAACTGCTGCAGAAATGACAGAAATACACATAGCTACTTGAGCTTACTCCGTTTTTTCCAGCAGTGCATAATAGAAACCATCATGGCCTTTAGACTGTGGAAACAGCTGTCGACCATACTCTTGTTCAATACCCCACTCTGCCTCAATTGGCAGATGTTTGGCATTCGCAGTTTGGGTTACAAACTGCTTAATCAATCGCCCATTTTCCTGTGGGAAGATGGAACAAGTTGCATAAAGCAACTTACCGCCGGGTTTCAGCATGGACCAGCAATTATCCAAAATAGCGCGCTGAAGTTTGGCTGTTTCGTGAATATCTTCGCCTTGGCGCAGGTATTTTATATCTGGATTGCGGCGAATAACACCCGTAGCAGAACAAGGGGCATCTAATAGAATGCGATCGTATTCTGTTCCGTCCCACCAGGTTTGTGTGGCGGCATCTGCTACTTTTAAGTTGGCTTTTAAACGCAGGCGTTCTAGGTTTTCTTCAACGCGCCTAATTCGCTTTTGTTCTAGCTCTACAGCGTCGACTTGAGCAAGTTTCGGCTCGTGCTCAAGGATATGGCACAGCTTGCCACCGGGCGCAGCGCAGGCATCCAGCACGCGTTGTTTAGGTTGTAGGTCTAGAAGCTCCGCAGATAGCTGTGCGGCTTCATCCTGCACGCTAAATGCGCCGACGCTGTAACCCGGAAGGGTTTCGATATTGACTGATTCCGCTAGCTTTATGCCCTGATCACTGAATTGAGTCGCTTCTGATGCAATAATCGGTGTCAATTGCTGTAAGTAATCTTCGCGGGTGGTTGAACGTTGATTCACGCGTAGCGTCAGTGGTGCTTGCTCGTTGTTGACTGTGAGTATCGCTTGCCAGTGATCAGGCCAGTTATTCTTCAGTTTGGCGATCATCCATTCAGGGTGATTGAACTGGTATGAATCGTCATCCTTTAGGTAGTCTTCGAGTTCTTCTTGTTCGCGTTGAAAGCGGCGTAAAAGAGCATTCACAACTTTCCCAGCCCAAGCTTTATCAAGCTCTTTGCAAGCCTCGACGCTTTCACTAATCGCGGCATGAGCTGGAATGCGAGTGTGTTTTAGTTGATATAAACCGATCAAAACGATGGCTTTGATATCGATATCCCGAAACTTAAATGGTCGGTTTTGCAGCAGCTTAATGATGGCGTTTAACTGCGGATGGTAACGCATAGTGCCGTAGCAAAGCTCTCGCAGAAGTCCACGGTCCTTCTCTGGGCAACGACGTTCAATTGCCGCAAATTGCGTATTCAGAGAGCCCTTATTTTTAAGTAAAGGGGTAAGGATTTGTGCTGCAAGAGCTCGAACATTGGTGGTCATGGTAATTGTCCTAAAACGTCTAACCTAAAACTACGCCCGCACTAAACTGCTCTCGTTTAGAGTTTAGAACAGCGGCGCTGTCCATTGGTTTTTTACCTGGCAGCTGTAGCTGTTTGATTTTAATAGCGCCTTCTCCGCATGCGACAACAATGCTCTTTTTGTCAGAAGGTAGAATCTCACCGGGGTTGCCGTTTTGCTCAACTAATTCGCACTCCAGTAACTTAACTACCTCTTCTTCAAGCTTGAATGTCACAGCAACGCGCGGGCTTAAGGTACGAATTTTAAGATCGATATCTGTAGCGGAAGCACTCCAGTCGATAACCCCTTCGGTCTTTTGCAGTTTCTTCGCGTAGGTAGCTAAGTTGTCATCTTGTGGTTCAGCTGAAACTAATTCTTGCTGGAATTGTTTTAGTGTCTTAACAAGCGCTTCAGAGCCGATAGCGGCTAAGCGTTCGAATACGCTTGCTGCAGTGTCGTAGTTCTCGATTGGCGTAGTGACTTTATACAGCATATCGCCAGTGTCTAAACCTTCATCCATCTGCATGATGGTGACGCCTGTTTCAGCATCTCCAGCTAGCATTGAACGTTCGACAGGAGCTGCACCGCGCCAGCGTGGAAGTAAGGAACCGTGCACATTGATGCAACCCAGACGAGGTGTATCTAAAATCGCTTTTGGAAGTAGCATACCGTAAGCAACTACAACCATTATATCGGCCTTGAGATTTGTAAGTACTAACTTTTCCTCTTCGGTTTTTAGCGTGGTTGGCTGAAAAACAGGGATGTTATGTTCAATCGCAAGATCTTTCACTGGGCGCGGAGCCATCTGATTTTTGCGTTTTCCTTTTTTATCAGGCTGGGTATAAACCGCGACCACTTCATGCTCAGAGTTAAGCAGAGCTTGTAAGCTGGATGCGGCAAAATCAGGTGTGCCTGCAAAAACTATTTTCAGTGGCGACGCTGGCATGGTCTGGGCTCCAAAATAAAAACAGGCCTGCTAGTTAAACCAGCAAGCCTGTATGTTGCTTTTCAGTGATGATCAGGCGTGTTTTTCCTGCAATTTATGCAGTTTTTCTAGCTTTGATTTGATGCGGTTACGCTTGAGCATAGAGATGTAATCCACAAACAGTTTGCCATTCAGATGATCTAGTTCGTGCTGAATACATACCGCTAGTAGACCTTCAGCTTCCATTTCATATGGTTCGCCATTGTAGTCGAGCGCTTTTAGCTTAACTTTTTGAGGACGTTTCACATTTTCATAGAAGCCTGGAACAGATAGGCAGCCTTCCTGATATTTGTGTAATTCTTCATCGATTACTTCAAATTCAGGGTTGATCATAACCAGTGGCTCGTTTTGATCATCAGAGATATCCATGGTTACGATACGTTTATGGATATTCACCTGTGTCGCCGCCAAACCAATACCTGGAGCCGCGTACATTGTTTCGAACATGTCATCGATTTGAGTACGTACTTCGTCATCGACTGTCTCAACGGGCTCAGCAATGGTACGTAAGCGCGGATCTGGGTATTCAAGAATGGTTAGTTTTGCCATGATTTACGTCTGTATCAACAAGTTATCGGGTGCTATTGCTGTGATTACTTCTGTAAGACATGCTAAGTTAAAAGTATGATTTACAGGCATCTTAAGTTTTAACTCGATTATTCAGGCTGTTAGCCGAAAGATAATATCGAGATCAATAGCGAAAAATATTAATCTGCCTATTATACTGATTAGAACGCTCAATGCATTGTCGTTACTTTATCTTCTTATTCATCTTGATAAGAAGGAGAGTAATAAGGGAACTGGACATGAAAAAATTGTTATGCGGTTTGTTCGCTCTGGTGTTGGTTTCACTGACTACGGTTAATGCTGAAACCCGGAAGGACTCTCTGCTACTTCGTAATGACCATCCACAAGAATATGTGGTAGTGAAAGGGGATACGTTGTGGCACATCTCGGGTCGCTTTTTGCAAAGCCCTTGGAAATGGCCTGAAGTCTGGGGGGTTAACCCACAGGTTGATAACCCTCATCTAATCTATCCTGGTGACGTAATCTATCTAACGTGGGTGAATGGTAAGCCGCGTTTAGGCGTCAGACGTGATAGCGGTATCTATCCGCGTGCACGTGTATCGCCGCTGGTTAAGCCTATTCCTGCAATTCCACTACGAGATATCATTAGCTTCCTAAATGATAACCGTGTGCTTTCAGAAGATATTTTGAAAGATGCGCCTTATATTCTAGGCGGCCAAAGGGAACGTATTCTTGCCGGTGCAGGTGACCGAATGTACGCCCGTGGTCAGCTTGTCGCTGAACAGCGTCGACAGGGTATTTACCGCCCTGCTAATGAATATGTTGATCCGGATACAGAAGAATTTCTGGGTTATGAGACATTGAAGATTGCGGACGCCGATGTATCTGCACGTAAAGAAGACGTGCTAACGCTGGATATTATCAAATCCCATAAAGAAGTACGCATCTTGGATCGCGTGGTACCAACGGAAGAAGTACGTATTCAGTCTGTTTTCCACCCAGCGCCAGCGCCATCAGGTGTAGATGGAAAAATCTTGTCGGTGTTGCAAGGAGTTCGTGATGCTGGTCAGTTCAACGTTGTAGCAATCAATCGAGGCATGCGTGAAGGGATTGAGGCTGGGCATGTATTTGCAACTTACCGTCGTGGTGAACTGATTAAGGACCCTATAACGAAAGAGATGGTGACATTGCCTCAGGAACGCTCTGGTGAGTTGATGGTCTTTAAAGTATTCGAGAAAGTTAGCTATGGCTTGATCATGCGTAGCACAGATGTTGTTTCTATTGGAGATGTAATCCGAGAACCATAAAGGATAAAAGATGACGGCTGATCTAAGGGACTGGATCGCCGTTGCCGCCCTACCAGATTTAGGGCCCGCTTCAGTTAAAAAGCTTTGGGATCAGGGATGGACCCCTGAAAAACTCCTCCGCTCCTCTGAAGCTGATTGGCATCGGCTAAACCTCAAGACAAAAACAATTACTGCTTTAAGTGACTTCCAACAAGGGCGTACCTCTTCGGTGCAACATAAGTTGGATTCGGCACTGGCTTGGCAAGCTTCAGCTGAGGATTGCCATATCTTAGCTATTACTGATGCCGACTATCCTGCGTTGTTACGCGAAATTTATGATCCTCCTCCCATATTATTTGCTCGCGGTAATTTAGCTGCTCTGAACCTTCCTCAAGTTGGGGTTGTCGGCAGTCGTAGTGCTTCTCACGGCGGTTTAAAGCATGCCTACCAATTTGCTGACTATTTGGCTCAAAACGGCTTAATCGTGAACTCAGGCTTAGCTCTCGGTATTGATGCTGCCGCTCATCAGGCCAGTGTTAATGTGCAATGCCCTACAGTTGCGGTATTTGGTACTGGCTTAGATCGGACCTACCCCGCACGAAATCGTATGTTGGCCCAGCAGATTTTAGAACAACAAGGGGTATGGTTGAGTGAATTGTTTCCGGGTGCACCGCCGCTGGCACCACACTTTCCGCGTCGTAATCGTATTATTAGTGGTATGAGCGCTGGCATTTTAGTAGTGGAAGCCGCACCCAAAAGTGGTTCGTTAATCACTGCAAGGATGGCGATGGAACACGGGCGTGAGGTTTTTGCGATTCCAGGAGCGATCAATAACCCCTTGAGTAAGGGCTGTCACCAGCTAATCCGTGAAGGTGCTTGTTTGGTCGAGTCTGCAGAAGATATTACCTCGCAGCTTGCCCCTATACTGGGTTATCTAGCAGAACAGCATGCTGCAAATATTGAAGAAGAGGTTGAAGAGAATCTATCTAACCTTTCCCCAGAAACGCAGCAATTGTTAAAGCACCTTGGGTACGAATATAGCTCAATTGACCAATTGAGCTATCTAACAGGAATGGATATAGCGGAATTAGGCCCTATGTTGGTGGAATTGGAGCTTTTAGGCGTCATAAGCCAGGATGGGCAAGGTTATATCCGATGCTAAAAGACAATTCGGTAAAGTTGCAAAGACCGCGTCGAACATTTAGTGTTCAGCCCTCAAAGTTAAATGCCTTCAAGATGAAAGGGAATTACCCCGCTTAGTTATCTGTATGGGGCTCTTTCTATCTACCTCTCGTCACTATTGATTGATACCTCTAGTAAAAATAGTGATGCATTGTTGATTAGTTATATGGCATTGAGGAGTAAATGGTGAGTAGTAATTTAAAACCTGATTGGTGGCATATTCAGCAGTCTGTACGAGCGATTCGCCAAGGTGGTGTGATCGCTTATCCTACAGAAGCGGTTTGGGGATTAGGTTGTGACCCGTTTGATGAACGGGCCGTCTTAGATCTTCTAGAAATTAAGCGTCGACCAATGCATAAAGGTCTGGTTTTAATCGCTGGAAATCTCTCTCAGATTGATTTCTTACTCGAAGATCTGACTGATGATGAGTATGTCAAAGTAACTGCTAACTGGCCGGGTCCATATACCTGGATTTTACCAGATAAAAAGAACAAAATTCCTGCTTGGATTAAAGGTAATCATAGCGCTGTAGCTGTAAGAGTAAGTAATCACTTACAGGTTAAAAGATTGACTGAAGTTTACGGATCTTTCCTTGTTTCAACTTCAGCGAATCCTGCAGCACATGATCCTGCAAGAGATATATTGAGAGTGAAGACTTACTTCGGTGAAAAGCTTGCTTATGCTTTACCGGGTGAGTTAGGTGGTTTAGATCAACCTACTCAAATTCGAGATCTAAAATCTGATCAATTAATTCGCGCTTAAATAAATATGTGAGTGAGTACTATGTCCGCACCTAATATTGACGCTGTCAAAGAGTACCTTTTGGGACTACAAGATGCTATTTGTGATGCCTTAGAGCAAGCTGATGGCGAAGGAAAATTTTATCAGGATGAGTGGCAGCGAGAAGAAGGCGGCGGAGGTCGTACTCGCGTCCTAGATAAGGGCGCAATTATCGAAAAAGGCGGTGTTAATTTTTCTCATGTTTTTGGCGATAAGTTGCCAGGCTCTGCAACGGCGCATCGACCTGAATTAGCGGGTCGTAGTTTTCAGGCGATGGGTGTGTCATTGGTTATCCACCCACACAACCCTTATATCCCAACTTCCCATGCCAACGTTCGTTTCTTTATTGCGGAAAAAGAAGGCGAAGAACCCGTCTGGTGGTTTGGTGGTGGTTTTGACCTGACACCTTATTACGGTAACGACGAAGATTGTAAATTCTGGCACCAGTCAGCTAAAGAAGCTTGTGATCCATTTGGGGACGACATCTATCCACGTTTCAAGGAGTGGTGTGATGAATACTTCTACTTGAAGCATCGTGATGAGCCTCGCGGTGTCGGCGGTCTATTCTTCGATGATCTTAATGAGCTTGGTTTCGAGAAGAGCTTCGGGCTGATGCAGTCGATTGGTAATGCTTACGCTAAGGCTTATGTGCCAATTATCGAGAAAAACAAAGATCGTGAATACGGTGAGCGTCAGCGTGACTTCCAATTGCACCGCCGTGGCCGTTATGTCGAGTTCAACCTTGTATTTGACCGCGGCACCCTGTTCGGTCTGCAATCCGGTGGACGTACTGAATCTATCTTAATGTCTCTACCGCCAGAAGTACGTTGGGGTTACGACTGGAAGCCTGATGAGGGCACTGAAGAAGCGGTGCTGTACGAGCGTTATTTGAAGCCTCGTAACTGGCTTGAAGTGTAAGGGCGAATTATGACTGATCGTTACGCGGTATTCGGCAATCCGATTAAGCACTCTAAATCGCCACAAATCCACGCGGCATTCGCATCGAGTACAGAGCAGGATCTGACCTATGAAGCGATCTGCGTGCCTGAAGATAACTTTTCAGGTTACGTATCTGACTTCTTATCGGCTGATGGTCGTGGCCTGAATATTACTATTCCTTTTAAGCAGGAAGCTTGGGCATTAGCTGAGGTTAGAAGTCCGCGTGCTGAACTGGCGGGTGCGGTAAATACCTTGTACCGCGATGATCAAGGCCGCTTGTGTGGCGATAACACCGACGGTGTTGGCATGGTGCGCGATATCGTGCGCAACAATGGTGGCACGATCGAAGGTAAAAAGGTGCTTATCCTCGGGGCTGGTGGTGCTGTCCGAGGCGTTCTACAGCCAGTATTGGAGCAAAAGCCTGAACTGCTAGTTATTGCAAACCGTACCGCCTCTAAAGCAGAGGAGCTAGCTGGGTTGGTTGCGGATCTGGGTCGCGTAACCGGTGGTGGTTATGACGATCTTGCTGGTCAAAGTTTTGATTTGATCATTAACGGTACCGCTGCCAGTTTGCAAGGTGAGATCCCCCCTCTTCCGAAAAATGTGCTGGCACAAGGTGCTTGGTGCTATGACATGATGTATGCCGCAGAGCCAACTGCGTTTTGTGTTTGGGCGACTGAACAAGGGGCGGATAAGTCCATTGATGGCCTAGGTATGTTAGTGGAGCAGGCTGCGGAATCGTTCAGGATCTGGCGTGGGTTGGATCCTGACTCTAAAACAGTTATCTCTGATATCCGTGCAGCAATAACTGTTTGATTTTAATACAACAGTCGTCTTCGAAATTATATCAAAGCAGACTTGCATGGGGCTCTCTCGCGGCGTATAACTGAAATACGAACACTGCATAGTGTTAACTTTTCAGTCTGCTGCGGGAGTACCTTATGGTAACGGAAACCCGACTATCTACTGAGCAGCTTTATTTTCGCTGCGACCCTGAATTACTACCTTTCAAAAACACGTCTACGCTTGAACCGTTCACCGGATTCTTTGGTCAAACCCGCGCCATTGAAGCGATGGATTTTGGTATCGGAATGCGCCGTCCAGGCTATAACTTGTTTGTGATGGGTAATCCTCATACGGGACGTTTCTCCTTTGCGATGGAGAACCTCAAAACCACGGCGAAAAAAGAGAAAAAGCCTGGCGATTGGGTGTATCTGAACAATTTAAAAGATAACCGAAACCCTTTAGCGATCCCCTTCCCTGCTGGCAAGGCTCAGCAGTTTAAGCGTGATATTAAAAACATCATCGAAGCAGTGCTGTCAGAGATGCCAGCGGCCTTTGAGAGCCCTTCTTACCAGCGCAAGAAGAGTAAGATCGAGCGTGAGCTCAATCGTTATTACGATCAGGCGATCGAAGGCGTTGAGCGAGAAGCGCGTGAACACAGCATTGCTGTTTATCGTGATGCTGGCAGTATCGGTTTTACCCCGGTTGCAGAAGGGCAAGCGATGGATGAGGCGGTCTTTTCGCAATTACCTGAAGAGATTCGTGATGGCTTTACTAAGGCGATCTCCGATCTGGAAGATAAGCTAAACGAAGCGCTAACTGGTTTACCTAAGTGGCGACGTGAGGCAGCAGAAAAGCTGAAGAATCTCGATCGTGATACCACTCGACAGTCGATCTCCCCGCTGTTCCAGCCGCTGAAAGATAAGTACGCCAATATTGCAGCGGCGACGGACTATCTGTCAGAGATGGAGACTTCGTTAGTTAAAAGCTGCGCTGAAATTGTCGGAGATGAAAAGCTGATCGAGCCTCTCACCGATGCTAGTCGCCGCGCTTATTTAGAAAGCAATTACGGCGTTAACCTGCTTGTGGATAACGATAAGGTTAAGGGAGCCCCTGTTGTTTACGAAGCGCACCCTAGCTATGAGAACTTGTTTGGGCGTGTAGAGTACACATCCGAAATGGGTGCTCTATCTACGACCTACAAACTTATTCGCCCTGGTGCTTTGCACAGAGCGAATGGTGGTTATCTGGTACTAGAAGCTGAGAAGCTACTGGAACAGCCTTTTGTTTATGGTGCACTTAAACGTGCGCTGAAATCCCACGAAATCAGAATTGAAAGCCCCGCCAGTGAATACGCGGGTATTAGCACAATCACCCTAACGCCGAAGGCGGTACCGCTTTCAGTGAAAATTGTGCTGATCGGTGCACGTAATATCTACTACCTCCTACAAGAGCTTGATCATGACTTTGAGAAGATGTTCAGAGTCGTGGTGGATTTTGATGAGGATGTAAAGCGAACACCGCAGTCTATCCGGCATTATGCACGCTTGATGAAAACGTTAGCCGATGAAGAAGGTTTAGCTCCGCTGACCCGTCGAGCAGTGGCGCGTTTGGTCGAGCATAGTTCGCGTCAGGCCGAAGATCAGGAGTTATTATCAGCTCATATTGGCGAGTTGGTTGATCTGCTTTGTGAAGCTGATTTCAAGCGGGTCAAAGAGGAAGATGAACTGATCAACGCTGATCATGTCGAGATGGCACTGAATGCGAAAGAACGTCGCACTTCTCGGATGTCGGAAAAGATCGAAGAAGGGATTCTTAACCAAACAGTATTGATCGATACCCAAGGTGAAGCAGTCGGTAAAACCAACGGTCTAACGGTACTGCAAGTGGGTGATGTCGCTTTCGGTACACCTGCGCGTATTACAGCAACGGTTCACCCGGGTAATCGCGGTATTGTGGATATAGAGCGTGAGGTTGCCCTAGGTCAGCCGATCCATTCAAAAGGCGTGTTGATTCTATCGGGTTTCTTAGGTCATCAATATGCCCAAGACTTCCCTTTGGCAATCTCTGCTAGCATCGCCTTGGAGCAATCATACGGTTATGTAGATGGTGATAGTGCTTCGCTAGCAGAGGTCTGCACCTTGTTGTCAGCATTGACGCATATTCCGATTAGTCAGAGTTTTGCGACTACTGGGTCGATCAACCAATACGGCGAAGTACAGGCCATTGGTGGTGTAAACGAAAAGATAGAGGGCTTCTTTAATCTCTGTAAAACCCGTGGTCTTACTGGCGAACAAGGGGTCATTATACCTAAAGCCAATGTGCGCAATCTGATGCTCAAAGAAGAGGTTGTCGAGGCTGTTAAAGAGGGGTTATTCTCTGTCCATGCGGTTGGTCATGTGGATGATTGCTTAGAGATTTTAATGGGCAAGAAGCCGGGTAAGCGTAAGGCTGATGGTACGTTTACGCAGCGTAGTATTAATGCTCAAGTAGTTAAGCGTTTACGGGAAATTTCTTCGGCAAAGCTAGATGCTAAGTCGGAAAAATAAAGTGCGGAAAAACTCCTTCTAAAGGATTTAATTCCATAGGAGCGTTCCCTGCCAAAGTGATAACAGATATCATTAACAGTAATGTTTACAGAATATCTGTCTGTACAGAGTATTGTGACGACCAGCGCTGATGATTGAAGGGGGATTCAGCGTTGGTCAGTCACATTTTAACAACTCGCTAAGCCCTGCTTAGAAAGTCGTTGTTACCGCAACATTCAGGATATCGCTATCCGCGTCGCTGTAAGCTTCTTCGCGAACATATTCCGCAGTCACTTCAGCATTTTCGCCTAGAGAACGCGTTACACCTAGCGCTACACGCTTTTCAGGTAGTTCGTAGTCGATACCAGCTACGTTATCGATATCTTCAGCTTCATCAGATTCGCTGTAACCTAGGAAAAGTGTGCCGTCTGCGCCTAGGATCTGTGTACCGTAGCCAGCACCTAAGTGGAGGAAGCCAGGCTCGCCAGCTAAGTTAGATTTACCTAGCTGGATATACTCCGCAAACAACGCCAAGTCTTTCGCTTCAACCAATGCATTTACGCGCCAAGCATCGATTTTTTCAGTTAGACCTCCTAGCTCTGAGAAAGGGCCTGCTGTATTCGCAACGTCAGTTACATAGCCTGCACCAAGAGAAACACCGTTACTGAATGTAGTGCCTAAATTAAGGCCGAATGTATCTAAACCTTCGTTACCTTCTGCAGAGTTGTTAAGCACGTAGGTATCTAGCTGAATCATCTCATTTTGGTAGCTCAGCATTGCTAGCCCTTCTTTTGCATCGAAAATGTCGAATGCAATTGGGTCTGTAAATGCTGCAGAATCACCTACCAGTATAGGATGGGCTGTTTTACCTAGTGTGAAGCTTAAAGGATTGTCTTCAGAACCAATCACTACGTAAGCTTCAGCAAGGTCCAGTTTTTCGTCTGCAGATAGGTATTCGATTAACGTAGCAACTTTGACGTTTTCGTTAATATCAGCAGCGATTTCAAGTTCGAAGGTATCAACTAATACATCACCAACGCTGTTCTCGCCATCCGTCTCAACTTGCTGTGCTAATAAGGTTACTTCACCGCCTACGCTAACGTTCTCTGCGAAGCCGCCGTTTGATGCAGTAACTGCAGTTTGAGCTTCAGTTTTTTGCTCTAGTTTTTGCGTTGTTGCTTGTTGGGCAGCAAGTTGTGCTTCCAGTTGGGCAATGCGTGCTTTCATTGCTGCTAACTCTTTAGCAACATCGGTTGCAAAGGCTGGTGTTGCTGATGTCATTGCTGCAGCAACTAGCGTGGCGATAGTTGTCTTTTTCATGTTGTTCCCTTCTTTTTAAAAAGCGTTTGAAGCTGTTAATAACGTTGCTATTAGCTACGTGTAAATCATCGCACTAAGCAACGCTTTAGAAATTAGAGGCTTGCTTTACTAGTCAAAATAGATACCCACAGGCAGCCTTTAACGTTATGGCGTTAACCTTAACTGTCTGAAAATAAGGCTTAAAATGTATATCAAGTAAGGTATTTGGTGGGCGATATTAATGGTATTGATAATTATTATCAATTAATGTTTGAATTATAACCAGCAACTACTCATCATCAGGGTCAGCACCGGTTAGCCAGTTATCCACAGGGGTGACCCAAGCGGGTTCAGCGTTAGCGCCAAACCAAGAGTCCACAGCAAAGGCTTGCTGAGTATCTAGTTGAACGATGGTAGCGCTGTTATGGGGCGCATTTAATGTGAAGGGGCCGCGGTGAACATTTCCACCTGGTCGGTGGAATTGTAAGAGATTCATCTGCTGTAAGATTAAAAGGTAGCGCGTGGTGTTAAGGCTTTCAGCCACGCAATCTAATTGATTAGAACGGCTAATAAAAGAAAAGCTATTTTGTGGTTGATCGCCAAAAGTTCGTAGTCTCGGGCCGGTTATTTTTTCAAATAGTCCGATGCCAGTAGCGATCTTTAAACGCTCTTCTTTTGCTGTGGTTGCTGGTGGTGAGAAATGCTGACGAACTTGATCTAGCTCGTCAGCCTCAAATTGAATAGCAGATCTTCGGTCACAACCAAAGCTTTTACAGAGGGAATAGCGTTTCCCCTCTTCCGTATCGGATATCTCTACCTCATAGGCTTTAACCCAAGCGGTAGGTGAACTTTGGATATTGTAGCCACAACCGCTTAAAAACAGCGTGGCTAGGATCAGACGGTTAGTCAGTGTAGTCCTCTTCAAGGTGTTTATCCTTGAGCTTCACGTAGTTTCCTGCAGTATAGCTGAAGAAAGAGCGCTCCTTTTCCGTGAGAGCTCGCTGTTGCTTGGCAGGACGGCCAACATAAAGGTAGCCGCTTTCCAGTGTTTTACCCGGTGGGACTAGGGAACCTGCGCCGATAATCACTTCATCTTCAACAATAGCGCCATCCATGACCATCGCTCCCATACCTACTAAAACTCGGCTCCCAATAGTACAGCCATGTAGCATAGCCTGATGACCAATGGTGACGTCATCCCCAATGATCAATGGGAAACCATCTGGGTTATAGGGGCCTGCATGGGTGATATGTAGTACTGAACCATCTTGCACGCTGGTACGTGCGCCAATACGAATGCGGTGCATATCGCCACGAATTACAGTGAGCGGCCAGATCGAGCAATCGTCACCAATCTCGACATCTCCAAGCACAACCGCGCTAGGATCAACAAAAACTCGCTCTCCTAGTTTTGGAGTGAAGCCTTGATAAGTACGTACATTCATAATTATTGCTCGCTAGAAATTGGGAAGTATCTATTATGAAATAGCTTAGGGGAATTGAAAAATTAAGATTTAGTCCCATGTATTAGGAACGATATCTCGCCGATGGAGCTAGCTTTATATGAGTAACCCAATGCTTGAACCACAGTTGTTACCAGCATTTAGTCAGATCAAACCTGATCAAATCGAAGCCGCAATCGATCAATTGCTGGCAGATGGCAGAGCAACGGTTGAACGTATTCTGCAAGAACTGTCTGTACCTAGCTGGGATTCTCTAGTTGCCCCTCTCGAAGAGATGAATGACTGTTTAGCTAAAGCTTGGTCGCCTGTATCGCATATGAATTCAGTGGTGAACAGTGATGAGCTGCGAGATGCTTATAATGCGTGCTTGCCTAAATTGTCCCAATACTGGACCGAGATGGGTCAGCATCAAGGTCTCTACCAAGCATTTAATCAGCTTGCTGAAAGTGAGCAATTTGCGCAGTTAAGTGAAGCGCAGCAGAAAGTCGTCAACAATACTCTACGTGACTTCCGACTATCCGGTATTGCGCTGAATCCAGAAGAGCAGCAGCGTTACGCTGAACTACAACAGAAGCTGTCTGAACTGACGACTAAGTTCTCTGAAAACGTCATGGATGCTAGCGATGACTGGAGTAAACTACTGACCTCAGAATCTGATCTTGCGGGCCTTCCACCTATGGCGTTAGCGGCAGCGAAACAGATGGCTGCAGCGAAAGAGCAAGAGGGTTGGTTGGTGACACTGGACTTCCCTTCTTACTTGGCAACGATCACCTATGCGGATGATCGTGAACTGCGTAAAGAGATCTACACCGCCTTCTCTACCCGTGCTTCTGATCAAGGACCGGGCGAAGGTAAGTGGGACAATACAGACGTTATCTCTCAGCTATTAGAGCTACGCTTAGAGCTGGCGCAGCTGCTCGGTTTTGGTAACTATGCTGAATATTCGTTAGCGACCAAGATGGCAGAAAACACCGATCAGGTTGTGCAGTTCTTAACTGATCTTGCTGAGAAAAGCCTACCCGTAGCTAAACAAGACTTTGAGCAACTGTGCGAGTTTGCTAAAGCTGAATTTGGCGCAGAAGACCTGCAAGCATGGGATCTAGCTTACTATGGCGAGAAACTAAAGCAGGCGAAATACTCTATTTCTGAAGAGCAGATTCGCCCTTACTTCCCTCTTCCCAAGGTGTTGGAAGGTTTGTTTGCGGTTACCGGTAAACTATTTGATATCGAAATGCGTGAAGTCGATGAGTTCGACCGTTGGCATGATGATGCGCGTCTGTTTGAAATTAGCCGTAATGGTGAAGTGATCGCCCGCTTCTTTATGGATCTTTATGCTCGTGAAAAGAAACGTGGTGGCGCTTGGATGGACGATTGCCGTGTACGTCGTCGTCTAAATGATGGTTCTCTGCAGTTACCTGTGGCTTATCTGGTATGTAACTTCAGCTCTCCAGTAGGTGATGATCCTGCCCTGCTGAATCACAATGAAGTGACCACCCTATTCCATGAATTTGGCCACGGTCTGCATCACATGCTGACCCAAATCGAAACGGCTGACGTAAGTGGTATTAATGGTGTGGCTTGGGATGCGGTTGAGCTACCAAGTCAGTTCTTAGAGAACTGGTGCTATGAGCCCGAAGCGCTGGCGTTGATTTCTGGTCACTATCAGACAGGTGAAACGCTACCACAAGAGTTGTTGGATAAGATGCTGGCCGCGCGCAACTTCCAGTCAGGTATGATGATGGTGCGCCAGTTGGAGTTCTCTCTATTCGATTTCCTTCTACACCGTGATTACCAGCCGGGAGAAACGGTTGTTCAAGAGGTTTTGAATAAAGTACGTAGTCAGGTGGCAGTGATTACCCCGCCTGAGTTTAATCGCTTTCAGCATAGCTTTAGCCATATTTTTGCGGGTGGCTATTCTGCAGGCTATTACAGTTATAAATGGGCAGAAGTGTTATCGGCAGATGCATTCTCCCGTTTTGAAGAAGATGGCATCTTTAATATAGATACTGGTGCTGATTTCCGGAAGAACATCCTTGAAATGGGTGGTTCTCGCGAGCCGATGGAGCTGTTTGTAGCGTTCCGTGGTCGTGAGCCGCAAGTTGATGCACTGCTTCGCCACAGTGGAATTACAGAGTAATTAAAATGACAGTTATTAAACGATTTATAGCGGGTGCTGTTTGCCCACGATGCGGTGAGATGGATTGTATTCGTACTTACCGTGATGAAGAGCGTGAGTACAAAGAGTGTGTGCGTTGTGATTACGAAGATTCCATGCGTTTGGATGGTGAACCAGATACCGCTGTAGAAGAGTTGGAAACACGCGTCAATCGTGAGGATAAACCTGAAATAGAGGAAGGTGCAGAGCCTCTGATGTTTACGGCGAATCCCGGGGCTAAACGGAAAGATCACTAATATCAAATAGGGGCGATTAAGCCCCTATTTTTTTGCAACCCTTTAGATAATGTCTGTCTAGTAATCGTTTAACAACACACTGTCTTATCGATGATCACCTCGTTTACCGAGGCTTATCTGGTATGATCCCGCTTTATCAATCTACGTTTCAAAGTCCAGAGCTATGTCTATAACTGCTGTACCCATTGCTATTCGCTATATGCTGCTATCCGCGCTTGGATTTGCCTTGATGGCTGCCTGCGTTAAAGCGGTGTCAGGTTATGGCATACCTGTTTTAGAAATAGTGGCTGCTAGGGCTTTGGTGTCCTTAGGTTTAAGTTACTTAGATGTGAAACGTAAACGCATCTCCATTTGGGGGCAGCATAAGCCGCTCCTGCTGGCGCGAGGTATCGTTGGTGCATTAGCGTTAGTTTGCGTTTATTACTCTGTTACGACCCTCTCATTGGCTGACGCAACGGTGTTGCAGTATACCTATCCGGCATTTACTGCTGTCTTAGCTTTGTTGTTTCTGGGAGAGCGGATCAAGCTAGCGACGATGCTCTGTATGTTGCTCAGTTTCGTCGGGGTGATTGTGATGATGCGACCGGGTGAAGCGGGATTAATTGGTTTACCGATGTTAAGCCTATTCGCTGCGTTAGCGGGGGCTTTAGGGAGTGCGATCGCTTATGTGATCGTACGTAAATTGAGCCAAACGGAAGATAGTTCTGTCATTATCTTTTATTTCCCGCTGGTGGCATTGCCGACCTCGTTACTGTTGTTGGGCGGTGACTTTGTTATGCCTGGAATGGAAGCGTTATTACTACTGCTGTTAGTGGGTGTATTTACTCAAGTTGGGCAGATTGGATTAACTAAAGCGATGGCAGCAGAAGAGGCGGGCAAGGCGAGTGCTTATGCTTACGTTCAGGTGATCTTCTCTGCAATTCTGGGTGTGATCTTTTTTGAAGAAATTCCGACTTTGTGGACCATCATCGGCGGGTGCTTGATTCTGGCAGGTGCGTTAATCAACGCCTTATGGAAGCGCTGATTAACATATTTGTTACCACTAGCTAAATCGCTCGGCGTAAAGGCAACGTGTAAAGCAGAACAAAAATCAGTAGGGATACCACTACAACCGATGGGCCGGCGGGTGTATCAAAATGCCATGATAGCCCTAAGCCTCCACCCACTGACAAACTACCGACGACAGCCGCACCGATAGCCATCTGCTCAGGGCTTTGGGCTATACGTCTTGCCGCGGCGGCAGGAATGATTAGCAAAGAAGTTATTAGCAGTAAGCCTACAATCTTCATCGCTACTGCGATTATGACAGCGATCAACAGCATCAGGGCTAAGCGTGTCCAGGCTACATTGACCCCTTCAACATGGGCAAGCTCTTCATTGATGGTGATCGCCAAGAGTGGTTGCCAGAGGAGTTTTAACAGTACCAGCGCGAGGAGGCCACCTCCGTAGATCCAATAAAGATCTTCGACGCCGACAGCAAGTAGATCACCAAATAGGTAAGACATCAGATCTACCCGAATCTCTAGCAGAGAGACGGCTACTAAGCCTAAAGAGAGAGAGCTATGAGCCATGATGCCCAACAGGGTATCTGTGGCTACCATCCGTTGTCTTTGCATCGCGACCAAAATAAGGGCGAGGGCGACACAGCAGAATATCACGGCTAGGTTGAGGTTTACTTGCAGCATAAAGCCGACAGAAACCCCGAGCAGAGCAGAGTGGGCTAAAGTGTCCCCAAAATATGCCATGCGGCGCCATACCACAAACGAGCCAAGTGGGCCTGCAATAACCGCGACGCCCATGCCGCCTAACAGGGCATATAAAAGAAAATCAGGCATTAACAACCGCCCTTACAATCATGATCAGGAATAATATCGCCATGATCATCGTGGCGATGGTTATGATGGTGGCTATAAACGGCTAGCTGCTCGCTGCCTTGAATACCAAATAGCTCTGTAAATGATGGGTCATTGGTGACATGTTCTGGGTGACCAGAACAGCAAACATGATGGTTGATACAAACCACATGATCAGTTGCTGCCATCACAAGATGCAGATCGTGACTGACCATTAACACGCCACAACCACGTTCATCACGGATGCGCGCAATTAAGTTATACAATTCTAACTGGCCGTTAATATCGACCCCTTGTACAGGTTCATCTAACACTAGTAGATGAGGATCGCGGAGTAGGGCGCGGGCAAGTAAAACGCGCTGCATTTCGCCCCCTGACAGATTGTGTACAGCCTGCTTAAGTAACTTCTCAGCACCGACATCGGTCAGCGCCGCCAGTATTTTTGCTGGGTCTTTACACTGAGTGGTTCGTAGGAAGCGATCAACAGTCAGGGGGAAGGTGTTATCGATCTGTAACTTCTGCGGCATGTAGCCGATACGTAGGTCATCTTCCTGCCATAAATTGCCACTATCGGCTTTCAGCAATCCCAGCACTACACGGACTAAGGATGTCTTACCCGCGCCATTTGGGCCGATCAGAGTGGTGATACAGCCACGATGAAGCTCGACATTAATATCTTGCAGGACGTGCTTTTGACCAAAGGAAAGGTTTATATTTTCGAGTTTGATCAGCGGTTCATGTGTATGTGGCGAAGGACTCACTAGGCTGCACTCTGCTGACAACTTGGACAAACACCCAGCACTTCGATCGATTGTTTTTCGGGTTTGAAACCTAAGTTGTCTGCTTGTTTTTGGATATCTTGGCTTACCTTTCGCGTATCAATTTCTACCGCGTTATTACATACGCGACAGATCAAAAAGGAGCCTTCGTGATGATCACTTGGGTGAGGGCAGCCGATATAAGCATTCAGTAAAGCGATTCGGTGGACTAAGCCTTGTTCCTGTAAAAAATCCAGTGCTCGATAAACGGTAGGCGGTGCTGAATTAAAGCCAGCAGCGGCTAGTTCGGGTAAAAGCTCGTAGGCACCAAGCGGTTTATGACTCTGCCAGATAGTCTTTAAAACCAGCTCGCGAATAGGCGTAAAACGCAGGTTACGCTCATTACAAAGCGAGCGTGCATCTTCCAGTGCTTGCTCAATACATCCATGGTGATCATGTTCAGGATGAAAGGCTAGATCAGTATGTGCCATAGCATTCTTACCCTATAAGTTTGTGTTATATTGTAACCCTTAACCTTCAGAGATGTATTGCGAAAGATGAAAAATATTGCCTTACTTTTTTTAACGCTTTTTGCTGCGAGCACAGCGACTGCTGATCAACCGATTAAGGTGGTAGCGAGTGTTAAACCATTACAGCTAGTTGTTGAAGGCGTAGTTGGTGAATTGGGGGAGGTTGATTCCCTAATTCCTGCAGGTAGCTCGCCGCATCATTACTCGTTAAAGCCTTCTGATTTACGCAAGCTACATGCTGCTGATCTAGCCGTGTGGGTTGGACCTGATATGGAGCAATTTTTAAGTAAAACATTAGAAAGCTCCAAAGTGCCTGCAGTACAGCTGTTGGAAAGTTCAGGTGAAGGACATCACGATCATCATGACCACCACGATCACGATGAACATGATTATCACAACCATGCAGTCGATCCTCACGTTTGGATGGACCCTGTCAAAATGCTGAAAGCTGCAGCAGAGATCAAAAAAGCCTTAGTGAAACTTCATCCATCACAGGCAGTTCAATTAGACAAAAATTACCAACAATTTGCGGCAGATATTTTGGCTACTGATCGTGCGAATTACGCCCAGCTAACGACTGTAAGAGAGCAAGGCTTTATCGTATTCCATGATGCCTTTGCGCCTTTTGTAGAGCATTACGATATGAATCAGCGTGGCTACTTCACGGTTGATCCAGCACGTGCGCCGGGTGCGAAAAAACTAAGAGCAATTCAAACTTTGCTGAAGGATGACCAAGTCGGTTGTATCTTTACTGAACCGCAGTTTGAAGCGAAGATTATCAAGCGCATTGTGGCTAAGCAGTCAGTGAAACTGGGTAAGCTAGACCCGTTAGCGATCGATATTACTTCTGAACAGGGATATACAGGTTTCCTCAAGCAGCTCGCAAATAATATGGAAACCTGTCTGCGTTAAGCGTAAGAGATATCTACAGGGTGCTCTAGTAGATCGTTAATGCGCGCGCAAAGTGTCGAGGGTTGATAAGGTTTGACCACATAACCATCAACCCCGACCGTAATGCTTTCATGGATTAAATTGGTTTCGGCATGGGCGGTCAGCATTACAAAAGAGACCTTCTCTAGACGTTGATCTGCGCGGATTTGGCGCAGTAACTCCATACCGTTCATTTCTGGCATATCCCAGTCACATATCACCAGATCGATATTCATCAGCTTTAAGCGTTTTAGCGCTTCTTGGCCGTTAGGGCTTTCGACAAACTTACGAAACCCCATCTCTTTAAGGGTCGTACGAGTGATCATGCGCATGGATTGCATGTCATCGACGATCAAAACTACGGCTTTTTCTGGTGCAACGGTGATTTGGCGCTTTTTACTGGTCATAATTTACAAATCTACTCTAAAGCCTAGAGATAATGAAAGATCTAACCCGCTGATAATACTTGGCTTTTAGGCTAGGCCCAACCGCAAAAAATACTAAAATTTACTTTTTACTCTGCTTCGTCTTAATTCATCTTAATGTTCTTCCACTGTGCATCTGCTGTTTAAACGCAAATACTCCTGCTCAAATTCATTAGCGGTCATCGGTTTGCCAAAAAGGTAGCCTTGAACCTGACTGCACCCTTCTGCTTTCAACATATCGACTTGATCTTGTTGCTCAACTCCTTCTGCAATGACAGTTAATTTCAGGCTATTGCCCAGAGCGATAATTGCTTGGCAGATGGAGTAGTCATCTGATTCTTCATTAAGCCCTTCAACAAAAGACTTATCGATTTTTAACTTGGTGAGCGGTAAGCGTTTGAGATAAGACAATGAAGAGTAACCGGTACCGAAATCGTCCAATGCTAAGCGTAAACCATGATGTTTAAGCTGATTGAGTTGCTGAATTGCCTCTTCAGGATCATTTAGTACACAGCTTTCGGTAATCTCCAACTCCAGTAGTTGAGGTGGATAACCTGTTTTTTTAAGTACGTTTTGTATTTGTTGCGGCAGTTGTTGGTGTTCTAACTGTTTTGCTGAGATATTTACGGCTAGCAGAAGGTCTGTTGCACCTTGATCCAACCAGATTTTTACCTGTTGGCAAGCTTGCTCGAGTACCTGAGTTCCAAGCTGCTGTATCAGCCCTTTCTCTTCAGCTAACGGAATAAATTTATCGGGTGTGATTAATCCTTGTTTGGGATGATGCCATCTTACTAGCGCTTCTACACCGACCAGTTGATGGGATGAGATATCAAATTGAGGTTGGTAGTAGATTGAGAGTTGCTTGAGTTTAAGTGCTTCTCGCAGATCGCCTTCTAACTCCAGCCATGTTAGAGCGTGTTGGTTCATCCCTTTGCTGTAGAAATTAAAGCAATTGCCGCCAGTCTGCTTCGCTTGATACATGGCAGTATCGGCATTTTTTATCAACTCAATGGCTTCAGAGCCGTCATTGGGATAGATACTGATACCTATACTGGCGTTTAGATACAACGTATGGCCATCGTACTCGTATGGAACTTCTAAGCTGGCGATTAATTTACGGGCAAGTTCGGCAGCATCATCTTGTTGATAAAGTTGATCGATAATGACGGTAAATTCGTCACCACCAATGCGTGCGAGTAGATCGGATCGGCGTAGGGTTTTATTAAAGCGGTTAGCCATTTCTACTAAAACAGCGTCCCCAGTGCTGTGACCGAGGGAGTCGTTGATTTGTTTGAATTTATCCAGATCGATAAAAAAGATAGCGGCTAGGGTTTGATGATCCCGACAACGCTGTATGGTGAGGTCTAAATTGCGCATAAATAGCGAACGGTTGGATAGACCGGTAAGGCTGTCCTGTTCGGCTAAACGTTTTAAGGTGTGTTTTTGCTTTTGTAGTTCGGATGTCCGTTTATTGACCTCCGTTTTTAGCTGATCAATAGAAACCGTGCTGTGCTCGAGTTGCTCGGTCATCTCGTTAAAGTGGACTGCTAAGCTTCCAATTTCATCACTATGTTCTGCTTCGATACGGCAGCTAGTGTTACCTTGTGCGAGTTCCTGAATTCCAGTTTCGATCTGTTCTAACCGGCGGCGAAAGAGGCGTAAGGTGAGGAACGTCGCTATAGCTATTAATATGGCTAAGCTCAGCAGTACGGACTGAATAATTGCAGCTTTTTGTTGCATATACTGCTGTGCATTAGCTAGAGCACGGTGTTCTAATCGAAAGCTTTCTTCACTCATGCTCAGGAGTGTTGTATCTAAGCGGTCAAGTAGATAATTGTGGCTATTGAGCCGATTAACGGAAAGTTTCGGCGTGCTATGTACGTAAGTCATGCGCTTGTAAAGCGAGCTAATACTCTCGTTTTGGTGGCGTAAGCTTTGAATATAGGTCTGTTCATCCTGTCCGAAAGGCTCGAGCTCATCTAAATAGGTTTTGAGCTGTCTTTGAATCCGAAAACCTCGCTCGATAGATTCTAGATCTTTGTAGCGCTCGTGCAGTCGAAATTGGCTGCGTAGTGCATTGGTTTCGACTTGTATACGAGAGATCGCATCTACCCGCTTAAACAGAGATGCTCTGTGAGTATCCATCCAACCTAATCCTACAAGCATACTTAAACAAAGTAGGACGGTGAGTAGCGTTAATATAATCAGCCGAGTTCTTATGGTCATAGTTACAGCTTTGCCCTCTGACTTACAGCGACGATGCGTGTGGATCTATCTTTTGCAGAGCAGTCGCATCAAAAAATTGAATAAAGTCAGGAGCTGTCTCATTGATGACTAATTTTGATTCAATAGCCCAACGTGCTTGCTGTTCGATAGAGCTTACTTGTGATTGATTTAATGACAGCTTGAAGAGGTAGTCCTGCCAGATCCAGTCAATAAAGGCCTGACTCAGTTCCAGCTGTTCCTGAAGAATCATCTGAGATTCCTCAGGGTGCTCTGCAATGTAGTGTACAGCTCTATTTAAGGCCGCTAAGACCTTCTGTTCATTTTCTATATTTCGGGTATCACCCTTCAAGCCCACCAAATTGAAACTGAGGTTATAAAGCCCTTTAGTATCTAAAGGGTGAGCGGGGTTATTTCTATTGGATGCTGAGGTAAATGCAAAAGGCTCCCAAACCGATATAGCTGAGACCTCTCCTAAACTTAGTGCTTTGGGAAGGTCGACTACGCTGTAGGCTTTGGTTAGTACCATGTTGGGATCCACGCCAGACAGGGTAAGCCATGTATGTAGGAAGTATTCACTGGCACTACCCTTAACAATACCGACTGATTTTCCAATTAGGTCTTGAGCTTTATCGATACCACTGCCTGATAGGCTCATTAGTTTGATGTCGTTATCAGACTCTACGAAACTACTGAGTACGGAAAAGTGATCATACTTAAAGCCATTAAACATAATCACTGAGTTAGAGGAGGTGGCTAGATCTACCTCGTTACTTAATAGTGCTGAAAAACATTTGGTGCCACCAGCGAGCGACACTAACTCTGCATTAATCCCTTCGGCTTTAAAGAAGCCTTGCTTATCTGCAATATAAAAGGGTGCAGATAAAGGGGTGGTAGAAACAGCAATACGCACAGAGGGTAGCGCTTTTTTGGTTAATACTTGCGAGTCAGATGATTGGTACCCGAAGAACAAGATAGCAACGACTGCGATGGCTAAGGCGATCCCCGCCTTGATGAATCCATTCATGTTGGCCTCAAAACACTATTACAGTGGTGATTGAAGGTTTCTTGAATTAACTAATGTTTAGTATTTGCTCAGAAATGGCAGAGCGCAAGGTGCTAAGGGTATTTTCGCTATTAATTATAGGGAAATTGTAAAAGCTATTGCTTAGGATCAATGGCTTTGGGTATTTAGCTTATTCTGGCATGGGATTAGAATGGGGAAGTAACGTTTTGAATAAAGGGATGAGATGAATCAGCCGGTACTTTTTTCTAGGCAGCCGATTTTTGACGCGCATTTAAATACCTATGCTTACCAATTGGTTTCTGCTACCGAGCACACTGATGCAGAGAGTCGCGGCTCTGATACCGCGGAGGTGGTTGTTAATGCGTTCAGTAATCTCCTAGATAATGGCCATGTAAAGTGCCTTCCTGCTTGGGTTAAGGTCGATGCGTCTTGGTTATATGATGCTCAATTTCCGGATTTACCGGTTGAATCATTAGTACTTGATTTAACCGCAGAGGCTTTGTCAGTCCCTAACTTGGCAGAGATTTTGAAAGATCTGACGGTCAAAGGCTATCGTGTCTCTATGCCTGCAGATTTTGATGTAGCTTTACATCGGTTTGCCCACATCATCAGGATCGATTGCCAACAATATAGCGCGGATGCGCTGATCGAACTTTCGAAGACGATTAAACAGCAATGGGGCATCAAATTGTTGGCAGAAAATGTCGCGAGCTTTGAGCAATATGATCGTTGTAAAGCTGCGGGTTTCGATCTGTTTATGGGCTGGTTCTTTGCTGAGCCTCAGTTGGTTAGTGGACGCAAGTTAGCTCGAAATGAACTGGTTATGTTTCAACTGATCGGGGAAGTGAACAGACCTGAAGCAACTGTCGATTCTATTGAACAGATCTTACAACGCGACCCAGAACTCGTTGCCAGTTTACTAAAGCTAGTGAATTCCGCCGCTTTAGGTGGTCGTCGCACCATTTCTAGTATATCTGAAGCGGTGATCAATATCGGTCTAACTGAACTGAAAAAATGGGTACTGCTGTTCGCGCTTTGTCATAATAAACAGTTGCCAAGTGAGTTGATCGGACTGTTACTAATCAAAGCGAAGATGTGTCAGCTGATGACCGTAAAGCACAGCCATGTGGACTCCGGCACCGCTTTTATGACTGGCCTTTTATCAGGGATAGACGCTGTTCTAGGCATACCTCTACCTGAGTTATTGGAACAATTACCGGTTCAAGTGGAAGTTAAGCGGGCGGTACAGGGCGGAAATAACCCATTGGGTAAACTGCTTGCTCAAGTTGAAGCCTATATTCGGGCCGATTGGGATCTACTGCCTAAAGGAGAAGAGTTTCATTTTGTGGCGGATTGCTATACCAAATCGGTCACGTGGAGTTCCGATCTACTGCAAGAACTTAATTAACTCAGTCCCAATTTCTGCTTAAGCTAGATGTTCAGGGACGTGGTGCTCTTTGGCTTCTAGTGGCATAGACACGCGGATGTGGAAGCCAGGCTGATCTGCATTAATCAGTTCGATCTTACCGCCTAATTGTTGCGAGACAATATTAAATACAATCGACATACCTAAACCGCTACCGCCTTTACCTCGTTTGGTGGTGAAAAACGGTTCGAAGAGCTTTTTGCTCTCTTCGAGTGATAAACCTCGACCATCATCATGGTATTCCATCATGGCATTGTATTCGTCTGCGTAAGCGCGGACTTTGATATTGCCGCCCTCTTTGCCTTCAAATCCATGTATGGTCGAGTTATTAATTAAATTGCTCAATATGTGGTGGAGCGCACCTGGGTAGCTATTTAAATTGATATCCTCAGGTAGATCTAAATGAAAATTTACATTCTGATGTTTGTACTGTGGATAGATGGTTTGAATTGATGACTCAAGGTAGGTTTTGAGATTGAATTGCTGTTTTGCATCGTAACTTTGGTCAGTCGCGATTAGTTTAAAGCTCGATATAAGCTTACTGGCTTTAATAATGTTGGCTTCAAACAGAGCACTTGATTCCTCGATACCATCTAAAAACTCAGTTAGCTCGGACTGTGTGAGCTTGCCGTCAGAGAGTTTAGTACGAATATCTTTACTATGTTCACCCTGAAAACTAGCTGCGGTGCGGCATACGCCGATAGGCGTGTTAATCTCATGGGCTACGCCCGCCACCATATTCCCCAAAGCGGCCATTTTTTCTGTTTCTACTAACATATCCTGTGCGGATTTTAGTTCGGTCATGGAGTCTTCTAGTTGCTGGGTACGTTCTTTTACTTTGTCTTCCAATGTCTCTTTATACTCGCGCTCAGTTTCGAGCAATGCATCTCTCTGTTCTACTAAGCTTTGTAAGTGAAGCTTGTTTTCATTGAGCTCTTGGTAAGAGTTATAGATGCTATCCCTCATCTCATTGATACTGACGGCTACGGTATCGATCTCATCATATTTTTCCGGGGGATTGCGTTTATTTAACGATAGAGGTTTGGAGAGGGTAAATACATCCATATCGCGAAGGTAGCTGGAAATCGCTTGTAGGTGACGGGTGATATGCAGCCAGACTACCAGCAGAATAAAGCCAGCTACTAAAAACGTTTTGATACCGTTACTCACAAGGATTACCCCTGCTTTGCTGATTAAGCGGTTATAAACATTATCGATACTGGCGGTTACGCGTAGTTGTCCAATATTTTGCGTATTGATACCTGGAGCGCTGTATTCAAGAGGGAGGTCTATGGTTCGGGTGGCGCGCGAAATAGGTTTGCCTTGCTCCCAACTGGTTTCACCGTCAACCAAAATAGAAACGTACTCTATATCTGGCAGTTGGCTTAGACCGACCAATTGGGTTTCTATTTGTGAGTCATCTAAAGACCACACACTCAGGGTGATCGCTTGTAGATAGGAGGTTTGTATATTGTTGAACTGCTGTTCTATTCGACTGATATCAGCATGATAATCCAGTGCAAGCTGCAAACTGGTACTAAAAAGGGTAAAGAATGAGCTAAAAACAATGATCAGAACCGCAAAGCGTTTTCCCAGTCGGCCTGAGATTATTTTGGATGAAACTTTCTTTGGTGAGGTTTCAAACATAGCTTCTGTAGCATCCGTTAATCAGGGAAGTGTTCACATATCAGCAAAATTGCATCCAAGTTTTTTTGGAATAATGTAATCAATTGAGGATCAAACTGTTTACCGCTTTGCTCCTCCAACAGTGCGAGCGTTTCCTCTAAAGGCCAATCCTCTTTGTAACAACGTTTGCTATTGAGTGCGTCGAAAACATCAGCAACAGCAGTGATTCTGCCCGAGAGAGGGATCTCATCTCCAGCTAGTCCTCTCGGATAGCCTGTGCCGTCCCATTTCTCATGGTGTGTGCCTGCAATGCGAGCAGCTAATTGAAATATAGGCCTTTCCGATCGACTTAGCATAGTTTCGCCAATCTCAGCATGAGTTTGCATCACCTGCCATTCATCAGCGTCGAGTTTGCCGGGCTTGTTCAGAACTGCATCTGGAATAGCGATTTTACCTAAGTCATGCAGAGGTGAAGCTAAGCGCATATTTTCTACAAACATCTGGTTGGTGCCGTAAGCTTCTGCAAGTAGGGCTGAAATTTCGGCGACGCGCTTAACATGGCCGCCGGTTTCTTTAGAACGTTTCTCTACAGCTTCCCCTAAAATGTAAATCAGCTCAGCTTGAGTATCCTGAATTTCTTCTTTGAGTAGCAAGGTGTGGTAGGTCGCGATCACATCGGCACTAAATATTTCTAAAAGGTGCTTTGCATGCTCATCAATATCATTATGGTGTTTGATATACAGCAAGCTTTCGGTGCCAGAGATGCCTGAATGGTAAGCAATATAGCCATCATAGGTATGAATTGAACGTTTCTCCCTTAATGCTTGGCTAAAAACCTTCTGTAATTCCTCCGGTAACTCATCCTCATGATACTGAGTCATCGCTGACTCAATGCTGTTTTCGATCGCCTCTCCTTGCAATAACGGCTCCAAAGCCCCTGTGGCTGCCAGAACGGTAAAGTGGGTGGCATCTCTGTAGATACGTCTAGTACAGCAATAGATCGAATCAGGTTCAAAATTGAGCAAAGAGATAAGCTGATCCAGAATAGCTGAAGCTAATCTGCTCAAAGAGTTCACTTGATTGATCTGCCCTATGGCATGAATAACGGTTTCTAGTGATTTACGTTGGCGATCAATGGTTTTGATATCACGATAGGAGCGAAGTGAGGAGTAGATCAGAGTCTTAAGCTTTGTACCTGTTAACTCAGTTTTATCTTTGTAGTCATTGATATCGTATTCTTGGATTACCTGCTCTTCTGGTGCCTGTCCTGGTTGGCCAGTGCGTAGAACGATACGGGTCATATGGTTGGAAAATTCGTCTCTTATGGTCCGTACAAGCTTTAAGCCTGCATCCTCGGTTTCCATGACAACATCAACTAACGCAAGAGCAATATCGGTACCATGCTGTTCACAGAGCTGGCGGGCCTCCGTGCCTGATTGAGCTTCGAGTAATTCGATTGGGCGATTATCGAAGGTAACGTTTTTTAGCACGAGGCGAGTTACACGATGCACGCCTTCTTCATCATCTACAATCAGTACTTTCCAAGGCGATATTCCCTTATCTTGAACTGACGATTCTTCAGCGGCGAAAAGTAAAGTGTTGGTCATCGCATCTTCCTGCTACTACTAAGAGGGTGTGACTTACCCTGAGTAAGTGTAGCCCATACCTAACAATAGGATAGGCTGGTTTGCTATGTCGGACGAATTTACCTTTCTTTGCATATTACCCTTATCCATACTGAATTGTGAACAAAAAACAATCAGTTTGTTTTGGCGTAAATAAGCATTAACTTATTAAATAGTTAATACACACGGGTGAAATCAGTACCCAAGTACCATGGTTAATCAGTAGATGCTGAATAAACTGAGATTTAAAGGAACCTCCGAGCCAAGCTGGCATCAAACGCATACAGCTATTATTCGTAGGTTTATCAACATTACCGGTGGGGAGGTAAGCATGTTGGGTCGTGTTCGGAAAGGGTTAGTGGCGTTATCAGCGAGTTTATTGCTTATATCAGCGAGCTTACAGGCTGCGCCATTAGACGGAAAAAAAGATATCTTATTAGTGGATAAAAAAGGCCAATCTATCGTTGTTGGGACGGTAAATTTTAAGCCGGACGAGTCTGGCAGCCACTATGAATTGCATATGGATCACGCTAAATTTCGTGATTATTTTCTCTCAATGAAAGAGATGAAATGTCTAGAAGGCCCTGAATTATGGTGTCATCTGGCTTACCCATATAAACAACCCAATAGGGTCACACAGGATGATCTGAGTTGGTTGTCCCATGATTTGTTGTTCATGTTTAAGAAGAAAGAGGAGTTTGGCGCCAACTTCTGGAACGGTATCTACTACCACATGCAGATTGAAGGTGATGAAATTCGAGGTAAGGCGCAAGCCGTAGATTTGAATGTGCTGGCATCTCCACCTGACGATCTTAACGTCCCGCCTATGAACGAGGGTGAGCGTGATGAGATCGACCGTACTAAGCGTTGGTTACCCGATCTGATAATCCGTTAATAATTTTTGGCGCGTAAATCAGAGCTCATTTTTTATTGAAAACCGGAGGTGAGATACCACCGGTTTTTTTGTTACTGTCTGCAGACTGTTTCGCATGAATTTATGGAATAAAGAGGGTCTTATGCATAAGTGTTTACAAGGAATAAAGTTCGTTAGCTTTCTGCTGCTCTTTACGATTACCAGTATCAATGCGGAGCAAAAATATAACGATGCAGCGGCGCTTAAAGGTATCGAACAAGCCAAAGGCGTGTTTCTGATTGACTTTAAAACGGCTAAAACCACCGCGTTCTACTTGGATTTGATTGTGGGAACGTATGATGGTTTTAAACGACAGGGCGTTGAGCCAGAGATTGTCGTAGTTGTCATTGGTCCAACGGTGCAGTTTTTAAGTAAAGAAGCCAAGCCGGAATTAGCATTTGAATATGAAGAATCATTCGATTCGATTCAGCAAAGTATTAAGGCTTTGGCAAAGCGAAACGTTCGTATAGAGATATGCGCCATCGCTACAGATGTGTTTGACGTTGATAATGAGAAACTACCAAAAGAGCTTGATGTAGTCGCTGACGGTTTTATCTCACTGATCGGTTGGCAGACACAAGACTACAAGTTAGTACCGGTCTTTTAATTTAGTATCAGTCGTTTTGTGTTCAGCTTGAGTCAGTTAAGTTTATTTATTTCATTGAAGGTTTACCTGTTATGCGTCCATTGATATTGGCATCGTTGTTTTTAGTTCTGTCCGGCTGTGCCAGTTTAAGCCAAGAAGAATGCCTGACGGGCGATTGGCAAGGTATTGGTTATAGAGATGGTCTGCAGGGGAAAACAGAAGCGTATCTAGCTGAACATCAGTCGGCTTGCGCCGAATATCAAGTGAGCCTGAATCTTGAAGACTACCTGCGAGGCCGAAAAGAGGGACTGAAAAATTATTGCCAGCCAGATAATGGCTATCGTTTGGGCCGTCAAGGTGCTGAATATGCTTATGTTTGTCCAGCTGAATTAGATATGGCTTTCGTGGCTAAATATCAGCAGGGCCGAGAGATTTACCAGCAAGAGAAAGCCGTTAAAACCTTAGAGACTGAGATTCGTAAAAATAAAGCTGAGCAAACTAATCTAAAAGATCAGATTGTTAAAACAGAAACTAAGTTGGTGGCAGATGGAAAAAGCCGAAGTGAGCGTCAGTATTTATTAGATGATCTTAAGGAGTTTGAGCAGCGTTTGCCTAATTTAAAATCTGAGCTTTACCGTATGGAAATACAGCTGCAACGTGAAAAAACAGCACTGCAAAACTTACTTTAAGTGGTACCAGCCTACAGGTTTTTTTAGGCTGTTAATCTTAATCCGCATCATTGGTCTATTAAGGGGCGAAATTATCCTGTCGTAAAGCTAAATTAGGCTATGCTTTAAGGAATGGAATTCTTAAGCAGGTCTTTGATATTGATCGGTTTTATAATTCCTTCAGCTATTGATCTGCTTAAACTAGACAAAGGACGTACTCTGTATGAAGAGGGAAGAGGCAGCTGAGGCTTCCGTACCTAATCCTGATACCGGTCGCAAGGTTTCACTACGCGTAAAACTCATGGTCTGGATGACCTTGTTGGCGCTTATCCCCTTGGCCTTTGTCTCTTGGTTGAGTTATCAACAAGCTAAAGACAGCCTGCTGGTGGCAGCAGAGGAAAAGCTTCGTCAGTCCTCCCTTGTAACTGTCCGTTCCATCAAAAACTGGTTTGATTATCGTGTAGTCGATCTGCGTTTCAAAGCGGAATCCCACGATACTATCTCCATGTTGTCTTCTCTTTCAAACGGACTTCAAGAAAGTGGGTTAAAAGCTAAAGATTATGTTTTAAGTGATGATTGGGCTCAGCGAGTAGATAGCCATAAAGCTGATTTGATCAGTTTTAGCCGTCGTTATGATTATATTTACGATCTTTTCTTGATCGATAGCCGAGGCAATATTCTTTTTTCAGTCGCGCAAGAATCGGACCTTGGCACAAGCTTGCAGCGCGGCCCTTTTAGCAGCACAAAGTTTGCCTATAGCGTTAAAAATACTCTCCGTAGTGGTAATGTTTCATTCTCTGGTATGGAGCTTTATGCCCCTTCCAATGGCGCTTTTGCTGGTTTCTTGACCGCGCCAATTAATGATAAGGATGGCAAAACGATAGGTGCTTTTGCTATTCAACTGCGCTTTGATCGAGTGTTTGACCTACTTGATGTAGCGGTCGATGAAAAACAGCAGCATCTTCACTACTTAATGAATATTGATGGCACATTAATTACGCCTATTGGTAACAACAGGGATGAAGTACTCAAGCGTAAAGTCGAAACTGAAATGTATCTGCATGCAGTGGCGAATACTGATCAAAACTCTATTCAGCATGCGTTGAATTATATCGGCCCCAATGGTGTGCCTGTTATCGGTATGCATGATGTGATTGTGCTTGAGAATATTCGTTGGATTCTGATAAGTGAAGTTGATCTAGATACCGCTTTAAGGGCTTCTCAATGGTTGGGGCAAATTACCTTAGCTTTATGCCTTGTAACCGCGTTTATTGTCTTATTGATGGGATTTGGGATTGCTGGTCGGATCACAAAACCTTTAATTACCTTGGCGTACGCAAGTCGGGAAGCATCTGCAGGTAATGCAGAGCAAGTAGAGGTGAATGCCAATAACATCGAAACGGCTCATTTAGCTGATGCCTTCAATATGATGTTGGAGACACGCAAACTACATGAGGCCGAACTGAGGCGCAGTGCTGAGCGAGCCAATCAAGCGCTTTTGGAATTAGGGGAGCAGAAGTTTGCCTTAGATCAGCATTCTATTGTGGCGGTCACTGACCTCAAGGGTACGATCACCTACGCTAATGAAAAGTTTTCTCAGATCAGTGGTTTTACTCGTGAAGAATTGATTGGGCAGAACCACCGAATTCTCAATTCTGGGTATCATCCGCGAGAGTTTTTTATAGAACTCTATCGTACGATTGCAGCAGGCGATGTTTGGCATGGCGAGATCCGTAACCGTAATAAGCAGGGTGGTATTTATTGGGTCGATACAACGATCGTTCCTTTTAAGGACGATACTGGGAACCCGCTGAGTTATGTGGCTATCCGTAGTGATATCACCAAACGTAAGCAAATGGAGTTGGAGATTACTGAATCGTTGACTATGCAGGCTTCGATTTTGGAATCAACTGATAACGGCATTCTGGTAACTAAGAATGATGGCGGTGTTATTCGCTATAACAAGCGCTTTGCTGAAATGTGGGGCTTACCTGAAGAGTTCAATGATCACTCCCGTGTGCTGGGTCCCATATTACGGCAGTTAAACAACGCTGATGAAGCCGCACGAAATGTTAAAGGCCTTATCAACTCCGAAGGGCGTTCCCACTTTACTAGTTTAAGTCTCAACGATGGTCGTACATACGAGCAATCCTCAATTCCTATGTACGTAGAGGATAGTGCGGTGGGACGGGTATGGTCTTTCCGTGATGTTTCCACCCGAGTGGATGCAGAGCAAGGTTTGATCAAGGCATTAGATCTTGCTGAAGATATGCAAGGTAAACTCGAAGATGCCTTGAGTCGTGTGGATGTTGCGGTGGAATCATCTGGCTTGGGGATATGGGAGTGGGATCTGATCACCAATGAACTGCAATGGGACGATCAGATGCTTAAGATTTACCAAGTTCCAGAAGAGGTCATCAATAACAATCTCTATTTTGACTACTGGCGAGAGCGAGTCTGTCCTGAAGACCTTGATATGGCGGAAGGCTCATTGAAAGAAGCTGTTCGCGGGAGACATGATTGGCACTGTGAATTCAGACTTAACTTCCCAGATGGTTCTGTTCGTTATGTGAAGGCCACAGCAGCCCATATGGTCGATGACCAAGGGTGTTCCCTGAAAATGATCGGTACCAATCTGGACGTGACCCTTGAGCGCGAAATGGAACAGAGTTTGATTGCGCTCAAGAATGAAGCGGAACAAGCGAATATTGCTAAGAGTGAATTCTTAGCCAATATGAGCCACGAGATCCGCACACCGATGAACGGTGTCCTTGGTATGTTGGGGTTATTGCTGAATACGCCGCTCACGGATGATCAACGTCATCGTGCGGTTGTAGCTCAAACCAGTGCTAACTCTCTGCTTGCTCTGATTAACGATATCCTCGATTTCTCCAAAGTGGATGCAGGCAAACTAGAGCTTGAATGTATCGACTTTAATTTGCGCGGTATGTTTGGGGAGTTTGCCGAAGCTATGGCTCTGCAAGCGCAAGATAAAGGTTTGGAGCTTATCCTGGACCTAACTGGCGTAGAAACGTCCACGGCTAAAGGTGATCCAGGGCGTTTACGCCAGGTGCTGATTAACTTGGTTGGCAATTCCATTAAATTCACTAATGAAGGTGAGGTGGTCATTCGCTCACAGCTTAAGCATGTAGGCGATAGATTGCGTTTGGATTGTGGAATTAAGGATACCGGCATAGGTATTCCCCCTGAAAAGTTGCCTGAACTATTTGAATCCTTTAGCCAAGTCGATGCTTCTACTACCCGTGAATATGGCGGTTCTGGGTTGGGGCTCGCAATCTGTAAAAAGCTATGTGAGTTAATGGGTGGGGAAATCTCAGTAAAAAGTACGGTTGGTCAAGGTAGTGAATTTAACTTTAGTGTTTATCTGGAAAACAGTGAACAAGCAGAGGCGGTTGTCCCTTACACGGGTATAGAAAATCTCGATATATTGATCGTAGATGACAACAAAACTAACCGAGAAGTGCTATCTGCGCAGTTACTGCATTGGGGGGCAAAAGTCGTGGAAGCGGAAGATGGCAATGAAGCGATTGCTTGTTGTGAAGCTTTCTACGAGTCTTCAAATGCATGTTTTGATGTTGTCTTTATGGATATGCAGATGCCGGGTATGGATGGTGCCGAGCTGGGAAGGGCTTTGAAAGCTGATGATCGCTTTAGCTCAGCCAAACTCATCTTAATGACCTCAATGGCACATCGTGGTGATGCTAAGCGTTTTGCAGATATAGGTTTTAGTGGTTACTTCCCTAAACCTGCGACAACCTCTGATATCTTTGATGCGCTACAAGTGGTTGCGAGTGGTGGTGAAGCATTGAATAACGCCTCACCGTTAGTTACAAGTCATTATCTCAAGGATCTCTCGATTGAAGGTCATCCAACCTTGGGTGAGAAACGTATCCTAGTGGTCGAGGATAACCAGATTAATCAGCTGGTGGTACAAGGGATCTTACAAGAACTCGGCCTCTCCGCTGATATGGCAGGAAATGGTATAGAAGCATTACAGAGTCTCAATACTGCGTTAGATAATAACTGCCCTTACGATTTGGTATTGATGGATTGTCAGATGCCTGAGATGGATGGTTATGAAGCAACTCAGCAGATAAGGGCGGGTAAAGCTCAGCAGAAAAATATCACTGTCCCGATTATCGCAATGACAGCAAATGCGATGGCAGGGGATAGGGAAAAGTGCCTTGCTGCAGGTATGGATGATTACTTGAGTAAACCCGTTTCACCAGTTGCTCTTAATCAAGTGCTACAGCGTTTCTTGGGGATTGCAGAAACAGTTGAAAAACCACAGGCACATGAGGAAGCGGAAAAAGTAACTGCTGTTGTGTGGGATAAGCAGGATGCTATCGCACGCATGATGGGTAAAGAGGAGCTTATCGCCCCCTTATTAGATATCTTTGCGGTTGATGCTGATCCTATAGTGGAGAACATTGAAACTTACATCAGTAATTCTGATTGGGCCGCCGCAGGTAAATCTGCACACGCGGTGAAAGGTATGGCTGCGAATCTTTCAGCAATAGCCTTGCAGGCACAGGCTGCTAAGTTGGAAAAGCTCGCTAAGGCAGATGATGGTGGTGAAGTTTTAAAAGTGTTGCCTGAGTTTCTGCAAGCCTATGACGAGGTGAAAGCCTGTTTTGCAGAGTACGCCTCGCAAAAAGAAGAGACGCCGCACGTAGGACTCACGGAAGACGAGTTTAAAGAAAAGCTTATTTCGATTCGTGAAGCAGTTAATTTAGGTAGCTATATAGATACCACAGAGTATGATGACTTATGGATGAGCGCGAACGGTTCTGAATTTGAGGGGCCGCTAGAACAGCTTCACGCTAGATTATCAGCATTTGATTTTGAGGCTGCTGAGGATAGCTTGGCTATAATGGAACAAGCCCTTGGCATTCAACCAGAGCTTTCGGACGGAGTCGACGAGACATGAGCAAGCCTGTCGTTTTAATCGTAGACGATGTGCCTTCAAATATTAAAGTCTTGGCAAACTGCCTAAAAGACCACTACCGGATTAAGGTAGCTACCGGGGGCAATGACTGCTTGAAACTAGCGGTTGCTGATCCTGTGCCTGATCTAGTCCTTTTAGATATCGAAATGCCGGATATGGGTGGCTACGAAGTGTGTCAGAAGCTTCAAGGTCAGCCCCACACTCAAGATATTCCTATTATTTTTGTTACCGCTCGGGATGCTGATCGTAACGAAGAACTCGGTTTGCAACTAGGTGCGGTCGATTACATCGCAAAACCTGTACGTCCTTCTATCGTACTGGCGCGTGTGAATACACATGTCACGCTTAAACAGCAGCGGGATCTGCTCAAAGAGATCGCATTGAAGGATCAACTGACAGGCCTCTATAACCGCTATTACCTCTTAGAAACAGCTGAACAGCGTTTAGCGCATACCGAACGTCACAGTGATCCACTCAGCGTGATGTTGCTCGATCTTGATTACTTTAAACAGGTGAATGATACCCACGGCCATTTGGTAGGCGATAAAGTGCTGCGTGAGTTCGGTGATCTTTTAGGACGTATCTGCCGAAAAGATGATATTCCTGCGCGTTTTGGCGGTGAAGAGTTTGTTGTTTTGCTCGGGCATTGTGATTTGGAAGCTGGTGTGGAGAAGGCTGAAGAGGTTCGTGAACGGGTGGAGCAATTAAAACCGGAAGGATTAGATATCACGGTTAGCATTGGTGTAGTGCAATTCTACCCAGGTGAGAGTATCGAACAGTTGCTAGATCGTGCTGATAAAGCGCTCTACAAAGCCAAAGATGAAGGGCGAAATTGTGTAGTTAGTGAGTAATTGATTATTCAATCTGAGCTGGTAGTTCTACTAGCTCAAATGCTCATCCAACCAATCATATAACTGTTCCAATTCCATAGGTTTCGCAAAGTGATAACCTTGGATTTCAAAACATTGCAGCTCTTTTAAGCGCTCTACCTGTTCGGCTGTCTCCACGCCCTCTGCTATAACTGCCATATCTAGGTCGCGACCCAAGTTAATAATCATCTCAGGAATGTGTGTGCCCTTGTGCTTATCCAGCATCTTATCGATAAACGATTTATCGATTTTGAGGCGGTCAAAGTTAAGGGTTTCTAGATAGCTGAGGCAGGAGAAACCAGTCCCAAAGTCATCAATCGCGACTTTGGCGCCGAGATCGTGGATCACCTGTAAAATTTCACGGACACTGTTGGTGTCGATCATGGCAACAGACTCTGTTACCTCGAACTCCACTTGCTGCGGTTTAAGTGAAAAGTTATCCAGCTTACTTTGGATAAGGCTGAGAAATTCTGGGTGACGGAATTGGGCAGGTGAAATATTAATACCCACCTGAAGACCCAACCCATATTTCTGTTCGATGGTCTCCAAATCCCTCATCGCAGTGTCCATAACCCATTCACCTATAGGCACGATAAGTCCTGAGCTTTCAGCTACTGGAATAAATTCGACTGGGGAAATAAGCGCACCGCTCTTTGTACGCCAACGGATAAGTGCTTCAAAACCGTTGATTCTGCCAGTGCGCAGATCAATTTGTGGTTGGTAAGCAAGGAACAATTCACCTTCGCTGTATGCTTTACGCAGACCTTGTAGCAAGAGCATACGCTGCTGAGTTTCACGTTCTATCTCATGGGTGTATTCAATAAATTCACCGCGAGCGATGTCTTTAGCGCGCTTTAGAGCGATATTTGCACGTTTAATCGCATTATTACCGCTAATGTTGGCGTCTTTGAGAATGTAGCAACCCTGTGTGATTGAGATGGTGAGGTCGTCTCCGAAAAGCTCAAATGGTTGGGTCAGCATCTCGTTGATCTGTTCAACTGAAAAGCTATTTTCTGGCCCCATCACGCCAAAGGTATCGCCTGATATACGGCATATACAGGAGTCTTGGGGTAGGTTAGCTGCTAGACGGTTTGCAACCAGCTTAAGCAGTTCATCTCCAGACTCTGAACCTAAGGTGTCATTCATACCACTAAAGTGATCAATATCAATCAGCGTAACAAGCTGCGGTTGGAGCTGCCTCAGCATGATTTTATCGATTTGATTCGAGAAGGAGACACGGTTAGGGATATTTAACAGGGAATCGAAATAAGCATAGTTATGTAGGCGATCTAGAATGGTTGCGTTATCTAAGCACACAGAGATATTGCTGCAGAATACTTCTAGCAACTGGTGTTCGGTGCCCTCAAGTGGGCGTTGAATGTCCAAGTACAACAGCATGTCATTGCGGAATTCACTTGGGAAGTAGAGCACGCAGGCGTAGTCATTCTCGATGCTCCGGCGCTTACTACTTGCTTCTAGCAGCATTGCATTGATATTGGCATCTTCGATTACTTCTGGGAATTCCTTTTGATTACTCGGCTGAGCGGACGCGGCCACAATCGTAAATTCAGATCCAGTTGCCTCTATTTCATCGTTACTGTTCTTCTTGAAACAGATCATTCCCTCTTCTGAAATACCCAATAACGCTGCTAACTGGCAGATAATGCCGTTGGCTAACTCTCGTATGCCGTGAAGAGACATCAATTCACTTGAGGCATGTACGATTCTTTCCAAGCCTTTACGGCTAGAATCGATAGCGGTGATTTCGGAGTAGGAACGAATGGCAGCGGTAACGCTTGTGTAGAGTCGGGTGCGGGTTAGGTCGGCTTTATTCTTGTAGTCGTTGATATCGTATTTGAGGATGACTTCAATTTCAGGTGCATAGCCAGGCTGACCTGTTCGTAAAATGATGCGGGTGTTGGTGAGCGATAGATCTTCACGAATTGTTTTGACTAGATCTAAGCCTGCACTTTCTGTCTCCATTACTACATCAAGTAGGATTACCGCGATATCTTCATTGTTGGCGAGCGTTTCTTGTGCTTCTTTAGCGGAATAGGCGTGCAGGAGCTCTAGTGGCTGGCCTAGAAAAACCAAGCCTTTTAAGCCGAATTTCGTTACCTCGTGAACGTCTTTGTCATCATCAACGACTAAAACCTTCCAGGGCCGTGAACTGTTGTTTGTTGCCGTCAGGGTGGGATCTTTCTTTTCCTCTTCGGCAAAAACAATGAGTTCATCAGACATAGACTTTCCTCATACGATGGAATTACTACTAAGTATATGCAGAGATCATTAAAAATCTTCCTTGATTATCAATTTATTGAACCTTATTAGTTATAAACGAGGTATGGCATTACCGCCAGTTAGATTTCTTTATTTGATTGATCAATCAAAAAAGTATGGTCGTTTAAAGTTTGTTTGAAAACACAGGGAACTGCTATACAGCGCTGCTGTCTGAGCAAGCATCCTTCCCTTTTATAAATGGAGTTACTTATGGATATTTGGCTGATTGCGCTAGTGTCTGCTTTAGCGCTGGTTTCAGTATTCCTTTCACGCAAAGTTAATCACGAAAATAGTTTTTTCAAAGGCCGCTCGGCAGAAGGGCTAGCACCTGGGTTATTAACGCTGATTTTTTCGCAGGTAACGACTTGGATCTTTGCGCGTTCATTACTGAATGCAGCCATTTTAGGTTTCTATTATGGGATATGGGGAACACTAGCTTATGCGGCTTATTATCTTTCGTTTCTTACAGGTGGGAAGATTGTCGATTACCTACGATTTGAGCAAGGTTATGAGAGCATCCAAGCGTTTCTAATCGATCGTTTTGGTCAATGGGGAAGTCGCTGCTATAACTTTGTCATCGGTGTGCGCTTGGTCAGTGAGGTGTTTGCCAACCTGCTGGTTATCGGTATCTTATTTGGTGCGGCAGGTACGCAATCTTATACTTTAGCGGTTGTTGGCTTAGCGATTGTGACTCTGATCTACTCAATGTTGGGCGGCTTGCAGGCGTCTTTGCGTACTGACTTCTTTCAGATGATGGTGTTTATTGCTGTGTTAGCGGTGTTGTTAGCACTGGTGGCTGGTGGCGGTCACTTCAATGCCGAACTTATTGCGTTTAAACCGTTTGAAATTAGTGATCCCGGTCCAATCCTATTGATCGTCGCCCTGCTGCAGGTGTGGAGCTATCCAATGCATGATCCTGTGATGATGGACCGTGGTTTCTTGGCGGATCGTGAAACAACTAGACGTAGTTTCATCCATGCGGCTTGGATTAGCAGTATCTGCATTATCGCGTTTGGTTCATTAGGGGTGATTGCAGGTGCTAATGCGATCTCAGGGGAAGATATGAATCAGGTGCTGACGCGTCTGCTGGGTGAACTGCCGATGTTCCTGTTTAGTGCCTCTTTGATCATCTCTGCTATGTCTACTTTGGACAGTACACTGACCAGCTCGGCGAAAATGATGGTCGTGGATATGAAACTTTTGCCTGTGAATTTGCGGAATGGCCGTATGGTGATGGTGCTGTTTATGTTGATGGGCCTCGTGATGGTGTTTATCGGTAATAAAGATCTGTTTAGTGCGGTCGCTGTAAGCGGCACGGCTTCGATGTATTTGGTGCCAGTTATCTTCTTCAGTCTGTGGGCTAACCGTCGTGATATTCCAGTCTGGAGCTATCTAGGCAGCTTTATCCTCGCGATGGCTGGCGCATTGCTCTACTTCACGGAGTCTTCGGGTTACACGGCGATGTTGGGCGAAGCGCATAAATACACTAAGTTACTCTGGATCTGTGTGGTTGTGATGTTTGGTGGTTGTGCACTGTTCTTAGTCGGTGGAGCCAGCCAAAAGCAGTTGCAGCCAGCGTAATGTATAGGTTTAACAAATGTAGATCGAAGAAATGTGAGTTTAGGCAATATGGATCTTGGAACACTAACAGGGCCGCTACTGATATTTGGCGGCCCGTACAGCAATTTAGCGGCCACCAGAGCGCTTAAACAGGAAGCCGACAGGTTAGGCTTATCTTCGAAGCAGGTTATCTGCACAGGGGATTTGGTTGCCTACTGTGCGGAACCCGTCGAGACATTAGCGTTGATTCGTGACTGGGATATTCCTGTGGTGATGGGTAACTGTGAGGAGTCCTTAGCTGAGGATGCGCCTGATTGTGGCTGTGGTTTTTCGGAAGATTCGGCTTGTTCCCTGCTCTCAGTCGAATGGTACCGATTTGCCAGTCAGCAGGTTTCTCAAGACGATAAACTCTGGATGGGACAACTGTCTCGGCAGATAAGCTTTGAGCTAGCGGGCAAACGATTTCAAGTTGTGCACGGCAGTGTCGATCGAATCAACGAATTTATCTTTGCCAGCAGTTCAGCGGAACATAAGCAGGCTCAGCTAGATCTAGCGGGTACTGATGTTGTGATTGGAGGCCACTGTGGTATCCCTTTTGGAACTCAATTGGAGCAGGGGTATTGGCTGAATAGCGGTGTGATCGGCATGCCTGCTAATGATGGCACCGCTTCTGTCTGGTACATGCTTTTAAAGCCAAATGCGCAGGGCATTGAAGTCAGCTGGCAGCGCTTGGATTATCCTGCGGATCAGGCGAGCGAGAAGATGCAGCAAGCGAATTTGGCAGCGCCTTACGCTGAATGTTTACGGACAGGCTTATGGCCTAGCGAAGATGTTTTGCCTGATTCAGAGCGCGCAATGCGTGGGCAAATACTCGAACTTTCTTCGATTCTTATCACCTAATTCACACTTCTTTTTATCCTCCTCTCCTGTAGTAACTCTTTAGTTAATAAAAAATGTAAGGGTTACTACTTATCTATTGTTTTCCTAGGCTTATGCTGAATTTTTCAGATTTTGTCTGATTTATGCCTGTTATTTTTATCTTTACCAAATGAAATATATAAGGTATAGATTAGGGTAAACCCTAATAAGGTGTGCCTTATGGATTTCACATTAACAGAAGAACAACAACTGATTCAGGATACCGCCAAGCGCTTTGCTGAAAGTGAATTAGCACCGGTAGCGGCGGAGCTGGATCAGACAAAAGACAAGAGCATTCTGCTGGCCAATTGTCAGCAACTTGCCGAATTGGGCTTTATGGGGCTAAACATCTCAGCAGACCATGGTGGCACTGAAGCGGGAGCTGTTGCCTTCAGTTTAGCGATTACCGAGATCGCGCGTGCCTGTGCATCAACTGCTGTGACTATGTCAGTGACCAATATGGTGGCGGAAGTCATTCAGGCGATGGGTACTGAAGAACAAAAATCTAAATACTTACCATTGATCTGCAGCGGCGAATATCGAGCGGGCAGCTTCTGTTTAACCGAGGCAGGTGCGGGATCCGATCCTGCATCAATGCGTACTCAAGCGGTGAAAACTGATCAGGGCTATGAGATCAGCGGCACTAAGCAGTGGATCACCAGCGCCGAGTTTGCCGGCGTCTTTGTGGTGTGGGCGGTGACCGAGCCACAGGCGAAAAAAGGTAAGGGGATTACCTGCTTTTTAGTGGAAGCCGGTAGCCACGGAATCACAGTCGGCCCGGCAGAAAAGAAGATGGGTCAACATGGCTCAGCGACCAATGAAGTGCATTTCGATCAGGTGCTTGTACCTGAATCAGCGATTCTAGGTGAGCTAAATGATGGTTTTCGTCTGGCTGTGGCAGAACTTGCCGGTGGACGCATCGGCATAGGTTCTCTCGCACTGGGTGTTGGTTTAGCTGCGATGGATTATGCGATCTCGTACACCAAAGAACGTAAGCAGTTTGGTAAAGCAATTGCTGATTTTCAAGGCCTGCAGTGGATGATTGCGGATCGTTCTACCGAGTTGGAAGCCGCACGATTACTTCTCTTAAATGCTGCTGATCGTAAACAGCGTGGACTCACTTTCGCTAAAGAAGCCTCCATGGCAAAACTCTTTGCCAGTGAAAAAGCCAATCAAGCTTGCTACAGCGCGCTGCAGCTTTTAGGTGGCTACGGCTACATGCAGGAATACCCACTGGAACGTTATGCCCGCGATGTGCGAATTACCTCGATTTACGAAGGCACAAGCGAAATTCAAAGACTCATTATTGCGCGAGAAATACTGGCTGAGCACCAGTAATTAAAGATTGCTCATGCGTATAAGAATACAAAAATAAAAAATGATGGATGGGAAACTAATGACAACCGAAACCTATCAGGATTATTACGATAAGTTTGATCCGGCCATGATTGAAGAGCTGATGGTCGGTAACCTCAAAGATGGATTTAATGTCTGTGAGGAGATTGTAGATAAATGGGCAGAAGGCGATCGAATCGCTCTGAATTACGAAGGCGCTGAGCGACCTGCTTCGCAAATGACTTTCGTTGAGTTGAAAGAAAAGTCTGCCCAGTTTGCAAACTTCCTTACCGCTCAAGGTATAGGTAAAGGCGATCGCGTTGCGGCTTTGCTACCGCGCACACCTGAATTGATGGTGGTGATTATGGGTACGCTTCGCGCAGGCGCGGTATACCAGCCGCTGTTTACGGCGTTCGGTTCCGGTGCGATCGAGTATCGAGTACAGCAAGCGGGTACCAAGTTGGTGGTGACCGACCCAAGTAACCGTCCAAAGCTGAATGATGTAACTGATTGTCCGGCCATCCTGACTTTTAATCGTGATCAGGCAGCGGATGCCACAAGTGATCTCGATTTTGCTGCAGAGATTGAGCAGCAATCGACAGAGTTTACACCGGTAAAAATTGGCAAAGATGATCCATTTTTACAGATGTTTACCTCAGGCACAGTCGGAAAATCTAAAGGCGTTGCCGTACCAAGCCGAGCGCTACTCTCGTTCTACGTTTATATGCGTTTTGCCATTGGCTTGCGTCCAGAAGATACCTATTGGAATGTTGCTGATCCAGGTTGGGCTTACGGCCTTTACTACGCGGTGGTTGGTCCTCTGCTGTTGGGTAATACCACGCACTTTTGTGAGGCGGCGTTTACCCCAGAAAGCACCTACGACATGCTGCGCAAATATAAGATTACCAACCTTGCGGCGGCACCAACGGCTTACCGCATGTTGATGGCAAACGATGATGTGTTGGCAGCGGATGAAACTTTCTCGCTACGCGTAGCGAGCAGTGCCGGTGAACCGTTGAACCCAGAAGTAATCAGTTGGGTTGATAAGCGCTTAGGTTGCCCTGTAATGGATCATTACGGTCAAACAGAAACCGGTATGACTGCATGTAACCATCATGATCTTAAGCAAGAGGTAGTGCGTGTGGGCTCCATGGGCTTCTCAATGCCAGGTCATCGCGTCGTTGCCCTAGATGCAGACTTTAATGAGATCCCTGAAGGCGAAACCGGACAGCTAGCAGTGGATGTGGATAACTCGCCACTGTTTTTCTTCCAAGGTTATACATGGCAAGAGAAGCACCCATTCCATGGTCAGTACTACCTCACCGGTGATGTCGTGATGAGTCATGGTGATGGCAGTTATTCATTCACAGGTCGTGATGATGACATCATCACGACGGCGGGTTACCGCGTAGGGCCAGCAGATGTGGAAAGTACATTGCTAGAGCACGATGCTGTAGCGGAGTCAGGTGTCATCGGCAAACCAGATGTGAAGCGCGGTGCTATTATCAAAGCCTATGTTGTGATTAAGCGAGAATTTGATCCGACAGAGGAGCTGGCTGAAGAGTTAAAGCAACTGGTACGCACACGTCTTTCAACCCATGCTTTCCCTCGCGAGATCGAGTTTATGCCAGAACTGCCCAAAACGCCGAGTGGCAAAATTCAGCGCTTTATCCTGCGGAATAAAGCGCGGGATGAGCATGAGGCAGTCGCTTAGGTTCCTTAGGCAGATTGGAGTTGTGTATGAAGTTGAATATTGAGCAGTTGCAGAGCTTTCTTGCAGAGCACTTTCCCCAAGGTGAGCAGTATGGGGAGTTAGTGGAGTTAGGTGATGGTACTGCCACTATGCGTTTGCCAGTGGATGATCAGCATCTAAGACCGGGCGGTACCGTCTCTGGCCCCGCAATGATGGGTCTAGCTGACGTGACGGTCTATGCGGCGCTATTAAGCCGTATAGGCCCCGTGCCTTTGGCGGTGACGACTCAGTTAAATATCAATTTCTTACGCAAGCCTTCTGCCGATCGCGATATCTTCGCTACGGCGCAGATGCTCAAAGTCGGAAAGCGTTTGGCGGTGGGGGAAGTGTATATCTTATCGGAAGGGGATGAGGAACCGATGGCCCATGCGACCATGACCTACTCAATTCCTGATCCTGATAAGCGTTGATCGGCAAACTGATCGCACCTGAGGGCTCTCAGGTGCGGTTAGATTAAGCTTGTTCGTTTAGTTGAGAAGCTTGTTTTACCAGAGAAGCAAGGCTACTCGCGCGCATCTTGCTCATGACACGTGAACGATGTACTTCAACCGTTTTAGGGCTGATATCTAGCTCTTCAGCGATCTGGCGATTGGCATTGCCGGCAACAACCAGCGACATTACCTCTTTCTCACGACGGCTTAGGCTAGCGTAGTTCTCCTGAATTTCTAACTGAGCACCTTGTTCGTCGCGAGCCTTTTGCGCTTTGCTTAACGCACGGCCAACCAAGCGAAGTAGCACATCGCCATCGAACGGTTTCTCTAAGAAATCCATCGCGCCCTGTTTCATCGCGCTCACTGCCATTGGAATATCACCGTGGCCGGAGATCACAATAATCGGCATCTGGATATTACGTTCCTGCATGATTTGTTGCAGGGCTAGACCGTTAATCTCGGGCATACGTACATCCAGTAACATACAACCGATTTCGCCATTAAAGTTATCCAGAAACTCCCGTGCAGAAGGGAAGGTAACAACGTTGTGATTGGCAGATTCTAAAAGCCATTGCATGGAATCACGAAAATCTTCGTCATCGTCAACAATATAGATAGTGCCTGTCGGGTTTGTTTGCATCATTGCTCTCTTAACGGCAGTTTCAGATAAAAGTGCGTACCGGTTTTACCGTCACTCTCTGCCCACATCTGGCCCCCGTGGGTTTCGATTATGGTACGGGAGATGGAAAGGCCCATACCTAAGCCAGTTGTTTTGGAGGTGTAAAACGGTTCAAACAGCTTGGCTAAACCTTCGCTGCTAATCCCTTTTGCTTTGTCCTCTACCGAAACATGAATATAACCTTCGGCAGCTTTAGTAGTGATAATAACGGGTCTGTAGGCCTTGTTACAATCGTTGTAGGCCTCAATTGCATTCCGCATCAGGTTAAGGAGTACCTGTTCGATCTGTACTTTGTCGGCTACCAGAGGGGGTAAGTTATCCCCAAATTGAAAATCAAAGGTGATGTTATGGTCCTGCGCTTCCTGACAGAGGAAGGCGCTGACCTCCTTACAACTGTCATTAATCGGGAAAGCAAAACACTGATAATCGGTCTTGCGCACAAAGGAGCGCATCCGTTTGATGATCTCCGAAGCACGTTTAGCCTGCTTCATTATTAACTTCATCGAGCCGGATACGGTTTTCACCGGATCAGCATCGCCCTCTTCCAAACGCCTCTGCGTACCATGACAGTAATTCAGAATCGCTGCCAAAGGCTGGTTGACCTCGTGAGCAAGGCCTGTGGCCATCTCGCCTACTGAAAGCAGACGAGACATGTGTGCTAACTCGAGTTGATGACGCTTAGCTTCCTCTTCCGCTTGTAGGCGCAGGGTAATATCGCGTCCGATCAGTGAGTAGTATTCAACTTGATCGTTCTCTCGGCGGTTGCGATGGGCAATGATTTCGCGAATCTCCGCCACACGGTTTAGTTCAGGGTCTAATTGCATTGGAATGCTGCCGTACCAAACCCCATGGATGGAGGCGTGCTCTAAGGCATCTTTGATCAGTGTCCCTAAGATCTCTTCTGAGAAAAGCTGCGACAGATAGTAAATCACCGGCTTATCTTTCTCGGCACCGAGGGTGTGGTAAGCAGACTCATTTAGATAGGTCAGTTTATGGGTTTTGTGGTTACAAAACATGATCATATCGGATGAGGCTTCAACCACGCGTGCGAGTCGGCGCATATCTCGTTGTGCTTCTTCACGCTCGGTAACATCGCGCGATACACAGATGATCTCTTGTGGATTTCCGCTGTCATCACGGATCACACGGCTGGTGGTTTCGAGCCAGATGTAGTGACCTTTTTTGTGACGGTACCGGTACACATTGGTGTAGACACCACTGCGATAGCGGACACTGTCATCACGCTTGGATAAGTTGTCAGCATCTTCTGGGTGGAACTGTTCATACCCCGCCATGCCGATAATCTCTTCGGGGGTGTAACCGAGTACAGTTTCAACCGCAGGGCTGGCATCAATGTAGGTCCACTCTTTGGTGGGGGTATGCCGTGAAATCATATCGGTGGATTGTTCGGCTAAAAGCCTATAGCGGTCAGCATCCGCCTTACAACGGGCGAGCTCTAAACTATGATCATCACTCATACATTTACCTGCGGGAAATCCCGATCTTAAACCTTTTGTTTTTATACTTAGACTTTAAAACAGCTTCAAGGATAAGGGAAGATACTTATATATGGTTAGTTGTAGTTTTAAGTCTGCTAAGCAGATGATCTGAAAGGTGTTTTTTTGATCAGTTGATGCTAGTTTTGGCGTGGGCATCTAAAGGAATAATAACAATGATAACAAGCCAAAACCCTTACGAGATTGGGCTCGATAAGAATCAAGCCAATTACGCTGCGTTAACTCCACTCAGCTTCCTAGAACGAGCTGCATTTGTTTATCCCGACCATACTGCTACCGTGCATGGCGACGCACGCCGTAGTTGGTCCGAGACTTATACTCGCTGTCGTCGCTTTGCCAGTGCTCTGCAAAAAAGAGGTTTTGGCAAGGGTGATACCGTATCAGTTATCGCACCAAATCTTCCCGAAGTATTTGAAGCGCATTTCAGCGTGCCTATGTCTGGCGCGGTTCTTAATGCGATCAACGTGCGACTGGATGCTGAGGCGATTGCATTTATCTTGCAGCATGCTGAATGCAAAGTGGTGCTGGTGGAGCGCGAATTTGGTGCTCTGGTTAAACAAGCACTTGAGATGGCAGATATAGATCCCCTAGTGATTGCGATCGAAGATTCTACTTTTACTGAGGGTGAGCAGATTGGCAGCATCGCTTACGATGAACTGTTGTTAGAAGGTGATCCTGAGTTTGCTTGGCAGCCTCCGCAAGATGAATGGGATGCGATCACGCTGAACTATACATCCGGTACGACCGGTGATCCAAAAGGGGTGGTTTACCATCATCGAGGAGCATACCTGAATGCCATGAGCAATGTGGTCTCTTGGGATATGGGGCGTCATCCCAAGTACCTTTGGACCCTGCCGATGTTTCATTGTAATGGCTGGTGCTTCCCTTGGTCCTTAGCTGCGTCTGTTGGCACTAGTGTGTCACTACGCCATGTTCGCGAAGAGAAAATCTACGATCTAATTCGTGAAGAAAAGATCGATCATTTCTGCGGTGCCCCGATTGTTCTAAATATGCTGAATAACGCGCCTGATGAGATCAAGCAGGGGATTGAGCACAAAGTTAAGGTCATGACCGCTGGTGCTGCACCGCCTGCTGCAGTCATACAAGGGATGGAGGAGATGGGAATTGATGTGACCCATGTCTATGGCCTGACAGAGACCTACGGCCCTTCTGTGCTGTGTGCATGGCACGATAAGTGGGATGACAACAGCATCGAAGAGAAAGCCCGACTCAAAGCTCGCCAAGGGGTGAAAGCACCTATGCTTGAAGACCTGATGGTGGCTGATCCGGATACCTTAGAGCCCGTACCGCAAGATGGCGAAACCATCGGCGAAATCTTTATGCGCGGTAATCTGGTGATGAAAGGTTATCTAAAAAACAAACCGACTACTGATGCGTCCTTTGCTGGCGGCTGGTTCCACTCGGGTGACCTTGCGGTATGGCACGAGGATGGCTACATCGAGATCAAAGATCGCTCTAAAGATATCATCATCTCTGGCGGTGAAAATATCTCCTCGATTGAGGTCGAAGGCGTGCTTTATCGTCACCCTGAAGTGTTGGAAGCGGCAGTAGTTGCCAAGCTCGACGATAAATGGGGTGAGGTGCCTTGCGCCTTTATCAAACCTAAGCCGGGTGCGAGTTTAACCGAGGCTGGAGTTATCGAGTTTTGCCGATCCAATATGGCTCGGTTTAAAGCGCCGAAAGTGGTGGTGTTTGGTGAACTACCTAAAACCTCGACCGGCAAGATCCAGAAGTTTGTTTTACGCCAACGCGCCGAAGCAGAAGAATAAGCGCAGTATCCCTCTGCGCATTTTTTCTTAAAGTGCGCAATTTTATCCAAGTATTAGTTTTGCTCATCCCTCTACACTGTAGGTAATACTGCAGGCGATTTATACTAGCAAGAGCGGTGAAGAGTGATGAATCAGGATAACCAGTTTCAATACAGTAAAAGTGAGCACTTAGAGCAAGTGACCGTTCTAAATGCCGCGATCAGCGATTTCTCTTATGGGCGCCATGCCCATGAGGAGTATTCGTTCGGGGTTACGCTGAGTGGTCGTCAGGACTTCTTCTCCCGTGGTCAATTTCACCGCAGTCACCCAGGCAATATTATCGTCTTTAACCCAGATGAAGTGCACGATGGCCATTCTGGTGTCGATGATAAATTGCAGTACCGCATGCTCTATGTGCACCCTGATCAGCTAGCACCTGTCTTCCAAGCCGCCGGTATCAAAAGCCAAGGTTTTCGTGTGGCAGATACCCTGCTGGATGATCCCCAACTCTGTCAGCATATTCTGCACTTAGTTCAGCTGATCGAGAATCGTTCCGAAGATAAGCTTCGCCAAGAATGTGAGCTCTATCAGATGGCAACGCGGATTGCGCAGCTGTACGGTGAATGCCAAGCGGATCCAAAGGCGCGTCGTGTCGATAGCTTACTTCTGCGAGCACGGGATTTTATTAATCACAATCTACAAACTGATGTTTCGCTTGAAGAGTTGAGCCAACAAGCCAATCTCTCGAAGTATCATTTCCTGCGGATGTTTCGACAGCAATTTGGTATCACACCGCACCAGTATATTTTGAACTGCCGGATCAACCGCGCCCGTGAAGATTTGGAGAAGGGCAAAGCGCTGGATGATGTGGTGTTTGATTATGGCTTCAGCGACCTGAGTCACTTCAACCGGCGCTTTAAACCGATCTTTGGTATGACGCCCAAGCAATATCAGAAGCACTTTCTGAACGCTTAATTTCAAGGCTCCTCCGAGCCCCTTAAATCTCTATTTGTAATCCGAGTTGATCACTATGGTTGAAATACTCCTGTACGCCTTTGGCGTGATGTACACCCCTGGCCCCTGCAATCTACTTAGCTTAAATGCCGGTATACATGGGCAGATCCGTTCGGCATTGGCGTTTAGCCTCGGTGTAGGCAGTGCGATGCTGATGCTGTTTTTACTGTTTGGCTATGTCGGCGCTTGGTTTATTACCGCGGGTTACGAGTTGTTTCTCAGTGCTGCGGGCAGCCTTTATATTCTCTACTTAGCCTACAAAGTGGCTTTGTCAGCCATGGCAACGACGGAAGTGAAAGCTAATCAGAACCCAATGAGCTTTAAAGAAGGATTGATCCTGCAACTTCTGAACCCTAAGGCCTTTATCGCGATCTTGCCGATAGTCTCAGTACAGTTTCCGGCAGCAGAGATATCGGGCTACGCTATTTTTGTTTGGTCGTTATTGTTATCCACAATGGCGTTTGGCGCGCCGAGTAGTTATCTATTTATGGGCGCGCGATTAGGTAAGTTTATTCACAATCCACGTTATTTTCGTTGCTTAAATTGGACGATGTCGTTGCTGTTGGTATATGTAGCGCTAGATATTGCTTATCAGCATATATTTCTGAAGCTTACTTAAAATCAGCAGTCGGCTTGCGCGACCAGTTCGATGATCCTGATTGCATCTAGCTCAAGGTTTTTAACCACGTTACTGCCCATCTTCTTAAACTCAGGGCCAAGGATCATGGCGGGTGATACAGCGGCAGTCTCGCTTTGGGATTGCTGTTCTTTGCTTAGTTGTTTTTGTCGCCAAGCGAGTGCCTCTTGGCTCCAATCATCGTAACTTTGGATGATAAAGCCCGCTTGTTCGAGTAGGCTTTCTAGGTCTGTTTGTGTGATCAGGTGGGAGTTGCTCGGTTCTCGCGCCCAAGGCACGGGAAAGTGCATTGCGCCGGTATTGGCCCCTTGGATAACTTCGTGTAGCAGTAATCGACCTTGTGGCTTTAAAACCCGTCGACATTCAGCCAACGCTTGTTGGCTATTGGGGATATTGAGTAAACTATGCTGGAAAATAATCAGGTCAAAGCTATCGCTGCAAAAGGGTAATTGCTGCGCATCGGAAGTGATCAGTTTAGGAGCGTTAAAAGAGGGTAATAATTGCGATATGTGCTGATGGGTTTGGTTAAATTCGTGGGTTATATCCAGTCCAACCACATTAATACGCAGTTCTGACTCGATTAAGCGCATCAAACCACCCAATCCAGAGCCAAGATCCAATACTCGATTCGGCCTGCACAATTTTATTTGTTGCAGTAGCTTCATAGAGGCTTTGATTCCGCCAATATGTAACTGATCGATAGGGGCCAATTGAAACGCAGTTGGTCCCTGTGGATAAGATAAGTGCAGTTGGCGGATGATCTTCTCGCCATCGAATGCTTGTGAATAATGTTTATTAACCTCAGTCACGGCTTTTCCTGTATCTAATCTAATTCTCATCGAGCCCCAACTCTTCGATAGATATCTCTCGCATCTTAAATTTCTGGATCTTGCCGGTGACGGTCATCGGGAAATTATCGACAAATTTGAAATAGCGCGGGATCTTAAAGTGACTGATCGCTCCTTGGCAGAAGCTTTTAAGCTCTTCTTCGGTCACGCTGTCAGCCTGCGGCGTCAGTTTGATCCAAGCGACCAGTTCTTCGCCAAATTGTGGATCGGGTACACCGGTGACTTGGACATCTGAAATCGCAGGGTGGGTGTAGAGAAACTCTTCGATCTCTTTCGGATAGATATTCTCGCCACCACGGATCACCATATCTTTGATCCGACCCACAATCTGCACGTAGCCTTCAGCATCCATAATGGCGAGATCGCCGGTATGCATCCAACCTTGCGGATCGATCGCATTTTGCGTGGCCTCTGGATTGTTCCAATATTTCAGCATCACACTGTAGCCGCGAGTACATAGCTCACCTACTTCGCCTCTTGGCTGAACATCACCTGTAGCTGGATCGATAATTTGGCTTTCAATATGCGGTTGGGTCTGGCCTACAGTAGAGACGCGTTTTTCAAACGGATCATCGGCAGCCGTCTGGGTGGATACAGGGCTGGTTTCGGTCATGCCGTAGGCGATCTGGACCTCGTGCATATGCATTTTGGTATTGACCGCTTTCATCACCTCCGCAGGGCAGATTGATCCGGCCATAATGCCGGTGCGCAGGCTACTCAAGTCATACTGCTCAAATTCAGGGTGCTCCATCTCTGCGATAAACATCGTAGGAACACCAAACAATGCGGTCGCACGCTCTTCCGCCACTGCAGTGAGTACGGATTGCGGCTCGAAACCCTCATCAGGGTAGATCATCGCTGCACCGTGGGTGATACAGCCTAAGTTACCCATCACCATGCCAAAACAATGGTAGAGTGGCACAGGAATAACTAAGCGATCCTGATCGGTGAACTTCATGCTCTCGGCAACAAAGAAGCCGTTATTCAAAATATTGTGGTGAGAAAGCGCTGCCCCTTTCGGGAAACCGGTTGTGCCGGATGTGTACTGGATATTGATCGGGTCATGAATATCTAAGCTCGCCTGCACAGCGCTCAGTTGCTCAGCACTGATCTGATCTGCGCGATTTAGAAATTCCTGCCAGCACCAACTACCTGCTAAAGCCTGCGTGGAAAGGCTGATGACGCCCTTGAGGTTAGGTAGCGTAGCAGAGGTTAATTGGCTGGCTTGCGCTGCTTTCAGCTCTGGCGCAAGCGCATAGAGCATCTCCATATAATTAGATGATTTAAAGCTCACCGCAGAGACCAGATACTTAGTGCCGGATTGGTTAAGTGCGTACTCCAATTCATGGGTGCGATAGGCCGGGTTGATGTTCACCAGAATCGCACCAATCTTAGCCGTCGCTAACTGGGTTATTGTCCATTCCGCACAGTTAGGGGACCATATACCCACTCGATCGCCTTTCGAAACGCCTATGGCCAGAAATGCCCGTGCAGCCTGATCTACCTGTTGCTGTAACTGCGCGTAGGTCAGGCGAATATTCTGATGGCGAACGATCAGTGCATCGTTATCGGGGAATTTTTTTGCCGTTAAATCAAATTGATCACCAATGGTGATATCCAATAAGGGCTCGGTTTTAGAGCCTTGAGTGTAACTGTGTCGATCGGACATGTTGGATAAACCTTTTCTATTTTTGTTGTTAGGTCTATGTGTATTTCAGGCTGAGCTTTAACGATGCTGGCTGTGGTATTCCAGATTGGGTTGCATATCCACAGCGCTCGCGACTCGATTGGTCATGTTGTAGAAACCCGCGATATTGGCGATATCCCAGATATCTTGATCACTAAAACCGACATCTCTTAGCTGTTGGCGGTCATCTTCATTCATGCGGTGGGGTGATTCGGTAAGCTTTACCGAGAAATCGAGCATAGCGATGTGTCGTTCCGAGAGTTCGGCAACACGGTAGTTCATCACCAGCAGTTCACCGAGGGTGGGTTCTTGAGAGTATTCACGCACAGCAGCACCGTGAGCGACCTGGCAGTAGTAGCAAGCGTTACTGGCTGAAACGGCTACCGCGATCATCTCTTTTTCTAAATTGCTGAGTCCGCTTTTACCTAACATTAACTCGTTATACAAACTGGAAAATGCTTCTAGCTGAGCAATATTGTGGCTATAAGCTTTCAGTACGTTGGGGATCAATCCCAGCTTGTCCTCGCATAAAGCGAAGTACTTCTGGAACACTTCTGGAAGTTGATCTTGTGAAGGCAGAGGTAGATCTAACGCCGTAAGGTGAGACGGTTGTGGATTCATGTTGTTTCTCAAATAGATGATTTAGGAGTGAGGGCTAGGGCGACTTTAGAGCCGTTACTGCGTTGCAGCTGCTGGCTGATCCAGTGGCTCACTTTTATGAGTTCATCAAGTTGCACGCCGGTGTCTATGCCAAGGCCATTGAGCATGTAGAGCACATCTTCGGTGGCAACATTACCTGATGCGCCCTGGGCATAAGGGCAGCCGCCTAAGCCAGCGATAGAGGTATCGATAACGCTGATCCCTTCTTCAAGTACCGCATAGATGTTGGCTAGAGCTTGGCCGTAGGTGTCGTGAAAATGTGCAGCCAGTTGTTGGATAGGTACTTCTTTGGTGACAGCTTCTAATAGCTGCTTGGCTTTCAGAGGTGTGCCGACACCGATCGTGTCACCCAGAGAGATCTCATAGCAGCCCATTTCGATCATTTCGCGACAGAGGCTCGTCACTTGGCTAGGATTAATTTCGCCTGCATAGGGGCAACCCAATACCGTCGAAACGTACCCTCTAACAGGGATGTTATTAGCTTTGGCTTTTTCGATCAGTGGTGTAAACCGCTCTAAGCTTTCGGCTATGGAACAGTTAATGTTCTTTTGCGTAAACGCTTCTGAAGCGGCGGTAAAAACAGCGACTTCATCACACTGGCTTTCTAGTGCTTTTTCCAAGCCCTTAAGGTTAGGCGTCAGCGCAGCATATATCGCATCGGGATGGCGTTTGATGCCCGACATAACGGCACTGCCATCCGCCATCTGCGGAATCCACTTTGGGGAGACAAAACTAGCGGCTTCAATGTGGCGTAAACCGCTATCAGACAGCGCATTGATCAGATCGATCTTGATATCGGTTGGGATAATATTGCCGGGCTCATTTTGTAAGCCATCCCGAGGTCCTACCTCGACCAACCGGACCTGCTTTGGCAACGTCATGATGCGGCTTCCTCTTTGGAGAATTCCAGCTCGAGTAGTTCCGCGCCTTCTTCGACTAGATCTCCTGCGGCAAAGAAAACTTCGCTGACTGAGCCTGCATGAGGTGCAGAAATACTGTGCTCCATCTTCATCGCTTCCATGATCACTAAGGCTTCGCCGGCTTGTACCGATTGACCTTGTGCAACTAAAACCTCGACGACGACACCGTTCATGGGTGCGGTGAGTGAGTGATCGGCTTTCCCTTGCTCAGAAACGTGCGTGGTTTGATGCAAACTGCATTGGAAGCAGAGTTCGTGATGAAACAGGTGAAGCTCATTACCATCACGGAAAAAGTGCATCTGTAGCTGTTGATCATCAATTTGAACTCGAAGTTGGTCATCCTGATGCGTTAGGCTGATGGCATATTGCTGTTCATCAACAGTAACGAGTTCTGTCTCTGCCCGTTGTTCGATATTTATGTCATGGATTTCTTCACCCTGCTGTAGCTGAAGGCTTCGAACCGACGGAATATTCAAGCGCCAGTTACGCAATGCCGTAAACGGAGAAGGGTAAGCATGACTCTCGGATTGGTCTTGAGTTTTTAACTGCCCAAACAGACTTGCAGTGATGGCGAGATAGAGTGATCGATCTATAACTGGCTCGGCAAAGAGTAGATCGTAGTGGCGTTCGATAAACCCAGTATCTAAGTCGAGATCAGCAAAAGGTTGTGCTGATGCTAGATCTCTTAAGAACTGTAGATTGGTTTTTAAACCGGCGATACGATATTCCGCTAAGGCTCGATTCAAACGTAAAACTGCGGCATTTCGATCTTCACCCCAAACAATCAGCTTCGCGATCATAGGATCATAATAAGGGCTGACCTCATCACCATTGCGGACACCGCTGTCGATGCGGACACAGTCAGATTCTTCGGGTGTGAATAAGTATTTTAAAGTGCCTGTCGCCGGCAGAAAATCTTGCGCAGGGTCTTCGGCGTAGATACGGGTTTCGATCGCATGACCCTTGGCTTTGATCTGATCTTGAGTCAGCGGAAGCTTTGCCCCCGCCGCAATCGCTAATTGCCACTCTACGAGGTCGACGCCAGTGACATACTCTGTCACAGGGTGCTCCACCTGAAGACGGGTGTTCATCTCCATAAAATAGAATGACCCATCGGTGTCGTATAAAAACTCGACTGTACCTGCGCCGACATAATCGATGGCTTGAGCTGCGCGCACAGCCGCTTCACCCATAGCTTTGCGAGTTTCGTCCGCTAGGTTAGGAGCGGGTGCTTCCTCTATGATCTTCTGGTGACGACGCTGAATAGAGCAGTCTCGATCGGCCAGATAGACGCCATTGCCATGTTGATCACAAAAGACCTGTACTTCGATATGACGTGGCTGCTCAAGATAGCGCTCAATCAGCATATCGGGGTTAGCAAAAGAGTTTTGCGCTTCTCGCTGCGCGGCTTTTAGAGCGCTATCGAATTCATCCACAGAGCGAACCACACGCATCCCTTTACCGCCACCGCCAGCCACTGCTTTTAGCAGCTGTGGATAACCGCAGTCTATCGACGCTTGTTTCAGGCGCTGTGGATCTTGATCGTCTTCATGGTAACCCGGAACCAAAGGCACATCGGCTTTCGACATAATCGCTTTGGCCGCGGACTTAGAGCCCATAGACGTGATTGCGCTGGCTGGTGGGCCGATAAAGGTAATGCCGTGACGTTCCAACTCGGTCGCAAACTCAGCATTCTCAGACAGAAAACCATAGCCTGGGTGTACCGCTTCAATACCGGCTGTACGGCAGATCTCTAAAATCTTATCGGTGCGCAGATAACTCTCAGCACTAGGGGCTGGGCCGAGTAGATAGGCCTCATCAGCCATATGAACATGCTTAGCCTTGGCATCCACTTCAGAGTAAACCGCTACACAGCGAATACCTAAGCGCTGTGCCGTTTTAATTACACGACAGGCGATCTCACCGCGGTTAGCGATTAATATTTTCCGCGGTAGTGCCGTCGATTGTGTTTCGCTCATGACTCTACCCACTCTGGCTTTCGTTTTTCTAAAAAGGCGCTCAGGCCCTCTTGGCCTTCGGGACTGACTCTTATCTCGGCGATCCGTCTGGCTGTGTCGGTGATCAAATGTATATCAATATGATTATCACTGACGGCAGCGACTAAATGTTTGGCAGCGGCCATCGCCTGCGGACTGTTTTGCAGCAACTGATTGATCAATTGGTGGCAGGTATCATCGAGTAGTTCGGTTGTGGCCACGACTTGGTGAACTAGACCGTAATGATGGGCATCGCAGGCAGAAAAGGATTCGGCGCTGATCATATAGCGTCGAGCCTGTCTTGAGCCCATTGCACGGATCACATAAGGCGAGATCACGGCGGGGATCAGGCCAATTTTGACCTCACTCAGGCAGAACTGACTCTGTTCGGTGGCGATCACGAAATCACAGCATGCAGCTAAACCTACCGCACCACCATAAGCTGCGCCTTGTACTAAACAGATCGTAGGTTTGCTGAGGGTATCCAGTTGATGCATCAAAGCAGCTAATTGTTTGGCATCATCAAAGTTGTCGTCATAGCTGTTTTTGGCCATGCGCTTCATCCAGCCAAGATCGGCACCGGATGAAAAGTTCTTACCTTCAGACCGTAGGACCAAAACGCGTACTTCTGGGTCTTTATCGCAGGCCTCTAAATGACCTAACAATTGCGAGATGATCTGATCGTCAAAAGCGTTATGCACTTCAGGTTTGTTAATCACGAGATGCGCTACGCCTTGGGCTTTATTTAATAACACTACTGGCTTAGTCATAGTCGCCTCCTTACATCCGGAAGATGCCGAATTTACTGTCTTCAATTGGCTGATTGAGGGCCGCAGATAGGCTCATCGCAACCACTTCACGGGTTTGAGCGGGGTCGATCACACCGTCATCCCAGAGTCGTGCACTGGCGTAATAGGGGTGACCTTGTTGCTCATATTTCTCGATGATCGGTTGCTTAAAGTTGGCCTCTTCTTCAGCGCTCCAATTTTGGTTGTTGCGCTCAAGTTGGTCGCGTTTAACTGTTGATAAAACACCAGCGGCTTGCTCGCCACCCATCACTGAGATTCGAGCGTTAGGCCACATCCAGAGGAAGTTAGGGCTATAACCACGGCCACACATGCCGTAGTTGCCTGCCCCAAAAGAGCCGCCAATCAACACAGTGATTTTAGGTACGTTGGCACAAGCTACTGCGGTCACCATTTTTGCACCGTGTTTGGCGATCCCCTCGGATTCGGCTTTCTCGCCCACCATAAAACCGGTGACATTCTGTAAGAACAGCAGTGGAATCTTTCGCTGGCAGCAGAGTTCGATAAAGTGCGCGCCTTTCTGAGCGGAATCGCTGAATAAAATCCCGTTATTGCCGATGATGCCGACAGGATAGCCGCAGATATGCGCAAAACCGGTTACTAAGGTTGTACCAAACTGTTGCTTGAATTCATCGAAATTAGAGCCATCCACGATCCGGGCAATCACCTCGCGGACATCAAACGGCTTTTTCAGATCGGTACCGACCACGCCATAGATCTCCTCCTCGTTATAAAGCGGAGGCTGCGGTGTTTGTAGTTGTAAGTTGGTTTGTTTAACGCGGTTGCTATTGGCGATACAGCGTCTGGCGAGTTGCAGTGCATGGGCATCGTTGTCGGCGTAATAATCGGCGACCCCAGAGACCTTACAGTGCACATCGGCACCACCAAGTGCTTCGGCGGTGACGACTTCACCTGTCGCAGCTTTAACCAAGGGAGGACCTGCTAAGAAGATCGTACCTTGATCACGGACGATGATGGATTCATCAGCCATGGCTGGCACATAAGCTCCCCCAGCGGTGCATAACCCCATGACGACGGCAATTTGCGGGATACCTTTGGCAGACATCCGTGCTTGGTTGTAGAAGATGCGGCCGAAATGATCGCGATCGGGAAACACTTCATCCTGTTGAGGCAGGTTAGCGCCGCCAGAATCAACCAAGTAGATGCAGGGCAGATTGTTCATCTCTGCGATCTCTTGCGCACGCAGATGTTTTTTCACCGTGAGTGGGAAGTAAGTACCGCCTTTGACCGTGGCATCATTGGCTACAATCATGCAGTCTTGGCCGCACACTTGGCCGATACCGGCGACTGCGCCCGCCGCTGGAATGTTATCCTCGTATACCTGATAAGCCGCGAGTTGACCTATCTCTAAAAAAGCTGAGCCCGGGTCTAACAGTTGATCGATACGCTCGCGCGCCAGTAACTTACCGCGTGCTCTGTGGCGCTCTTGATACTCAGGGCCACCGCCTTGCGCGATTACTGCAATTTTATCTTTTAGATCAGCCACCGCCGCGCGCATTTTGCGTTGGTTGGTTTTAAATGACTCTGCCTGTGTATTTATTGTTGTGTGCAGAACAGCCATAGATAGTCTCCTAGTCGCCTGTTGATGGCTTACTTATTCATAAACAGCTCACGACCGATGAGCATTCGGCGTATCTCTGAGGTACCTGCTCCTATCTCGTAGAGCTTGGCATCACGGAGTAAACGGCCGGTTGGAAATTCATTGATATAACCGTTACCACCCAATAGCTGGATCGCATCCAGTGCCATTTTTGTTGCGGTTTCGGCGGTATAGAGGATCACCCCCGCGCAATCTTTTCGGCTGGGTTCTCCGCGCATCGCTGCTTGGGCAACGCTGTAGGTATAGGCCTTACTGGTGTTCATCAGGGTGTACATATCGGCGATCTTGCCTTGTACGAGTTCGAACTCGCCGATCGCTTGGCCAAACTGATTACGATCACGAATGTAAGGGACCGCAATGTCCATCGCCGCAGCCATAATCCCCAAGGGGCCACCAGCTAATACTAAACGCTCGTAATCCAAACCGCTCATCAGTACGCGGGTACCACCGTTGAGCTCGCCTAGGATGTTTTCTTTCGGAACTGGGCAATCTTCGAAGACCAATTCACAGGTGTTTGATCCACGCATCCCGAGCTTGTCGAGCTTTTGATGACGGGAGAAACCTGGGTAATCTCGTTCGACTATAAACGCGGTAATGCCTTTAGCACCTGCCTGTAGATCAGTCTTAGCGTAGATCACATAAGTGTTGGCATCGGGGCCATTGGTGATCCACATCTTGTTGCCGTTCAGCAGGTAGTGATCGCCATTATCGCGGGCATGCAGTTTCATAGAGACCACATCAGAACCCGCATTGGGCTCGGACATCGCCAATGCACCTACATGTTCACCGCTGATCAATTTAGGCAGGTACTTTTGCTTTTGCTCTTCGGTACCGTTGCGATGAATCTGGTTAACACAAAGATTGGAGTGAGCGCCATAAGAGAGGGCAACGGACGCGGAGGCACGGCTGATCTCTTCCATGGCGATCACATGAGCCAAATAGCCCATATCGACACCGCCATATTCCTCTTTAGCCGTGATACCAAGCAGCCCCATATCACCGAACTTGCGCCATAGATCCTGAGGAAACTCATTATCCTTATCGATCTGTTCTGCTCTTGGTGCAATCTCTTGTGCAGCAAAATGGTTTATTTGCTCACGTAACATATCCAATGTTTCACCAAGGCCAAAATTCAGGCTGGAATACTGTGAGATCATAGTCGTACCCTTGTTACCGGTGTGTCGATTTATCCACAGATCACTTAAGGATCAAGTGTAGGGATGAACGATTAACCGGCTCTTTGTTGTTTTTGTTTTAGTTCGAGCAATGTTTCATGGCAGCGGAGTTCAGCGTTATCTAATTCCTGCTGCAAAATAGCGATATCTTGAAGCTGTTGTTCCAGCTCCGAGCGCTTTTCATTAATTTTTTCCAACAGCAGAGTTAGCTGCTTTTCACTTCCAGTCAGCGTTTCATCCCACAGCGCAAAAAGCTCCCGGGTTTCCGCTAGAGAAAACCCAAGGCGTTTACCACGCAGTATCAGCTTCAAGCGCACGCGATCTTGTGTGCTGTAGATACGTGTTTGCCCACGTCTTGTCGGAAAGAGCAACTGCTGATCCTCATAGAATCGGATGCTTCGCGTGGTTAACGCGAACTCTTTCGCTAGCTCGCTTATGGAATATGTCTGTTTGCTATTCATAAAAATCCGCTGTTTTTAACTCTTTACAGATTAAGCAAAGTTTACGTTCACGTAAAGGTCAATAAAGGAATTCCTGTATTTTTGTAAATATTTTAACCGCTTTTGTAAGTTGCTGAAAAATATAAACTAAATCGTAAATTTGTCGTTTTTTGCAGTGCGAATACGACTAAAGTTGTACTGGATTTTATGTAGGGGTAATTGCTAGGTTGGGCGACAGCTTATCAGCATTTAGCCGTATTTTTAGGTTGTTGCGCTGGTTAAATAAAAATAAAAAACAGCGAGGATCAGAGTCTGCATGAGTGTCGATTATGTACTGCAAACCTCAGATTTGATTAAAGAGTTTAAAGGCTTTACTGCGGTAGATAAGGTCAACTTGAACGTCGAGCGTGGCAGCATTCACGCCTTGATCGGGCCTAATGGTGCCGGTAAGACGACCGTATTTAATTTGTTGACCAAATTTTTAATCCCAACGTCCGGTCAAATTCTTTTTAATGGCGAAGATATCACCCAGATGCGTTCCGCCGAGATCGCACGTAAAGGGGTGATCCGTTCTTTCCAGATCTCTGCGGTGTTTCCACATCTAACGGTGCTGGAGAACGTCCGTATTGCCCTTCAACGCAAAGAGGGCAACAGCTTTCACTTTTGGACGTCTGACAAAGTCTTAGACAAGCTTAATAGCCGTGCGATGGAGCTGCTTGAGTCGGTAGGTCTACAAGACCACGCGAACTCCGTGACCGTCGATCAGCCTTATGGTCGTAAACGTGCTTTGGAGATCGCAACCACATTAGCCCTAGATCCAGAACTGATGTTATTGGATGAACCGACTCAAGGTATGGGTCACGAAGATGTTGAAGTGGTGTCGGACCTGATCAAACAGGTCTCTAAAGATCGCACCATTTTGATGGTTGAGCACAACCTGCATGTGGTTTCCAAACTGGCGGATCGTATCTCTGTTCTGCAGCGTGGCGCGATTCTTACTGAAGGTGATTACGCTACGGTATCAACCGATCCACGCGTTAAGGAAGCTTACCTGGGTGTTGCGGCGGATGAAGAACCAGAAGCTGCCAAGCCTGCTGAAACCTCTCCTGAGAAAGAGGAGATTGTGGCATGAGCTTAGGTGGCAACGAGAAACTTCGTATCAGTGATCTTCACTCCTTCTACGGTGAATCACACATTCTGCACGGCATCGATATGCATGTGATGCAGGGCGAGCTAGTAACCCTATTGGGTCGTAATGGCTCAGGCCGTTCAACCACGCTGCGTTCAATCATGAATATGGTGGGGCGTCGTAGTGGCAGCATCAATGTGAATGGTCGCGAAACCATCGATATGCCGGCGCACAAAATCGCGCATTTAGGTATGGGCTTCTGCCCGGAAGAGCGCGGTATTTTTTCCAGTTTAAACGTGGAAGAAAACCTGATGCTGCCGCCGACTGTGCGCAGTGACGGCATGAGTGTCGAAGAGATCTATGAAATCTTCCCCAATCTTTACGAACGCCGAACCAGCCAAGGCACACGCCTATCCGGTGGTGAACAGCAGATGCTGGCTTTAGCCCGTATCTTGCGTTCGGGCGCAAATATTTTGTTGCTCGACGAGATCACTGAAGGTCTGGCGCCTGTGATTGTGCAGAAGTTGGGTGAGGTTTTAACCAAGTTAAAAGAACGCGGACTGACCATCTTGTTGGTAGAGCAGAACTTCCGTTTTGCGGCACCGATTGCGGATCGTCATTACGTGATGGAACACGGTCATATCGTGGAAGAAGTGCACAAACATGAGCTGACCGAGAAAACAGAATTACTAAACACTTATTTGGGTGTTTAGGGCCTTTATGTCCAGAGGCTAAGTGAATGACCCGAAGATGTGCTGGGTTAAACCACAAAGCATCAAACTTTAAATAAAAATAAAAAACTCTAATCGGGAGAAAATGCGATGAAATCAATGAAGAAATCTCTGCTGACAGCGGCAATTGCCTCTACATTCGCAGTAACAGGGGTGCAAGCGGCAGGTGTATCAGACGACAAAGTCAAAATCGGTGTATTAGCTGATATGGGCGGTGTCTATGCTGATATCTGTGGTGCAGGCTGTGTTACAGCAGTAGAGATGGCGGTTGAAGATTTTGGCGGTACGGTACTAGGTAAACCAATTGAAGTGGTAAGTGCCGACGACCAGAATAAACCAGATATCGGTTCTGCAAAAGCGCGTGAATGGGTAGAAAGCCAAGGCGTTGATGCGGTTACAGGTCTGGTAGCTTCTTCAGTAACGGGTGCGGTAACTAAAGTGCTAACAGACAACAAAAAAGTTGCTTTGATCGCTACTTCTGCATCTCATGCGTTCACCACTAAGGCGTGCTCACCTTACAACGCTCACTGGACTTACAACGTAGTTGCGCTAGCTAACGGTACAGTAAAACCGATGGTAGCGGCTGGTAAGAAGAAATGGTTCTTCATCACTGCAGACTATGCCTTCGGTCATGCCCTAGAGAAAGTCGCAACGGGCGTAATTAATTCTAACGGCGGGGAAGTGGTAGGTGCTGTTCGTGCTCCACTAGGTACAACCGACTTCTCCTCTTACGTTCTTCAGGCGCAATCTTCTGGCGCAGACGTAGTGGCGCTAGCCAATGCGGGTGCTGACTTCGTTAACTCCCTAAAAACAGCAGCTGAGTTCGGTTTGACGGAAACAACTGATGTTGCAGGTTTGTTGGTATTTACTCACAACGCGAAAGCTTTGGATCCTGAAATCTCTGGCGGTATGAAACTGACAACAGGTTTCTACTGGGATATGGATGATGAAACACGTGCTTGGTCTAAGCGCTTTAAAGAGCGTCACGGCTCTATCCCAGCAATGGGGCAGGCGGGTGCTTACTCTATGACAATGCACTACCTAAACGCGATCAAAGAAGCGGGTACGGATGATGCTGATGCGGTAATGGCGAAGATGAAGGCGAACAAGCCGAACGATTTCTTCGCGCGTAATGCTCATCTACGTGCGGATGGCCGTATGGTGCATGACATGTATCAAGTACGTATCAAGACATCCAAAGAGCGTAAAAACGAAGACGATATCTTCGCAATTGAGCAGGTCATCCCAGGTGACGAAGCATTTGGTCCGATGATGGATAAATGTAACTTCCTGGCTGCCAAATAAGGCGCTTGTAAGATGGGAGAGGTGACTTTCGCCTCTCCCATGGTAAGTCAGAGTTTTGAGCTATTCGTAGTTCTATATAGCTCTCTTAGCGGATTGTAAGTACCGGTTAGCTACAAATGTATCTGTGGCGCAGTTGCCGGTTAGGGGTGGAGAGTTATGGCAACATTCCTCGATATAAATCTATTTGGCCTTTTTGGTCAGTTGCTGGTGGGCCTAATTAACGGTTCATTCTATGCGTTACTCAGTCTGGGTTTGGCAATTATTTTCGGACTGTTGAAAATCATTAACTTTGCGCAGGGCGCGCTCTATATGTTGGGTGCCTTCTTTGCGTGGATGGCCCTTAACTATATGGGCATTAACTATTGGGCTGCGTTAATTCTCGTCCCGATCGCCGTGGGCTTTATCGGCATTTTGATGGAGCGTTTTCTGCTGCGTCCAATTGCCAATGAGGATCACCTCTACAGTTTGCTGCTGACCTTTGGCTTAGCGCTCATTCTTCAGGGGGCGTTTACCCACCTGTTCGGTTCCTCGGGTATGTCCTACGCGATTCCAGAAGAGCTGAAAGGCGGTAACCGTCTGCCATTTATGTATCTGCCAAATTATCGTGCTTGGATCATTATCGCGTCGATCATTGTCTGCGCTGGTACTTGGTACATGATCGAGAAAACTAAGCTGGGTGCCTACCTGCGTGCAGGTACAGAGAACCCGCAGTTGATGCAGGCATTTGGTATCAACGTACCTTTGATTGTCACTCTGACCTTTGGTTTTGGTGTGGGCTTAGCTGGTTTTGCCGGTGTGATGGCCGCGCCGGTGTATTCAGTATCACCTGATATGGGGTCCAACATGTTGATCGTGGTATTCGCCATCGTGGTAATTGGCGGTATGGGATCGATCGGCGGCGCAATCCTGACCGGCTTAGGCATGGGGGTTGTGGAAGGCCTGACGAAGTACTTTTACCCCGAAGCCTCGACCACCGTTATTTTTGCGGTGATGGTGATTGTATTGCTAACCAAGCCTGCGGGCTTATTTGGTAAAGAAGCCTAGGAGACGTGACGATGAAAATAAGTAAAACAATGATTGCACTGGTCGTCCTTGGATTGATTGCTCCTTACGTGCTTTACCCTGTGTTTGTCATGAAAGTGCTCTGTTTCGCACTGTTCGCTTGCGCATTTAACCTATTGTTGGGTTATGTGGGTTTGCTCTCTTTCGGCCATGCCGCGTTCTTAGGGACCGGCGGCTACATTACCGGTTATCTGATGATGGAAACCGGTGTAACACCCGAGTTAGGTGTGTTGGGTGGAACCTTAGCAGCGGCTTTACTAGGCGCTGTGTATGGTAAGTTGGCGGTGAAACGTGAAGGTATCTACTTTGCTATGGTCACGCTGGCGTTAGCGCAGTTAGCCTTCTTCGTTTACCTCCAAGCACCGTTTACTGGTGGTGAAGATGGGATGCAGGGCGTTCCGCGTGGGCATCTGTTCGGTTTTATCGACCTGAGCGATAACATGAGTATGTATTACTTCGTGTTTGCCATCTTCCTGTTTGGTTTCTGGTTGGTAAATCGCACGATCCACTCTCCGTTTGGTCAAATCCTTAAAGCGATCCGTGAAAACGAAGCGCGTGCGGTGTCTCTTGGTTACAACGTTAACGACTACAAATGGGCAGCATTTGTGATCTCTGCTGCACTAGCAGGTCTAGCCGGATCGACGAAAACCTTGGTATTCCAGCTGGCTTCTCTAACCGATGCTCATTGGCATATGTCCGGTGAGGTGGTGTTGATGACCCTGTTAGGTGGTATGGGCACAATCTTTGGCCCAATCGTAGGTGCCGGTGCGGTTGTGACTATCCAGAACTACTTGTCCGGTGGTGAGTTGGGTAACTACATCCATATCATCATGGGCTTTATCTTCGTGATCTGCGTACTAGCGTTCCGTAGCGGTATTGTTGGTGAAGTGCAGAAATTCATGAAAAAGAACTTTAGCTAAACTTAAACCAAAGGGGATTTAGACGATCCCCTTTTTTGTCTCTACAAGTTGACGTTAACGTCAATATTAGAAAGTTATAAGGTGGAAATATGAGTCAGGATGCAGTCGTTATTGTAAGTGCCGCGCGTACTCCAATGGGTGGCATGATGGGATCATTAAGCGATGTTCGCGCTCCCGATCTATGTGCTACTGCGATCAAAGCTGCAATTGAGCGTGCAGGTGTGGCTGCTGCTGATGTCGATGAAGTGGTTATGGGCTGTGTTTTGCCTGCTGGTTTAGGTCAGGCGCCTGCTCGACAAGCATCGCGTGCTGCAGGTATTCCTGATGCTGCTGGTTGCACCACCATCAATAAGATGTGTGGATCGGGTATGAAGGCGGTGATGTTGGCTCATGATCAGATTCTAGCGGGCTCTGCTTCTATCATGGTCGCGGGTGGTATGGAGAATATGAGTCAGTCACCGTATTTATTGCCAAAAGCCCGTGAAGGCATGCGCATGGGTCACAGTAAGGTGATCGATCATATGTTCTTTGATGGCTTAGAAGACGCTTATGACGGCGGCTTAATGGGCTCGTTTGCACAAAAGAGCGCGGACGATTTCAAGGTTACCCGTGAAGCGATGGACGACTTTGCAATCGGCTCTCTAGAAAAAGCGATTGCTGCAATCGAAGCCGGTGAATTTGTCGAAGAGATCGCAGCCGTGACGATTAAGACCCGCAAAGGCGAAGTAGTTGTCGATACCGATGAACAGCCAGGTAATGCGAGGATCGATAAAATCCGTAGCCTAAAACCAGCCTTCAAAAAAGACGGCACGGTAACTGCGGCGAACTCCAGCTCGATCTCCGATGGTGGCTCGGCCCTATTGCTGATGAAAGAGTCCGAGGCGAAAGCTCGTGGTCTATCGCCGCTAGCTAAAATTGTTGCTCACTCGACTCATGCACAGCTACCTGCTGAATTTACCATTGCACCGATCGGTTCTATTCAGAAAGCGTTGGATAAAGCGGGTTGGTCGAAAGAGGACGTGGATCTATTTGAGATCAACGAAGCCTTTGCCGTGGTGTCTATGCTGGCGATAACCGAACTAGGATTGGATGCCGACAAAGTCAATGTTCGTGGTGGAGCATGTGCACTGGGTCACCCGATCGGCTCAAGTGGTTCTCGCATTATGGTGACGTTGCTGCATGCGCTGAAGCAGAAAGGCCTGAAGCGCGGAATAGCCTCGCTTTGTATTGGCGGTGGCGAAGCGACAGCGGTCGCGGTTGAGATGCTCTAATCACTGTTTAACGTCTTAGCCATTGGTGCAATACGCTTCGCTATTGCACCTTACCTATTGTACAGTTGAGCTCTTTTGTAATGGGGCGGGTTATTGCCCTAACAGTTTTTGAATAGGGTGGTGCTGTATGAGTCAAAAAGAAAAGGCGATGGATACGTATAAAATGGCAGACGAGTTTATCGATCTTGCTAACCGTATGTTGACTGCCGAAGGTAAAGAACTTGAAGATGTAGGTGCAGCCATTCGTTACGCTGCAGCGCGTTTTAGCTCCCACGAGGTAGCTTATCGCTCAAGCGATCTAGCGGCAGAAAAGAAAGACGCAGTCGATTGGTACACTAGCCACTTTAACGAAATGCTAAACGAAAACTTCGATCAGCATATCGAGCACATTGCTGCGGAAAAAGAAAAAACTGCAGCTGAAAACCACTAAGCTATATCGCTTCTGTAGGGTGCAATAGCGAAGCGTATTGCACCTTAATTAGCGTAATGGTAGCTATGGTTGTAGGGTGTAATAGCGGAGCGTATTACACCAAATAATACGGAGACAAAGGATGTCTAATTACCGTAGAGCATGGATGTCAGGCGGTACTTTTTTCTTTACCGTAAATCTGTACCGTAGAGATACAGATCTGTTAGTAACCCACATAGCAGTTTTACGTGAGGCGATAGCTCATGTTGCCAAACGTTACCCCTTCACTATTCATGGTTGGGTTGTCCTACCTGATCATTTGCATGCATTAATAAGTCTTCCTCCAAACGATCAAAACTACCCATTACGTTGGCGTCTAATTAATAGTTATTTTTCCAAGAGTATACCTAATCAAGAATCTCGTTCTGAAAGTCGTGAAACACGAGGTGAACGGGGAATTTGGCAACGCAGGTATTGGGAACATATGATTCGAGATGAGCAAGATTTTAAGGCTCATATGGATTACATCCACATTAACCCCGTTAAACACGGGTTAGTAACTAGGGTTAAAGATTGGCCTTATTCAACATTCCATCGTTTGGTCGAAAGTGGATATTATGAAGAAAATTGGGGTGTCAGCCACTTTGCCGATATTTTGAATTACCAAGATTGAATTGTTGAAGTACTGGCAAAGTGTATACATCCGTTAAAAATCTAAAACGGTGTAATACGCTCCGCTATTACACCCTACATAGTTGATCCCCCTGCCTGTTCTGGCTTACGCTCAACGCATCATTTCGATGTGGAATCTTGCAAAATGAAGGGTGCAATCAAACTGCTGGGCTTGGCGCTGTTCTCTCTGGCATTGTCAGTCCAAGCTGATAACCATAAGTTAAGTATTTTGACATGGAATGTGTGGTTTGATGACCGCAGTGGCGAAAGCCGATATCCATTGATTCTGGACGAAATATACCAGCAGAATGCTGCTATTGTTGCGCTTCAGGAAGTGACCCCCAAGTTCATCGGTCTGTTAGAAAAACACCGGTTAAACGAACGTTACCATGTTAGCTTTTCATCGCAGATAAGTAGATACCAAAACATAACCCTCACTAAGCTCCAGCCTGAAAGCCATGAGGTCATAAACCTAAATTCTGATATGGGCCGCAAGGCTTTGATGGTTCACCTGAAAACGAATGATCACTGTGATGTAGTCGTCGCTAATCTGCACCTTGAAAGCCCACTAGACAGTTCTGATCTCAGAGTCGAACAGATTGATCAAGTAGTCGAAGCGCTTCCATCAAATCATCTAGCGATTTTGGCGGGTGACTTTAATTTTGGGAATAAGGCTAAGAATGAGAAGGCTGCTCTGCAGTCATTCTATGATGCTGCAACGACCTATGAGTGGATCAACACCCCAACGTACGATGTCGATCTGAACTTATGGGCTCAGCAAACAAAATTTTGGTTTGAAGATAGTCGGCGGCTTGATCGCGTGTATCTGAATACGCCAAACGCTTTAGAGCAGAAATATACACTTGTGGGCCAGCTCAGAATGGGAAAAGAACAATTCCTGTCTGACCATTACGGCGTGAAATTTAGTTTTGGGTTAAACGAAGCGCAAATAGATAAGTTCTGTAGAAAGTAGGGTGCAATAACGCAGTTACTACACCCCGCAGCTTAACTATTATGGTAAGTGAGGGTTTTGTTTATGTATTTGCGCAAACGGTCTTCACAAACCCCCAACGCTTTTTTGCCATTGCGAAGAACTGAGTCGGTGTATTTTTGGCGAGCTTCAGCATTTACTGTTTTGTACATGTTTCTTAAGGCCGCTTGGCTTTTATCCATATTGGATAGAAAAACCACGCACCTAGCTTGGTCCTGAGATATCTTTGTATAGCCAATAATTTCATTCACTTCGCTCAAGCTAGGGCCTTCCCAATCACATACACCTCTATCACGCATGGCTTCAAAAATGACTTGGCCCTCCCAAATTTTATCTTTTGCACGGACCGCTTTGGTTTTGGCTCTATCGTATTCCCCTGAATCATACAGATCATAAGCATCGTTAATTGAATCCTGAGCTTTACGCAGTTTTTCAAGGGCGTCATCCGCTTGCGCTGCGCAATGTGCGAAGGTTATGGATGGCAGGATTGCGATCAGTAGAGTGATAAGAAGTTTGTACATCAGTTTTCTTCCTGAATGACGACGAGATGGCTAAATTTAGCGCTATTGTACATAAGTTTTCGGATTAACAATTCTTTCATTGGAGTACTCAACAATTGTTTCTATTTCTGACTTAGGACGGACGCTTTTCGATGATTACCAGCCAGATATCTGTCTGGCAGTTACACTAAAAAATGCCAAATTGGAGGAATTCCTAATAGCCTATGGCTGTTCCTCAGTCACAACTTTTGTAATTGAATTATCACGCTCAAAGTATTTCACCCAAGCCGCAAACACTTTAGGTGTAAATGGCAGTTTAAGATCTTTCCCTAAGAGTGGAAAAACAATCAGTAGCAGTAGACCTATTGAAATGTAGATGACGCTACCAGTGGTCGTGAGAAAAGATATTACAGAACTGAGTATTAGAAAGACTGGATTATCGCCATCTCTTGCAACTATCCCTAGAGAAAACTGCAAAGTACCGATTGCGACGGCATAAGCGATAATTGTGATACAGAAGTCGTAACATCGAACAGCATGCCAGCTAGCGAACTGTTTTGACGTTTTGCGTAGCGCTAAATAGCAAAGTAATGGCGCGAAGAAACCAAGGAAATATGAGATGTATCCTACTGCTAGGGTGATAAGCGGGATGGATGCGGCAAGAATTCTTTCGGGCCAAGAAATCATGGGTTGTCCTTAACTGATATAGCCTTCTTCATGAAGACCTTGTGAAAAAGAATCTTACGTTAATTTTATTTTCAGTTCATCGTTCTTCAGGTGTAATAAACTCCTCTATTCAGTTCTCTCTATAGAAAGCGCAGTATCTAAAGCCCTGCTATTATCCCCTATAATTTGCATGCTTTTTATACACAAAAATGCAATCGAATAGAAATATACGAGTAACACCGATTCTCTAGCATCAGCGGCTCTGCTAATTAAATTGGAAGTAGTCATGAGCCTAAAGCTGAAAATGCTTTGCCTGTTTTCCATCGCGATGATCTGTATGTTTGCCATTGGCCTATCGATGTCGCTCAACTATCGGTCATATATCAGCAAACAAGAGCAACTGAATAGCTTTTACCAAACCATGCTGGAAGATACCCAGCAGCTGCAGATGGTACTTCTACAGCAAAACGAAGCTTGGAAGAACCTGCTCATTCGTGGCAAAAACAAACAGAAGTACAATCTCTATCTGGATCGTTTCACAACCTTTGAAAGAGACTTTCAAAAGAAGATTAAAGCCGTAGGCGAGCAAGGTGCTGGCTTTCCTAAAGTGACCGAAGCATTGAATCAACTAGCTGCTAGTCATTTCCAGTTAGGCCAAAAATATCGCACTGCCTTACCGGTTTATCAGTTAGCTGATCGTGAGCCTGCTCGTACTGCGGATCAATATTTGGATGGCGCGTTTACCGTGCCAGAGCAACAAATGGCGAATGTGGCAACGTTGGTCAGAGCGAAAAAGCAGGAGGCGTTTGCTCAGGCTGAGCAGGTGCTGAAACAACAAGAGCAGTGGATTATTATTGTTGGTAGCCTTGCAGGTTTCTCTATTCTTATCGCCTTTACCTATATCCTGCTGCGTACAGTAATTACACCGATTAAACAGTGTTCTGGCATGTTGGAACAACTCGCCTCGGGTGAAGCGGATATCAGTAAGCGGTTAGAATATAAACAACAAAACGAACTGGGCGAGATGGCGACATGGTTCAATCAGTTTATTGATAACCTCACCGCTATTACCCATGAGATCGATCAAGCAGCGGATCTGTTGTCAGAAAATACCTTGGCATCTACGCAAAACACCAGTGAAGTGAAAACCTTGGTGGGTAAACAGCAGGAAGAAATTTTACGTATTAGCAGCTCGATTGATCAGCTTGCGCAATCAGCGTGTGAGATCGCACTGAAAGCTACCGAGGCACTCAAATCGGCAGAGAATGCGCAACAAGCGACGGTTGCTACGTCCGATATCATGGCTGAGATCGACGGTACTGTGACCGAGCTCCATCACAGTAGTCAGCGCAACGATCAAGAGATGCTGCAGCTGCAAAAGCAGATTACCGGCATCAATAATATTCTGGAATTTGTTACCGAAGTCAGTGAGCAGACTACGTTGTTGGCTCTGAATGCAGCTATCGAAGCTGCGCGTGCGGGTGAGCATGGCAAAGGCTTCTCGGTCGTAGCTAGCGAAGTCCGTCATTTGGCACAGCGAACCGCTGAAGCAACCGAGTCGATTAGACTATCAACCAACCAGATTAACGCTGCAGCGACTCAAGTATCCAACGAGATCCAATACAGCCAAAAACAGGTATTGGGGATTGTAGCGTTAACCGAAAAAGCGAATACCCATATATTCCAGATGCAGGAACGTATCGAAGATATGAACCATATCAATCACACCATTGCTGATTCGGCAAATCATCAAAATGAGGTCACTCAGCAGATCCAAAGTAATATCTGCAGTACTAAAAATGCGGTATCTCATGTGATGGATTCAGCGATGCAAAGTACATCTAGTAATGGTGATCTGGCGCAGATGTCGGTTCATCTTAAGCAGCTATTGAATAGCTTTAAAGGTGGTGAGCATAAAGGCCAAATGGCTACGACGGCTGGAGATGTTGAGCTGTTTTAATATGAACTAGCTTCGCAGCTAGAGAAAAGGAAGATATTTAGATTTTATGGGAGGCGCGTATTGTTAGTGATATTTCACCGACTATATGCGCCTTCCATTGTAACTAGGTTTAACTTACTTAGCTGCTTTCTGCGCGATGCTGTTATCCCAAGAGTTATAGATAAACTCGCTTGCTAGTTTGAAGTATGTATCTAGCTCTTTCTTTGTTTCGTCCTTGCGGTTGTTTTCCGAGTTAAGGTGAACTTCTTCAACAACTACAGCAATTTTTTCCATCAACTCTTTGTCACTGCCTGTAGATTGCTCAGCAAAGTAGGCAACGCTTTTCTCTAGTGAGTAAGTGATGATGTGAATTTCATGCAATTCTTCTGCATCCAGCTTCTGCTTACCTTTCATCTCCAATGTTTTCTCAATGAAAACGGTTTTTGCATCGCTGAAAGAGGATATATCAGCGATTTTAAGGTGCTGAACGGGTTTACCATCAGATACGCCGCTTGCTTGAACGGATGTGGCAAATACAAGAGCAAAAAATAGTCCTGCTAGTTTTTTCATTTTGATTCTCCAGCACTCAGTTAATCAGAAGGTTAAACATCGCGGTGCTATTCAATGCTAACGAGAGGCGCAATATAAATGATAGTAATTAGCATTACAATAATTGAGAGTAGGACGCCACTTCGTGGCTAGAGATCGGCTTCGCCTTTTAGGACGCTAACGCTAGAGGACGCCGCTTCGCGGCTAGAGAAAAGGCTGATTGTGCGGAAGTTGCTTAGAGTTTGAGTCGGTTGGTATATTGTGGCGCTCTAATGAACCCGAATTAAATGGATATTAATGTGTCTTCTAATGCAAATATAGAAATCCCTAGTGAATTACACCAACTAGATTCGTTCTTAAAACATCTAGATCGAGATTTTGTATTGTGGATTCGTGAGATTGAAGAGCATCTATATGTGCTCGAAAATATTAAGGTTCCTTGGTCTGATGAGCTTATATTCTTAAACGACCAATTACGGAAAGTAACTCCAATATTCAGTAATAATTCCAGAATCACTGAGGATTCATTAGAACATCTGTATCTATTCCAGGATGCTTGTACTGAATTTAGGCAAAAAAGTATTACTGAGATTAATCAGAAAAACTTCTCAGAAGAGGCTGAGTCTCTCTTACAAGTAATCAGTTCTAAGGCAAAGAAAGTTAGTACAGAAATAGCTCGAGTTCGAAATATTGTTGAAGGGAGAATAAATAAGACTTCGATTCTTGAGTGGGGGCGTCGAGTTGGAGAATTAGAGAGTACTGTTTCTGAGATAAACATTCTCATTGAAGCGTTAAAAGCCTCTGAGAAACTGCCCTCTGTGAAAGATATTCAGCAAGCTAGCATTGATGTTAGAAGCGCCTCCGAGCGGCATACAAGGATTATTGAAGAGGAGGCAGATGAGGCAATTGATAAAATAAATAAGCTTGCTGGGAGTGTGGCGCAAAATAAAGCAGTTGGAAATTATGAATCTGCTGCTGGTAAAGAAAAATTACAGGCTAATTGGTGGCGAGCAGGTGCGCTCGCTTTAATGTTTATTTCTGCGTATATACTCGCGTCTTCAGTTTTTGACCTGCCTTTTGCGTCATCATTATCTAAGGTAACTTCCATCAGCCCAGATGGTACGAAAATAGAGTCGTACGAATTTAATCAGTATGAAATCGGTCTGAAGCTTTTACTGTCAATCCTCCTCACTGCTCCTGCTGTCTTTTGTGGTAGAGAATCTGCAAAGCATAGAGTTAAGCAAAATGCATATGAGCAGATTGCTATGAATGTAGGAACAGCAAATATTCTGTCAAAACAGTTAGGCCCAGAGTCACATGATGAAATCATTAAAGAAATGGCAAAGCGCCTGTTTGCTAGTCCCGTAGGCGTAGATGCAAAAGGTGTAGCGGCCGATCCTGTCCCTCTAAACACAAATGAATTGCTCCTTAAGGTGGTTGATAAACTGGACTTTAAACCTTCAAAAGAGACAGATAAGACATCAGAAAAAGCGAAGTAGTAGACTGTATAAAACGTATAGTCGTATTGCCCCTAATTCGTTTCAGAGCCCTGTAACATTCAGGGCTTTGTCGTTTTTTGAGTTCGTGATGATTCAACTTAGATGGCCTGCTGAATTTTTTACTTATGCCAATTTAGGGTTCTACTAACTTGTTCCTCTAGGCACAGCCGTCCTCTAGCCACGTAGTGGCGTCCTAAAAGGCGTAGCCGATCTCTAGCGAAGCGTCCTGCCCTTATCCCCGATAAGGAAAAGCCCCTGTCCGCATTTTCCGGTACTGACTCGGCGATAACCCCATCAGCTTTTTGAAGATCCGGGAGAAGTAGTAGGCATCGTCATAACCCACCGCAAAAGAGATCTCGTTGATGCTGTTGGTGGTGGTGTCTAGCAGGTGACAGGCGCGTTCTATCTTGAGCTGGATAAAGTGGTTGATCGGGGTGGTACCAGTGATCTCTTTGTATTTTTTCACAAAGTGGAATTTCGACAGGTTAACGCTTTCGGCCAGCGTATCTAAGTCCAGTTGCTCGTGCACATGAGTCTGCATCAGGCTATGAACGCGTTCTATATCCAAGCCTGCTCTCGACAATTTTTGCCGTGCTAGCGGTTGTAGCAGGGCGATATGGCTGAGTATCTGTCGAAGTTGGTTTGCTGCGCAGATATAAGCGTTGAGGTTGTAAGTGGATTCTCGTGCTTCTAGCAGGGCTTCAAAATCGCTGGCAAGGCGCGAGTGGATACCGATGGGAATAATAAATTGCCTTTGCGGGGACTCGCGCTGCTCCAAATGTGCCACAAAATCAGCGGCTTGATGGCCATGAAAGTGAACCCAATAGATAGTCCAGGGGCGCTTTTGCCGTGCTTTGTAGGTGTGAGCTATTCCTTTAGGAATCAGCAATATATCACCGGCTTTGACTCTAACCTTCTTATCATTAAGTACCGCTTCTCCTTCGCCGTCCAAACAATAGATCATTAGATAATCGTCATGTTCCATCCTTTCCATGTGATGCCCGCTGGCTTCGCGATAGTAGCCCATCCCTAGAGGATATAAGCCCTGGCTTAGCGGATTCTGCGCTAATTCAGCTACCACGCGCCTTGGGGTGACAAAGCGAATACTCTCCGGGGGTAAGGGCCAATTTGATGGGCTGCTCATAGCTACGACCTATGTATTAGGGTAATTACTTATATGATCGCAATATAGTCCATCAATTAGACAAGATTATCAATCATGAATTGCTAAGCTGCATGATAAAACAGAGTTATTGAGTTTGAACGCGACGTAAAACAATACAACTACAACAAGAAATACAGGTATCAGAGAATGACACAGCAAGTACCTTTACTTATCAACGGCGAATTTATTCAGAGTGAATCACAGACCCTGCTTCCAGTAACTAACCCTGCTACGCAGGAAGTGATTGCACAGGTTCCTTGCGCAACGGCTGCAGAAGTTGATCAAGCAGTAGAAGCTGCCAAAGCTGCGTTTGAAGATTGGAAAGAAACACCTGTAGGCGAGCGTGCTCGCCTGATGCTGCGTTACCAGCACCTGCTAAAAGAGAACCACGATGAGCTAGCAACACTACTTGCTCAGGAAACAGGTAAAACATTTGAAGATGCGAAAGGTGATGTTTGGCGTGGTATCGAAGTTGTAGAACACGCTTGTAACATCGCTTCTCTATCTATGGGTGAAACGGTTGAGAACGTAGCGCGTAAGATCGATTGCTACAGCATCACTCAGCCACTAGGTGTATGTGTTGGTATCACACCATTCAACTTCCCAGCAATGATCCCTCTATGGATGTTCCCAATGGCGATCGCTTGCGGTAACACCTTCGTACTTAAGCCATCTGAGCAAGATCCACTAACGCCAATGCGTTTGGCTGAGCTATTCAAAGAAGCAGGCGCGCCAGACGGTCTTCTACAAGTTGTTCACGGTACAAAAGATGCGGTAAACCAACTGCTGACTCACAAAGATACGCCAGCAATCTCTTTCGTAGGTTCTGTGGCTGTAGGTGAGCACATCTACCGTACTGGTACTGACAAAATGAAACGTGTGCAGGCATTCGCTGGTGCGAAGAACCACATGGTGGTTATGCCGGATGCGTCTAAAAACCAAGTTGTTAACAGCATTGCTGGTGCCTCTGTAGGTGCGGCAGGTCAGCGCTGCATGGCGATCTCTGTTGCGGTATTTGTTGGTGAAGCACGTAAGTGGATCCCTGAAGTACGTGATGCCCTAGCGAAAGTACAGCCAGGTGCGTGGGATGATCCAAAAGCAGGTTACGGCCCACTGATTAATCCACAAGCACGCGAGCGTGTTCTTAACTTCATCCAAGAAGGTAAAGAAGCCGGTGCAGAATGTATTCTCGATGGTAGCGAATGCGTAGTTGACGGTTACCCAGACGGTAATTGGGTTGGCCCAACAATGTTCCGTGGTGTAACGCGCGACATGTCTATTTACCAAGAAGAGATCTTCGGTCCTGTTCTGATCGCACTTGAAGTAGATACGTTGGAAGAAGCGATCGAGTTGATCAACGAGAACCCATACGGTAACGGTACTTCCATGTTCACTTCTTCTGGTGCAGCAGCACGTAAGTACCAGCACGAGATCAAAGTAGGTCAGGTAGGTATCAACGTACCAGTACCAGTGCCTCTACCAATGTTCTCTTTCACTGGTTGGAGAAAATCTTTCTACGGTGACCAGCACGCTTACGGTAAGCAAGCGGTTAAGTTCTACACCGAGACTAAGACTGTGACAGCACGTTGGTTTGAAGATGATATCGATACTGGCGTAAACACAACGATCCAGTTGAAGTAATCAGTTGTTACGAACAGAACAATAACGAGAAAGAGGCACGGTTGCGTGACCTCTTTCCACCTAAGGAGAGAGCAATGGATTTCGAGCTGAATGAAGATCAGATTGCATTCGCCGATATGGCCCGTGCCTTTGCGCAAAATGAGTTTGAGCCCCATGCAGCTGAGTGGGATGAAAAACAGATTTTTCCTGTTGATGTGCTGCGTCGAGCAGGTGAGATGGGCTTTTGTGGCCTGTATTCACCGGAAGATGTCGGTGGTCTAGGCCTGAGCCGCTTAGATGCCAGCATTATCTTTGAGCAGTTGGCGATGGGTTGTACCTCGACTACTGCGTTTATCACGATTCACAACATGGCCGCGTGGATGATTGCCGATTTTGGTAATCAGGAAACCCGCGAGCACTGGTGCCCAGATCTAACCGCTGGTTTAAAACTAGCGTCTTACTGCTTAACCGAGCCAAATGCCGGTTCCGATGCCGCATCCCTTAAATCTACGGCGCGTCGTGAGGGTGATAACTACATCCTAAATGGCAGCAAGATCTTTATCTCCGGTGCCGGTAGTACCGATGTACTTGTAGTAATGGCACGTACAGGTGAAGAGGGGCCAAAAGGGATCTCTGCTTTTGCGGTGGATGCTAAGAGCGATGGCATCGTTTACGGCCGTAAAGAAGAAAAGATGGGCTGGAACAGCCAGCCGACACGAATGATTACCTTTGACGACGTGGTAGTTCCTGCATCTGCTCTACTGGGCAATGAAGGTGACGGCTTCAAAATTGCGATGAAAGGCCTTGATGGTGGTCGTATCAATATCGCGACTTGCTCGATTGGTACTGCACAAGCGGCGCTGAACAAAGCGCGCGACTATCTGCATGAGCGTAAGCAGTTTGGTAAAGAGCTAGCGCACTTCCAAGCGTTGCAGTTCAAGTTGGCGGATATGGCGACTGAGCTTGTGGCAGCTAGACAGTTAGTGCGTTTGGCAGCATCGAAACTGGATGCAGGCCATGCCGATAAAACAGCGTACTGCGCGATGGCAAAACGCTTTGCCACAGATGTCGGTTTTAATATTGCTGACGAAGCTCTGCAGATCTTTGGCGGCAACGGCTATATCAAAGAGTACCCATTGGAGCGCTACCTACGCGATAACCGCGTACACCGTATCCTTGAGGGCACTAACGAAATTATGCGCGTCATTATTGCTCGTCGAGTATTGATGGAAGATGCAGCGGATCTTGTGTGATCCGGTAGGACAGAATTGGAGAAAGCTATGACAGATAAATTGATTGTAGAAAAACACGGTCATACCGCCGTTATCACCATGAATAATCCTCCGGCCAACACTTGGACCGAAGAGAGTTTGTCGGGTTTAGTCACGATCGTTGACGAGCTAAACCAAGACAAACAGATCTACGCTTTGGTACTGCGGTCTACGAGCGAGAAGTTCTTCTCTGCTGGTGCTGACCTTAACCTGTTTGCGGACGGTGATCGTGCTATGGCACGTGAGATGGCAAGCCAGTTTGGCCGTGCCTTTGAAAGCCTATCTCAGTTCCGCGGTGTATCTATCGCAGCGATCAACGGCTTTGCCATGGGTGGCGGTTTAGAAGTCGCACTAGCTTGTGATATCCGCGTTGCCGAAGAACAAGCGCAGATGGCTCTGCCAGAAGCGACTGTTGGTCTACTGCCATGTGCCGGCGGTACCCAGAACCTAACCATGCTGGTGGGTGAAGGTTGGGCTAAGCGCATGATCCTTTGCGGCGAGCGTATCAAAGCGCCACAAGCGAAAGGCATCGGTTTAGTTGAAGAGCTGGTTCCACAAGGTCAGGCTTACGACAAAGCGATGGAGTTGGCAAAAGCGGTAGAAAAACAAAGCCCAACGGCGATCGCGGCGTGTAAGCAACTGATTCAGAACAACCGCACTCATCACTGGGATGCCGGTTACCGTCTAGAGCGCGAACTGTTTGTTGATCTATTCCACACCGAAGACCAGAAAGAGGGTGTAAACGCATTCCTAGGTAAGCGTGCACCTGAGTGGAAAAACCAATAAGGGACTGATTGATGAGCTGCGTACTGTTTAACGAATACCCAACCCAAGACGGCAAGAAGATTGTTGAGATCAGTCTGAATGCCGAGCGCTCTTTGAATGCGCTGACCTTGGAGATGATCGACCTGATCCAGCCAAAACTGGATGAGTGCAAAACAGACGATTCTGTCGTGGCGATCCTGCTGGATAGCGCCGGCGAAAAAGCGTTTTGCGCCGGTGGTGATGTCGTCAATCTTTATAAGGCGATGACCGGTGAGGGCGATGCTTCCTTCCCAGAAGATTTCTTCACCCGGGAATACACGCTGGATTACACCATCCACACTTATCCAAAACCAATCATCTGTTGGGGTGCGGGTATTGTGATGGGCGGCGGCATGGGCCTGATGAACGGCTGTAGCCACCGTATCGTGACCGAAAGCTCTCATCTGGCGATGCCGGAAGTGACGATCGGCCTTTATCCAGATGTGGGTGGTAGCTGGTTCCTGAATCACATGCCGGGTCGTACAGGTCTCTTCCTAGGTCTGACGGGTAACCCAATGTTCGCTGCCGATGCACTGTTCCTTGGCTTGGCAGATCGCTTCGTGGCGAATGAACTACGCCAGAACATGGTTGAAGGGCTGCAAGCGGAAAACTGGGATGGCTGTGCAACAGCTGCCGTTAACCGCGTGTTACGGGTCGTAGAAGAACAGTCGCAACCGCAGTTCAAATCGGAGTCCCCGATTCAACAGCATTACAACTTTATCCAGAAGATTACCGATCACGACAGTGTTGAAGAGATTGTTTCTGCATTGTTGGCGGTTGAAAGCGACGACAAGTGGATCAATCGCTCCCAGAAAGCGATCGGTCATGGCAGTCCTCTGGCGATCAACCTGATCAAACAGCAACTAGAACGCACCGATCAGATGTCCCTGAAAGAGGTGTTCTGTGCCGAGATCGTTCTGTCTGTGCAGTGCTGCAGTCATCGTGAATTCCCAGAGGGCGTGCGAGCGCTGCTTGTGGATAAAGATGGCAAGCCGCAGTGGACCTATCCAACTCTGGCAGAGGTCGATCAGGCAAAAGTAGCTGAGTTTTTTGAGTCACCTTGGAAAGGCGACGGACAGGAGAACCCACTCGCCAATTTGTAAGGCGTGGGCAATGAAGATGGGATGCAGCGTTAAGCATCCAGGTAAAACAACGATGTATAACAACTAGTTATAACAGCTATCTATAACAAGAACAGGACTAGAGAAATGGCGACTATCGGTTTTATAGGTTTAGGTAACATGGGTGGTCCAATGGCGATCAACCTTGTTAAAGCAGGTCACTCAGTAAAAGCATTCGACCTGTCTCAAGATGCAATTGCCAAAGTAGTGGCTGAAGGTGGCCAAGCAGCTGCAACAGCCGTAGATGCAGCAACCGATGCTGAGTTTGTTATCACTATGCTGCCTGCGGGTAAGCATGTAGAAGGTTTGATGGTGTCTGGTGATGCACCACTGTTTGATGTGGTTGCTGACGGTGCGTTGATTATCGACTCATCTACGATCGATGCTGAAACAGCTAAGCAGGTTGCAGCAGTAGGTGCAGAGCGTGGTATCAACTTTATCGATGCGCCGGTATCTGGCGGTGTAGGTGGTGCGGTAGCAGGCACGCTAGCATTCATGGTGGGCGCATCTGACGAGCAGTTCGCTAAAGCAAAACCTGTGCTTGAGTGCATGGGTAAAAACATCTTCCACGCTGGTGGTAATGGTGCAGGTCAGGTGGCTAAAGCGTGTAACAACATGCTACTAGCTATCCTAATGACAGGTACATCTGAAGCCCTAAACATGGGTGTGAAGAACGGCCTAGATCCAGCCGTGCTATCTGAAATTATGAAGCAGAGCTCGGGTAACAACTGGTCACTACAGGTTTACAACCCGTTCCCAGGTGTGATGGAAGGCGTACCTTCTTCTAACGATTATCAAGGCGGTTTCCAAGTCGATCTAATGTTCAAAGATTTAGGTCTAGCGATGGAGCTAAGCCAACAAAGTGCGTCCCCAACTCCAATGGGTTCGCAGGCACGTGCACTGTTCAATCTGCACAAAGCCAACGGTAACGGCGGGCTGGACTTCTCCAGCGTTCTTCGTCTGTACCAAGACCAATAAAAAACTTATCCACAGATAAGCGAAACCTGCCAGTTGATGCGTGCTGGCAGGACTTTCCAACCTAAAACAAAAATAATTGAGGTTGATTCGATGGGATACAATCATGAGTATCAGTTGGCTTTGGCGAACACCGAAGCTTACTGGGCGGATCAGGCTGACCGTATTTCTTGGTTCAAAAAGCCGACAAAGACCCTTACAAAAACAGATTTTGGTACCTACAGCTGGTACGCCGATGGTGAGTTAAACAGCGCTTATTTAGCACTGGATTACCATGTGGAAAATGGCCGTGGTGAGCAGGTTGCACTGTATTACGATTCCCCTGCTGCCGGTAAAAAAGAGGCCATTACTTACAACCAGCTTCTCGATCGTGTTGCCCGTTTTGCCGGAGCCCTAAAAGCTCAAGGCATTGAAAAAGGCGATACGGTTCTTATCTACATGCCGATGATTCCTGAAGCAGCAGTGGCTATGTTGGCCTGCGCACGCTTAGGTGCGATTCACTCGGTGGTCTTTGGTGGCTTTGCCCCTGCAGAGATGGCGATTCGTATTGATGACGCCAATCCGAAGATGATCCTTACCGCGTCTTGCGGTATCGAGTTTGATAAAACCATTGCCTATAAACCGCTGGTGGATAAAGCGATCGATCTGGCCGAGCATAAGCCTGAGCACACCATTGTGTTCCAGCGTGCGATGGTTAAAGCCGAGATGAACCGCGATGGCGATCTGGACTGGATTGAAGTTCAAGAAGGTGTTGATCCAGCGCCATGCACACCGGTTAAAGGTTCTGACCCGCTGTATATCCTTTACACCTCCGGCACTACCGGCCAGCCAAAAGGGATTGTCCGTGATAACGGCGGTCATGCGGTGGCACTGAGCTATGCCCTGAATAACGTTTACGGCATGCACCCAGGTGATGTTTGGTGGGGCGCATCCGATATCGGTTGGGTTGTAGGTCACTCCTTCATCGTTTACGGCCCACTTATGGGCGGCTGTAGCGCGATTTTCTTTGAAGGTAAGCCGATCAAAACACCAGATGCAGGTACGTTCTGGCGTGTAATCGAAGAGTACAAAGTTAATTCTATGTTCTGTGCGCCAACCGCTTTCCGTGCGATTCGGAAAGAAGATCCAGAAGGTGCACTGTCTCACAAATACGATCTAAACAGCCTTAAATGGGTGTTGGTTGCTGGTGAAAAACTGGATTCTTCAACCTACCACTGGTTGTCTGATTTGTTGAAGGTGCCAGTGATCGATCACTGGTGGCAGACCGAAACCGGTTGGCCGATGACGGCTCCAATGATGGGTTGGGACAATCCATCTGAAGCGCGCTTAGGTTCTACCAATAAGCCAATTCCAGGCTACGACATCCGTGTATTGGATGGCGATGGCAACGAAGTTGAAGATGGCGAAGCGGGTAATATCTGCGTGAAATTGCCGATGCCGCCGGGCGTTGCGTGGAGTATCTGGAACAACAACGATCGCTACGTTAGCTCTTATCTAGAAGCCTTCCCAGGTTACTACCATACCGGCGATGGAGGTTTTAAAGATGACGACGGTTATATCTACATCACCGGTCGTACCGACGATGTGATCAACGTATCCGGCCACCGTTTATCCACAGGTGAAATGGAAGAGGTTGTTTCCGCTCACCCTGCAGTAGCCGAGTGCGCTGTGATTGGTGTTAATGACGAACTTAAAGGCCAACTGCCAGTAGGTTTGATCGTACTAAAAGCCGGTGAACAGATCGAAGAAGAGCAACTACAAACGGAGCTGGTAAAAATGGTCCGTGAACAAGTAGGTGCCCTTGCTTGCTTTAGAAGCGCAATCGTCGTGCAGCGACTGCCTAAAACACGATCAGGCAAAATCCTGCGCGCGATACTGCGAAAGATTGCAGCTAAAGAGCAGTATAAAATGCCCTCAACCATCGATGACGCCTCAATTCTTCCTGAAATTGAAGCATTAATCGAAGCGCGAGGCGCCATTTAACCCCCAAGAAAAATTACCCACAGGGATAGTTTCTTCCACTAGGAGCTATCCCACCTATTTTTCAGATTCTGCTCTCTTACCGGCCATGTACTTAGCGCATGTGCCGGTTTTTTTATAAAGGCAGGACGCCGCTTTGCGGCTAGAGAAAAATCAGGACGCTTCGCTAGAGATCGGCTTCGCCTTTTAGGACGCCACTGCGTGGCTAGAGGACGGCTGCGCCTAGAGGAAAAGGCTTTGAGTAGCTAGTGACTAGATGTTAGTGGCTAGGAAAAGCATGAAGCGTTCATCGTGAATTGCTCGGGTTTTAGTCTAGTGCTAACGTTTATGAATCAATATTTAGGGGGGCACGATGGGCACTAATATTAAGCTTGATGATTCAAATGACGCATCTAAACGTTTAGCGAAACAATATGCAGCAATAAACCAAGCGTTTGATAAGTTAGAGTCAGGCGGTGCGATCTTCGTAGATGATGAAACAGCTAAATCTTGCATGGAAGCGCGCAAAGCCAAAATTCGTAACAGGGATGCTACAGCTAAGTAACTAGCAATTAGATATTGGTGCTGAGAAAAGTCTGACTATTTGTACAGTATACTTTTTATTCGGCAGATTTAGTGACCGATTTAGTCAGTTTTCTCAATGCAGATTGCTTGTTTTGCTCCCAATATTAAGTTAAAAAAATAAGTAAATCAGACAGATGGAAGTCTAGCGAGGGTAGATACACGGACCCCGTATATCAATTGATATACAGCATGCGCGGTTTGTCACGGAAGAATTTTTCATATTTCAGAGTTTTCACTTCCTTTTCAATTCCTTACATCGGTTTTCAAAAATTACGGTTAGGTTAGATATACGGACCCCCGTATATACAAATGTTATGTTTCAAAACCAGTATGCAGATAGCAAAACAAATTGAACCTGGGTTCTCCACAGCTGATGCTGAATACCCTGTAATAAGGCAAGAGGATGGGGATTTAACTCTGTGCTTTAAAGACTGGCAGGAAAACTCCGTAGAGGTTTTCTTTGGTGATGTTATTGCTTTCAAATGGCAAATGGTTGAATCATTTCTAGCAAATGAACGTGATGATTGTAGCTACGAAATTGAAGGTTCTGAATGGTTAGATCTTCACCGTAAACAAGGTGAAGTTGAGTCTGAAGAATATAAGCATTATAAATTCAATTTTAATGCTATTGGTCAGTTCGAGGTTTTAGCTCTGTGCTATATCGTAAAAACATAACAAGCAAAGGCATCCGACGCATTCTGCGCGGCTGCTTTAGGCGTTAATAGTCATTATGGCCCGAAGAAAAGAATTAACAGGCATAGCTCACGGTATAGCTCAGTCATTTAATAGTAGAAACAATGATGTAGATGGCTATTGGGGAATAGGTAAGCTTTATAAATTTGTTGAGCATAGTGCTGACAAATATGTAGTGCTGGATCTCATAAACCTACTAACTGAACCAAAAACAAATGAGTTTGATTCTTTAATTCTCTTCTATCGGAATATGCTTTTAGGGCATCTTTCAAAAAGAGATGTACGTAGAGAGTGGGTCATCTCAGTTGATGTAAGTGTTTCTTTCGACGTTGAAGCTTCGAAAAAGCATCACCAATGGCGAAGAACCTAGCGAAGCTTGGTGGTAAGTTGGCACTGATCGATTTGGATCAAGGAAATTGGGTTGCTGTGTATTCTGAATCGGGGGAGAGTCTCGTTGTTATCAATCTAGAGAGTCGTATTTCAGCAGTGCTTCGTAACGAGTATCGAAATGCTCAACAATCCATTCCTTTAGTTTTTTCACCCGTCCGAGTTGGTATCTGAGTGGAGGGATCACTAAGGATATTTGTGTTTCTTCCGACCAATCAGGTAGTACTTCCAAGAGCTTTCCATTCTCGATATCGGACTGACAGTAGATATCGACTAAGCGGGTGATGCCGAACCCTTCAAGAGCAGCCTTGATGACTCATCCGAGATTGTAGAACGTTATAATGGGGCCGTGTAGGTCCCTTTTCTACGAAATCGGTTGAGAGCGAATTAGCGTGGATAACCCCGAGATTAGATAGGCGGGCCATGGTAGTAATGCCATAGAAATAGCGAACCAACGCTTCGCCAAGGTGCCCAGTGTTCAACCATATCCCTTGCTTGTTTGGGTGTCGGTTTATCTGGGAGCCTTTTCAGGCGACCCAATGCAACCTGTATGGCGAGATCATCGGCCGGAAATATATCCGGGCGCTTTAAAGAGAACATCAGATAGATCTCTGCGCTCCAACGTCCAAAACCGCGCAGATTGGTGATGGATGCAATTGCCGCTTTATCATCCAGTGCATCTAAACCCTCGATATCAAAATGACCGGTATTCACCGCATCGGCTAGGCCTTTAGCGTATTCAATTTTGCGCCAGGATAAACCTGCGTCACGTAAAGTTTGATCATCAATATTCAATAACTCTGATGCCGTTACTTCCGGCATTAGCGCAGTGACCCGTTCCAAAATCGCTTGAGCAGCTTTGGTCGATATTTGCTGGCTTACGATGGCCGATAGGAAGGTTTCGAATCCCTTAGGGCGATGTCGTACCGGAGGCGGCCCCAATTGTGTTGCGGCGCGTTTGATATCAGGGTCGAGTAGAGCCAACGCTTGCATTCCACGAGCAATGTCTTGCTCATTCATATCGTTTACCACTTAAATAGAGATTAATCTCAGAGTTTTAGGTGCTCGTCGCTTGTGGATAAGTCTAGTGCAATGAGCACCCTGCCCGAAAATAAGTAATTTTTATACCAGCGTAGAGTAATCAGATGAGTGGTTAAAATAGAGGGAGCGAGAAACAGATACTATCCGATTTTTGCGCCGTTTAATTAAAACTGTGATTAATCCTCAATTACTTAGGTTCCTCAGCAATAAACGGATGGAAACCGCCTTAAAAGTGGGTTTTTATGGTTATATCTAAACGCTAATCAAGAGCTGAATTATGTCGATGCCATCAGAACAGGAAATGATCGAGGCCGTAGCAGCGCGAGATAAATCTCGTGATGATGATTTTTATTATGGTGTTATCACTACCGGTGTGTTCTGCCAGCCATCCTGTTCATCACGCTCCGCTAAGCCAGAGAATTTAAGATTCTTCCCTGATATAGAAGCAGCTATGCGAGCTGGATTTCGGCCTTGTAAACGCTGCCTTTCTTTAGACGAAAAGTCTGGGACATCTAGGCTCATTGAGGTGGCTCGGCATATAGAAACCCACGCCGAAGAACAGCTGACCCTGGCTAGTTTGGCTGAACTTGTCGGGCTGTCTGCCTCTAGACTGCAACGAGTGTTTAAGAGCGCCTTTGGGATTTCGCCCAAAGCTTACCAAGATGCTGTTCGAATGCGTCGGTTTAAGAGCTCCTTAAAAAAGGGTGAGAGTGTGACGGATGCTATTTTCTCGTCTGGTTTTGGATCTGTAAGCCGTGTTTATGGTGAAGCGACCCGAAATATAGGTATGGCACCTAAAGCATACAGGGCGGGAGGCGCAGGGGAGGTTATCTCATACGCTTGCCGCAACTCTGTACTTGGTCAGATGATGATGGCTGCTACCGATAAAGGAGTCTGTTTCGTACAGTTTGACGATGATGAAGCGTCATTACTTTCTAAGCTCAAAGATGAGTTCCCGAATGCCAGTTTGATCCCCTCTCAATCCCAAGAAACGTCTGCACTTGATGCATGGATGGAGGCCTTGGATCAGCATCTGAGTAACGGTGTTCCTAGACCCGACTTACCACTCGATATGCGCGGGACCGCTTTTCAAATGAAAGTATGGAAACTCCTATTGAGTGTGCGAGAGGGAGAGGTGCTCAGCTACAGCGAATTGGCTGCCAAAATAGATAAGCCCAAAGCGTTTCGGGCGGTTGCATCCGCGTGTGCAAAAAACCGAATAGGTATTCTGATCCCTTGTCACCGAGTGTTGAGAGGAGATGGTAGCCTCGGCGGATACCGCTGGGGATTGGAACGCAAAAGGGTTTTGCTAGATGCGGAAAGGGAAAGGAAAACGAGTGAGACGGTATCGAGTAAATAATCAAAAAGAGGGCCGCATATGCGGCCCTCTTTTTATTGATCTGTTATGGCATATAAAGTTCGCCATAGAAACCATGAGTATTCAGCGTAATAGTGACCGGAGCGTCACTTGTGTTCTGCCAATACCAGCCATGGGTTCCTTTGAATGGTGCGGTGAAATTACCACTCGCTTGCTGTTGGTTTTTGCCAATCCAATAGCTCGTAAATTCATCTTTACCTGCATTTGGTACTTCCCCGTGCATATCAAAGTAAACCGATCCGCCTTCTGCTGTCCAAGTAAACACAAAGTTATCACCGGTGTTCATCGGGGATTTTATTTCGGCACCCTGTCGAGGCATCAACGTTACTTTCATCGTATCACTACGAGGTTTTGTATCGCCTTTCCAGAGCGGATTTACAATGCTTACAGCATTGTTAGCCTGTGATGCTTCCTCGGGCACTTCTGGCTCGGTTGCATGCGCTTGGCTAAGCACATTCAAGCCCAAAACCTTGCCCATACCTGTCGGGTCTACACCATATTCAGCAGGAAGGATTGTGGTGACTAAAATGACGGTGCCCGCTAAAAACGCTGCAATAGTCGCTTTGATAAGGCTCTTTGTTGACGGTAAACCGTCTTTATTGATGTTTGAAATATCGTTCATGATGAAATTCCTATGCAGTAACCCAATAGCCCGTTAATTGAAAACCAATGAGCATAAAGCCCAGTGTCATAAGGACTGCATTGGTAATGAATGCGTGTTGATTAAACGAAGGTGATTTTCGCCAGAAGTTCATGGCAATCAGAATACCGGCCAAAGCCAACATTTGGCCGATTTCCACACCGACATTGAAAGCTAAGATGTTTGTCACTAGGCCATCTTCCGACAGCGTGAAGTCTTGCAGTTTTGTTGCCAGACCAAAGCCGTGGAAGAAGCCGAAAATAAGAACGGCAGCCTTAGTGTTTGGCTGAAAACCGAACCATCTTCGAAATGCGCCAAGGTTATCAAGTGCCTTATACACAACGGACAAACCGATAATCGCATCAACGATATAGGGGTTTACGTGGGTTTCGCTGAGCACCCCGTAAAGCAGGGTTACACTGTGCCCGACAGCGAATAATGTTACGTAGATGGCAACATCTTTCATTCTGAATAGAAAGAAGATGACGCCAAATAGGAACAGTAAGTGATCGTAGCCCGTGACCATGTGTTTGGCACCCAAATAAATAAAGGGTAACAACTGCGTGCCACTGGCACTTTCGATAAACACAGCATCACCTTCGGCGACACCATGAGCAAAAGCTTGTGTAGATAGCCCCATACTAACAAGCACCACTAGAACCGTAGCCACAGAGATAAGGCTACCTTTCCAGAAGGAATGTAGGGCAGATGAAAAGCCTGGACTCATACCAGTACTCCATTCAAAGTTAATACAGATTTTAGTGCGTTATGCGCGATCGATATCTAACCTAAATTGCGCCGTGGAGGGCGATACAGGTCTCTTTGATAGGGAGGTAAGGTATTGAAAGTAAGCGTTGGGTAAGTACTTCGAGCATCAACCTGAGGGCGTTCAGGGTATGCGATGATAAATACTTGGTGGTCGAGCGCCATGACCGTATGGATAAAGGGGTGATCGTCTTCGGAAATACCGGAAGATTCATCGTGCATATGGTCGAGTGCTGGTGGATGGTAGTGCCCATGCTCTAAAGCAACTTGCCAAGGGTCAGCCTCAGGAGCGGTATCGTGCTGAGATATTTGAACGGCCCAGCTCGCGCGGCACAACGTTGCCACTAGCAGTAAAGTGATTACTGCTATGCGTGTTACGTTAGATGTCAGGCCTTGGCGTATCATTGACGGTTCAAACACTAGTGAAATTGAATTATCTCGATTCTATCGAAGTTGCTTAAGTAAATAAATTATCCACTTGGATTAGCTTAGGGTGCTTCTGTTACTAGGTTATCTTGATAGAAACAACGATCTGGCTCCATTACTATATGCGCTTTAGCAATATTAGAGGCCAGAGTTGAGTGACTAAGAAAGGTTGGGCTCGGTTTGACAAGATAATGCGGTGGATTCATCTGTATATCGCATTATTTTTGGCGCCTTGGTTGTTAATGTACGCGACCAGTGCGTTTTTTCTAAACCATAATGATTGGTTCCGAGACCTATTCCATGTCATTCCTCCAGGCTGGGCGATCGTTCAGGAACAGGATTTCAAACCCTCTGAGATCTCTTCCAGCACTCCGCAGCTCACGACACAAAACCTGCTGACTAGGCTCGATCTAAAAGGCGATTACCAACTACTAGCAGAGTCCAATCACCGTCAATTGGTCATCCTGCGTTTTTCTGGTGCCGGTAACTACCGTATTACCTGGCAGAGTGCGCAGGGTAAGGCTGTGGTTGAGCGGTATGTGCCATCATCAATGTACGGTTTTTTACACCATCTTCATTTTAAATCTGGATTTGAAAGGAAGCAGCTTGCTTCGGATATATGGGCGATAATTGTCGATTTTGTCGCTATTTCCATATGGATGTGGGTTATTTCGGGCCTGTATTTATGGATTCGAAGACGAAAGAAGCAGCGTGTCGATATCTTGATTTTTGGTTCTGGTATCTCTGCCTTCATAGTATTGGCTGTTCTGCTGTATCAGTAGCGGGTAATGTTTTATCAAAGTTAAGAAGTGCATCACCGATAAGTATCTACAGTGCTTTAATTTTTCATTACAGCGCCAAAGTCACGTTCTAGCAAGCAACATGATTAGCTACTAACCGCTTTTTCCAGTTCTGCCTCGTTCTTATCCGCTTCTTTTTAGAATTACATTTTGTTAGGGTTTTCCCTTATAAAATTCTCGTAATATCTCCCGAAACAGGCTATAAATGAGGTTATAAAAACAACAGAAGTAGATGGTATTACCTATATTTAATCAGGTGGGGCCATATTTTTGGAGATTCGGGTATGCAGGTTAAAAACAGTGTTTTTGTTATCACCGGTGGTGGTCGTGGGTTAGGACGCGCAATGGCGGAGAGCCTAGCAAAGCAGGGTGGTAAGTTGGCACTGATCGATTTGGATCAAGGTACATTAGATGAAGCAGCAGCTGCCTGCTCTGAATTGGGCGGAGAGTCGCGCGGTTATGTGTGCAATATCACCGATGAGTCTGCGGTTGAGCAAACCTTTAAGCAGATCGTTACTGACTTTGGCGAGATTAATGGTTTGGTAAATAACGCCGGTCTAATGCGTGACGGCATGCTGATCAAGGTAAAAGATGGTGAGCTGCAAGCGAAGATGAGCCTCGAGCAGTTCCAGTCGGTGGTTGAGGTTAATATGACCGGTACCTTTCTCTGTGGTCGAGAGGCAGCGGCTGCGATGGCAACTCAAGGGACAGGTGGCGTTATTGTAAATATCTCCTCGGTTTCACGTGCCGGTAATATGGGCCAGACTAACTATTCCGCAACTAAAGCAGCTGTCGCAACCATGGTAACGAGTTGGGCGGGTGAACTAGCGCGTCATAAGATTCGTGTTGGCGGTATCGCACCGGGTGTGATTGCCACAGAGATGACGGCTCAAATGAAGCCCGAAGCGATCGAACGTATGGTCGCAGCTGTACCTGTACGCCGCTTAGGTGAAGTGGAAGAGATGGCGCATACGCTTCAATACATTATTGAGAACGAATTCTTTACCGGTCGTATCGTTGAGATGGACGGCGGTCTACGTATCTAATCCGTAGGAGTGATGAGGCTTAAATCAGTGTCATCACTCGTCTTCAATCAGCTCACTTTCGCAGGCGTTTTTAAAACTCAAGGTAAAGCTAAAGCTACTACCTTCATCTGGCGTACTGTCGATCTCTAGCTCTCCACCCATCATCTCGATTAATTGCTTGCTGATAGATAGGTTCAGTCCGTGCCCGGCCTGTGTACTAAAAGCAGGTGCACTATCGTTGCCGGCGATCTTAAACAGGCTTTTGATCTTGGCTGTATCCATTCCCATACCAGTATCACGAATAGCAAATTCAAATTGCGACAGTGCGTTGCTACTGGCCTGCTGCGAAACACTCAAGATTACCGAGCCTCGGGTGGTAAATTTAAGCGCATTATCGAGGAAAATATTCAGGATCTGTAACAAACGCTTGGAATCACCAAATAGGGATGTGTTGATCACTTTTGTTTTTAGTTTGAGTTGTAGGCCTTTACCTTGGGCAGCGGGTTTGTTTTGGTCGATCGCCTCGTTGACCAGTGATTCAAGGTTAAATCGAATCGGGTTCAGATGTGCTTTACCGGATTCTATTTCGGAGTAATCAACAAGGTTTTCGATCACTTTGAGTAGGTTTTCAGCCGAGTGATGAATCACGCTAAGCACAGCCACAGGGTCTTGGATCTGGCTGTTTTGAGCGTTCTGTTCGGTCAGAGTAATGATCGCATTTAAGGGTGTGTGGATCTCATGACTGATGTTCGACAGGAATTGCGATTTAGACTGACTGATCTGCGCCAGCTCTTGCGCCTTGATCGCAATTTCATGATTGGATCTCTGCAGGTCTGCTGTCCTTTCTCTAACAGCCGCCTCCAGGTTGGAGCGGATGCTGATATCTTCTAGCGAAATAATCAGAGAAGGAATCAGCGTACTGATAAATTGTTGCTCTTCGATACTGATACTGACCGGTGCTTTTGACAGTATCTCGATAGAGCCCACAAGTTCTTTACCGTGGCGCAGTGGAATATTGATCAGATTACCTTGCAGTTTTTCCTCGGAATGTGAGGTCTTGCAGTGTATCTGAGCATCTCGAATCAATATCTCAATTTTTCCATCCTGACGATAAGATTCTTCAATTATTGGCGTGTCTGATGCGTCTAAGTTAGGAATATGGTTGGTGCTGTGATGGTAGTAAGAGATATATAGCGCCGATGAAGACAAACAGGGAATCGCTTCAGAGATTACATTGGATACTGCGGCGAAAGAGTCTTGTTTCTCTTTGCTCTCTTTCATTTCCGTTACGCCGCGGAGCAGTAAAAGTGCCAGCTTGTGAGATCTATCGAGGTTCTGGTTCAGCTCGTTCAGTTGGTCAGATGACTCGGCTAAACGAGTGGTCATAGCGTTGATACTTTGTTCGAGCACTTTCAACTCATCATGACGTTTTCTCGGAATAGTGATGTCGGATTTGCTGAGCTTATCAAAAGTTAAATTCTGCAAGGCACTACTAAGATGCTCAATCGGGCGTATCAACGTAGGACGCACGATATAGAGGAAGATAGCCCACAACGCGGTTGTTTTGATGATGGCGTTAATAATGATTAACGCAAAGCCCGCTTGTACCTTGGTAAGTACGATGTCGGAGCTGGAGTAAAACACAGCCCGACCTACTGCTGCCTCTTCATTCTCCTTGGTGTAAACAATGGAGAACTCATGTTCCAATAATTGAGTGGGTAAAATTCCGTCAGACTGTTCAGCCAAATTGTCGGGGGTTAAACCTTCCGTAGAGATAAGCGAGTCGCCTAGGTCATAAATCTGTAAGCCAACGATCGAAGGGAGTTTCACTATACCCGGTGTAATCGTTTTGGTGCGTTCTAGATCTAAATCCCACAGGGAATCGGCCAGAGGTTCTTCAAACGAACTTTGGTATAGCTGCAGATCCTGCATCACCGAAGACTTCACGTTGAAGTATTCGGTTGCCATGTGAGCCAACGTCACTATGGCGGCGATAATGATGTAGATCGAAAAAACCAGCTTGATCAGATTGAAGCCGATTGAATCCTTGATTGGTATGGCGTTATCACCCTTCATCATTGATCCTTTTATTGTTCAATCTGACAGTGAGGAGGAATCCATTCGGACCAGACCGTCTGGTTGTCGGCCATCCATTTATCAGCAGCTGCTTCGTAACTCAGGCCATCAACATCAACCATAGAGGCTAACTCGGCAATCATAGCGTTGCTGAAGTTGATGTTTTGTAAGGTTTCATAAGCGCAAGGCCAAGTGTCGGGCATACCTTTCCAAGCGACTTTTTTGAGCCAACCTTTTTTCGGGTTGCCGCAATCGTGCAGGAAGCGCGGGTTGGTCCCCCAACCGGGTTTAGTCTCGCAGTCGGGATGATAGTCTGGAAATTCAATAAAGCGGCCAGGATATTTCGCTTCCACCCAGTTAGGTGTCCAGTTAAATAAAACGATAGGACGTTGTTCGATAACAGCGCGTTTTAGCTCGACCCAAAGGTCATCGCCTTGCTCAACGGTGATCGCTTTAAAATCTATGCCGAGTGCGCGGATACGGGCAGCATCAGGTTTTTCCCATGGACCACCGAGATACATCCCTTGCGGAGCTGTGCGCGGATCAACAAAAAGGTCGGAGCATTTTTTTAGCGCCTGCCAATCCGGTAAGCCCGGACATAACTCTTCGACATACAGCGGATACCACCACTCTTCGCGGGTAATGGCATCGTGGGTACCGGCATCCACTATAGCTCCTGCATCGATCATACGCTGGAACATCTTGGACATAGTGCCTTCCCAGACTTCGACCTGTATGTGGCTCAAGCCTAGTTTGAGCGAACCCCACTGCGCATTACTGGTTTTGTTTACGTAACCGACGTTATAGCCCATAGATTGCAGTACCTGACCTGTTACTCGAGCCAGCACTAACTGGCTGGTCCAGTCGTTCAGCAACACTTGAATAGGTTTGTCTGATTCCGGCACAGTTGGCTGGTTAGCTGATGTCAGGGGCGCAAAGATAAGTATCAGAAGCGCTGCAATCCATTTATGGCAATGCACGGTCATAAAATCCTTCTATGGCTTTTTGTACGAAATTTAAACAGTAGTGGTCTTAAGGTAGGCTGAACCTAGCGGGCTAACCTCTTGTAAATGTAGCAGTATTTCCAGAAGGTGCCAGCTTACAGCCAGCGCCGAACCTGCTGAATGTAAGTCTTATAACTGTCGCCAAATAGTGCGGTGAGCGCTTGTTCCTCGGGTTGGATCTGAAACTTGTTCATATACAAAATAAAGCCAACAGAACAGAGCAATGAGACGGGGTGTGCAAGGTAGGCTGCCCAGCTTAGAAGCAGACACATCAAACCTACATACATCGGGTTACGTGTGTATTGGAATATGCCTGTAGTGACTAATGCAGAGCTGGCTTCTGGTGTGGTTGGATTGATGGTTGTTTGAGCCTGACGAAATGAAATAACACCGGCTAAACCAAACACTAAACCGATCAGGATAATGGCTACTGTAATGGGAATACGAAGTTCAGTTTGTATCGATAGGAAAGGCAGTAACTTGGCGCAAAGCCACATCAAACCTGCAAAGATTAATACCAGTGCGGGAGGTGGAATTTTCAGCTCTAGCTTAAGCATGTGGCTTCTCAGGTTGTGAAATCCTAGGTTTAGTATCACCTAATATAAACAATCTGGGAATTATCTTGAGCTAAAAAAATCCGGGGCTTCGATGGATGAAGCCCCAGATTTCCACAACTTTATGAGAAGGTCGAGAGGTTACATGTTTGGATAGTTTGGTCCACCCATACCCTCTGGCGTAACCCATCTGATATTTTGTGACGGATCTTTAATATCGCAGGTCTTACAGTGTAAGCAGTTTTGCGAGTTGATCTGGAAGCGTTGACCACCATTTTCTTCATCATCCACCACTTCATATACCCCTGCAGGGCAGTAACGTTGTGCTGGTTCTGCAAAGGTTAACAAGTTTGTCCCTAGTGGGATGCTGCTATCCATTAATTGCAGATGGCAGGGTTGGTCTTCCTCGTGGTTGGTATTGGAAAGGAAAACCGAGGAGAGCTTGTCGAAGCTCAGTTTGCCATCAGGCTTAGGGTATTCGATCGGCGTAAAGTTACTTGCTGGTTGTAACTGCGCGTGGTCTTCGTGGTCATCATGCAGGGTAATAGGCAGCTTACCAGCGAAGATGTTCTGATCTACATAGTTAAATGCACCACCCATAATGGCACCAAATTTATGCATCGCAGGGCCAAAGTTACGGGAGCGGAACAGCTCATCGTATAGCCAAGACTGCTCGAATAGATCCTGATAACGCTCAAGGTCAGTGCCGCCAGAACAACCGGATGCAACCGCTTCAAAGATCGCTTCAGCACCCAGCATGCCGGATTTCATCGCCGTGTGTGTGCCTTTGATCTTACTGAAGTTAAGCGTGCCGGCATTACAACCAACCAATAAACCACCTGGGAAGTTCATCTTTGGCAGAGAGTTAAAACCCCCTTTGGTGATCGCACGAGCACCATAAGATACACGCGTACCGCCGTCTAAATGTTTCTTCAATACTGGGTGATGTTTCAGACGCTGGAACTCATCAAACGGACTGATATGTGGATTGGCGTAGTTTAGGTCTACGATTAAGCCGGCAACCACTTGGTTATTATCGGTGTGATAAAGGAAGAAACCGCCGCTGGTTTCTTTATCTAGAGGCCAGCCAGAACCATGAACGACCAAGCCCGGTTGGTGCTGTTCGGCTGGGATATCCCACAGCTCTTTGATACCAATGCCGTAGTGTTGCGCATCTGCTTCTTGGTTTAGATCAAACTTGTTGATCAGTTCTTTGCCCAAGTGCCCACGGCAACCTTCGGAAAAGACAGTGTATTTAGCGTGTAGCTCCATACCCGGCATATAACTGTCTTTTTGTTCGCCTGTTTCAGTTAGGCCCATATCGCCTGTGGCAATACCGCGTACGCTGCCATCGGCATTATAAAGAATCTCTGAAGCTGCGAAGCCCGGGAAAATCTCTACGCCTAGTTCTTCAGCGCGTTCGGCTAGCCAACGGCAGACATTACCTAGGCTAACAATGTAGTTGCCTTGGTTGTGCATCGTTTTTGGCACTAAGGCATTAGGGATTTTGCTACCGTTATCGCCATCTTTAAGCAGGTAAACCTCATCTTCCGTAACTGCCGTTGTTAGCGGAGCGTCTAGTTCTTTCCAATTAGGGAACAGCTCATCTAGGGCACGGGTTTCCATAATGGCACCGGACAGAATATGGGCGCCTACTTCAGAGCCTTTTTCGACCACGCATACGGTTAGCTCCTGCTCTTTATCCTGTGCTAATTGCATCAATCTGCAAGCAGTTGATAAGCCTGCAGGGCCTGCACCTACGATGACTACATCAAATTCCATCGACTCTCTTGTCATGTCGATTTCCCCTCTTAGTTGGTTGAGGAATCTGCGTTATTCTGCCGCTCTCTAGTGATTCCACTTAGTTATGTGAGACTGCTCTATATAAGAGAACTCAATTGTTAGGGTTATTATATAGGGGTTTTCCCTGATAAATAAATAGACTAAATGTTAATTAACTGCTGATTATAATAAATTTAAAGGGTGTTTGCTTATTAATTTGAATGCAGTAAAATTGGGGTAAATACTTATTGTGATTGTGGCGGGGTTGTACTTCGTTCAAATTGCACATATAGGGATAAGCAAAACAGAGTGTGTGAAGTGCTCTTAAAACTAAAACTAAAAGGTCTTTGCTGATGAAGGTACTTGTAACCGTTAAACGTGTTATCGACTACAACGTCAAAGTACGTGTTAAGTCGGACAATACAGATGTTGATTTGGCCAACGTGAAAATGGCTTTGAATCCATTTTGTGAAATTGCTGTCGAAGAAGCAGTGCGCTTAAAAGAAGCGGGTACAGCTTCAGAAATTATTGTGGTGTCTATTGGCCCGAAAGCGTGTCAGGAGCAGATCCGCACGGCGCTAGCGCTAGGTGCAGACCGTGGTATTCAGATCGAAACTGAAGATATGCCTGAGTCACTAAATGTGGCGAAGTTGCTGGCGAAAGTGATCGATGAAGAGCAGCCTGGCCTTGTGATTATGGGTAAACAGGCGATCGATTCTGATAATAACCAGACGGGTCAGATGTTGGCTGCGCTAACTGATATGCCGCAAGGTACCTTCGCTTCTGAAGTTAAGATTGATAGTGACAAGGTTAACGTGACCCGCGAAGTTGATGGCGGTTTGCAGACGGTTGCACTGAACATGCCTGCAATTGTGACCACCGATCTACGCTTGAATGAACCTCGCTATGCGTCCCTGCCAAATATCATGAAGGCCAAACGTAAGCCTTTAGATGTTAAAACGCCGGCAGACCTAGGTGTTGAGCTGAAAGCACATACCAAGTTGTTAAAAGTGACGCCGCCTGCTGAACGTCAGGCAGGTATCAAAGTCTCCAGTGTTGATGAGCTGGTGGAAAAACTTAAAAATGAAGCGAAAGTACTTTAAGGGGCGACGACATGGCGATTTTAATTATTGCAGAACATGACAATAGCTCTCTAAAGGGAGCGACGTTAAATGCAGTGACGGCTGCATCTCAGATGGGCAGTGATCTGCATCTACTAGTTGCTGGTGCAAACTGTAGTGCTGTAGCAGAGGCTGCTGCACAAGTAGCAGGTATTGAGAAAGTTTTGTTGGCAGACAATGCCGCATACGAACATCAACTTGCTGAGAATATGGGTAAGTTGGTGGCTGAAATCGGTAAGGATTACAGCCATGTCGTTGCGCCCGCGACGACTACAGGTAAAAACTTTATGCCGCGTGTAGCTGCGCTTTTAGATGTTGCGCAGATCTCTGATATTACCGCGGTTGAGTCTGATAATACCTTCCAGCGCCCAATCTATGCCGGCAATGCGATCGCAACGGTTGAATCTTGCGACTCAGTAAAAGTTATCACTGTTCGTGGTACTGCATTTGATGCTGCGGCATCTGAGGGGGGAAGTGCTTCTGTGGAAAGTATTTCAGCAGTACACGACGGTGGTATCTCCAGTTTTGTTGGCGAAGAGATGGCGCAATCTGACCGTCCAGAACTTACCGCTGCAGAGGTCATCATCTCTGGTGGTCGTGGTATGGGTAACGGTGAAAACTTTGCCATGCTGGAAAAAGTTGCAGATAAGCTGGGTGCAGCAGTCGGTGCATCCCGTGCAGCAGTAGATGCTGGCTTTGTACCGAACGATATGCAGGTGGGTCAAACCGGTAAGATCGTTGCGCCAGAGCTGTATATTGCTGTGGGCATCTCCGGTGCGATCCAGCACTTGGCGGGTATGAAAGATTCAAAAATTATTGTCGCAATCAACAAAGATGAAGAAGCGCCAATCTTCTCGGTTGCCGATTATGGCTTAGTGGCAGACCTATTTGATGCCGTTCCTGAGCTAGAGCAAAAGTTGTCTAGTTAGAATAAATAGTCTTCTACGTGTGAATTACCTCTTTTTCACTCTACGTTTGCCGGTACCTTAGGTACCGGCTTTTTTATGTCTGCGGTTCTATACCATCGTGAATTTCAGGTGCTTTTAGCGGTAGCTCTAAAATAAAGGTAGTGCCTGTATCGAAGCTACTGTTGACCCGAATTGTGCCACCTAAAACGTGATTCACGATCGAATAAACAATGCTCAAACCTAACCCCGAGTTTCCTTGTCCTAAAGAAGTGGTAAAGAACGGATCAAACACTTGCCCGAGGTATTTTGAGGGAATACCGCAACCGTTATCTGCTACTTTAAGGATGAGATTGCCGTCATTCTTTGCATAGCTAATGGTGATTTCAAGTGGATCGGTTTGTTTAGATCCATGGGTAATCGCGTTGTTGATTAGGTGCACTAATGCTTGCGCCAGTGGAACTGGGTAAGTCTCCATAGACAATGCGTTATCGCCAGTGACTGAGATGGTGAGGTCATCGTCAGCTAAATTATTGGTGGCGATCACAGTTGCATCTTCAATTATTTCGGCGATATTGATCTGTTGCCTATGTTCTTGGCTCTGATGAGCGGAGATCTGCCTAAAGTTACTAAGTAGGGTGACGGCACGTCTGAGCGCTTCTGCTTCTAGCGTTAAGGAATCTTGGCTGTCGCTTAAGAAATCGAGCAAGGCTTGTTTGGTTAAGGCATCATTTCCGATCAGCTTTTCTAGCTGGTCAATCTGTTCTTTAAGGGCGCTGCTCAAGGTAATGGCCATTCCTAAAGGCGTGTTTATCTCATGGGCAACGCCGGTCACAATGGAGTTAAGCGCGGCCATTTTTTCGGTTTGTACCAACTGCTTTTGGGTACGGGTAAGGCGATCAACCGTGTCTTCTAACGATGCTTTTGCAGTAGAGAGTGACTGGGTCCGTTCTATCACCTGGCGTTTTAAAGTAATAATGGACGCCACTGCGACACAGGCTAAAACGAACAGGGCTCCAAAACCAAACTGATAATAGATCTGATTAAGCGTGTCTTGGGTGAGATAGACCATGCTGTACCCAGACCACTGCTGATTAAGACGGGCGAGCGTTCCCTCGGTTTCCATTAGCTCGATGCCTTTTTGCAGCTGTTGAACCAGTTCGGTATCGCTTTTTCTTACGCCCATGTGGGTCGCTTTGGTCGCGATTGGGGTGGGTGCAAACTTAATCCCTTTAAGTTTGTGCTTCTGAATCACATAAGAGCCGACCCATTTAGTGGTGGCTAAGGCATCAATCTCACCTTTTAAAAGCTTTTGAAAGCCATCTAAATGATCATCCATTGTCACAAGCTGAGCTTGGCTTTGTGTTTCTATTATTTTTCTTGGGAAGCCTCCTTTAGATACGCCGGTTTTGATCCCTTTGAGATCTTCTAAACCATGGATTGTGAGGTTGTCACTGCGGAGAAAGAGGCTGATCTCAAACTGCAAAAAACTATCAACAAATGCGTAGTCTTTTACACGGTCAGGGTTAGGGCTGAAAACGGTCAGGACATCGGCTCTGCCTTCTAATACAGCTTGCTGTGCCTGTTTCCAATTCATCAGGTTGTATTCAACTTTGCGGTTGAGCGCTTTGGAATATTCCTTTAAGAATGAGGCAAAAATGCCGCGCGGCTTACCCTCCTCTAACCATTCAATGGGAGGGTAGTCTTTGTCCCCTACAAAGCGGATGGGTGGTTGGCTGCTATCAGTGCCGAAGGTTGTTTGTGCAAGACCCAACTGGGATAAAAGAAAGAGCATTCCAGCAAATAGAAGCTGATAAGTGACACGCATCAATATTTTATATCTCTAAATTACATACTCTGTTTATTGAGTATAGGAAGACTTCGATTAGATGCCATGGACGAAACTACATCAACAGTGTTGTTCTAAGAACTATTCAAGACACTACAACAAAATGTGGTAGTGAAACTGAAGTGTGTTAAGCTCGGATAGCGCTCAAAGTTAACATGGGAAGTATTGAGGTTACGCAGTTGTCCGAAGATGTATCAGATCTGGTTAGGGAAAATACGCAGCTGCGTCAGCGTATTCAGTATCTTGAGAAAGTCGAACAGTCTTTAAGGGAAACTGAAGAGCGCTATGCTTTGGCAATGAAGGGTGCCAACGAAGGGCTTTGGGACTGGGACCCTGTTAGCAAAGAACTCTACCTCTCCGCACGTTTATTAAGCACCATCGGCATGGGTAAAGACACCATTAAGACCACTTCAAGTGAGTGGTTACAATGGGTGCATGCGGATGATCGCGAACGTTATCAACAAGTGCTTTGCCGCCATCTAAAAGGCGAAACCGAATTTTTCCGGTGTGAATATCGTGTAAAGAATAATAACGGCGGTTATTTCTGGGTCCTTGCTCATGGTTTGGCGCTGAGAAATGAGAACAACGTTGCTTACCGTATGGTGGGCTCCATCGGCGATATCACCGAGCGTAAGAATTACGAATCCAAACTCCTTCATCAAGCTACATATGACCATCTTACAGGGTTACCTAACCGTGTATTGGCGATGGATCGGCTCTCACAAGCGTTAACTCGTGCCAATAAGAATCAAACCTCAGTAGGGATTCTGTTCGTTGATCTAGATAATTTTAAAAAGATTAACGATACCTTGGGGCATGAGGTGGGTGATCAGCATCTTCAGGAGATTAGCCGACGTTTGGGCTACTGTGTACATGGTGACGATACCATTGCGCGTTTGGGGGGGGATGAGTTTTTAGTCATCTTGCCGGATCGTAAAGCGCACGATGAAATCTCGGATATATGTGAGCGAATCTTAAGAACGGCTGTGCAGCCTGTGATGATCAATGGTTATGAGTTGTCTACTTCTGCGAGTATCGGAATTACGGTTGCTCCTAAAGATGGCCAAGATCCGGTTGCATTGCTACGTAATGCCGATGCGGCTATGTATAAAGCTAAGGCGGTGGGTAAAGATGCCTTCCGTTTCTATACGAGGGAGATGGAGCATGAAACGGTGTTTAAATTCACCATGGAATCCTATCTTCGTCGTGCATTACCTCAAAATCAGCTGAGTTTAAGTTATCAAAGCATTGTCGATGCTGCTAGCGGGAAAATTGTTGGTGCTGAAGCGTTGTTACGTTGGTCGTGTCCAGAGTATGGCCAAGTATCCCCCGACCAATTCATCCCATTGGCAGAGGAATCGGGCTTGATTGTACCCATCGGTGATTGGGTGCTTGAACAAGCCTGTAAACAAGCGGCTCAATGGGCAGATCTTATGGGTGAGCCGTTCAAAATTGCCGTAAACGTTGCTTTTCCGCAGTTCCGTGATGGTCATTTGGAATACACGGTTAAGCGCGTACTACGTGACACAGGTTTGCAGCCTGAGGCACTCGAACTCGAGCTCACCGAACGTCTGCTAATGGAGGATGAGCGCGGTTGTGGTGAAGCGTTGAAGCACCTAAGCGAAATGGGTATTCAGCTTTCGATTGATGATTTTGGTACCGGCTATTCAGCACTTAATTATCTGCAAAAATTCCCTGTAGATACTTTAAAAATCGATCGCAGCTTTACCGCTGAACTTAGCGTGACTCCCGAAAGCCCTGCGCTCATCTCCGGTATCATTCAGATGGCTCACGCTTTAGGGCTTAAAGTAGTTGGGGAGGGTGTGGAGCTTGCTGACCAGCGAGATTTCTTACAGCAAAAATCCTGTGATTATTTTCAGGGTTATCTGTTTTCAAAGCCTCTGCCCGCTGAGCATTTTACTGAATTGTTACAAGCGGAATTACAGCAACGTTAAGCTGGCTTAGGCTTGATAAGCCAGAGGGATACTAATATTGACGGCAAAGCCCGTGGGTTGGGTATTGGTAAAACTCACTTCCCCCTGATACTGCTCAACAATGGTTTGCACAATGTTTAAACCCAGACCATGCCCTTTGGCGTGTTCGTCTAGTCGCACCCCGCGCTTGGTTAAACGTTCTATCTGGCTTTGACTACAGCCGGGGCCGTTATCACTGATCCTGATATGTAATTGCTCAGCGGACATCTCAATAGTTAGCTGAATGGTATCAGTACACCATTTGGCGGCGTTATCCATCAGGTTGCCCATTAACTCATTAAAGTCGGATTGCTCGCCGGGGAAGTAAGTTTGAGCTGTAATATTAAGATCAAAGTTCAGCGGTTTATCTGGATAGATCAATTTCAGAGTGGCGGCTAAATTATCCACTGCTTTCTGGATCGAGAAGTTCTCAGATTGGTGACCGCGGCCGGAAATACGGGCACGCTTAAGTTCGCTGGAGATAATTAGATTGAGTTGATCTGCTTGTTCAATTAGCAGTTCTCTTGCTTTGGGGGTTAAGCCATTATCTTTGGTCTCGGCGATCTGAGTGATTACCGCAATCGGGGTTTTCATCGCGTGGGATATGTTGCCCACCGCATTTTTACTTCGCTCGTTGCGATTATGCAGATAGCCGAGTAGTTGATTGATAGCACTGACTAAGGGGGATATCTCACTGATGTCGCTGTTGGGAAGTGTTGGTTTTTCACCCCGTTGCAGGGCATCAATCTGACTTTTTATTGGATCTAATTTAGAAAAGGTTTCGCGGATTACTTTTTGCTGGAGTAAGAGAACAATAGCTAAGGCCAGAATAATGGCAAACAGCATATAGCTGTGATTTTTATCGAGTTCTGCCAGCGCCGCAGTGGTTTCCTGAATAACAATAAACTGCATGGAATTAGAAAAGGTTTGGCTCAGGATTAAGAAACTACGGTCATTATTATCCTGAAATTCATGGAACCCGGGTGCATTAAACCAATCGTCTAGTGGATACTCGCTGACGGGTTCTGGCGCAGAACTCCAACTACTAGTTTGGCTGCGGATAACGTAAATATGGCTACTGTGTTGCGGCAGGTTAAGTGTCAGCGCGGTGCGTTGTTCGGGAGTGGTATGACGAAGATGTTGCGCCAACGCTGATCCTTCATGCTGTAGCTGTTGTTTTTGCATCTTGAGGTATAGGCTGTCGGCCCACCATGAGTGGAAAAAGGTCAATGCTGCAACCAAGGCGAGTGCAATCAGGATAAAGCGTTTAAGCAGAACCTTTTCAATCGAAATCATAATAAGCCTTTGTAGCGATAACCCTGAAATCGTCGGTTTTCAATCACCTGTTTACCCAGTTTAGTGCGCAAGCGTCGGATATAGCTCTCGACAATATTACTTTCCCGCTCGGCATCAAATTGATACAGAGTATCGAGTAGTTTCTGTTTGCTATAGAGCCGACCTGGGTTACGTATAAAATGATGTAATAGACGATATTCGGTGGAAGTCAGAGAGATACGCTCGCCGCTTTCCAGAATGATTGCATCTTGGGTACTTTCATCTAAGCCAATGCCTCCGGCTGAAAGGTTCGGGCATTGGTGTGGTTTACTGCGACGAAGTAGAGCTTCTAAACGCACCAATAGTTCTTCCTGACGGAAAGGCTTACAGACATAATCATCTGCCCCCGCTTGAAAAGTGATAACTTTCTCTTCCCAATTATCCCGAGCAGTCAGCACTAATACCGGCGTATGCTGGTGGCTCTTACGCCATTCGGTAAGGAGAGACAAACCACTCCCATCAGGCAATCCTAAATCCATAACGATGATGTCGTAGCTGATTTCATTTGTCATATAGCGCGCGTCACTTAGCGTGCCGCTGACATCCACTATATAGCCAGAAGCCTCTAAGTTATGTTGTAGCTGGTGCGCTAAATTAAGATCGTCTTCAATCAGCAAAAGGCGCATGTTGATCTCCTAACCGTTGGAGACTGCAACAGGGTTGCAGCCTCCTCCTGAGTCTTACTTCTCAGTTTGGTACTTATATTTTGAGAATACGTCATAGAGTGATGGTATCACTAGCATCGTGAGCAAGGTTGATGAAATTAATCCACCGACTACGACTGTGGCTAAAGGCTTTTGGATTTCCGAACCTATATCGGTCGACATAAGAATAGGAATAAGGCCTAAAGCGGATGTCAGCGCCGTCATTAATACCGGACGCAAGCGTGAACAAGCACCTTCATACACCGCTTCAGCCATACGCTGGCCATCCTGTATTCTCAGATTGATACTTTCCACCATAACTACGCCGTTAAGTACCGCCACACCAAACAGGGTTATAAATCCAACCGAACTCGGTACCGACAGGTACTGGCCGGAAATAAACAACGCAGCGACACCACCAATCAGCGCCAATGGCAGATTGAGTAATACCAAAGCGGCCTGCCCTAAAGAGCCAAACGAGAAGTACAGCAGTAAACTGATCAAAACAATGGATAAGGGCACAACTATCATCAAACGTGCCTGAGCCCGCTGCTGGTTTTCGAATTGGCCACCAACATCTACGGTATAACCTGCTGGCAGATCGACGTCTTTTTCGATTGCAGCATAGATATCGGCTACCACGCTGCCCATATCACGATCCTGTACATTGGCTTGAATCACCACGCGGCGTTGAACATCATCGCGGCGGATTTGCGGCGGACCTTCTTCAATCGCCACTGTTGCTATATCACCCAAGCGAACAATAGCGCCATTGCTGGCTTGTAGGCGTAACTGTCTAAGGTCTGCAGCTGATTTACGTTGATCTTTCTGTAGGCGCACATAGATATCATAACGTTCGTTACCGTTGATTACTTGGCCAGCGCTTTGGCCGCCGATGCCTGTTTCCACCAGTTGAATGACATCAGCAACGGCTAAACCGTAACGGAACAGTTGTTCCCGATTAGGGCGGATCACTAACTGTGCTTCGCCTTCAACTTGTTCCATTGCTACATCAGTAGTGCCGGGGATCTGTTGCACAACTCGTTCGATCTCGCGGGCTTTACTGGCAAGCGTATCCAGCTCGCTGCCAAACAGTTTTATCGCCAACTGCGCTTTAACACCGGAGAGCAATTCATCCACGCGGGTCGCTATAGGTTGAGAGAAGGTGAACAACAAGCCAGGGTGAATGTCTAGGCGTTCTTGTATTAATTCCTGTAACTCACGGCGATTGCTGGCGCTGGTCCATTCATTCACCGGTTTGAGGCCAATATAGATCTCAATATTGGATACAGGCTCTGGGTCCCCGCCCACTTCGGCGCGGCCAATTCGGCTCAGGGCATAAGTGACTTCTGGGAAAGCTAAAATCTCCTGTTCTAACTTAGGTGCTACAGAGAGTGCAGATTGCATATTGGCGGAAGGCGCTAAAGTAACACGCAGGTTAATGGTGCCTTCTTCCAGCTCTGGTACAAATTCAGTACCTAAGCGTGGCAGTAATAACAGGGTGCCGACCACGGCCAAACCGGCAGCGGATAGCAACCATTTACGCTGCTTAAGTACGCTGCTGAGGAGTTTGCGGTAGGCTCGATCGATTGGTTTCAGCAGCGGACTCTCTTTCTCACGAATTCCTTTACGGAACAGTAGACTGGCTAGGGCTGGCACAACAATCAATGCCACTAGTAGTGCGGCTAGCATAGCGATAATAATGGTGATCGCCATTGGCTGGAACAGCTTGCCTTCCACCCCTTGTAAACTGAACAGCGGGGCAAATACGACAATAATAATCATCACGGCGAAGAAGACCGGGCGAGCGACCTCTTTCGCCGCCATGATAATGCGTAGCGAAATACCATGATCGTCTTCACTTGCCGCGAATGGGTCTTCAGCACCGGGGGCTGTATGGCCTTCGTGGCGTTGGTCCGGATGACTTAAGTGTTTAAAGATGTTTTCCATCATCACTACAGCTCCATCAACCATCATACCGATAGCGATGGCGAGCCCACCTAAAGACATCAGATTAGCGGACATGCCGTTGAACGACATAAATGCCAGTGCTAAACCAACCGACAATGGAATGGAAAGGAGTACCAACGAGGTTGCGCGTAGGTTTAATAGGAATAGCGCCAGTACAATTACGATAAAGATGAATGCTTGTACTAGAGCGGTTACCACCGTGCTGATCGCTTTTTGGACCAGATCAGATTGATCGTAGTAGGCTTCGAAAGTGACCCCATCTGGTAGGGCACGATTGATCAGATCGATCCGTTCTTCAATCGCTTTGATCGTTGTATTGGTATTGCTACCCATACGTTTCAGGACAATGCCGGATACCACCTCGCCGAGATTTTCGATTTCACCCTCACTGTTTTTACGCGACATAGTGACAGCGCCTTGGCGGATCTCACTGCCAAACTCAACCGTGGCAACATCGCCTACACGGATCAGAGCTCCATCGACCTCTTGTAGGGGAATTGCAGCAATATCTTGCAAACCCTGACGGTCGCTACGCAACCAACCAACGCCACGTACAACCAACTGTTCACCACCACGGTCTAAGTACCAACCGCCGGCATTACGGTTGTTTGCTTCAATCGCTGTGATTAAATCATCGCTGTTGATCTTATAGGCGAGTAAGCGTTCGGCATCTAGATTGACCTGATATTGGCGAACTTCACCGCCAAAAGAGAGCACATCGGTAACGCCATCAACCGGCATCAATAGCAGTTTTACCACCCAGTCGTTGAGGCTGCGCAGTTGCATTACATCGTATTCACTGCCGGGTTCCGCCTTTAACAGGTACTGATAGATTTGCCCTAGACCTGAAGTGTTTGGTCCCATCTCTGGGATGCCGACTCCGGCTGGAATCATCTCTTTAGCCACTTGTAGCTGTTCAAATACCTGCTGCCGAGCAAAGTAGATATCAGTGCCTTCTTTAAACACCACAGTAATGCCGGCAAGGCCTGTTTTAGAGATAGAGCGTACCTTTTCAACATCGGGCATTGCATACATAACCGACTCAATTGGGAAGGTGATGAGCTGTTCGACTTCCTCGGCTGCGAGGCCAGGGGCTTCAGCATTCACAGCAACTTGGATATTAGTTACATCAGGGAAGGCATCAAGATTAAGCCTGGGTATCAAAAATACGCTGCCAATTAACGCAGCGACTACGGCAATGACCACCAGAATACGGTTAGTCACTGACCATTCAATTAGTCTATTTAACATCACGAAATCCTAGTGGTTGTGGATATCAAAACCGGCTTTAGCTTGCTCTGAAGCAAGAAAAAATGTGCCGGATGTGACGACTTTTGTTCCTAGAGGTAGACCTTGAATCACGCGGCCATTGCTGGTTTCGCGACGGACTTCGATCTCCTCTAATTTATATTCACCAGGAGATTTCTCGATAAAGACACCCCAGTCGCCATCAGGAGTGCGGGTGAAGGCAGTTTCTGGCAGCAGTAACTGCCAGGTTTGTTTATCCAGTGGCATAGTGACCTGAGCAAATTGTCCAGGGTGGAGGTGGTGTTCTTGATTATTGACACTAATACGAGCCATCCGGGTACGGGTGACTTCATTCAGGCTGTGTGCGAATTGCAGCAATTCACCCTGATATGCATCAGCCCCGACAGTGAGAGATATCTGTGTACCCTTGCTCAGGGTTAAAGGCAGATCGGGTGGTAGTTGCGCTTCTACCCAGACAGTTGTTTCATCGACTAGCGTAAATAAGGGCTCGCTGTTGCTGATCTGTTGGCCAATTAGGAAATCATCTTGTTGCACAACACCTGCATGTGGTGCTTTTAGTACAAACTGACCTAGAGGGTGTTTGCTTGGCTGGTTCAGTTGGGTTTGGATCTCGTTGTGGGAAAGGCCAAAAGCACTGACTTTAGTTAGACTTTGTTGGAAATTCGTTTGCGCCTGACTGTAGCGGTTTTTTCCTGCAAGGCTCTTGCCCAGTTTACGTACGATCTCCCACTCTTTAGCATCATTTTTTAGGTCGGAAAAACGGTCAGCTAGCTCATCGGAAAACAGAGTAACCAGCGGTTGGCCTTGAACTACATGATCACCTAGCATGACATGGCGCTGGATCACGCGTACATCCGCTTGGGGGGAGACAATGCTGCTGTTATAACGGTTAATTACGACTTCGCCTGGGACTGTTCGGCTATCTGCTAGTAATACAGGCTTAAGCTTGGTGGTTTTTAGTTCGATCATCGCTTGCTGTTTGGCATTTAGGTGAACAGTACCTTCCTCTTCTTCATGTCCATCCTCATCTTCGTTGCCATGAGCATGTCCGTCAGTATCGCTGTGGTTCTCTTTATCAGAGGTATGTTGAGTTTCTTCAGTATGGTCATGACCTTCTTCATGCTGGTGTTCAGCTTCTTCAGTATGGTCATGGTTTTCTTCATGCTGGTGTTCAGTTTCTTCGGCATGATCATGGCTTTCTTCGTGCTTATGATCTGAATCTCCAGCGTGCTTTTCGTTGTCTTTATGCTGATGTGTAGGTGTTTTAATTGATTGCTGTTGGGCTGCTGCGTGGTTGTCTCCGGCAGAAGCGTTGCTAACTGCAGCTGCTAGTAACAAATTGCTGACGAGTAAAGGTAGAGTTTTCTTTTGCATAACGAGTATCTCAGTGGTGAAGGCCAATATTTATTGCTGATCTAACCAGTCTTGGAGTTGGTTGCTGGTACTGAGCCAGTCAATCAGGCGGATATCGGATTCGGTATTCAAATTGATGTCTGCGGCCAGAGTTTGGTTTAGTTGCTGTAAGTTCTGCAGATAATTTGTGGTTGTCAGTTCGCCAAGTTTCCATAATTTTTCCAATTGGCGATTCAATTGAACAAGGCTGCGTTGGCCAGGCTTTTGCCAGATTTGTTGTAATGCTTGCTGTTGTTTCAAGCTGGACCAACTGCGTTGTAGCGCGGTTTCTGTATCGATACGTACTTGGGCCAAGGCTAAATCTGAGGTTTTGGCGCGGGCATTGGCGGCATCAACTTCAGCGCTATAGCTATTGCGAATGTTTAGAGGAAAACTGATGGAAAGAGCCACGACATCGTCATCACCATCTTGTCCAAATCCCAGCCCCAAGGTTGGTTCTGCTTTGCTCTCTTTGACTGATTGCTGCACTTTTAACTGTGCTTGCTGAGTTTTCACCCCATAAGTTCTTACAGCCGGATGCTGTTGGCTTAACTGTGCAAAGTCCGGTTGTTTAGGCAGGGTATAAGGTAGCGGTTGTGGCAAGATTGGGATGAGATCACCCAACAAAACCGTTTGTTCAGCCTGATAGTTGTGTAAGGACTGTTGTACAGCCGCTTTCGTTTGTAATACCTCGGATAAGGAGAGTTTTACTATATCCAGATCGATCTGGGTGGCATCACCCGCATACAGTCGTTGTTGGGTTAGTTTGATGAGGCGTTGGCTGATCTGCAGCTGGTCATCTGCGAGGGAAAGAAGAGCTTTAGCGCGACGGGTTTCCAGCAATAGAGTGAGGGCGCTGGCTGAAATCTGATTTTGACTTTGTTGCTGCTCCAGCGTGGTAATTTGCTGCTGTAGAGCTGCTATTTGACTACGGGTATCTCGTTTATCAAATAGATCAATTGTCTGGCTGAGTGTTGCTTGGTAGGCACGTTCGTTCTTATCTTCGTAACTAAGTTCAAGTTCTGGGTTATATACAGGCTGCTGCGCTGCAGTCAGTTCGGCATTAGCGGCCGTCACTTGGCTGTTGAGATGTTGCCATTGTGGCGATTCAGCTAAGCGCTGTTGTAACTGTTGGCTCCAGTTTGCAGTTGTCTCTGCAAAAACTGGGGAAGAACTGGCAAGCATCAGACCTATGCCAATAGATTGAGCAATCTGTTTTAGCTTCATATATTTTCCTGCGCACAGGGCTCCATCAGGGGTTTATCGAGAATGCTGAGCAATATACGAGGGGAAAATGATTTGAAACTGAAAATTTAGTCGGCATGAGCGATGAAGTGACAAAAATTCAACCGTTAGATAACTTGGAGGCGTTCTCTGTGTATCATATGGCGTAGTAGAGGTCTGACCCGTGGGTTCAGGGGTATAAATTGAACCGCCAGTTATATGACGGTGTGAGTTAGAGAATGAATAGAAAGTTATTGAGCATGTTGTTCCTAGGTATCTTTATGAGTGGGCAAGCTTCGATTGTGACAGCCCATGGTGGGGCAACAGGTATTGTTAAAGAACGAATGGATGCCATGGAAGATATGAAAGGGGCGATGAAAACCGTCTCTGACATGTTTAAAGGAAAAATTCCTTATGAGCCTATTCAGGCTCGTGTAGCCGCTGAAACGATCAATATGCATGCAGGCGAGAAGCTAACTAAGTTGTTCCCTAAAGGTAGTCTGCATCACCCAACCGAAGCTAAAGCTGAAATTTGGCAGGAGTGGGATCGCTTTCAGCACCTTTCTAAAGAGTTAGAGCGTATCAGCCAAGGTTTATACGACGCTGCTGACAATGTTGGCTCTGAAAATGAGGAAGATACTTCGGCAAGCATGATGGGTATGGCAGCAGAACCTGAAGTGCAAGAGGGCGCTGAATCTTTTGCAACTATGCCGGTAGAAGTAGTTTTTGAGCGCTTAAGCGATAACTGCTCTGCTTGTCATACTGACTATCGTGTAGAGAAAGATAAATGAGAAAGCTCCTCTGGTTTTCATCTATCCTAATCTGCTTGGTTTTTGGTGTTGTTTTAGGAGTCAGCTACCTGAGTTCGGTAGACGAGCCTAGAGCCTCGATATCTGAACTGAAGGGGAATGTTGCCAGAGGAGCTTATCTAGCGCGTGTTTCAGGCTGTATCGCTTGTCATACCGATAGTGAAGCTAAAGGAAAGCCGTTAGCGGGTGGAAAGGGTACGGAAACACCCTTCGGAACCTTCTATGCGCCGAATCTTACGGCGGATAGAGAGCACGGAATAGGGACGTGGAGTGTAGATGACTTTGAACGTGCATTGCGCGCGGGCAAGTCGCCTAGCGGTCAGAGTTACTACCCAGCCTTCCCTTATAGTTTCTATGCGCGCCTATCCGATCAGGATGTCGTTGATTTATGGGCGGCGTTTAAAACCGTCCCCGCTGTTGCCAAACCTTCGACAGTGCATCAAGTGAGCTTCCCGTTCAATATCAATTGGGGCTTAGATTTGTGGCAGTTGCTGTTCTTTGATGAGCAACGGTTTATTCCTGATGCTAAGAGAAGTGAGCAGTACAATCGAGGCGCTTACCTCGTTCAAGGGCCGGCGCACTGCGGTGCGTGTCATACGCCTAGAAACCTATTGGGTGGATTAGATACTGCGGCAGCTTTAAGTGGTCATCAGGGCTTTGTTGACGATGATGGCGTTATTCCTGCGATTACTGCAGGCGCATTAGCTAAACAGGGCTGGAGCGAAGCGGATCTAGCTTACTCGCTCAAGTCTGGAGTGAAGCAGGATGGTGATGTCTTTGGCGGTAGTATGGGTGAAGTGGTACGTGATGGCGCTAAGTACCTAAAGAAGTCAGATCGAGAGGCAATCGCGCATTACTTGCTGACTCGGCCGTGATTGTCTAAGAGCAGCGAATAAAAAACCCGGTACTGCAAAGTAGCCGGGTTTTTTAATGCTAAGTCTTTATAAAGACGACTAGTCTTCGTAAAGGCTATCGCGAATGCGTTTTAGCTTAACTTCTAGTGTGTGACGATCATCACTGACTAGGTTAAGGTGCCCAACCTTACGGCCTGGACGTAGCGACTTGTTGTACACATGATGCTGTACATTACTTTCGCTGATAATCTCTTTAGGTGCTTCTATACCTAGTAGGTTGACCATGCCAGCATGTTGGCTGTTGATGGTGTGACCTAAGCCTAATCCACAGATAGCGCGGATATGGTTTTCAAACTGAGAAGAGATGCCTGCACCTTGAGTCCAGTGACCACTGTTATGAACACGTGGTGCCAGTTCGTTCACAAGCAAATCATCACCCGCTTGGAACATTTCGATAGCGATTACGCCAACGTAGTCCAAAGCATTGAGTACTTTATCTGCGATATCTTTAGCTTTAGCGTGCAAGGCTTCAGGTGCATCAGCCGGAGCAATAGAGCTCCACAGAATACCGTTGCGGTGAAGGTTCTCTGTTAGTGGATAGAATACACAAGCGCCAGACGCATCACGTGCGGCAATCAAAGATACTTCACGGTCAAAATTGACGCGGCCTTCAATCACTACTTCTGGTAGAGAATCTGCTTGGGCTACCAGATTAGCCAAATCTTCATCGGTTTTTAGAACCCACTGGCCGTAACCGTCGTAACCCTCTTCACAGGTTTTAACGAATACTGGGTAACCTAACGTTTTAACACTCGCGCTCAATTCCTCTGCATTGTTCGCAAGGTGGAACGGTGCAGTCTTGATGCCTAGAGAGTTAAGGAAGGTTTTCTCACGTCCGCGGTGTTGGCAATAGCTAATCGCTTCTGGAGAAGGATAAACGGAGCAGTGCGGTTTCAGTGTGCTCAGTAGAGACACATCAACATGTTCACGCTCAACGGTTACAACATCAGGATTGCCTAGTGCAGTAAAAAGAGACTCGCCTTCCATCTCTGGAGTACGTTCAACAATTTCACCTAAGCCTTTAACGCAATCAGTACCTTCACCTGGCTCAGCCAGAAAAGTAAAACGGTGACCTTGAGGCCAACCAGCCAAAGCCATCATGCGTGCCAACTGACCGCATCCAACAATAGCAACGTGCATTATTCTACCTCAACAGGAACGCTGTCAGTCTGAGCTTTGCGCCACTCTTGTAAGCGCTGACTCAAGTCTGCATCTTTAAGGGCTAGCATCTGTGCTGCCATTAGGCCTGCATTGTATGCGCCCGCACCGCCAATTGCCTGACAAGCAACTGCAACGCCGCGTGGCATCTGAACCATAGATAGTAGGCTATCTAGGCCTTTAATGTTTTTGCTGGCAACAGGTACTGCGATAACTGGCAGATGAGTCATAGATGCTGCCATACCAGCCAAGTGAGCTGCGCCGCCAGCACCTGCAATAATTACCTCAACGCCACGCGTGTGCGCTTCGGAGGCAAACTGGAAAAGACGCTCAGGCGTACGGTGCGCAGAAACCACTTTAGTTTCAAACTCTACACCTAGTTCTTCCAGTGGCTTAGTAGCCTCTTGCATGGTTGGCCAGTCTGAGCGAGAGCCCATGATGATACTGACGGAGACTTTACTCATTTTTGTTTACCTGTTTCCTCTTGGCTTAATGCCAAAAATTCAATATTCAGTGCGCTGAAAAATAGAAGCCGTATCAACACGTTATAAAACGTGATGCTATGTGATTTAGCAATCATTGATAGGCTTTGATTAGCGCTTGGAGGTGTTACGGATATCGCTGCAGGTACCGCGATAAAGAAGAAACACCGACCCCTAATGCTGCCAGTAGAATGGTACCACCAGAGGATAAACCCAATAAAACAGTGGTGGCTGTACCGAGTACTGCGCCCAAGGGGCGACATCATACCACCAAAGCTAGTAATAGAGGAGTCGTACTCGCGAAGTAGTTCAATTCTTGATCTGACAATATTACCCGTTTCTAACAACTACAGGGCAAAAACCTTGCGCAAAAGTCTATCAAAAAATGTGGATAACTGCTCGTATCTATTGAGTAAATACAGGGCGAGGATAGGCGATATATGCAATTGTAATTAGGAAATGCTTTATATCGTTTTAATCTGAAACTGTAGAAAAGTTATTTGAAATCTCAGGGGAGTCGTATTGCTTTTGAAGGTAGTGGGCCATCTCCGTTTTTGATAAAAGGCCTGTTAAACGTTTCCACATTTGGCGTCTGGATGGAGAAACGGCTGTGAGTGGTTCGTAACATGCCCATAGATCTTGGTCTTTTCCTATATGGCGGGATACGCAAATTTGTCCGTTTAAATTTTCTAACATACTCGTAGGTACCGTATTTTTATAAAAATTACCTTTAGCTAAAGAGTATAGGTGCACATAGTAGAGATTAGAGGAACCAAGAAGCTGTTAATAGAGAAGCCTTGATTGTTCGCTAACTGGAGCAGGAGATACAGTTCAGAGTAAGGAGGGGAGAGTGCTTTAAAAGAGCATGACATATGCCATGCTCTATTCAATCAATGCGGCTGCATTAATTAGGTCTTATAGAGGGCGGATGTTCTCAGCCTGAGGACCTTTTTGACCTTGAGTTACAGAGAACTCAACTTGCTGACCTTCTTGAAGGCTTTTGAAACCATCACCAGCGATAGCGCTGAAGTGTGCAAAAACATCTGGACCAGATTGTTGTTCGATGAAACCAAAACCTTTCTCATCGTTGAACCATTTTACAGTACCAGTAGTTGTATTAGACATAATCAATTTTCCTATTTTTCGGAAATAAGTGGGCCGCCCAAAAAGTTGGGGGCAGTTAACGCAGGAGTTTTTAATTTTTACTTACGGAAAACAGGACGAGGAATTCAGAAAAGACTTCGAAGTGAGGAACATAAATAACAAGTAAAGCATCAAGCTGGACTGCACTGTATAGAATTTAATCAGTTAAGTCAAAGTAAACTTGATCGTTAAAACAGTTCATTCGCAGTGAGAATATTAGCTGTACCACATCTAATTAATGTTTCTAGATATATTATTTTTGATGACCTAAGGATGTTGGTAGTACGTATTGATACTTCCCATCTCATTTTCTGCAACCTTATTTAACACGCTTAAAATTGCCCCTGTGCTATTTCATAGTCGGGTTTCCTTAACCAACAAATGGAAACTCAACATGAATCAGCCAGTGACAATCCAGAACGCAAGTTGTGCAACTCGCCTATGTGAAGAGCTGACTTTTTCTAGCCACGATAATATTGAGCTGTTTTATCGCCATTGGCCTAGTGTCGCACCTTCAAATGTCTCTTTCTCAAATACATCTGTGTCCGCTGCCAAGAAAGCTAAAAAAGCGGTGGTGATGTTTCATCGTGGTCATGAGCATGGAGGCCGCATGGCGCATTTAGTTGATGAATTGGCGATGGAAGATACCAGCTTCTTTGCTTGGGATACTCGAGGCTTGGGCAAATCGCCGGGTGAGCGGGGGCATGCAGAAAGTTTTGCCGAACTTGTCAAAGATGTGGACTGCTTCGTCAAGCATATTTGTACTTATCATGGTTTCAATACAGATGAGATCATCGTGCTTGGTCAAAGCGTTGGGGCGGTTCTTGTTAGCACTTGGGTGCACGATTACGCACCCAAAATCAGAGCAATAGTACTGGCTGCTCCAGCATTCAAAATTAAGCTGTATCTACCGGGTGCCCTAGCAATGATTGCGACCCGACAGAAGGTTTCTGGCGTATTTACAGTCAACTCTTATGTGAAAGCGCATCATCTTAGTCATGACCCAGAACGCATTCAAAGTTATAACCAAGATCCACTGATTACCCGGCCTATCGCTTCAAATTTGCTGCTTGATTTGGATAAAGCTGCGAAGCGTTGTGTTGAAGATGCGCATGCGATCACTACCCCAACGTTAACATTAGTGTCGGGTGATGATTGGGTGGTGGAGAAAGGCCCACAGTATGAGTTTATGGCGCGTTTAGGCAGTGAGAAAAAGCGTATTGTTGAACTCCCAGGATTTTTCCATGACACCTTGGGTGAGCAAGAGCGTGAGCGTGCATTAGTGGAGGTTCGTAGCTTTCTTGCTGAATCTTTTCGAACACCTCTCAGTACGGCTGATCTAAATCATGAAGATCAGCAGGGCGCGAGCTTTCAAAAGCAGATGGGCTACGCCACACCCGTGACAGGCCTGAAACGCCATTACTGGAACTCGTTACAAAAGATGATCGCTACGGCAGCGAAGTTATCGGAAGGCTATCGTATTGGCCAAGAAACGGGTTTTGATTCCGGCGGTACACTGGATTACGTCTATCAGAATAAGCCGCAAGGTAAAGGCTGGTTGGGTCGTCAGATCGATAAAAACTATCTCAATAGTATTGGCTGGCGGGGTATTCGCCAGCGTAAGACGAACCTAGAAGTTTTGATCAACAGAGCCATTGATCAGGTGCATCAGCAGGATCAGCCAGTACGCATTGTGGATGTTGCTGCAGGCCAGGGGCGTTATGTTCTGGATGCGATAGATCAACGCCGTGAAGATATCGATAGTCTGCTATTGCGAGATTTTAGCGAGATCAATGTCGAGGCTGGAGCAAAAGCCTTAATGGAACGTGGTTTTGATCGTATTGGTAATTTTGTTCAAGGTGATGCGTTTGATAAGGAATCGCTAGCGACCATAGAACCGACTGCAACGGTGGCTATTGTGTCTGGGTTGTATGAACTATTCCCAGAGAATCATCTGATCAGTGACTCCCTAGCGGGTTTGGCTGAAGCGATCAAAGAGGGTGGCTATCTTATATATACCAATCAGCCGTGGCACCCACAACAGGAGTTGATAGCCCGTTGTCTGACGAGCCATCGCGATGGTCAGCCTTGGGTGATGCGCTGTCGCTCGCAGGGAGAAATGGATCAACTGGTTGAACAGGCCGGATTCCTTAAAGTTGATCAGTTGATTGATAAATGGGGCATTTTCACCGTCTCCATTGCTCAGCGAATTGATGCGTAGGGCTGAGGTTAGCTATGAATGCTATCCAAAAGCCCTTTATCGAGGATAACCAAACTGCTCTTTGGCCTCGAGCGTTAAAGTGGCTCCTATTTTTGGGGCCGCTCTTTTTTATCTCTTACGGGGCGGTTAATGCGTTTACTGCGACGCGTGAGGATGTAGGTCAGATTGTCTTTACATGGGAGCAACATATCCCTTTCTGGGATTGGAGTATTGTGCCTTATATGTCGATCGACCTGCTTTACGCGATCTCGTTATTTATTTGCAGCAGTAAGGCGCACTTAGATCGGCATGGTTTACGCTTACTATTGGCGACATTAGTGTCCGTTGTCTGCTTTTTAATTTGGCCTTTGCAATTCACGTTGACGCGTCCAGAAACCAGCGGTTTTTACGGTAGTCTTTTTGATCTGCTAACCAGCTTTGATAAACCCTATAATCAGGCACCATCACTACACATCAGTTTACTTGTGCTGATCTGGATGATCTTTAATCAACAGATAAAGAATGGTTTTTGTAGGTGGATGATGCATGGTTGGATGTTGCTGATAGGGGTATCAGTGCTGACTACTTGGCAGCATCACTTTATCGACGTCATCGGTGGTTTGGCGGTTGCTTTGTTACTGATCTACCTAGTGCCTAATAACTCGTTTAAATGGCGATGGGAAAAACATCAAGATTCAGACCGTTGGCGCTTAGCAGGTAGATATGCACTGGCTGCAGTCTTGCTGGTGATTACCGCCTTTACTTTGGAAGTATGGGCTTGGTTATTACTTTGGCCCGCAGTTTCTTTGGTCACTGTATCTATTGCGTACGCGGGAGCAGGTACGGCTGCTTTTCAACATGATAATGGCCGAATGAGTATTGCTGCTGGTTTTATGCTTGCGCCTTACTTAGCAGGTGCAAGAGTAAGTGCTTATTTGTTTAGCCTAAAGCGTGCTGACCAAGTAGAAGTTATACCGAATATTTGGTTGGGGTGCGTGCCTTCCTTGAAGCGAAGGGATTGTATGCAGGCTATTGTCAATGTCACTGCAGAAATGAGCCCGAGAATCCCTCAGACAGATAAATATCGTCGGGTACCTATGTTGGATCTAGTGACGGCTGAACCAGAGCAGTTTGAAAAGGCAGTGATGGAATTAGATCAGTTAACCAAAGCCAATAAGCCTGTACTTATTCATTGTGCGCTTGGTCTTTCTCGTAGTGCTTTGGTTGTCGCGGGTTGGTTGCTTTTGACTGCAAAAGTACAAAGCGTTGATGACGCGCTTGAATGGGTAAAACAAGTTCGTTCAGGCTGTGTGATAACTGAGAGCCAGAAAAAACTGTTATCTGACTTTGCTAGCAAACATTCAGAGGTTGGTTATGGCTCACGCTAAGATAGTAGCTGAAGCAGATTTGCTGATAGCCACTCTGGATTCGTTGAAGCAGGTGAACAGCTACTCTCTTTTGTTAAGTGGTAGCTGTGTATTATTACTGTTATTCGGAGCTAACCCCACTGTACAGGGCTTAGCCCTATTGGGATTCGTAATCGGCTTAGCGCAGGGTTATTTTAGTTGGCGAGTCGCTTTAGATAGAAAGCTACTGCCTCTCCTCATGAAAATGGGAATAGAATCATTTGATCGAGCTTTAGCACAGCTCTTTACTGCTAAAGCGAAGCAGCTAAATCAACGTGATCTAAGCAGTCGCCTGAATGGTGTGAAGGGCTTAGTTAGAAGGCAGGTCTTCTGTTTTATGAGTCAGTTGTTCATATCTATATGTGCGTTTTGTCTATTTATGCAACCTGTTCTTTTTTAAATGGAATTATAACGATGCCTAGTGTTTATCAATTGAAGTCAGCTTTTTCCGATCTCTTACGCCCTGTTACTAATTTCTTGGCAGCAAAAGGGGTCAGTGCCAATCAAGTAACAGTGGCTGCGATGGTTGGCTCAATTGTGTTGGCAGTTGGTTTATATCTGGCTCAAATATTCCTGCAAAGTTCGCCTCTAATTTGGCTGCTGGTGCCTGTATGGATGTTCATTCGCATGGCGATGAACAATATCGATGGAATGTTGGCTCGCGAGCATAATATGGCTACGCCGTTGGGGGCGATTCTTAATGAGATCGGCGATGTTATCTCCGATAGCGCTCTGTTTTTAATGTTCGCGTGCTTGCCCGGAGTAAATAGTCCTTTGCTGGTGCTGTTAACGCTCTTAGCTATTATGAGTGAAATGATCGGTGTGGTTGCAGTGCAGATAGGGGCAAGCCGTCGCTATGATGGTCCTTCAGGCAAGAGTGATCGGGCAGTATTCTTTGGTCTGCTTGCCACGCTTTATGCTTGTGGCGTGCCGTTAGAAGGTTGGACGACATGGGCGCTCGCGTTAATAAATCTTCTACTGTTACTGACGATCTTTAATCGGGCAAGGGCTGCTTTGGTTGAGTTAAAAAGCGCTTAGTCAGCTTCTTTGCTGGTGGATTCATCTAATGCTTGATGGCGGGTTAGGCATTGCGAGGATAGTTGTTGGAAAGTTTCAGCCAACTGTTCGATAAACTCTCGGCTACTCTCTGGGATAGTGGTTGGTTCGCCAATAATGACATCACAATTATAAGGGACCAAAAGCGCTGTCCCTTTTGGCAGGGCCATACCTAAGCCATGTAGCATCACTGGACATACCGGAGTGTTGTTACGACCATCTTTAAGAAGGTGATGTACACCACCTTTTAGTTTACTGAGTTGTTCCGCGTTGCCACGACTTCCTTCCGGAAAAATCAGCAAAATGTCACCTCGATTCAATGCTTCATGGCACTGTTTAAACAAGTCGCGTTTAAAGTTGCTGCGATCCAGAGGAATAATGCCGATGATATTGAGTGCAAACCAAGCTAAGGCTTTGTGTTTTAGAAAGTAGTCCGCTGCTGCCACTGGACGAACCTTATGGATCTGACGCAAAGGGTAGAGTGACATCAACACTAAGGTATCTAAGTGACTATTGTGATTAGCGACGATCACCGCCGGCCCTGTTTCGGGCAACCATTGTTTGTTACGGATGTTGAGCCCAAGAACAATCAAAACGACAGGGCGTACGATTAGGGCAAAAAACAGTATCTTTAATAGACGAATCCACATACTGAATCTCCTGCTCAGTAATGTAAGTAATAGATAAAGTGGAAGAACAGAGGCGCGGTGAACATTAGGCTGTCCATTCGATCCAATATGCCGCCATGACCGGGGATCAGCGTACCGCTATCTTTGATGTGTAGGTCGCGTTTCACTGCGCTTATAACGACATCTCCAAAGAACCCGCCTATACCAATAATTGCACCTGCTGCCAGCCCTTCATACCAAGACATCGGGGTGAGCCAAGGGCTAGAGATGCTTGCGACAACCATGATGGTGCAGACCCCACCAATAAAACCTTCCCAGGTTTTGTTAGGACTTACTTTGGGTATGATTTTGCGGCGGCCAAAGCTCTTGCCCCATACGTACTGAGCGACGTCGTTTAATTGCGTAATAAAGATCAAAAACAAAACTAAACCGATAGGGCCTGCATCGACGTTTTTCTCGGGTAGCACCAGTAAAAATGGGATATGGCTGATCGCAAAAATAGTCAGCATGGTAGCCCAATGAATAATCCCTGCTGATCTAATAAAACCGCGAGTATCGCCGGTCAGAACCATACGTGTTGGCAAAATCAGGAAGAGATAGATTGGAATGAAGATTATGAACATTCCATACCAAGCGTCATGCACCCAGTAGTATTGCACTGGGATAGCTAGGTAAGCCCAGAACAGCGTGCGTCGATCAGAAAATCGAATAGGTGTGATTGAAAGAAACTCTTTGAGCGCCAGAAAACTAAGAAAACCAAAGAAGATAATGGTTGCCGTTGGGCTCAATAACAAGACGACAAAAATCAGCCCGATTATGATCCACCAACTGCGGATTCGTAGCCATAACTCGGTGTAATCCCTATCTGGATGAGCCTGCTTTTTTAGAAAACAGATGATCGAGGCAATAACTAAAAGGCTGACCACCGCAACCATTAGGTAGAAGCTATGTATAGGGAGGCTAGTGAAGTCCATTCAATAGGGTTCCTAAAACCAAGTGAGATGGTTTCAATACTAGCATCAGGTTTCGAAGCGGCTGTATTTTGAACGAAAAGGTCGCATTAATTGCGACGAAAAGGGGAGCATAGTGCTCCCCCTTGTTATTTGGCTGTTTGGGCTTAGATTTTTACGATCTCAGCTTTTTTTGATTTGAAACCGTCAGTGATTTCAGAACCTTTCAGTGTAATTACGCCCTTGCCTTTAATCTTAAGGCCGGATTTCTTACCACTGTCGTTATTTGCGGTTGTGCTGTTTTCGATGAAGGCTGCAACTTTGCCTGCATCTTTAGCTTCTAGCACAATACCTTTACCGCCGTTTTTGTCGGCATGACCAGAAGAGATCAGAGCTGTAAGGTTGCCGTTTTCCTCTTCCGTCATTTTGAAACCATCATCGGTGTTGCCTGATGCAGCAGAGTCAATTACTGTGATCTCGATATCGCCTTCGCCTTCTTCGTCAAAGTCTAGACCTTCATCTAGATTATTGTGGATAGTCGAAGAGTAAAGGACGGTCTTGATGCTACCGTTACCTGCTTCGTCGATATCAAAACCATCATCAAAATCGATACCAAACTCGTAAGCTTCAACCGAGCCGGAAGCATAAAGATCGACTTCGCGCTCAAAGCATTTGTCATCAGCGGAACCGGTAATCTCAGCAGGTACTTTGTCAGCAGATATCTCGCCATCTTTAAACTCAGCTTCTACTGGCGATGGTAGTAGAGGTTGTAGAAGGTCTTTTTGGCAGTAACCACCATTGTTAGAGAAATCGACGTTGCTTACGTTAACAATCACGTCGCCATTTTGGCCTTCATCCAGCTCAACGCCGTCAGCGCCTACTTTGTTGAAGCGAGAGTTATGAGCGGTGAATAGTATATTGCCTTCGTTACGTTCATCGACCCGAAGACCGTCGCCATCTACGCGGCCATAGCCTACATTGTGGATGTTTAGGTTATATGCATTTACTGCGATAGAAGCTGGAGAACCATTGCCTTTGCCGCCTGCGCCAGCACCACAATCTTTGACAATATCACAATCAGAGATGTGGATACCGTGATAAGCAACACCGCTAACTTCAACGTCATTTAGTGTCACGGTTAGTGTGCCTGTTTGGTTATCTCGTAGGTTAACGAAGATGCCTTTGCCTGCTTTACCTTTTAGGTCGCCTCGGTTTTGGATACTAAAACCGCTAGGACCTTCAAATTTCAGGCCGCTGATATTTAGATCTGCGCCTTCAGAGATAGCCAGCAAATCGGTGTTTTTTTCGGTTTTGATGATCTGGCCATTGCCGTAGATCGCGATAGGTGCCTGACCAGTATAAGTCAGAGTGGAGTTGATCACGATATCGTCTTTACTAGTAACAATAACGCTATCTGCTTTACCTTCAGCAACAGCGATCAGTGCTGCACGCATGGAGCCTTCGCCGTTGTCATTACCATTAGTTACTTGAATTGGGGCAGCGTAAGCCGTAGTTGTAAGCAAACTTGCACCAACAGCTAAGGCTAGCGCTTTAAGAGGGTGAGAACCGTGCAGCATAGACATTGAAAATACCTTTTATAGGAAGTCTTATAAATTTATGCCGCCAAAACTATCTATGTCGGGTGACGATTAGATGACAGGCTGAAGAAGTTTTTGTGAGAGGAATGTTGCGAAAGGGTTTGAGTGCGGCGAAGTTAAAATTGGCTGGTTTAAGGTTTGATAAACCAGCCAATATGGTGGGTGATAAAAACTTATTGCACATCCAATATATCGAGTTCAATAACATGACCCGGACCTGCATCTAATAAGATGTAGTAGTCCTGATCTGGTGTTGGAAAACTAAATGCCGAGTCTTTATCCGTTTGGCCTTTGACTAGTAACTCATCCTCATAGGATATGACTTCAAACGGGAAGTCACTCGTCGCAGAACCGTCTGAAAAACTGCCTTTACACTCAATCTGCTCATTTGCTGTAGAACAGTTTAGGAAAATGCTATGGGCGAACGAAGGCGCAGATAGCAGAGCTAATGCTGCAAATACGATTGCTTGTTTAGCGAACATCGATAGTCTCCTTGCCATCAGGCATTAATGGCCAATTAGCTTGGTAAACATCGCCACTCCAAGTGATAGCGGTAACCCACAGCTCAGCGTTATCGCGAATCTTTTTCGGCAGTTGATAATGAACATGCTTTGCACCGAGAGGACCATGAATTAGGGTTCCGGGAGCTCTTAAGGTCCTCGGTTTACCTACGCGGGCGTAGATAAATTTAATCTCACTCAAAGATTCTTTCGGAATTTTGACTGAGAAATTTGTGCGTCCACCTTCTCTGATAGGCGGCAGATCTTTTTCCAGGAAACCGGCAAATGCGTTTACTTTAACTTCCCAAGGGCCTAAAGGTTTTTGAGTGTATTCAAAGCCTGCATTGGATATGCCCTGCACTGCTAGTGTTAATACAACGCTGGTTCCAAAGCCAACACCAACTAACATTAAGATATTAAGGTACTTGAAGACGCCCATAGGGCCGCCCCATGGACGAACAATACGCCAGCCTTTGATTAGTTTTTTTATGCCTGGACTGCGATTGGAGACTATACGCGAAGCCCGTTTGGTACGTTTGTAATAGATGATCAGGCCGGTAACACCGAGGGCGGTCATTAACGCACCGAAGACAAACCAGATGAATTTTACGATCAAGTCAGCTGCGCCAGATTTAGCCCATGTGCCGTAGTGAAGAGGGTGCATCGCTAGATCAAAACGTTGCATAAAGGTGAATGAGTCAGCCATGGATTGATTAATGATGGTGCCATCATAAGGGTTGATCCAGATGCGGCTTCCTCCACCTCGTATCAGCCATTCGCCTTGAGAGCCGCCAATCTCATACGGATCTGCATTGTGCTCGGGTGGCACCATGCGTGTGATCTCAAAATTTGGGTATTTTTTCTTAACGATATCGACAATTTGATCGCTACTTAGGGCCGTAGGCGCTTGGCTACCAAACTTATCTAGTTCGGCGTAATCGAGCAGTGGTTTACGATCATAGGGCTCATGCAGCTTCGGTGCATCAGCGTATAAAACGAACGGCACCTGATAAAACCACCAAGCCCCTGATACCCCGATAATTACTAAAAACCAGATGCTCCAAACGCCAACGATCTTATGGAAGTCGCCTAAAAATGCTCGCATATTGTTCATTCGCGGTTTGCGGAAAAAGTAACGCCAGAAATTAGGTACTGCGAGCAATCCGGCGACTAAAGAGATAATCGTAAAAATACCGAAGGCGTTTACGACACTTCGGCCCACAACAGGTAGGAATAGGGTGGTATGTAGGAAATTCAGGAAATTACCTACTGTTAGAAGTTGGGTGTCACCTAAGACTTCACCGGTGTAAGGGTTAATCCAAGCGTTTCTAAAACCGCCATTGCTATCGTTAAACATGGCACTGGCCGCGGTGTATGGGAAATTTGCGTTAGGCTGGAAGTTGCTTAGGCCATTTTCCGGATAAGCCGCTTGCAGTTTATCTAACAAGATACCTTCATTCAGTCGGGTATCCATCGGCGTTACTCGCATCTCTGGCATTAGCAACCAATCAATCTCTTGAGCAATCACCGCCAGTGTTCCAGACGCCAACACTAAGGTCAGAATTAGGGTGATTTTTAAACCAAAAAAACTATGGATTAAAAAAGCAATATATTGGCCGGAGATCTTCCTTTTCGGTTTTGGTTTGGCCACTGTGTTTTGGCTGGTTATATCTAGTTTTTGATTCATAAAGGGGTCGAGTTTTTGATTGTCTGCCGCAGGACTATCGAGTCCTGATATTGTGGCTGCAAATGTAGAGTGAAAAGATACGGAATAATTGATAATACGTATCATTTATAAGTTTTAAACAAATGATACGTTTGTTACTTTTTCCGGAGGTTTGTTAGAACTATGGGGTGATCTCGATTGATTGTTGAGTTGAATTAGGAACTATTTCTCAATTTCAGTGACCAACGATCTCCGCCTTTAGACGGGTAAAATTAGATCGAGTGACAGAGTTGAAAACAGGGATGCTAACCGCATATAAATAGGCATCTCATTCGTAACGTCATTGTGCAAAATTAATAAAAACAGGAGCTTAGAATGACAGTAGAAGCCACTGCAAATACGGCATCGAGTCAAACCTTGCAGAGTAAACTGATCGGATTATCAGAGGCTTTAAAGCAGAAAGTCATTGGGCAGGAAGCCTTAGTTGAGCATCTGTTGATTGCATTGCTTACGGATGGCCATGTTTTACTGGAGGGCCCTCCAGGTTTGGCGAAGACGCGTACAGTACATGCCTTAAGTGATCTATTAGAAGGCGTGTTCCATCGTGTCCAATTTACTCCGGATCTGCTGCCAAGCGATATTACCGGTACTGAGATCTACAACACACAAAAAGGCGAGTTTAGTTTCCGTCAGGGACCTCTGTTTTGTAACTTATTATTAGCGGATGAGATCAACCGTGCGCCAGCCAAAGTACAGTCTGCGTTGTTAGAAGCGATGGCGGAGCGACAAGTCACGGTTGCAGGTAAAACCTATCCACTGTCTAAATTCTTTATGGTGATGGCGACGCAAAACCCGCTGGAGCAAGAGGGAACTTATCCACTGCCCGAAGCTCAGCTAGACCGCTTCATGTTGCATATCCGTGTTGATTACCCAGATCACAATCAAGAGAAAGAGGTCCTGCGTTTGGTACGTGACGAGCATAACTCCGAGTTAGCGGGGGAAGCCGCTCATATTGATGTTGCGCTGACCGAGCAGGAATTATTCGCAGCTCGCTCCAGCATTATGCAGGTCTACATGGCGGATAACCTTGAGGATTATATGATCGCACTGGTGATGGCGACTCGGAATCCAGAAGTCTACGGAGAAGACCTGAAAGATAGCTTAGTCTTTGGCGCAAGCCCACGTGCGAGTATCGCATTGGATCGCGCTGTGCGTGCTAAAGCTTGGTTGGCTGGACGTGATTTTGTGACGCCAGATGATATCCAAGAGATCGCATTTAGTGTGCTTAGACATCGTATCGGCTTGAGCTATGTCGCTGAAGCGAGAGGTTTAGATAAAGATAAATTGATCGCCGAACTGATCAACCGCGTGGCGGTACCTTAGGGATCAATCTATGTTCTTAGGGGAAGCAAGCCCAAGGCCTGTACCATCCGCACGACACTTAATCAGTGTGGATGAACTTATCAGCTTACGGTTCTGGCCGCCTGCACGACAGAATAGCCGTGAGCGTATGGCTATTCGTGAAGGTCATCATCTGAGTCATATCCGAGGCCGTGGTATGGAATACGATGATGTGCGTGAATATCAACCGGGTGATGATATTCGTCATTTGGATTGGCGCTTGATGGCACGTACTGGTGAAGCGCATACCAAGCTTTATCGAGAAGAACGCGAACGTCCAGTATTCCTGCTGTGTGATCTTCGCCACAGTATGCAGTTTGCCACTCGCGGACACTTCAAATCGGTGTTGGCTGCTTATGCTAGTGCGATGGCCCTCTGGACCACCTTGGCGAATGGCGACCGTGTAGGTGGCATGCTGCTTAGCGAGCAACAAGAGCAGCTATTTAAACCGAGCAATAGTCGTCAGCAATTGATGCAGATGATTACCGCACTGTCTCAAGGCGTTGACCCTACTGAGCAAAGCTCTGAGCGTTCGTTGGCACAGTCACTAGCGCGCTTAGAGTCGATCTTAAGTAGTGGCAGTATCCTCTATATTTTCAGCGACTTTCATGATGTTGATGAAGAGACCGAACTGCACCTGATGCGTCTGGCACAACGTTGTGAACTGAAGCTGGTGTTGATCTCCGATCCGTTGGAACAACAACTGCCAAGCAGCGGAAAATCGTATCGTTTTAGCGGCTTAGGGCGCGAATTGTTGGTTTCCGCCAATCAGGCGCAACAGCTTAAATATCGTGGTCAGTTTCAGCAGCGATTACAGTTATTACAGAATCTGCACAACCTACGTGGTGTTGAGTTTGCCCATTGGCAAACGGATCAACATCCGTTATTTCAGTTTAATTCTCCGGAGGTGAGCTAATGGACTTTTCCCAGCTTCCTCTACGTCCCATGCAGCAGCCAGAGATGATTGGCTGGTGGCCTTTAGCGCCGGGCTGGTGGTTGTTAATTTTACTCAGCATCGGGTTATTTATAGCAGTAGTGTGGTTTGGCTATAACTACTTGAAGAAGATACGGAACAACCCAAATCGTTGGGCGCTACAAGAACTTAACGCCATTCAATCGAACTACCAGCAGCATCAAAATAAACGGCTTTTAGCAGAAGAGTGTAATGCGCTGTTAAAACGCTTGGCGCTGACCCTGTATTCTCGCCAAGATGTCGCCGCGTTAAATGGAACCGCTTGGACCGATTTTTTAGCTAAGCAAAGCCGTTCGGACACTTTAACAGTGTTAGCAGTAGCACCTTATCAAGCATCACCTGAGTATGATGCCGAAGCGTTGTTGAGTGCCTGTAAAGGTTGGCTAACTAATGCCAGAGGGCCTGCCGATGTTTGAGTTTGCTTGGTGGTGGCTCTGGTTATTTTTACCTCTGCCTTGGCTAGTAAGACGCTTTTCTAAACCTTCAGCGGATCAAGGAGGGACTTCGCTTCATGTGCCATTTCTTGACCAGATGGAACAAGCGGTTGGGCCGCAACAAGGTGTATCAACCCCGCAATCCTCTCCATGGCGCTTAGTGCTGCTTTACCTTATTTGGGGGCTATTGATAGCGGCTGTGGCTAAACCCCAGTGGTTGGGTGAACCGATTCCACAACAATTGGAAGGCCGTGATCTGATGATGGCGGTGGATCTGTCGGAAAGTATGTTGGAGCAGGACTTTGAGGTGAATGGCCGTTGGGTGAGCCGCTTGGCTGCAACTCGATTAGTTGCCGGTGATTTTATAAAACGCCGCGAAGGGGATCGCGTTGGCCTGATTCTTTTTGCAGAACAGGCTTATCAACAGGCGCCTCTGACTCATGACCGCGATACGGTTAAAACCTTGTTAGACGAAGCTCAAGTGGGTTTGGCGGGTAAAGCTACAGCAATTGGTGATGCTATCGGCTTGGCGGTAAAACGCTTCAAACAGATGGAAAGTGAACAACGCATTCTGATTCTGCTCACTGATGGTCGCAATACTGCAGGGGTGTTAAAGCCGTTGCAGGCGGTGGAGTTAGCAAAATCAGAGGGGCTTAAAATTTACACTATAGGTGTTGGTGGCGGCAGCCAAGGTGGAGTTTTAGGTTCGTTCTTTGCTCAAGGTTCTGATCTGGATGAGAAGACGCTAACGGCGATTGCAGAGCAAACCGGCGGTCGTTTCTTCCGTGCGTATGATCTGGATGAACTCGCAGAGATCTATGCTGAGTTAGATGAATTAGAGCCGGTTGAACAAGACTCTGAATTCTTCCGCCCTATTGATCCGCTATTCCACTGGCCGCTTTATGCCGCATTTGTATTGGCTCTGGTCTTGGTGATCAGCATAAGGGGGCGTAACTGATGTTCTCTGATCTTCAACTACAACAGCCGCTTTGGTTACTGATTATTCCCGCGGCGCTTTTGCTGATTTTATGGCTGCAAAAGCGTAGTGCTGATGCCCAAGATTGGTCTGAGGTTTGTGATCCGGAACTGCTGCCGCTGTTAAAACAACAGGGGACGCAACCGCTCAAACGTAACTGGTTGCCGTGGAGTTTATTTGCTGCGGTGATCTTGCTCGCAGTCGCGGCTACGCAACCGGTTTGGCAGAAACAACCGCAACCGGTATTTAAGCAAAGTGATGCCTTAGTGCTTGCCTTGGATCTGTCAGCGTCGATGAATGCAACCGATCTAAAACCAAGCCGCTTGCAACGGGCCAATTTTAAGATTAAAGATCTACTCAAAAAGCTCCCAGATACAGAAATTGCGCTGATTGTGTATGCCGGTGATGCCTTCGCGGTCACGCCACTGACTGAGGATAGCGATACTATATTGGCGGCCTTACCAGCGATGACTCCAGACATTATGCCGGTGCAAGGGAGTCGGGCTGATCGCGCCTTAGTGTTAGCCGATCAGATGTTAGCGCAGGCCAATATTCAAGGCGGTAATATCCTACTGGTGAGCGATGAAGTCTCACCTGCGCAAGTTGCAGCCGATGCCAGTCGTATTCGCAATCAAGGTCGTAAAATCTCTATTCTGGCCGTTGGTACAGCCGATGGTGGGCCTGTACCTACCGAATATGGATTCTTACGCGATCAACAGGGCAATGAAGTTATTGCGACCATGAATATCGGGTTGATGGCTGAAGCCGCTGGTCTAGGTGGTGGTCAGGCGCAGTTAATTCGTGTGGACGATCTGGATATCGATTATTTGATCGCTGGTCTCAAATCTGGCGAGAATACCGCCGTAAATGCAGATAAAGATATAGAACGTTGGGTTGCCGAAGGCCCTTGGTTTATCTTGCTGGCATTACCGTTTTTATTGCCGTTATTCCGCCGTGGTTTATTTAATCTGACGTTGCCTATTGTCGTAATAGCCTCTGCTGGTGTTTCCCAGCCAGCTCATGCTGATTGGTGGCAAGGGCTGTGGAAAACTCAAAACCAGCAAGCAGCTGAAATTTATCAACAGGGTGATAAAAGCGCTGCGGCGGAGTTGTTCACAGATCCGCGTTGGAAGCAGCTCTCGCACTATGAGAGCGGAGATTATCAACAGGCTTTAGATAGCCTGCCCGAGCCTGAAACTGTGAATGATTTTTATAACCATGCTAATTCACTGGCCAAGCTCGGACAGTTGGAGAAAGCACTAGAGGCTTACGATAAAGCGTTAGCTGAAAGGCCTGATTTTGAAGATGCTCTGCATAACCGTAAGTTGGTTGAAGACCTGTTAAAACAGCAAGAGCAACAGCAAGGTGGGGATCAGAACCAAAAGGACAAATCTGATCAGCAGAAAAAGGATGAGAAACAGTCAGGCCAAGATTCTCAAAACGATCAGAGTAACGCTTCTGAGCAATCATCCGATCAGCAGCAAGAACAGCAACAACAGATGGATCAATCATCTTCATCCAGACAAAAAGATCAGCAACAGATGGCTGAAGAGCTCAAGGAGCAGTTGGATGAAAAGCTAAAAGATGCTGAGCAGCAAGAACAGAAGGTTGATAGTACCGAACAATCTCAGCCTCTGGATGAAACTGAGCAATCTAATCAGCAGATGTTAAACCGAATTCAAGATGATCCAGCGGGTCTGTGGCGACGCAAATTTATCTATCAATATCGTCAGCGTTCCGAGCAGCCAGCAGCGGAGGATAAACTATGGTAAATGGGATTAAGTTATTTACCGCGACAACACTTTTACTCTTTAGTCAGTTAGTGATGGCTGCGATCAGCAGCGAGATTGATCGCAATCGTATCGAGCAGGGCGAGTCCTTCCGTCTGATTCTCAAGATTACAGCGAATGAAGCTAACCAAGTTGATCTAGAACCCCTGCATAAGGACTTCCAGATTCTAGGGCGCAGTCATCAGTCCAGTACGACTTTCCAAAATGGTTCGCTAAAAAGCACCACTAAACTGGTTTTAACCTTATTTCCTAAGCGAGCGGGCCAGTTAACTATACCTGCCTTGGAACTTGAGGGAGAGAAGAGTAAAGAACACAGCATTGAAGTTGTTGAAGTAAAGCAGCCTTCAGCTGTTGATGGTGGCGTAGAGTTCCTTTCTACCCTATCTGATAAAACCCCTATCGTTCAGCAGCCTATCATCTATCAATCTAGCTTGGTTCTGGGTCGGAAAATTTATGATGCTGGCATCCAAGAACCCCAAGTGACCGAGGGTAAGGCTTTAATTGAAGCCTTGGGTGAACAGCGTCAGTACGAGCAAGAATTGAATGGCCGTCGTATGCTTGTGATCGAGCAGGCATGGCTGATTACGCCGCAGCAAAGTGGCACGCTAAAAATCCAAGGGGCGCGGTTGAGCGGCCAAGTTCCTGATGGTCGACCAGATCCTTTTAGAGGTTTTAATACTAGGGCTGTACGCAGAATCTTTGTGCCTGCAGAGGATTATGAAGTTGAGGTGCAGCAGATTCCTGCAGAGTTTACCGGTGAGCATTGGCTATCAGCCAAAGAGATCAATTTGAGTAGTGATTTTGATCGAGCTATCGATAATTGGAAGCAAGGTGAACCGGTCACACGAACGTTGACCTTAGAGGCCGCAGGCGTAAAAAAAGAGCAGTTACCTGAATTGGTATTGCCGGAAGTGCTAGGCCTAAAGCAATACGCAACCAAACCGCAAATCGAGCAGTACTATGTCGATGGTGAACTTACCCTAAGTCTTAAACTTGAAGTCACTGTGATCCCTGAACGCGGTGGCAAAATCACGTTACCTGAAATACAGCTTCCTTGGTGGAACACTAAGGCTAAGCAACAGGAAGCAGCGAGCATCCCTGCTATCAATATTGATGTTGAAGCGGATACAACAGCTTTGGCTACTAATCCTCCGCCTCAGGTACAACAGTCGTTATCCACAACACCCCAAACGCAAGAACCTCAGGCCGTGGAAAATAGCCCTGTGGATAATATAAATAGCCAACAGGTTGTTGTGAACGAGAGCAAAATTTCACCTTGGCTAACGTTGGTTGTGGGTATCTTAATTGGGGTTATCTTATCCACAGCGGCATTTTTGTTATGGCGAAGACATCGGCCACGACAGGTTATACAGGAAGAACCTAAATCGGTTGATTCCGTGCCAAGTTTTAAAAAGCTCAAAGCGGCTTGTTTAGCAAACAACGTACAAGAAGCACGCGCAGAATTGATCATTTGGGCGCGCCATCAATATGTAGGTTGTAATCACCTGAATGACTTATCCAATAGCGTCAGCCCAGAGTTCAAACGCGAGATCGAATTCCTCAATCGTAGCTGCTTTGCCAGTGATAATTGCTCATGGGATGGCCAAGGCTTGTTGAAGCAGGTTGAGGCTGCTAACAACAGTGAAAATAGTCCCGTGGCACAGAAATCTGGGCTAGAGCCTTTATTTAAAGGATGAGGATTAAAGCCGCAAAGGAATACTTAATATCGCGATCCAGATCAAATAGTAGTCATTAGTTTGGGCTGTTAGTCTATGAATTGACCAATCCGAACCCTTTTCTTTGCTAGTATTAGTGATTACTCAAGAACTTAAGGATCGAGATCTAGTATGCCAAATCGGCTTAATGACACCGGAAACTTATACAAAATAGCGACCCGTCGCTATTTGCTAGCGGTCGTTATTATTGCTTTGTTGGCTACGAGTGCTTATTACACCTTGCATTCAGCGTTGTCTGATTCAGAGGCGACAGCTTATGTTGTTAACCTATCCGGACGACAACGTATGCTGAGCCAGCATATAGCACTTGATGTGCATCGTTACCATCAAGCCCAAGCAACTGATTCTAATCGATCATCTCCTTCTACTTTGATGTTGCAGAACCTCATTGATATGAGGTTAGCAAACAAGCAATTATCCTCAGGTGTTTTATCTAAGGATCAAGTCATTGATCTATCACCTCAATTACGAGACATGTATTTTGGTCAGATGAACCTGCATAGTCGAGTTAATAGTTACTTAGCTCTTGCTGAGCAGCTCTACAAAAGTGACAACGTTAAAGACAGGATGTTGTATCTTCAGTCAATTGATCACACTTCACCGCAACTTCTAAAAGACTTAAACAAAGTTGTACAGCAATACCAGGAAGAGGGGGAGGCGAGGCTAGAAACTATTTCGAACCTAGAGCTTTTAGTTTTAGTTACAACGTTAATTGCACTGATTTTAGAAATAATATTTATCTTTCGGCCTATGGTTGCTCAAGTTGTGGCTTCTCAGAAAGCACAAGAGAAAACAATGGCTAGCCTTGAGGAGATGGTTGAACTTCGTACCTTAAAGCTTGAAATGGCTAATCAAAAACTAAAAGACCTAGCCACCCGAGATCCTTTAACTAAGTTGAAGAATAGACTGACACTAGAAAGCGATGTTGAAAGCTTAATCGTTGCGAGTGAGAAAAATCACATCCCGTTTGCTTTTTGTATGGTCGATATTGACTGGTTTAAGCAAATAAATGACACCTACGGTCACCCAGCAGGTGATTTTGTTTTAAAGAATCTTGCTACCCTGATGATTGATGCCACTCGTGAGTCTGATCACCTTTATCGTACGGGTGGGGAAGAGTTTGTATTAGTGCTCAATCGTGTCAATTTAAATGAAAGCGTTAAAATATTAGATAAGTTAAGAAGATCAGTAGAAGAGTCTCTTTTTGATTGTGAAGGACAAGTGATCAAATTAACTATCAGCATAGGGCTTTACCATACAAGTCAGGGTGGTTTGTCTCGTCTTCACTCTATTGCACGTGCTGCAGATAACGCACTTTATAGGGCAAAAGAAAGCGGCCGGAATTGCATTAAAATGGCTGATCGAGAAGAAATTCTAGGATTATCATAGATTCATATTGAACTCTTATATCAGTGCTTAAATCTTTGGCGTTAAAGCTGTTATGTGTGCATTTTATGAGTTTGTTATGTCTACTTATTCATAGGTAAGAGGTTTCTTTCCTGGCGATAACTCTTTAATTTTGTTTGGATTGTTTTTTGTTTTGATGTTGTTCTACGCGGGCGGAAAATGGATGAGTTCATTCTTAGTATTCTGAATTTCCTGTGCTATACCTAAAAGGTATTTATGGAAATTCCCCAACAAATGGATTTTGTAACCTCTTAATTTACCCAATTAATCCGTCAGTTGTAGAGCTTGTTTAAATAAATGAGCGTTGTACGGATATGGAGTTGCGAAATCTTGCAAGGATGAATCAAGAGGTTTTAGTCGTCATGCTAAATCAAATGTCGGTTTCCAAAAAAGTAGCCCTACTCGTTTTATCGCTTCTCTCCCTTTTGTTAATGACCTCTGGTCTAGCGATCGTATCGATGGATCAGATCGGAAAAGAGCTTGAGAGTATTGCCCACAAAGATATCCCTTTGATCGAGAAGATGACCAAGATTACCGAATACCAGCTTGAGCAAACCATTCATTTTGAACGTGCAGTTCATTTCGGAACGGTCGGGCTACTGAAGAGTGAGAGTGGTCAAAGTACGAGTAGCTATCAGGACAGCTTTTCTAAGGAACAAGACAAGTTTATTGAATTTGGCCTCAAAGTAGACAAACACATCGGGTCTACCAAAAAGCAGCTGTCGGAGATTTTAGAACTGTCTCAAACCGAGAGCGGAGGGCTTATTTCGAAAGTTTACGCCAGTGAACTAGATGAGTTCTCAATGCTTGCGGAACAGCTAAAAGCGATTGAAAAAGAACATCAAGAGTTCCAGCAACATGGTTTGGCGGCTATGACCGCGATTAAAAATCGAGAGTTTGGTCGTTCAGAGGCACTGGCTGTTCAAGTTGAAGAAGCCGCGGATCAATTGACCAAGCATCTTGAAGAGCTGTTGGCGGAGATTGAAAAATTCACCCTTGAAGCCTCAGAGACAGCGTTGGCCCATGAGAAGTCTGCTTTAACCAACATAGTGGTGACGCTGATCGCCGCTTTAGCCATCGGTATCTCGTTGAGTATTCTGATTACGCGCAATATCACCAGTCGACTTAAATTATCTGTGGAAGGCATGAAGCATATAGCGGATGGGGATTTAACCCATGATGTTAAGACCACAGGTGTCGATGAGATCTCGCAAATGTTGGAGTCTCAGGAGATGACCCGCCAAGAACTGCAGAAATCGATTGGTCAAATTGTCGAAATCAGTAGCCAGCTTTCCGCGACCTCAGAGGAAGTCGCTACAGCAATGTCGGAAAGTAGCTGTCATGTGCAAAACCAACAAACCCAGACCGATACTTTATCTGCTTCTATGCAGCAAATGAGCGCTACATCAAATGAGATGGCGCATAACATTAACGAGGTAAATGATTCGGTTAACAGGGCCGATGGTGAGCTACAGGAGAGTAACCATATCCTAATCGACACGGTTGAGAGTATTACTGAGTTATCGAATCAGCTGCAAAACTCAGCCGATACGGTGAAAGACCTCGATAGCAGCACCGTAGAGATCAGTACCGTACTGCAGGTGATTTCGGATATCGCAGAACAAACCAATCTATTGGCGCTAAATGCAGCCATTGAAGCGGCGAGGGCTGGTGATCAAGGGCGAGGTTTCGCGGTTGTGGCTGACGAAGTAAGGCAACTGGCTTCTCGCACGCAAAACTCTACCTCTGAAATCTCTGAGATTATTAAACGGCTGCAAGATGGATCGACCCGTGTGGTAAGTTCAATGCGGCAGACTCAGACACAAGCGATGACGTTGGTTGAAGGGGCTGAGAGATCCTCGGATTCCCTATCGAAAGTGGTCGATCAGCTAAGCCATATCAACAATATGATGAGCCAGATTGCCACCGCCGCAGAAGAGCAGAGCCTCGTAAGTGAAGATTCCACCCGCACTGTGACCGATATTAATGATCTTGGTCATCAGAATGCAGCTAGTGTGGAAGAAACCTCTCAGGCCAGTTTAGATCTAGCCAGAATGGCGGAAGGGTTGAATCACACTGTGAGTGCTTTCCGGGTTTAAAGCTAGCTAAACTAAGAGATAGAGAGTAACTGTTCTTTGGTTACTCTCTGTTGATTTTACTCAGCCGATCGCTACTGCAGTTGCTTGAACCTTTCTGCAATAATGGGCCAGTTTTCTTCGTTCAGTATTCCTATATGTTTATAACGTATGCGGCCCGAACTATCGATTAGATAAGTTTCTGGCGCACCTTTGATCCCTAGCGCTTCACCGAGCTTGCCTTCGGAATCGATTAAACTGCGTGCGTACGGGTTGCCCTTCTTATTCAACCACTCCAAAGCGTTGTTAGCTGAGTCCATATAAGAGATGCCAATAATTCTGACGCCAGACGCTTGTAACTTAAGTAAAAAATCATGTTCTCGGGCGCAAGCGACACACCAACTGCCCCAAATGTTGAGCATGAAGCTGCCTTCTATTAGATCAAACTGAATCGCTTCGCCGGTAATTAGATCCGTTAGTTCGATAGCTGGCACGGCTTTATCCTGTTCAACTTGGTTATTGTTCTCAGTTTCTGTACTCGCAAGTACGCTGACCACCGTTACGATCAGAACAGCAGTTAGCCATTTAAAGAGATTCATAAGCTTACCTTTGGCTTGGTTCTGGATTAGGTTGATCAATGGGTTTACTAGGCGTAATCGGATTGCTCTGATACCAATAACCGAGCGCTACAAAGAGGGCACCACCTGCAGCGTTACCTAGGGTTACCCAGAAGAGATTGTTGGCTGCACCAGCGAATGAAATACCTTCCACGGCTGGAGATAGCAGAGCCAAGGAAAAGACCGTCATATTGGCGATACTGTGTTCGTAACCTGATGCGATAAAGGCGAATAAACACCAGAAAATAACAATGCATTTAGCTGCTTCACTACTCATTCGGGCAGAGATCCAGATAGCCAAGCAGACTAACCAGTTACACAATATGGCGCGGAAAAACAGTGCAACCAGATCTGTATTTATCTTCTTGTAAGCGATGGTATGCAGAATGGTATCGGCGCTTTTAATCAGCCCGCCGTCTGCGAGTTTGTAGATCAAACCTAGAACTAATGCGCCTAAAAGATTGCCAAACCAGACCCACATGCACATTTTGATCATGCCGCTGACAGGCAGCTGCCGTTCTAGACTGGCAATCGTACCGTACATTGTATAGCCGGTGAAAAGCTCTGACCCGGCAAACACCACAAGGGTAAGTGCTATCCCAAATGATGCCCCCATCACTAGCTTTCTAAATTCTTCAGGTAAGTCCTGTCCAAGGGTCATAATCAGGATGATACCCAAACCGACATAAGCTCCGGCAAGCATAGCGCCAACAAGCAGGTTGCTTGGCCGTGTTGTCATCAGTTCCCATCGCTGTTTAGCTTGATTGCTGAATTTAGTTATTTCACTTACATACATGCAGGTAGCCTTTAACTTCAGGGGACGATGGCGGATCTGTATTGTCTTGGGCTTGGTTATTGCCAAATAACACCTTGGCGACCCATAAAGCGCCGATCACGATCGATAGCGTCAGTAGGATATGCCCCACTAGCTGCTGCTCACCCAATAGATAGTTATTACACAAGCGATCTGGCGATACTTTGAACAGGTAGCCAAATCGTCCAAGCATTGCCCATAGTTCGAGTAGAAAAACGCCTTTTACGAGTGGATGAATACAATGTCGTGTTAGCGACCATGTACAGCCAAGGAGTAACATCGACGTTACCTTTGCAAAGTCGTAAATATTGGATTCCAGAGCCGCATCTAAGGCGCTAGGTAACATCCAGAACAGCCCAACTACGGTAATAACGACAACACCAGTGATTCCTTGCCAGTTGTATTGATTCGCAGAGATTTGCCACTTTTTTGGCAGCATCTCACCCGCAAACCAACCAAACAGAACCAATACAGGCAATTGAAACAGTAGATGCAGAACCATCTGCTCTTCGAGTAGCTCACTCAGAGGGCCGACCGTAAGCAAAAGTAGATTAATCAGCAGTAATAGCCACTTCATTGCCTGCTGCATGGGTGCCTCCTACCGAATGGGTCAGATTCTGACGAATACTCGTAAGTAACTCAGTGCCATGGTTGTAATCGACAATTTTCATCAGTTGGCCCTCTGGGGATATAAGGTGGAGAGCAGAGTTATGGATATAACCCCCCTCACCATCATTAATAGCAATGACGCCAAATGTCTCTTTTAGGTGCTTCAACTGCGCTGGGTCTTCAACGCGTGCTGCTTTCCAAGACGCAGTATCTGCTTTAAAGCGATTAAGGTATTCAGCCAGCTGCTCAGGCCCATCATTTTCAGGGTCGAAACTGATGGTGAGCAATTGCAGCTGGCTATCACTGATAAGATCTGCAGCTTGACGTTGCAAGCGAGCAAACTCGACACCTAGTCCTAGGCAGACTGTTTCACAACGGGTGTAAACAAAATCAGCAATGACGTACTGACCTTGAAACGCTTCCCAAGATACAAGCTCTCCCGCTTGGTTCTGGAAAGTCACCTGTGGTGACGGTATAGGGTTGCGCTCTACTTCTACTCGACGTTTGGTTTCAGCTGTATAAGCTTCAAAACCAAGCGTCTGGTAGTAGAAAACTCCTCCCGCGAGCGCTAATACAATTGCGCTACTTATCAGTGATTTGAACATCTTAAATCTTTGCCTTTGGTAAACGTGCTAGGTTTTGTAGGGTAAAGATCAGGAATCCGATCAGAACCATACTGCCTGCAATCGCACCCAGCTGAGATAGGTATTGCCATTCCGGCAAGTGAACCGCCCAACGTCTAGGCACGCTATCTGCGCCGCTTGCTAGGAAGGTTAGGATCAAGCCCATAGCGCCAACAAAGTAGGTAGCAAACGCGAGCTTGCCGATAGCACCTGCTTTAGATGGTTGGCTATTAGCAGCTAGGTAGCTGCAGAAACCAATGATCATCGGCAGTAAGCCAAGCACTAAGTAGAAGTGGAAGTGCCCAGGAACCCACATTGTGTTATGCATGACTTTGTTCACTGTCACAGTGGCGTCGATGATTGCCGGAATAACCCCGCCAGCCCAACCGAACATGGAAAGCAGTAGCATAGAACTACATAGATCCCACTTGATGCCAGAACGATAAACGATCATCAGCGCGCCGTACGCTGTTACTGCGAGCACGGGAATACCACTGCAGTAAGACAAAATCTGACCGATAACCAGCAGCCAAGGTGGCATTACAAAGTCCATCAACAAGTGGTGTGGATACACCGCCATTACCATCAGTGATGCAGCAGCCCAAGCGTAGTAGAACGGTTTCGAAACCTTCCATGGGCGACCTGTATATTTCGGTAGTAGTTCATAAACAGCGGTGACTGCAGAGTAGATCGTCGCGTTAATGAATACATGGCCGAAGAAGTAGATCAGATTTTTGATTAACAGCGGGTCAAGTTCGTAGTCTGGTTGGTATAGATTGAATAAGCACAGCACCAGTACAACAGCACCTGCAGCAATACCAATAAAGTTAACGATCAAGACCATGGTTGCAGCAACGACTGTCGTAGGGTGATCTGGATCGACCGGCTTCATGCCGAATACAACCGGTAAACCCAGTGCATTACCTAGATTTCCGTACTTCTTAATCAGCTTGATGCCAATATCTAAGTAAAGAATCAGGAAGCCGGTACCAATCAACAACAGTCCGAGCATAAATACGGCGGCAGATTCTACCGACCAAACGCCCATCGATTTTGCAGGAAGTGGGTAGAGGAAGGTCCACGCGCCCGCAAACTTACCAACAAAAATTGAGCCCAAGATCAGCACAACACCAATGAGGAAAATAATGAAATTAACCCACAAAACTTTGCTGCTTAAGTTGATGTATTTACGCAGGAAGTACCACAGTACAGCCGTTCCTCCTAAGCCAGCTGTGCCTACCATGCCAGCACCGTGTACTGTCATGATCTGGTAGAAAAGGTCAGCGCCAATTTCGATGAACGTACCTTGCGCTGCTCGCATCGTAACGCCGGCTAGCATCATCAAACTGAAGACCAGCATGCTTGTTATTAAGTAGGCTTTGATGCCCAGTGAAGCAAGCTTATTCTCTTGTTCACTGTAGTTAATTTGTTCAGTCATCTACGCCTCCTTATTTGACTGTTAGTTGTGCTGTCATGGCATGGTGAGCCAGACCACAGTATTCAAGGCATAGCACCTTGTAGGTGCCAGGCTTGTCGAAGGTATACACCAGTCGGTTGGTGTATTTCGGCATCGCTTGGGTTTGGGTAAGAAGCGTGCCACTCTCGTCATAGATACCAAATCCATGGGTGGAATCTGCTGACGTCACGCGAAACTCAATGGTTTCACCAACGTCATACTCTGTATCGTCAATGGTCCAATACCACTGCTGGCCAACCACATTTACTGGGCTTGCGCCGTCAGTTGCTGAAAACTGTGGAGGCAGCGGGTATGGCAGTAGAGTCGTCGCAGTAACTCCAACACCAAACACCACAAGAAATAGAAACCACTTGGCTCTGATGGAGTACCAATTACGCTGAACCTCAGCGTAATCGCACTCTTCGGTAGATCGGGAAATGACATAACCAAACACTGGGGCGAGTACCGCCAGGCAGAGTAAGGTTAAGATCCATACACTTTGCGCTAACATAAATTACTCGCTATTAGTTGCCTTTAACCATGAAATCAACAACCCGCTTAATCTGCTCATCGCTGCAGTCAAAGCAGGCTCCTTTAGGTGGCATAGCTTTTCTTCCTTTCAGAGCGCTGGTGTACATTCCTTCAATACCACGCTCGGCCAAACGGGCGGTCCATGCGCCGCGATCACTCATTTTGGGTGCACCGGCTACGCCATTGTCATGACATGCCATGCACTTTTGTTGGTAGGTTGTTTGGCTATCGGCATACACGGCTTCCCCCAGAAGCAGCGGTAATACCAATAGCGGTAGTTTCATTTTTAGTTTCATTGTTCTTACTCTCACCTGTAATCGAAACCTTCCTAAGTCTTTATGCTTTCCCTAGAGCATCAATGATGCTGTGTAACGCACATTAAGATGTATAAAAAATACATTTTAATATTCGAAAAAAACGCCGATTCCTTTTGAGCACGGCGTTAAACCTATAACAATATAAATGTATTTTTAATACATTATTAAAAACTCAGCATCTATGTCAAGTATTTTGGCTGAGCTCTTTGCTGGTGAAAAGGGGGAAGGGGTAAGCGAAATGGTGTGAATTCTGCGAGTTTAGGCTCCTTGGCTCATGTAGAAATTGAGCCAAGGAGAATTAATCGGACTTAGTAATTCTGTGGGAACAAAGCGCGTTTCGCTTCTTCGTCCATTTCTGATTTAAATTGGATATCACTGCTGATGCTTCTGGCTTTTGCGACTGCTGGGCGGGCATCTACCGTTTTAAACCAGCGTGATAGGTTAGGGAATTTATCTAGCTCGTTCTCGCCTAAAACTGGTAGCACACGGTCAATCCAGCCCCAAGCGGCAATATCTGCAATGGTGTATGTCTCACCCGTGATATACGTGTTGTTAGCCAATTGATCATCCAGTACTTGATAGTGGCGTTTAGCTTCATGGCGATATCGATTGATCGCGTAAGGGAGGTTCTCAGGTGCACCTCGCTGGAAATGCACTGCCTGACCCGAATAAGGCCCAAGGCCTGATGCAATAAACATCAACCATGAGAGTAACTTAGCCTTATCTTCGGCATCCCCTAGAAAGAGATTATGTTTTTCTGCAAGGTAGAGAAGGATTGCGGTGGAATCAAAGACCTTTGTGCCTTCATCATCGATGGCAGGTACTTTTTTATTCGGATTGATTGCCGCGTATTCCGGACTGTGTTGTTCCCCTTTTAAAGTATCCACAGGGACCAATTCATACTCTAGCCCCGTTTCTTCAAGAAAAAGAGCGACCTTCATCGGGTTAGGGGTTGGGTGAAAATAGAATTTAAGCATAAGTGTTTTTAACCTGTTGAGTTAACGTAAATTGAGATGGCTTTTAGTAATTGTTCAGGGTTGTATTTTTAGAACTTGATCTATATCTGCAGCTTGATGCCTATCGCGTAGCTGTTCCCAGGCTTCGCCCCAAGTGCGATTTACGATCCGGCCGCGCTGTACCGCTGGTCTTTGCGCGATCTGCTCTGCCCAGCGTTGAAGGTTGGTGTAGCTGTCGACATCTAGAAAGGTGGCGGCACTGTATTGGTTTCCGCGGACGAGCTCGCCGTACCAAGGCCAAATAGCAATATCTGCGATGGAGTAGTTTTCGCCTGCGATATAGGGATGGCTCGCCAGTTGTTTATCCAGCAGGTCTAATTGACGTTTTACCTCCATAGTAAAGCGGTCTATGGGGTACTCGAACTTTTCCGGGGCATACGCGTAAAAGTGTCCAAACCCGCCACCTAGATAGGGTGCAGAACCCTGTAGCCAAAACAGCCAATTCAGTTGTTCTGTCTGTTCGCTAGGGTCTTCTGATAGGAAGTGACCAAACTTCTTGGCGAGATAAAGCAAGATAGCGCCCGACTCAAATACGCGTGCTGGCGTCGAGTCTGAGTTATCAACAAGGGCTGGAATCTTAGAATTGGGATTGATATCCACAAAGCCTGATGAGAACTGATCGCCTTCACCTATCTGAATCATATGGGCATCGTATTCTGCCTGTTCAACGCCTGCTGCGAGTAGCTCTTCAAGCATGATGGTGACTTTCTGGCCGTTGGGTGTGCCCATCGAATACAGTTGAAGTGGGTGTTTACCTTTCGGCAGCTTAGCTTGATGAGTCGCACCCGATACTGGGCGGTTGATACTTGCCCACGTGCCACCGTTTTCCTCTTCATGCTTCCACACTTTTGGTGGGGTGTATTGTGCGTTCATAAACCTTCGGAACCTTTCAGCAGATGTAATATCAATTTGAACGTTCGTTCATGGTTTTTATCCTAGCTGGACTTGAACGGGTGTTCAAGCTAAAATTTGAACAAATGTTCAATCTGAAGTTTCAATCATGGCTAACACTCTGAAACATGACCGTTCTGAGGTGCTGGATAAGGCAACGAACCTTTTCTGGGAAAAAGGTTTCCACGCTACGTCTATGCGTAATTTGCAGGACCATATTGATATGCGTCCGGGCAGTATCTATGCCGCATTTGGAAGCAAAGAAGGATTGTTTAAAGAGAGTCTAAATCACTATGCAAAAGCCAGCTTAGCGCGATTAACGGAAAGTACTCATACGTCTGAATCCCCGCTTGGAGCTCTCAAAGCATTTATCAAAACCGTAGTTTTGAATTGCAGAGAGGATACGCCTAGTGAGATGTGTATGTTGGTTAAAGCGATTGCTGAACTGACAGAGGAAAACGGAGAATTGTTAGATGAGGCGAAGGGACTGCTGAAGGCGGTGGAGCAGGCGCTAACGCAACTGATAGAGCAAGCTCAAGCGGCAGGCGAGGTCGATTCCTCAAAAGACGCTGCCCGCCTTGCTCGCTATATCCAAATGCAGCTTATAGGTCTGCGCGTATATGCGCGCGTTTCACCTGATGAAGATGAGTTGGTCGCAATGATCGATGATTCCATTGCTTCGATGGTGTAAAGCAATATTGAAACGGGGCGACAGCGATTAGCTGCTCACCCCTTTTTTAGAAATCACCTAGCAGCGGAAAGCCCCACAGGTTCGTTGTATCTCTTGAACTAATCCAGACAATTCATCTTGGCTGCGGTTAAGAACCTGCATGCCATCCACTGTGCGTGTAGCTGCATGGCTTACCTGCTCGATATTACTACCTAGGCGTTCTGCAGAGGATTGTTGTTCCTGCGTTGCACAGGACATTTGTTCGCTCATGGTAGCGATGCTGGTTACTGCATGATCAATCTCTACTAACTTGTGATTGAGTTCTGTAATCTGCTCGACACCTTTAATGGCATTTGTTTGGCTACTGGCCATCTTTTTAACTGCTTCAGCAACACTATCTTGTAGCTTAAGAATAATGCTCTGTATCTCTTGGGTCGAGTTTTGGGTTCGTTTAGCGAGATCCCTTACTTCATCCGCAACTACAGAAAATCCGCGTCCTGTCTCGCCTGCGCGTGCGGCTTCAATCGCGGCATTGAGTGCCAGTAAGTTCGTTTGATCGGCAATATCGCTAATGACTACAAGTACTTTTGATATATCACTGGTTTGTTCACTCAAGCGATTAATCGTGGTTGAGGAGTCTTCTACATCTCTAGCAAACGCTTTAAAGCTCTGTTCGCATTGATTTGTAGTAATCAGACCTGAATTGGCTTGCTCCTGTGCTTCCGACGTCGCATGAGCCGTAGTCGCAGCGCTTTGTGCCACTTCTGATACCGATTGGCGAGTTTGGCAAACTACTGCTGCCATATCTTCAGTGCTGATGTGCTGACTACGGCTATCTGTATCCACCTGAGTAACTACAGAGCTAAGCTGGGACTCAACGTGTTTCAGTTGTTCAACATTGAGTAGAAGCTGGGATACAACACACCGGGTTTTCTCAATGAACTGGTTACAGTTTGTCGCTACGTCACTGATCTCATCATTGCCATCCACGGAGATTTTTTGCTTCAGATTAGCATCCCCTTGACCTAACTTTTTCATGGCAAAGGCGACTAGCGCTATGCGCTTTTGGATACTCATAGCTGTCATGCTTGTGAAGGTAAAACCGATGATGATAATCAACAGGGCCATGACCAGCATTATGTTCTGCTGACTTTGGATATGTTGTTGTACTTCTGGTATTTGGATAGCGGCTAAGTCTGCTAGTTCTTTTTCGAGTTCATGTGCGGTGTTACGCAGATCCTTTCGAATGCCTTTCTGGTGAGATGTGCCTAGCTTCTCAGTCAGTTGAACGTATTGGTTAAAGGTTGCTGAGTACAGTGCTAAGTCTGACTTCAGTTGTGTGAGTTGCGGACCAAAGATATGGCTGTTTTGTTCAAGTTGAACTGTAAGAGAGTGATATCTTGCGTTAAAACTGCTGACATACTTTGCTTCTTTACGCAGCATAAAATCTTTTTCGTGGCGGCGTAAAGACAGCAGTGTATTTTGGAATACTGGCTGACTTTCTAAGGTCGCTGAAACTTTATGTGCGGAGCTTCTAAGCTTGCCTAATGCGCCTTCGTTTTTGCTTAATCCAAGTGCTTTTTGGGTGTTAACAAAGCTCTTAAATTGAGAATCGTATGTCGTAAGTAATTGTTGAAATTTGTCGTGGTTGGCACTGAGTCCTAACGTTTGTTTTAACTCCCCTAACGCATGTGAGCGTTGTTCTAGTGCGGTTACACCTGTCTCAAATCTTTGTACGTATTTAAGATCTTTACGCTCGAAGAAATCCTTTTCGTTACGTCGTAAATTCAGTAAATCCTGTTGTACATAGCTGAGCTCCAGAGTCGAATTTTTCAGTTGGCTAATGTTATTCAAGGAAGAATGGTTACTGCCCATGATTAGCAGCATACCCACGATAAAGAACAGCGAAATTAGTAATAGTTTTCTTTTGATGGTCATATCAACACCTGACATCTTAAGGGTGTATTTCTGGTCGTGATCTAACGACTAGCAGGCAGAAGGACTGCTGTTGCATCTAGATATGCGTTTATAGGATTACCAATAAACAGGTAACCGTTCAGTCCAAGGTATTATCGTAATAGCTCTATCCGATCTTGGAAGGAGCTGAGGATAGTCTCTGAGGAGGGCGGTCTATCCGGACAAATTTTGAGTAACTATAACTTTGAGAAAAGTGTTGAGTGAAAACGGCTATAGGTTGGTAAAGCAGTGTCGAAGTAGGAATGTCATCAAGTTGCAAGTTATCAACATGATTTTCAATTGCCACGTTTAAATGGTGGTTATTATGAAGATTAAGCTGACAGGGATGTGGTTCGGTGTATGTGTTTTCGGATGTTGTGGACGTTTGGCATATACAAAAGGCCGAAAGCACTTCTGTTGATAGCAACAGTAAGCATATCAGTATCAAGAATGGATTATTCTGACTCTTGAGCAATAGAATGACCTTTACCTATTTGAGTATCAAATATTAGAGTTTTCTGTAACAAAACTGTCATATTTGAGTGGTCATACTAGATAAAATTACACTATGGCTCAAGGGATATAGACATCAAAAAAAACAGATCGCTGCATGTTTGCTGTCTATAACTCTTAGGGCTTTTTCTATGATTGTAAATAGGCTTTTGATTATTCAGATATTTTCGACGCTACTGCCATTTACTACTCGGTTGCGCCCCATCTCTTTTGCCTCGTACAACGCAGCATCAGCTAACTGGATTAATTCCCTTGGTGAGTGATCAAGGGCTGCTTCAGCCAAGCCGAAGCTAGCTGTCACTTGATCGACCTCTTCAAACATTTCTGCTGCGATGGCGGTGCGAAGTTTTTCTGCTAAGCGATACGCCATCTGTGCGTTTGTTTCTGGTAAAAGAATCATAAATTCTTCACCACCCCAACGACCTATTTTGTCTGTTTTACGAGTGTTCTCTCGTAGTAATTGAGCGAATTTCTGCAGCACAGCGTCGCCACAAAGGTGGCCGTATTGGTCATTTATCTTTTTAAATAGGTCGACATCCAATAGCAAAATAGACAGCGGGTGCTTGAAGCGCTGAAGTCGGAAAAGCTCTTCTTCCAGTAGTAGTTCAATGTGTAGACGGTTGTTTAAGCCAGTAAGTGAATCGGTTGTCGACAGGATAGATAGCTCAGTATTCTTACTATTGAGCTTTTCATTGAGCTGATTCAATTGCAGTTCAGCTGCCTCACGCAGGTTGATCTCTGATTTCAGCTGTTTATTCAGTCGAGATAGTTTCCAATTCCACAGAGTGATTATTGTGATAATAAACAACGCCGCAAATACGAGTTTCCAGATCAACTCATAATTAGCATCGTGTTCAAATTTAACCGATACCCAGCGTTGGAATACTTTGGAGTGCTCCTCTTCGGTTATGTATTCGGTGGCCTTGTTGAACATGGAAAGAAGCTCAGGGCTGTCGTTACGGATGGCGACAGCTAGTTTCCAGTCCTCATCTAGACGGCCTCCGATTTTTAAATTGAGGAAACGATGTTTACGAATAGCATGGCCCACGGGAGCTATCGCCCCGATCAAACCGAAAATTCTACCTTCCTCTACAATCCGCAGACCGTCAGCGACGCTATCTACTTCAATGACTTTTATCTTAGGGTAATCTTGCTGCAGCTTGTTAAGTAAACCATAGCCTTTAGGCACCCCAATGGTTTTATCTTTGAGTGATTTGAGACCATCAACAAATAGAGAATCTTCTTGTATCGCAATAACTAAGGGTAAGCGCAGATAAGGCTTGGTAAAGTTTAATTGTCGTTTGACTTCAGTCGTTTCGAAAGCTGCTGACATGATGTCACAGCGACGATTTTGCGCATATTCTAGGGATTGGTGGCTACTTTCAGTGGGTAGCATCGTCATGCCGATACCAATACGATCGGCCATCAAATTGAGGTAGTCGGCAACCATCCCTTCATGTCTTCCTCCAGGACCTATTTGCTCTAATGGCATCCAATCCGGGTTGGCACAAAAAGTTATACCGGGCTGCTTTTCTAAATAGGCTTTTTCTGCGGAGGTTAGGCTAAGGCCACTGCCGGGCCTCGCGACATAGTTTTCATTCCCCATCCAGCGTTGAGATATTGCTGCGACTTCATCTCTTGTCAGTGATTCAATCGCACGATCCATAATCCTTTGCAGGATAGGCCAATCTGATCGCACACCTATGCGTAGGTTTGCTAGATCAGGTTTACCGACATCGACCTCTCCTGAAACGGTAAGATCGTTCATCAAGTTTTTAGCGATCAGGTGGTTAAATACTGCAGCTTCGCCTAGTGCTGCATCGGCCTTACCTATAGAGATCGCCTTAAGGCTATCGAGAGCATCGGTTACGAGATGTTGTTTAATTTGCGGGTATTCGCTGGTAAGGATTTCTTCGTAGAAGAAGCCTTTCGGTATGGCCACTGTTTTACCGAAGAGGCTTTCAATTGATTCATGTTTAGCGGATTTCTTACTGACAATAATATTCGGGTTGACTGCATAAGGACGGGTGAATCGGATGTACTTACGACGCTCTGCTGTATTGACGATATTGAGCATCATGTCCAATTTACGTTCTTGGGTCATCGCCAAAAAGTCATTCCAGTTTGGGCCACTGACATACTTGATTCTAAAACCGGTTTTCTTGGCGATTAGGTTCATTACATCAATAGAGAAACCTTTGGGTTTGCCTTGTTCGTTGTAATTGAAAGGGGGCCAGGCCATTTCATTATGTACCCGAAGTACTGGGTGGGCGGCGAGGAATTCTTGCTCCTCTTTATCCAGATGGAGAGTCTGTGTTCTTTGTAATCCGCCTTCTAGCCAACGGCGGTTTAGCCGATCTCTCTCCTCTTTGGTAACGGACTCAATCGCTTTCTGCATAATAGAGCGGAAGATCGGCCAATCATCGCGTACCCCTATGCGTAACAGGTTGGCAAAACGAGGATCATCAATACCCCCGACGACCTTGAGATTACTCATGAGGTGTTTTCGGATTAGGTGGTTTTGGACTGCAATCCCACCCATGGTGGCATCGGCACGACCAAAAGCCACAGCCTTTAAGCTATCTACCTGATCTTTAAGCAGTAATAGCTGAATACCGGGGAAGTGCTTTTCGATGATTTCTTGATAGAAAAAGCCTTTGGGGATGGCAAGCACACGGCCATTTAGATCTCTCAGATCCCGCACGGTGCGATTGTCGTCTCGGACAACAATTCCTGATGGGTTATTTACATAAGGATCGGTAAAGAGAATGTACTTGCTGCGATCTTCTGTCTTGATGATGTTAAGCATCACATCAAGCTCTTTATGATCCAGCATATTGAGGAATTCACCCCAAGTAGGGCCGGTCACATACTCAATTTCGATGCCGAGTTTTTCTGCCAAAAGGTTCATAAATTCAACAGAATAGCCTTTAGGGCGGCCGAATTCGTGGTAGTTAAATGGGCCCCAACTTACCTCATTATGGACGCGAATTTTCTGATGGTTGAGTAACCAAGTTCTCTCTTCTTGCGTTAGCGGAATCTCATTTGCTTGGGCTACAAAACTAGACGCCAATAAAATGAATGAAATGAGAAAAGTGAATAATGATGTCAGCCGTAACACGAAGAGAGTCCCTGAAATTTATATTTTTTTATAGTGGGACTGTATCTATATCATTAAATGAAAGGGTTGGAAATTACGCACTTCCTTAAGTAATCAGGGAGAAAGCACTTAGCTGTCCTGTGACATTAGCCAGAGAGGTTAAAGATATTAATCTTGGGAAGTATTAAAAACGAAGTAGGGAATAGAAACTAAGAAATGGTGCTTAGGGATGGATCAATGCCGCAGGCATTAACACATCGGAGCGCAGCGACGATAGCCCTTAGGGTGAGCGAAGCGAATAATCGAATAGGTTCGATGAAGCCCAAGGATAATCAATCTTGGGAAGTCTAAATATAAAGTAAGGGATTTAAAGCTAGGAAAGTGGTGCCCAGACGCGGAATCGAACCACGGACACGGGGATTTTCAATCCCCTGCTCTACCGACTGAGCTATCTGGGCATATCTGAGCTCTTCCAGAGACAAAAAAAGCCTGTAATTTGAATTAACAAGCCTCTTTAAGGAAGTGGTGCCCAGACGCGGAATCGAACCACGGACACGGGGATTTTCAATCCCCTGCTCTACCGACTGAGCTATCTGGGCAACTCAAGTGGCGCGTATTAAACCGTCTTCACGGAAAACTGTCAACCACTTGTTACAAAAAAACTATTTTGAAGGTGGAACGTAGCCTTCAGCCTTCTCGTAGTCCTCTCCGTCCATGAATTTTTGCATCTCTGTTTGCAGAAATTCACGAGTAGAAGGGTCCATCATACTTAGGTGTTTTTCGTTGATGATCATTGTTTGATGATCAGTCCATTCCTTCCATGCTTTTTTGGATACCGTTTCGTAAATTTCCTGGCCTTTAGCGCCTGGATAAGGAGGGCGATCCAATCCTTCTAGTTCCTCTTTATATTTACGACATAGGACGGTGCGGCTCATGTTTTGCTCCAATCAGTTTATGCGTTGGCGAGTTGTAATAGCAGTTTCTTAACGGGTGCTGCTAGGCCAACATTGTCTGGTTGCTCTATGTTATACCAGAGCAGAGGCTTCCCTTCCATGACACAGTCTGTAGGGGTATTCACTCGGGCCTTCACTGGGGTGATATCCAGATGAAAATGACTAAAGGTGTGACGCAGAGGTTCCATAAGCTGAATACTTTCTTCATCTAGCTCCAAACCGGTTTCGTTATAGGTGTCACGAAGGTCTGCAACTTGAGGCAGGCTCCACAATCCACCCCATAAACCACTCGGCGGCCGCTGATAGAGTAAAACCTCGGATTGATTATCCTGCTGCAAGATCAGCATGTAGGTTTGTTTTACTGGAATCGTCTTTTTTGGTTTAGGTTCAGGGAGTTGATCTGTTTTGCCTAATTCGAATGCTTGGCAGCCTTGCTGCAATGGGCAAAGTAAGCAGGATGGTTTACTGCGAGTGCAGAGGGTTGCACCCAGATCCATCATCGCTTGTGTGTAATCGCCCGTACGTTCTTGCGGTGTATTGTGTTCGGCATATTGCCAAAGCTGCTTTTGATTCGCTGTAGTGCCAGGCCAACCCTCTAGTGCGTAAAAACGTGCTAATACTCGTTTTACATTGCCATCCAGAATCGGAGCCCATTTACCGGTGCTGATTGATAACACTGCACCAGCAGTAGAGCGACCAATGCCGGGTAGCTCTTCCAAGCCTTCAACGGTTTCAGGGAACTGACCTTGATGTTCGCTGCTGACTATCTGTGCGGTTTTGTGAAGATTACGGGCTCGGGCGTAATAACCCAAACCTGTCCATAGATGGAGCACTTCATCCTGCTCTGCAGCAGCGAGCGCCTCTACGGTTGGGAAGCGTTCAATAAAGCGCTGGTAGTAAGGAATAACCGTGGTGACCTGAGTCTGCTGCAGCATGATCTCAGAGATCCAAGTGTTATAAGCGGTCTTTTTTTCTTGCCAAGGTAGGTCGTGACGACCGTGCTGGTCAAACCATCCCAGCACGGCGTTAGCGAATAAATCAGGTGTCATTAGGGGTTAAAATAAACCTTTCAGTTTGTCGCCTAGCTTGTCTTTAATTTTTTCTTCAGCTTTGGCTTTGATTTTCTCTTTTTTCTCTTCAACTTTTTTCTTAACGTCCTGTTTTAGCGCGTCAGTGATAAAGCTGAAATCAGGCTTACATAGCTTGGTTGGTTCTGTGTTAAAGCCACCTTTGCAGTCGATTGGCACTTCTACGCCTTCCAGTTTGTTCGGGAAAGAGCAGGTTTCGTTAAACAGATTTTTCTCGACCATAAAGCCAAGACGGTAGTCCAAAAGCTGTTTTGGTAGGTTCACGGTGCCTTTACCGCTTAGGGTCATTGCATCCAGTGCCGCTTTAAGATCTTGGTTGCTTACCACACCGTTTTTGATACGGGTAGAAGCGCCCATACTGGTAAATGGTGTTGAACGGTCTACTTGCTCAGCTTCGCCGCCCAGCGCACTAACATTGTTTAGGCCTTGGCAAACGGTTTGTGCCATGTCTAAACCTTTTAGCTCGCCATCTTTCATGTTTACTTTCGCAGTACCTGTAACGCTGTTTACAAAATCGTGAACAGAGTTACCGCGAAGCGTTAGATTAGATGTAGAGTTAAATTTACCGGTTAGCTGATCGGCGTTAGCCATATCTTTTAGCAGATCACCCACTTGAATACCTGTGATGGTTTTCTTCGAGGTGATAACCGGTGTGTTCTTACGCACATCAACAGTGACGTTATTACGCACGCTGCCTTTGTATAGATCAGCATCAAGCTTCGTTGCCTTGATCAAGCCGCCATGAGCACTTACTTGTAGTGCTACATTGCTGATATCCATATTGGAAACATGCAGTGATTTCAGGCCTAGCGTTGTGTCTAGCTCTAAACCACGTAGTGTTTCAATTGGCAGAATTGGATCTTTCGAGTAAGGGCCACTCTGACCCTTTTTAGCAGTGCTTGTAGTAGCTGTGTTGGAAGACCCAGCTGCTTTTTTACCTTGAGCTGCAGGTGGCATGTAGCGATCTGCATTGATCTTGTCGCCTTGCAGATTCAGTGTGATGTTGCTGTTTGCTAGGTTGAATGCAGCTGAACCGTTGAAGGTCGTATCATCCAGCTTAACGGTTAGCGCTTTTACGGTGATTGTATTGGCTGGGCCTTCTAATTCTGTAGATAAACTGATCGCTTTTAGAACGTTCGGATCGTTGGTTTTAACTTCAGCCTGACCTACCGCACTTAGCAGTTTATTTAGATCGAAGGCTGCCACATTCAGCTTGCCGCTGATCGCTGGTTCTGCGAAGTTATTCACGGCTAGCGCACCTTCTGCATTTAAGTTCGCAATCGATAGCTTTAGGTTGTTCAAGCTTAGCTGTTGTTTAAGTAGGTCTGCTTCAATATCGGCAGCAGTCTTCAGCGCTAGTGATTTACCGCCTAGTGGCTTACCACTCAGGTTTAGCTCGCTAGTTAAGCCTTTAAGTTTGTACTGTTGCTGTTTCAGATCCAGATAAAACTCAGCAGCCAGCTTCGCTGCGGCTTTAATCTGCTCTTCACCTTTAACTGTTTGTGAAGCGTTAAAACTCAGTTCCGCAGGGAAGAAAGCGTTAGTCACCACCTGACCTGAGGACATGTTGAACTCAGTTAGCTTAGCGACCATATCGGCAGCTTTATCTTGATAGATGATGTTGCCGTTGCTGATCTGGATGCTGTCGATGTTGATTGCGATAGGCGCAGACGTGCTTTTCGTCGACTCTTCTGCTGGAGCTGCTGCTGTTGTCGCATCCTTTTGAGTATCAGTAGGTGCCGCCGCTTCTACTACGGCCCAGTTGTTGCTGCCATCTTTTTCTTGGACAAGGTTTAGCTCTAAACCATCAACAACCACGCTTTGCATCTCAACATTGCCAGATAAGAGCGCCGGCAGACGTACAGAGATCTGTGCTTGGTTTAGTTTGGCTAAATCCTGCTTGTCAGGGAACTTGGCATCAATCTTATTAACTTCAAGTCCTAACCATGGGAAAACTGACCAGCCGATATCGCCGTTAATTTTCAGTTCGATACCAGCATTATCAAGTGCTGCTTGCTCTATTTCGGGTTTGTATTCGTTGGGATCAAAGAATGCACCCAGAATGGCACCACCGGCGACGATCACCACAACAACCAGTGCGGCTAGACCAGCGATTACTTTCAGCAGACCTTTCATTGTTCTCTCCTTGGCAAGGGTTCTGAAGGGATGAGGATAAACGGAAATAATGAAGTTTCAATGGTGGAAGCTGAAGGAGGGATGAATAATTTAGCCACAGACTTGGTTTTTACCATTGGCTTTGGCGCGATAGAGGGCTAAATCAGCCTGTTTGAGCATCAATTCCCGATCGGTAAACTCTTTGTCCAATTCGCCTACGCCAATGCTTGCTGTTAGATGCAACACTTCGCTACTGATAATTTGGATTTCCATGTCACGTAGTGTTTCCAAGTAGCGTTCGCCTATTTTTAGTGCTGCTTTTGAATCGGTTTCGGGCAGGATAATCATGAACTCCTCACCGCCATAACGGCAAACGAAGTCGTGAGCTCTTGAGTATCTGTCTAAACATTGTGCTACTTGTTTTAGGGCGATATCGCCGGTGTCGTGGCCATAAGTGTCGTTAATTTCTTTGAAATTGTCGATATCTAACAGGATGACTGAGATCGGGCGCTCTTTACGTACCGCTTCCTGACACAGTTTTTTCAGCTGTTTGCGGCCTTCTCGGCGGTTATAGATTCCGGTGAGATCGTCGTAGGTTGCTAGGCGTTTAAATTTTTTCTCTAGAGTTTTCTGATCGGTGATGTCAATGATGGCGCCGATCAACCCAGCAACGGAACCATCGCTGTCATGAAAGGTAGCTTTATGGAACTTCACGTAGTTGAGCTCTTTGCCTTCTCGATGCACGGGTGTCTCGTAGATCTGGATGCCCGGGTTGTTCAGCAATTCCATATCGGATGCCGCAAAAATCGCTGCGGGGGTTTGATCAAACACCTCAAAGACATTTTTGCCGATTAGATCTTCCCTCGAAACTTGAACATAATCTGCGTAAGCCTTGTTGCAGCCGAGGTACTTACCTTCATGATCTTTGTAATAGATCGGGAAAGGCAAGGCATCAATCACTAACAGCAATGCACGATGATTGCCGCGCAGAAGTTGATGTAGATCGGAATCATTCATCAGCTGATTAAGTCCTTAATGAAAGGCGATACCTACAAGATAGCCTAAGGTCCCTGCATTTGCGTTTAATTTACTACTTTGAAATGTGCATGGATGGGGGGATGGTTGTATAATCGCGGCTCAGATCAAATAGAGCGGGAGTTAACCATGGCGGAGCGTACAGCCAAGGTAAGTCGAGATACATTGGAGACACAGATCACTGTGTCGGTAAATATTGATGGCACAGGCCAGTTTAAGGCTGATACAGGTGTGCCGTTCTTAGAGCACATGATGGAGCAGATCTCCCGCCACGGTCTTATTGATCTAGATATTCACGCCAAAGGCGATACTCATATCGATGACCACCACACGGTTGAAGATATCGGCATCACGCTAGGGCAAGCATTTAAAGAAGCGGTAGGTGATCGTAAAGGGATCATGCGCTATGGCCATGCTTACTGCCCACTGGATGAAGCTTTGTCCCGTGTCGTTATCGATTTCTCTGGTCGCCCTGGGCTCGATTTTAAGTGTGATTTTACCCGCGGTAATATCGGCCGTTTTGATACGCAGCTGTTTTGGGAATTTTTCCAAGGCTTCGTAAATCACGCGGGTGTTACCCTGCATATCGACAACATCAAGGGCTTCAATGCTCATCACCAAGCGGAAACTATCTTTAAAGCGTTTGGTCGTGCACTGCGTTACTCACTAGAGATCGATGCGCGTGCTGCGGATGTTATGCCTTCTACAAAAGGGTGTTTGTAAGTTATGTCGAGTGTAGCGGTAATCGATTATGGTATGGGCAACTTACACTCTGTTGCCAAAGCGCTGGAGTTTGTACAGCCGGGTGTTGAAGTACGTGTGACTTCTGATCCTGCGCTTGTTGCCAGTGCTGACCGCGTTATCTTACCGGGTGTTGGTGCAATGCGTGATTGCATGGCTGAGATGCTAAGTGCCGGTGTGGATAAAGAGGTCACAGATGCAATCAATTCGGGTAAACCATTCCTAGGTATCTGCGTAGGTATGCAAGCTCTGCTTGAGCGTTCTGAAGAGAACGACGGCGTAGATTGCTTGTCTCATTTTAAGGGTAGTGTGAACTACTTTGGCGATGACCTAGCAGAAGAGGGCGAGCGCCTGAAAGTTCCACATATGGGTTGGAACGAAGTCGCTCAGATGGATGATCACCCTCTATGGAATGAGATCGAAGATGGTAGTCGTTTCTACTTTGTTCACAGCTACTTTGTAACGGCTGAAGAACGTGATTTGGTTTCTGGTGTTTGTCGTTACGGTCAGCAGTTTGATGTCGCGCTTGCCCGTGACAATGTGTTTGCTGTGCAGTTCCACCCTGAGAAAAGCTCTAAGGCGGGTCTGCAGTTGCTTAAGAATTTCCTTAACTGGGATGGTAAGCCAGCACCTGCACCGATGACTGAAAATACGATTAAACCTTAATCCATTAGATCAAATTGTAGAGGTAGCTACTCATGGCTTTAGCAAAACGAATTATTCCTTGCCTCGATGTAGAAAATGGTCGCGTGGTGAAAGGCGTTAAGTTTGTCGATATTCGCGACGCTGGTGACCCTGTAGAAGTAGCAAAACGCTACGACGAGCAGGGCGCAGACGAAATTACATTTCTAGATATTACTGCAACCCATGAAGGCCGTGACACGATGGTGCATACAGTTGAGCGTATGGCTTCGCAGGTATTTATTCCGCTGACTGTTGGTGGTGGTATTCGTACTTGCGAGGATATCCGTACCATGTTGAATGCGGGTGCAGATAAAGTATCTATCAACTCTGCTGCGGTATTTAACCCTGAGTTTGTTAAAGAAGCAGCGGAGCGCTTTGGTTCACAATGTATCGTTGTAGCCATTGATGCGAAGAAAGTATCCAAAGAGGGTGAAGAGAACCGTTGGGAGATCTTTACTCACGGTGGCCGTAAACCGACCGGTATCGATGCGGTTGAGTGGGCGCAGAAGATGGTTGAACTAGGTGCAGGTGAAATTCTTCTGACATCTATGGACCAAGATGGCGTTAAAAACGGTTATGACCTAGAAGTCACACGTGCAATTAGTGATGCGGTCAACGTACCAGTCATCGCATCTGGTGGAGTAGGTAATCTAGATCATTTAGTGGAAGGCTGTATCGAAGGAAAGGCAGACGCTGTGCTTGCGGCTTCTATCTTCCATTTTAATGAGTACACGGTTCCGCAAGCGAAGGAATATATGCGAGACAAGGGTATTGAAGTCCGTCTATAACGGAAGTGATAACCTGATTATTAAGCCTCGCAAATGCGGGGCTTTTTATTGCGTGTAAATTAGACACATTGTGAACTTTAGTATGGCTATTAGCGTCAAGGTCATGCATCATTTTGTAGCACGAAAAAAGATTGAGAATCATTTCTAAAAAATGGCTCACAGGGATTTAGTTAGGACTTAGTTATGCGACAGCTCTTCACTCTTACTCTTTTGGTTTTAAGTACTCAGCTTCAGGCAGCAGAAAGTGTGGTAGTTAAGCCTCTGTCTGAACTGTTAGTCCCATCCAGTCAAAGCGCACCAGCGCAGGTGATCAACGATCATCATGTGATTATCAGTAGTCGTTTAAATGCACTTGTTGAAGAAGTGCTTGTTAATGTTGGTGATCAGCTAGATAAGGGCGCGCCACTGCTAAAGCTCGAATGTCGTGATTTTGATCTGCGCTTAGTCCAAGTCAAAAGTGAGTTAAACGCGCTGCAAGCGCAAACGCGTTTGGCCCGTCAGCAATTAAGCAGAGCTGAGCGACTGCTAAAACAGCGTAATGCCTCAAAAGAACTGCGTGATCAGCGTCGCGCTGAGCTGGATAGCTTATTAGCGCAAGCTTCCGGTGCTAAAGCCCGTGTAGATGAAGCAGAGCTAGCGGTATCTCGCTGCACCCCAGTAGCGCCGTTTAAAGGTGTTGTGACTGAACGTTTAGTAGGTGAAGGCAGCCTGGTTGCATCTGGCTCGCCTCTATTTAAGGTCCTGGCTGAAGATCGTCAGGAAGTATCAGCGTTGCTAAGTAGTAAGCAGCTTGCTTCTCTGCCTAATTCCACAAAGATTGAATACTTGATTCAACAGCAGCGTTATCCACTTGGACTACGGGTGATTGTGCCTTTTGTTGAAAATCGTGCCCGTACTCAAGAAGTTCGTTTTCAATTTAGCGCAGAGAAAGCGCTATCAGGTAGTAGTGGCCGATTGGTATGGCAGGAGCCACAAGGGCGCTTGCCGGTTCAGTACATAGTGTCCCGTGATGGTCAGTTGGGAGTGATGGGTCTGAATGATTCCAAAGCAGAATTTATTGCATTACCTAAAGCGGTTGAAGGTCAGGCTGCAGTTGTTGATCTGCCATTGGATATGATGGTGATTGTCGAAGGTCAGCATGGGGTTGAATCGGGCAGTGATGTGACTGTGATGGCGCAGGAGTAAAAACGGTTATGTTGATTCGCCTGTTTAATAACCATGTCTTAGCTAATCTCACCTTCCTGTTGGTATTGGTGATTGGCTTCCTTTGCTACAACCTATTGCCTCGCCAGCAAGATCCCACAATTAACTTTAACTGGGTTGTCGTGACCACTGTGCTTCCGGGGGCTAGCGCCGACGATATCGAGAAGCGTGTAACCGACCCGCTGGAAGACGCTATTCGCAATGTCTCGGATATTAAGTTTGCTTCTTCTAATAGCCGCGAAGCAGTGTCGAGTTTGCTGATACGTTTTTCTGATATTGATGAGCGTACCTTTGATAAACGTATCAATGATCTGCGCCGAGAGATTCAAAATGTAGAAGACGAGCTACCGGAAAATGCGATTGATCCGGTTATCTTAGAGATCACCAGCGCCAACGCTTTTCCAAGTGTCACTGTGGCAGTGACCGCACTGGATGACGACGAAAACCTCAGGGTGCAAGCGCGTAATATCGAAAAAGATCTGGAACGGATCACTGGTGTAGATCGGGTCGATCCGATTGGTCTGGATGATCCTGAGTTGCAGGTAAATTTTGACCCTGAAGCGCTGCAGGCGCTATCGCTGTCGCCTACTCAGTTGTCGAATACTGTATCTGTTTGGTTTCAGGATATCTCTGCCGGTAGCGTGAATGTTGGTGAGCAGGCATGGCTTGTGCGCCTTGTGGGTCGAAGTGCCGACCCAGATCAGGTTAAGCATATCCCGTTGATCAATCTACAGGGGGAAGAGATCACCCTTGGCCGAGTTGCCGAGGTTGTACAAACCCGCGCAAAAGCGCAGCAAGATGCGGTGATTGATGGCAAACCTGCGGTTGTATTGGCGGTGATGAAAACAGCTAATGCCAATACTCTGGAGTTGGTTGAGCGGGTTAAAACTTATATGGACCAGCGTAACGAGCTGGCCCAAGCGACCGGTGTGAAGCTGGTGCTGGTGGATGATCAGACCGTACCCACCCGTGAAGCGATCAGCCTTATGCAGAACAATGCGTTGATCGGTTTGATCTTGGTATTGGTAGTGGCGTGGTTGTTCTTGGGTGCGCATATCGCCTTCTTAACTGCGATTGGTATCCCGTTTATTCTGGCAGGTACTTTCTGGGTGCTGTGGGGCATGGGCGAAACCTTAAATGTCACCGTGCTGCTCGGTGTGGTTATTGTGCTCGGCATGCTGGTGGATGACGCGGTGGTCGTGGTGGAGGCGATCTATCATCGTTTACAGCTAGGACAACCGATCTATCAAGCGACCATGGCCTCTCTCGAAGAGGTGGGTCGTCCAGTGGTGAGTGCTGTTTTAACCACAATGGCGGCCTTTTTACCTTTAATGCTGCTGCCGGGGATATTAGGTGACTTTATGCGGGTGATCCCCATGGTGGTCACCATCGCATTAGCGATCTCTCTAGTCGAAGCATTCTGGATGCTGCCGGTACACGTTAGTGTGGCACGAGTATCCTTTGCGAATCCGGGACGGATGCAGCGCTTTCGTACCCGCATGACCCATAAAATTCAGATCACTTATGTACGCTCGTTGATTAAAGCGATGCGTCGCCCTGTGCTGACTTTTAGCTTGATCGGTACGCTCTTTATCGGCTCGATGGGCGCGTTAGGTGCGGGTCTAATTAAGATGGATTTCTTTGCCTCTGATCCGCTGCGATTGTTTTACGTCAATATTGAGATGGCACCTCAAACTTCGCTTGATGCGACCTTGAATAAAGTGAAGCAGATGGAGAAAGTGGTAAGACAGCATGTTAAAGACGAGGATCTGCGAGCAGTAGTCGGTTATGCCGGGCAGCAATTTACCGAAACAGCGCCGATGTTTGGTGAGCACTATGGCCAGGTCTTAGTCGGTTTGAAGCCAAAAACAGAAGATAACCGTTCAGTCGATGAGTTATTAGCTGCGGTGCGTGAAGATGCCTTGGCGTTGCCGGGGCCGTTGAATATCTCTTTCCTTCGTATTGCGGGTGGTCCGCCGGTATCCAAGCCGATCAGTATCAAAGTCCGTGGTGATGAATATGCCGAAATTCGAGCTGCAGCAGATGCACTGAAAGCGTATATGAATACAGTGGATGCCATTACTGACGTAACAGATGACGCCGGTGGCGGTCGTATGACGTTAACGTTGAAAGCTGATTATGATGCGATCACTCAAGCGGGGCTAAATCCCCAAGAGGTTATCCGTACAGCGCAGTTGCTGGTAGATGGTGAAATAGTTGCAGATATGCAGCACGAAGGCGAAAAATTAGAAGTGCGGGTGCGGGCGAAGCCTCAGCAGTACAGTGATATCGAACAGTTACTTCTATTTGAGTTACCGCTAGCGGATGGTGGACGTGTTCCGTTGATCAATCTGGTGCGTTTTGAAAAAGAGAAGGCGCTTGGCAATATCCGACACTACAACTTCCGCCGAGCGATCACGGTTGAAGCTGACCTTCTGCCTAACAGCATCGATACTGTAACCGCTAACGCTATGGTCTTGGAGCATTGGAATAACGAGCTCCAAGTACAATTTCCAAATCTAGATTTAGACTTCTCTGGTGAGTTGGACGATATCCAAGAGAGTTTAGATGCGATCGGTATTCTCTTCTTGTTTGGTATAGGCCTGATGTATTTGATTTTGGGTACACAGTTCTCCAGCTATATGCAGCCTCTGATGATCTTGATGACCATCCCAATGGCGTTTACCGGTGTAGTACTGGGTCTATTGCTGACACAAAACCCTTTGAGCCTATTTACTATGTACGGTGTTGTCGCTTTGGCTGGGATAGCGGTGAATGCAGCGATTGTGCTGATATCAGCGGGTAATCAACGATTAGATAAAGGGATGTCGGTAAAACATGCCACCTTATACGCGGCTAGACGACGAGTAATTCCAATCTTGATTACTTCGCTGACAACGATTGCCGGTTTGTTCTCTTTAGCAACAGGCTTAGGTGGTCACTCTTTAATTTGGGGGCCGGTAGCGACTGCGATTGTGAGTGGTTTGGCGTTCTCGACCGTACTGACGCTGTTCCTGATTCCTATGTTGTACCGCATCTTTATGCAGTGGTCGCATCGTCGTCAGGGAACGTAAACGCTGGGAAAAGGCTAAAAGGTAAAGCTTAGGTTTAATAAAAGATGCATAAAAAAGCGGCGAATGAATGCCGCCGCTTTTTTCTGTCAGTGATTCTTACTTAAGCTAGTTCAAGCACTTCATCTACTAGCTTACGGATACCTGATGCCGCTTCGGTAATTGAACCCGCTAGCATGTACGCTGGAGTTGTAACGACTTTACGCTCGGAATCAATTACGATCTCGCTAACACCACAATCTTGGTGCTTACCACCCATCGCTTCAATTGCGGATGCAGTGTCGGCATCATTACCGATTGTGCATGTCGCGCCTTCACCGAATAGAATTGGTGTCATTGCTGGAGCAATGCAGATTAGGCCAACTGGCTTGCCAGCTTTATGCATCGCTTGAGTAAAGTTAATTACATCAGGGTTAACTGAGCACTCTGGGCCTTTTACCGCAAAGTCCGATAGGTTTTTCGCTGCACCAAAACCACCTGGAATAATCAAAGCGTCGTAATCTTCAGCATTGGCTGTTGCTAGATCGATAATCTCGCCACGAGCTAAACGAGCGGCTTCAACCAAAACGTTACGTGTTTCACCGGCTTCTTCGCCAGTAAGGTGATTAATAACGTGCATCTGCTCGATATTCGGTGCCATACACTGAGAACTTGCACCGCTTTCGGCGATCTGTAGCAAAGTCAGAACCGACTCGTAAATTTCTGCGCCATCGTATACGCCGCAACCAGATAGAATTACTGCAATTTTCTTCATGCTTTCAGGCTCCTTTATCTACAGTGATATGAGTTTGATCATACCCTTTTGTATGCAGAGTACGATAAGATCAGTTTTATTACTATGGTGACAAAAAGTTACTTAATTTTTAGCCTGATCTCTAGGTTGTCATAAGCTTGTCATCGTTTTCTGTCATATTCATCTTGTAACCTAAGGAAGATGCCGTGTCCTTTAATAACAGCCAGCGCTTTTACCCAGAAACACGTATGCGTCGTATGCGTGCCAGTGATTTTTCCCGTCGTCTAATGCGAGAGAGCGTTTTAACGCCAGATGATCTGATCTATCCAGTCTTTGTGATTGAAGGTCAAAATCAAACTGAGCAAGTCGCGTCTATGCCGGGTGTCGAGCGTATGAGTATCGACTTACTGGTTAAGGAAGCTAAAGAGCTTGCATCTTTAGGTGTGCCTGCAATGGCTTTGTTCCCAGTGACGCCGATGGATGCCAAAACTGAGTTTGCAGAAGAAGCTTACAATCCAGATGGTCTTGCTCAGCGAGCGGTAAAAGCAATTAAAGATGCATGCCCAGAGATGGGAATCATGACCGATGTTGCACTGGACCCGTTCACGACTCACGGGCAGGACGGCATTATCGATGAAAATGGTTATGTGCTGAATGATCGCACGGTTGATACCTTGATCCAGCAGGCAGTATCTCACGCCGAAGCGGGTGCTGATATTGTCGCACCAAGTGACATGATGGATGGCCGTATCGGTGGTATCCGTGATGAGCTAGAGAGCAATGGTTTTGTAAATACATTGATCATGGCGTACTCCGCTAAGTATGCGAGCGCTTACTATGGCCCTTTCCGTGATGCAGTAGGTTCTGCGGCGAACATTGGTAAAGGTAATAAGTTTAGTTACCAGATGGACCCAGCTAACAGTGATGAAGCACTACATGAAGTGTCACTGGATTTGGCGGAAGGTGCAGATATGGTGATGGTAAAACCGGGTATGCCGTATCTGGATATTGTTCGCCGAGTTAAAGATGAATTAAAAGCGCCAACCTACGTGTATCAGGTGAGCGGTGAATATGCGATGCATATGGCTGCTTTCCAAAATGGTTGGTTAGACGAGCGTAGCGTAATGCTTGAATCCCTGTTGGCGTTTAAGCGTGCAGGGGCTGATGGCGTTCTGACGTATTTTGCGAAACGCGTCGCACAGATATTAAACGACTAAACTTTATTCTGTAGTCGTTAAAGAATTAGGGAGAGAAAACAGCGTGATGGTTGAATCAGCGGAACAGAGCGAAGCGGCAGCGGCGTTATTAGAAAGCCGTGAATGTGTGGCAACAACAGAGCAAGAGGTAGAGGAAACACCGGTTGATCTGAAGGTGCCCGAGCTCTATATAAACCGTGAACTCAGCCATCTGCAGTTTAATATCCGAGTTCTAGAACAAGCCTTAGAGGAACAGCATCCGTTACTAGAACGGTTGATGTTCCTGTTGATCTTCTCCAGCAACTTGGACGAGTTTTTCGAGATCCGTGTTGCTGAACAGATGACTCAGCTGAAATATGGTCGAGAGGCGGTAGGTCCCGATGCAATGCACCCGCGTACGGTGTTGCAGCGTATCAGCGAAATCTGTCACCTGACTGTCGATCGCCAATATAAGATTCTGAATGAAACGATCTTCCCTGAATTAGAGAAGGAAGAGATCCATTTTATTCGTCGTCATCTATGGACGCCGGAGCAGAGAGAGTGGGTGCAGTCTTACTTCCATGATCGTGTGGTACCGGTAATCAGCCCTGTTGGTCTGGACCCATCACATCCATTCCCACGTCTGGTAAACAAGAGCCTGAACTTTATTGTTGAGCTGGATGGTAAAGATGCCTTTGGTCGTGAAACCGGCATGGCAATTATTCCGGCGCCGCGCTCTTTACCGCGTTTGATCCGTCTTCCAGACAACCTCTGTGATGGTGGCGATAACCTGATCTTCTTGTCCTCGATTATCCACGAATTTGCGGATGAGCTATTCCCGGGGATGAAGGTTAAAGGTTGCTACCAGTTCCGTATCACGCGTAATGCCGATATGACCTTCGACGTGGAAGAGGTTGAAGATTTGGCAAATACCCTGCGTGGTGAACTGCACTCGCGTAAATACGGGGATGCGGTAAGGCTAGAGGTGGATCAGCGGACACCTGAAGACCTGATTAGTTTTCTGCAAAAAGAATACAAACTGGATGAGTCTCAGACTTACCGCGTAAATGGTCCGGTAAACTTGACGCGTTTGATGGCGGTTCGAGATCTGGTCGAACGTAGTGATCTACGTTGGAAACCTTTTTCACCGGGTATCCCAGGCAAGCTGAAAGGCGACAATATCTTTGATGCCCTAAAAGCTAATGATCAATTGCTGTTGCACCCATTCCAGTCATTTACGCCAGTTGTGGATCTGTTGCGTCAGGCGGCGAAAGATCCGGATGTCGTAGCGATTAAACAGACTCTTTATCGAACAGGGGTTAAATCAGATATCGTTAATGCGTTAGTGGAAGCGGCGCGTAGCGGTAAAGAGGTGACTGTAGTCATCGAACTTCGAGCGCGGTTTGATGAAGAGAGTAACCTGCATCTTGCAGCACGTTTGCAGGAGGCGGGTTGTTTGGTTGTTTATGGGGTGGTTGGTTACAAGTGCCACGCCAAAGCGATGTTAATCGTACGAGAAGAGGAGAATCACTTAGTGCGTTATTCTCACTTAGGTACGGGTAACTATCACTCCGGTACAGCGCGTCTGTATTCTGATTACAGCTATCTGACTGCGGACCAAGAGGTGGGCGAAGATGTCCACAAGGTTTTCCAGCAGCTAACAGGTATGGGTAAGATCCAGAAACTGAAAAAGTTATACACAGCGCCATTTACCCTGCACTCCAAAATGATCGACCTGATCCGTCGTGAGACCCGCTTAGCTAAGTCGGGTAAGCCAGGTCATATCATGGTGAAAGTAAATGGTCTGACTGAGCCGAAGATGATCCGTGCATTATACGAGGCGGCTGCGGCGGGTGTTCAGATCGATCTGATTATCCGTGGTATGTGTCGTTTACGCCCGGGTATTGAAGGCCTTTCTGAAAATATCAAAGTTCGCTCAATTATCGGTCGATTCCTAGAGCATACGCGCGTTTACTATTTTGGTAATGACGGTAAACCTGAGGTGTTCTGTGCGAGTGCGGACTGGATGGAACGTAACATGCTTAACCGTGTGGAGACTGGTTTCCAAGTCTTTGGTAAGCATAGTGAACGTTTGAAGCGTGAGCTGGATTACTACATGAAAGATAACTGTCAGAGCTGGGAGCTACAGGCGGACGGTAGTTATATTCAGAACCAACCAGGAGAGGATGAAGAGGTCTTCTCTGCTCAGCAAACCCTGTTAGAAGAGTTTGCTAAGTAACCTTTCTTTCTTGTTTCTTTTCTTAGATAACAGCCTTACTTATTGGGCAAGGCTGTTATGCGCTTTTTACATAGCTTTGATGGTTATGAACAACTAGTTCGTTACGATTGTTCTTAGCTAGATACAGGGCTTTATCTGCTTCTGTGTAGAGTTCATTCTTATCAGAAATTTGGTTGCCTGCACTCCAGTAGGCACCGATAGATATAGTGACATAGTCGCTGACAGTGCTCTTTTGGTGAGGGATATGCAGTGCTTCAATCTCTACTCTAATTCGATCTAAGAAGTCCTGTGCTTTGGCTACATCTTGTTCCGTAATAATAATGGCAAACTCTTCGCCACCGATGCGGAAAGCATAATCAGATGGGCGGCGTAGGCAGCCTCTAATGCAGTTTGCTATATCACGCAGGGCTTTGTCCCCTTGCGGATGACCGTAGGTATCGTTGTACAGTTTGAAGAAATCTACATCCAGAATAGCTAACGCGATCGCTGTACCATGACGGTAGCTGAGCTTAATTTCGCGTTCTAACACATCTTCAAAACTACGGCGGTTTGGCAATGTCGTTAGTTTATCGGTGATCGATAGTTTTTTGCTGGTGGAGTCCTGCAAGAGGTTAGTAAACCCAGTTATCTGATAACGATCATTAATGTTGGGTAAAATGCGCGAGTTTGCCCAATGCATTAAGCCATCTTCGTTGATATGACGGATCTCTCCTTGCCATGTTTTTCCGGTCTTTATGGTTTTCCAGATCTGTTCTGACAGCATGCTGTGGCTATCAGAGTTATCGAAAAAGTTACTTTGCTTACCGACCAGTTCCTCTTTAGTTGTATTGAGGAAGCGGCACAGGGCGTTACTGGCGTCAATAATCACGCCCTGTGTATCAAGGTTAGCGAGCATAATGTTTTGGTCGATCAGATGTTCTCGTTGGGATAGGGCCTTGTTCGAGCGCAGGATTAAACGTGTCACCTTGATCGCAGTTAACAACGAGATAACAATGGTTAAGACGCCGATGGTGGCGACCACGTAGATCGAGTGATCTCTATTCTCTGATGATTGCTGATGGAATTCTTCGGCTTTGTTCTGGGCAAAGAGCACAAACTCGTGTACTTCTGAAAGTAGCTTATCTACATGCTGAGCACCTTTTGTACGGGTAATCTCTGCGGCTCTTTCTGTTTTACCAGCTAAAGCTAATTTGGCTACTTCGTCACGAATCGGTTTCCACTCAATAAAGGTTTGGTAAGCCTGTTTAATGGTGACTTTATTACCTAGAAAGCGTTCAAAGATAATGTCGAACTCTTGCAGTACTTGCTGCTCTTGGCGGTGAACTTGCTCTAGGGTCGCTTTGAGTTGATCCGGATCTTTGACCAACACCACATCTTTCATATCCCGGTGCATCGCAAACACGAGGGTCTGGATCGACTGACCTGCATTGCTCACAGCAAAGGGGTGGTTATAGATGTTGTCTACATCTTTAGAGATGTTGTTGAGATGGTATAGGCTAAAGCCGCCTAAGCCTGTCATTAAGGTAATGATCAGGACAAAACCAAGTATTAGATTGCGATACTGCTGCATACTATAAAATACTGCTGAATTGAGCGCGCGATTGTATCAAAAACTGCAGCAATCGTGACTTTTAGTTCGATTTATCGTCTTACTTTTGATCAAGATCTAATAAATCACTGTAACCTTCAGTATATGAAGGGTATTTAAAAGTATAGCCCGCTTTAATCAGCTTGTTATTTGAACAGCGCTTGCTGCCTGCTCGACGTGAAACGGTTTCAGACGTGATCTGACTATTGATTGTTGTCGCCATCCAAGTAGTGATCTCATGCATCGTGACTGGATTGCTATCGCTGGCCAGATAGCACGGATCTATAGCTTCGCTGTTGAGCACTTTGGAAATTAGAAAGCTTAAGACGCCCGCACAATCATCGCGGTGGATACGGTTGCTATAATGCTCAGGTTTAGCTGGGGCGATATCGCCACGCATTACTCGGTTTATTAGATGATTTCTTCCGGGGCCATAAATGCCGCTAAACCGAACCACGGTACCCGGTATGTCAGCGCTTAAAACCTGCTGTTCACCTTTGAGCATGATTTTGCCACTAAATGATTTAGGCTCGCAGGGACTTGATTCATCAACCCACTCACTATCGTTCTGGTGGTATACGCCACTACTGGATGTGAAGAATAGATGTTTAGGTTTGGAGGGTAGTGCTTGTAGGGTGTTTTGTACGCCGGTTACGTAGGCCGCTTCGTAGCCTGCTTCATCGTGACTACTGGCAGCTGCCGCGTAGACAAGGATGTGACACTCATCTAAATCCGCCAGAGCCGCTTTTAAACTCTCTAAATTTGTGAGATCAGCGCTTATTCCTTGGATGCCTTGCGGTAGCTGGTTTATATTACGACGTAGGCCAAATACCTTATGCCCTTGATTTAATAACATTTGTCCAAGTGTTGAGCCAACATCGCCGCAGCCGACGATGAGAATAGTTGCTTGTTGCATACAGGTTAAGCCTCCGAAAATCACAGACCTATCATAGCAAAGGATAAGGCCGGATGACCCTTACAGAATTGCGTTACATTGTTACCTTGGCGAGAGAACAGCATTTTGGTCATGCGGCTGAAAAGTGCTTTGTCAGTCAGCCTACCTTGTCTATAGCGGTCAAAAAGCTCGAAGATGAGTTGGGTGTACCACTGTTTGAACGCAGTAAAAACTCGGTTCGAGTCACACCTGTAGGTGATAAAGTGGTGCAACAGGCGCAGCGCGTGCTTGAGCAAGCCGATACCATCAAAGATCTGGCGCTTGAGGGCAAAGATCAACTGAAAAGCCCACTTCGTGTTGGTGCGATCTACACAATTGGACCTTATCTATTTCCTCATCTGGTTTCTCAGGTACAAAAGCTCGCACCGGATATGCCGCTTTATATCGAGGAAAACTTCACCGAGAACCTGCGAGTTAAGATCCGTAATGGTGAGCTGGATGCAATTATCTTGGCGCTGCCATTCCAAGAGCCAGATATTCTGACGCGTCCTCTCTACGACGAGCATTTCGAAATGCTGATGCCTGTGGGTCATCCTTGGGCTCAGCAGAAAACGATCAATAGTGAAGATCTGCCTAATACCCCGCTGTTGTTATTGGGTGAAGGGCATTGTTTTAGGGATCAGGTATTAGAATCCTGCCCAACGTTGAATCAAGCGATTAATACTCAACATACGATTACCGAGGGTAGCTCTCTAGAAACTATCCGTATGATGGTTGGTTCTGGCCTAGGTTGTTCTGTATTGCCGCAATCCGCTGTATATGGAACGGGTCAATCAGAGATGGTGGTAACGCGACCGTTCCAAGAGCCTGTGCCGGAACGTACAGTTGGGGTTGCTTGGCGTGCTAGCTTCCCGCGTCCGCAGGCGATCGATGTGTTGGTTGAAGCGATTGCCTCTTTTGACCCTGCAGGTGGTAAATAAGTTTGTTGCTCGCTGCGATTCCTGTCACAGAGTTAAAAGGTGTTGGCGCTGCGTTAGAACAGAAGCTGCATAACCTTGGTATTCAAAATCTACAGGATCTGTTGTTTCATCTTCCTCTGCGTTACCAAGATCGCACGCGTATTGTGCCTATGGGGGCGCTACGTCCTGGTGATGAGTGCGTGGTTGAGGGTGAGGTAAAACTAGCGGATATTAGCAAAGGTCGTCGCCGTAGTTTGTTGTGCCGTATTCAAGATGGTACTGGGTCGCTGACGCTACGTTTCTTTCATTTTACCGCTGCTCAGAAAAATAACTTAAAACCCGGTACCCGTATTCGCTGTTTTGGTGAAGCGCGCACCGGGGCGAATGGTTTGGAGATCGTCCATCCAGAATATAAGCGGGTGGATAACGATGATTTGGTGCCGGTAGAAGAGAGCCTGACGCCGATCTATCCAACAACCGAAGGCCTTCATCAGGGGCGCTTACGTGCTCTGACTGATCAAGCGCTTAACTATCTGAAAGAGGGTGGCCTGCAAGAGCTCGTGCCTGATCAGTTACGTCAGGGCTGGCAGTTCCCAAGTTTGAATGATGCCGTAGCTTATTTGCATCGCCCCCCAGTCGATGTAGATCAACACCTTTTGTTGGACGGGATGCATCCTGCCCAACGTCGTCTGGCGTTTGAAGAGCTACTCGCTCATCACCTCTCGTTGTTGAAATTACGCCAAAAAGCACGTCAAAAAGGCGCGCCGGAACTACCGGGCACAGGACAACTTAAACAGACCTTTTTAGATCAGCTACCGTTCCCGTTAACCGGTGCGCAACAGCGCGTAGGCAACGAAATAGCCAACGATTTGGCGCAAGCTTATCCCATGCTGCGTTTAGTGCAGGGTGATGTAGGCTCAGGTAAAACCGTTGTGGCTGCTTTGGCTGCTCTACAAACGGTGGAAAGTGGCCTGCAAGCTGCGATTATGGCGCCGACCGAGATATTGGCCGAGCAGCACTTTATCAACTTCAGTAACTGGTTAGAGTCACTGGATATCAAAGTTGCTTGGTTGGCAGGCAAACTCAAAGGCAAGCAGCGACAGACGCAACTAGAAGCGATTAGAACTGGCGAGGCAAGAGTTGTTGTCGGGACTCATGCGCTCTTCCAAGAGGAAGTTGTTTTCTCTGATCTAGGTTTAGTGGTGATCGATGAACAGCACCGCTTTGGTGTGCATCAAAGGCTGTCACTGCGTGAAAAAGGGCGCAATGGTGAGTTAGCTCCGCATCAGTTAATTATGACCGCTACGCCGATTCCCCGAACTCTGACTATGAGTGCTTACGCCGATCTGGATTGCTCTATTATCGATGAGTTGCCACCGGGACGAACACCTGTGAATACAGTAGTTATCGCCGATAACCGCCGTGATGAAGTCATTCAGCGAGTACAAAAAGCCTGTGCAGAAAAGCGTCAGGTTTACTGGGTATGTACTCTGATTGAAGAGTCTGAAGCTTTGCAGTGCCAAGCGGCAGAAGTTACTGCTGAAGATCTGAAAGTAGCGCTACCTGAACTTCGCATAGGTTTAGTCCATGGCCGTATGAAACCGGCTGAAAAGGCTGAAATTATGCAGCAGTTTAAATCCGCTGAATTGGATCTTTTAGTCGCCACTACGGTCATTGAAGTAGGTGTTGATGTTCCTAATGCCAGTGTGATGATCATCGAAAACCCCGAGCGCTTAGGTTTAGCACAGCTGCATCAGCTGCGTGGTCGAGTGGGCCGAGGCTCTGTCGAAAGCTTTTGTGTGTTGATGTATCAAGTGCCTTTATCCAATCAGGGGCGTGAGCGTTTGACCGTGATGCGCGAAACCACCGATGGTTTTAAAATCGCAGAGAAGGATTTGCAACTGCGTGGCCCAGGTGAAGTACTCGGGACAAGGCAGACCGGAACAATGCAGTTTAAAATGGCAGACCTGCAACGTGATTCTGACCTTTTGACCCGGGTTAAAATGGTGGCGGGCCAGATGCAAGAGTGGCCTGATTTTGCAGATTCCTTAGTTGAACGTTGGCTTGGCCGTGGTGAAGACTACGGTAATGTATAATAAATAGATTAATCTATTCATTCGCTTGTCACAGATAGAGAGTAGTAGTGTTGATTTCACCAAGTGAAAAGCAGTTAGAAATTATTCGACAGCAGTTAGGCCGTGAGCCTCGTGGTTTAGCGGGTATTGCTGTGCAAAACGATCAAGAGGTTCCATTGGTATTGCAGATGGATCTTTTGGTTGATGATAAACCTTTCCCGACGCTTTTTTGGATGGCCAGTAAGGATATCTATCAAGCCATTGCTGAGATAGAAACAGCAGGTGCGGTTAAAGAGTTGGAACAAGAACTGATGGATAACGAAGAGCTTCGCGCTGAGCACTTAGCGGATCAGCAGCGTTATGTAGATCTTCGTTGGGCTTCTGCTTCTGAAGAGCAGAAAAAACGTATCGAAGAATTAGGTTTTACACCGCTGTACAGTAAGTATGGGATCGGTGGTATCTCTCAATGGGATAAAATTCGCTGCCTACATATGCAGTATGCTTATCACTTAGCGCAAGGTAGTGCGATAGGGCGGATTTTGGATGAAAGGTATCAACTGAACTTGATCAAGGCGGCTATTTAGAACGTTTTTGTACAGAATCGGTCTAGAATTAACGGATGGCCTATTTATTTGTTGTAGCTGAGGTAGGGATGAAACGGTTTTATCTAGGGCTCTATATATTTCTTTTATTCTTCACTCAGCATCTCTTTGCTGCAATCTCTATTGATAATACCTCTTCGGGTAACTTTTCCAGTGCTTCTTCTCTAACCATTTCTCATACCACAGGAAGCGGCAGCGAACGCTTGATGCTGGTGGGCGTCTCCTTATGGAATGAGGATTTCGAATCAGTAACTTCCGTCACATATGGTGGTGTTGCTTTAACTCGTGTTGGCTCTACTGCAACCGGGGATGATTCGAGAGTAGAAATTTGGCGGTTAACGAATCCTAATGCAGGCTCAGCCAATGTCGTTGTTACCTTCAATGAGACGGTACAAAAAAACGGCGGGGCTGGGGTTATGACCTTTACAGGGGTGGACCAGATCAACCCCGTTTCCTCTTATCAGGGTAATACCGGCGATAGTGATCGCGCCTCGGTTTCGGTTTCTTCTTCATCAGGGGATCTAGTGTTTGCTGTCGCTGCTGCAGAGCAGCAAGATGATCCGTTCGATATAGATAGAGGTACAGAGCGTTGGAATTATAAGGCAAACGGCAACAATAAATTAGCTGGAGCAGGTGCAACGAGAGACGGTCAGTCCTCGACGTCAATTCGTTGGGACCTGGAAGATAGTGATGACTGGGCGATTGCAGGTGTATCGATTAATGCATCGTCTGGAGGCGGTAGTGGCCCATTACCAAGCCCAGATCTTGAATATCGGTTTGATGAGTGCTCATTAAGCTCAGGTGTTACCGACAGTGCCGGTAATTATGACGGTACAGCAAATAGTACGGATAGTTCTGCTGTTGAGTTAGTTATTAACCGTTCTTTAGATCTCTCGGCCACCGGTACTTTTGATTACGTAACCGTGAACCGTGATGCTTTGAATGGCCTTAATGACTTTAGTATTTCTACTTGGATAAAAACCGGTACTTCCAAGGCTCAGCAAGAGGTTTTCCAAGCGCTAGGCAACAGTACGGGTGATGATGAGATAGAGATCTATCTGATTAATTCTTCGCAGGTACGTCTGAATGTCGGAGATAACGGTAATACTCTAAATGCCGGAACCACTCTGACTGATAATAACTGGCACCATCTAGTGATTACTCGATCAGGCAATGATATGTGCTTGTATGTCGATGGTAACTTTGCTGCCTGTCATGATGATGGTGGTGGTTCTCAGGTCTCTATCAGCAATAGCTCTTCGGTTATTCTTGGACAAGAACAGGATTCATACGGTGGCTCTTTCAACAGCGGTCAGGCTTTTGATGGTTATATTGATGAATTTAAAGTCTATGCATCAGTCCTTTCCTCTTCTCATGCTCAGCAGATTTATACTAATGAAAATAGCGGCTTAAATGCAGATGGTACCTCTCGATCTGCTTCAAACTGTACGGTGATGGTTCCTACGCCTTATTCAGAGCATCGTATGGATGAAACGTCTTGGGATGGGACCAGTGGAGAGATAGAAGACAACATTGGTAGTAACGATGGTTCAGTTGTCGATACTGGGTCTGGCAATGTGACAAATATTGCCGATGGTAAGATTTGTCGCGCGGGTTCGGTTGGCGCTAATAGTGGCACGAATACTTACTATGCTATTGATTCCCAAGTTGATATTGATGATGAAATTGGCGATACCGGTTCAATCAGTTTTTGGTATAGATCAGCGGATACGTGGGGCAACAACAGTAGCCGTAAGATTTTACTAAGTGCGTCTTCCACAGGTAGTGATGATAAATATTTCTTCATCACTATGGAGACTAGCGGGCGGTTAAGGTACGGATTAGAGAATACGTCCGATGCAGATTATCGTTATTCCTCTTCTACTAGCTTCAGTTATCCATCAACGGAATGGGTACATATTGTTGCCACGTGGGATATGGCTAATCGGAATATGCAGCTTTACGTAAATGGTGCTCAGGAGGTAAATGCCACATTCTCACAAAGTCTATCTATTGGTGAGATGCTGACGCTTTATCTTGGGGATAACCGCAGCGATTATATCGCAGGCGAAGGTAATGTTTCTGCGGATGGTGATTTTGATGAGCTGTTAACATTCAGACAGGTTCTTACTAGCGCGCAAGTCACAGAAATTTATACCAATCAGAATGCTGGTAATAACTATGATGGTACTAGCCGAGGTAGTTGCGCGACTGCCACGCTAAGTCCGGTAGCTGATTGGCGATTCGATGAAAATAGTTGGAGTGGTACGGATGACGTGGCTGATTCCAGTGGTAATGATTACCATGGTACGGCTACTAACAGCTCTCCAAGTAGTGATGCTCAGCTTTGTAATGCGGCAGATCTAAGTTTGGCAGGTACCACTGATTTTATCTCATTAAACAAGGATGCGATGGATGGGTTAGAGGACTTCACCGTTATTGTTTGGGCGAAGACTTCGCAGACTCAAGATTCGACCATTCTCTCTGCGGCTTCGGGTAACTCTGGCGCGGCAACCAATGAGGCTGTTTGGTATTTTGATAACTCAAACCAGTTCTGGCCGACTATAAGTGATTCACCATTTGATACCTCTACCCGAATGAGTAGTACCCCAACTATGAGAGATGGTTATTGGCACCAGCTCGCATGGACCCGTAAAGCAAATAGCCTACAAAGCTGTTTCTTTATCGATGGTGTGAGCCAAGGGTGTATTACTCATCCAGATGCCAATGATAGTAATCCTTTATCTGTTGTTACTGGCGGCCTGATTTTGGGTCAGGAGCAGGATTCAATTGGTGGTGGCTTTGATAGCTCTCAGGATTGGGAAGGCCTACTGGATGAAATGCTGATTTTTGACTCTGTTTTGACACAGACTGATATCGGTAATATACGAACCAACATTATGAACTCTAACAACTGGGATGGTTCCCCTCGTAGTTGTGCTGCATCGATTGATCACTACTCCATTACTCATGATCAGAGTGGTGTAACCTGTTTAATTGAGAATATTACTGTCTCGGCTCATGATAGCGCTCATAGTGCGGTAGACGCAGGGAGCGCTTCTATGACGATCACTGCTACTTCCGGTAAAGGCAATTGGGTGGGTGCAGTGAGTGGTACATCGGCATTTGATAATGGTAGTACTGATGATGGCGTAGCTACGTTTACCTTTGCTTCTGGTGCACAGTCGGCGGTTTTACAGTTTGCTCACCCAATCTTAAGTGGCACCAGCGAAACCTTTGGTTTCAACGTTACAGATGGTTCCATTACTGAGAACAGCGGTAGTTGGATAGCAGCTGATGACCCTAATATTACCTTCACCCTCGCGGGCTTCCGTTTTATTGATGGCGCTGGTGTAGAGACCATACCAACTCAGATAGCGGGTAAAGCATCTGATGCTGGGTTTGGGGCTGCTAACCTTTATCTTCAAGCGGTTGAAGCGACCACTGCAGACCCTAGTGTTTGTCAGGCTGCTTTTCCAAATGATGGTATTCCTAAATCGATCAATTTAGCGGCTCAGTGTAGTAACCCAACTTCGTGTGTTTCTGGGCGTGAATTTAATGTTGTAAGTGGCAGTAATCCTGAGGTTGACCTCAATGCCGGTACACCGGAAACATTTAAGTCTGTTGCTATGATATTCGATGCAGAGTCTAAAGCGCCTATCCGCCTTAACTACAATGATGCAGGTGAAATGCAGTTACAGGCGAGTTATACCGTGCCAGACACTGGCGCGGTTATGACAGGCAATTCGAATCTATTCGTTGTGCGTCCATTTGGGTTCGGTTTCCCGGTTATTTCTTCTGCAGGTAAAGCTAATCCAGAAGGTGATGAAACTGGGACTACGAGTGCGTCAGGCTTTATCGCTGCTGATGAACCGTTTGATGTTGAGGTAAACGCTTATCTATATGATGCTGCTGAGGATACCAATAATGATGGTATTCCCGATGCAATAGATACTGATGGCAATACGCTGTTGGAAACAAGCGGTACCGATAATATTGCTGATCTGACTGATAATGGCATTACGCCAAACTTTACCGGATCTGCAACTCTATCTGCAGATGCGACATTCTTTACGCCGAATACTGGGACTGGGCAGTTAGGTAATTTTAGCGGTGGTACAGCAACCATATCGCTTGGGGCTGCTAATGGTTCAGCTGTTGGTTTGAAGTATGATGAAGTAGGCAGTATCCAACTTAAGGGCTCGATGAGTAACTATATTCAGTCGGGCGTGGATATTGGTAGTGAATACCGTAAGGTTGGCCGCTTCTATCCAGATCACTTCGTTCTAACTGAATCAGCTGTGCAGGAACAATGTACTCCGTTTACTTATATGCAACAGCCGTTCTCTGCCCTTGAATACAAGATTGAAGCACGTTCTGCCGACGGGGAGCTCACCGAAAACTATGACCTTGCGCTTTATAGCAATACTGCAGTTTTGGAATTGAGCGCTGAGGATGATAATGACGGCAATGAGCTCAGTTCTCGTCTCACTACGCCTACCTCGTTAAGTGGTTGGGCTGAGGGTGTCATTGATAGAACGACGCTAAGCTCAACTGATATTACTGATCTGATCTTCCAACGCCAAGGTGGATCTGCTGGGTTAGAAGATGGTCCCTACACCCAGCTGCAGTTAGGCATGTCTATCTCTTCTGAATTAGATAGCCGTAACTTTACTTCTTCAGCATTGAATATCGATCCCGATTTAGCGGGTGATTGTACTGGAAGCTGTACAGGCATAGCGCTGGGGGATCCTACGGAGCTTCGTTACGGTCGCGTTATCCTGCAATCCGCCCATGGCCCAGAAACTGAAGATCTCCCGGTACCGTTTGAAATTCAGTATTGGGATAGCGCTGCGTTTGTGCGCAATACAGATGATAGCTGTACTGCCATTCCATTAGCCAATATTAGTTACGATGGTAATCCAATCAGTAGTGTTGCTGCAGACCGCACTGTTACCGTTGGTGATGGTAGTACCGTAGGTAATTTAAGCATCAATGGCACAAATAGTGATGCCGCATCGGGTGATTTCAGCCTGATCTTCACGGCGCCGGGTGCAGGTACAGGCGGTAATGACAATACTGGTTACTTCCCAGTGGGATTGTCTTCGATCGATGAATGGTTAAGATACGATTGGGATCAGGATGGCAATGCTAACGACATCAGTGTGCCTGATGCGATTATTACGTTCGGTCGTGCTCGTGGTAATGATCGAATGATCTTCTGGCAGGAGCGTTATCAATAGATCTGAATTTCAGGCAATAAAAAAGCAGGCTTAAGGCCTGCTTTTTTGTAACTGTCTTGAAACTGGGGCTTATGAGCCCGTTAGCTTCTGGTATTTCTCCATTAGCTGCGCTTCAGTTTCTTCGTGATCTGGATCTTTCGGAATACAGTCAACTGGGCAAACTTCAACACACTGAGGAGTATCGTAGTGGCCTACACACTCAGTACATTTGGATGGTTCGATTTCATAGATTTCGTCACCCGGAGTGATGGCCTCGTTCGGACATTCCGGCTCACATACGTCACAGTTGATACATTCGTCAGTAATGATCAATGCCATGATGACTACCTCACTGTCATAAAAGTAAATTTACAGGCGCTGGTGCTCAATCAGGGCCTTGGTCACCGACGGATGAACAAATTTGCTGACATCACCACCCAAGCTGGAGATCTCTCTGATCAGCGTGGAGGAAACGAAAGATAAATGTTCCGCTGGTGTTAAAAATATACTTTCTACGTTCGGTGCTAGATGTCGGTTCATCGCTGCAAGTTGAAACTCGTACTCAAAATCCGAAACTGCACGCAATCCACGTAGAATAATATTTGCGTTCTGTTGCTCTAGTAACTCTGCTAGTAGACAATCAAAGCCGACAATTTCAACATTGTCGAGGTGCGCAGTTACCTCGGCTACCAAAGCTACTCGAGTTTCTAATTCTAGTAGTGGTCGCTTCTTAGGGCTTTCGGCGATAGCAACAACAACTTTATCGAAAAGTTTAGATGCACGCTCAATTAGATCCGAATGACCATTGGTGATTGGATCGAATGTTCCTGGGTATACGGCTGTATTCATATCAGGTTCACAGCAGTTGATGTCTAATTAGTGCCTATATTGTGCAGGCCTAATAAAATAGCAGTTTAGCAAGTGCGGCATATTATCTGAATTGCACGGGCGGTACAAATACTATAATGGAATGGTTTGATTTATATCGGTTATAAGAAATTTGTTTTTTATTACCAATAACTATATAGGTTTTAAGGGTATTACAAAGATGTCTTGGTTGCGTATTTTTGCTGTATTCGCGTTTGTTCTTGGGCTAGCGGGCTGTCAGACCCTACAAAAGGTAGATAGAGGGCTTTATCAAGTCGCTGAATCTGTCAGTGAAAAAGATAGAGTTACAGGCCAGCGTAGCTTGAGTATGGCGAATCGCTCTGCTCAGATTCAGCAGGGTAACGCCTATGTTGAAAAAATCATTGCCAATGAGAAGAAACACAAAAGACCCGTAAATGCGGCAGTGAGTCGTAGCCAATACCTGCGTTTAGTGCGAATTTTTGACCGTATCCATCAGATCTCTCATCTCAAAAATGAGCGCTGGGAACCTATCTTGATCAAGCGCGATTCTTTTAACGCATTTACCACAGGGGGCACTTACATCGTTGTGCACTCTAAGTTGATGACGGACCTAAAAAGTGATGCGGAGGTAGCTGCGGTTGTTGCCCATGAGATCGCACATACAGTGGCAAACCATGTGTATGAGCGACAAACACATGCTCAGATCAGTGCATTAGCGGGTTCGAATTCCGCGCGTCGTAGTGGTTACAAAGCTGCTTTTACTCATGAAAGTGAGAGAGAGGCTGATCGTATCGGCATCTTGTACACAGCATTCGCCGGGTATGATCCTCTCGCTGCTAGCCGTATTTGGCAGAGAAAATATGCAGCGGAAGGTAATGCCCGAGCTTTGTTCCATCATGATCACCCTGTAAATGCCGAACGCTATAAAGAGGCTTATAAAGTCGGTAAGGCTGTATTGCCTTATTACCGCAAAGGCCAGATTAATCCTCGCTCAGCTCAGTTGTTGGATAACAATGTATTGTGGCGCAAAAATGGCAATGAAGTAGCCGCAGGTGATGGTGGTGGCGTTGCCGCTTTGCTCTCTACAGCACTGGGGGCTTATGTTCAGCACCAGGAAGCAAAAGTAGAAGAACGTCGTCAGCAGGATCAAGCGCGTTTTGTAAAAGCGGTACAGAACGGTTTGAAGCTAGAGTCATCCCGTAAAGCCGGTAACCATGTCCTAGAAACTCGCTGGCGTTATGCAGTGCAAGGGCCGGTTTTGAAAGATATGGTGATGGGGATGTACCTAAAACGTAATGGTAAGATTGAGCGTTATGTTGATCACGTTAAAGGCTATATCAAACCGGGCCAGGTATTTGCTGCCCGCTTTGAATTCCCAAAAGATATACACGTAAATGATTTGAAAAAATATAAAGCTAGCTTCTATCTAGACGACGTACAGCCAGCTTATTAACTCACTGGCTAGCTATTACGCATATACAAACGGTAGGTCACTTGGCCTGCCGTTTTTTGTCTATGCTCATGCCAGTGACTAGGTACCTGTGGGTGATGTAGTTCTGACTCGCTTTCAACGTAAATAAGAGCATTTTCTGATAACAGATTGTGCGCTTCCAGTAATTCGCAGCACGGCGCGATAAGATCCTGGCGGAAAGGCGGATCTAGGAACACCAGATCATAGCGCTGCTCGCAATCAGTTTTTCGGCTTTGTAGCCACTCAAGCACATTGGCTTGAATAACTTCGGCATTCTGACATTTTAAAAACTGGATGTTGTCTTTCAACTTTCTGGACGTGGTCGGGTTTAGATCGATAAAGGTCATACTGCCAGCGCCACGAGATAAAGCTTCCAGACCAAGTGCACCACTACCGCTGAATAAGTCTAAGCATTGCGCACCCGGCACCGAGGATTGAATCCAGTTAAATAAGGTTTCTCTTACTCTGTCCGGTGTAGGGCGTAAACCATCGACGGCAAAAAACTCTATCTTTCGGCCACGCCATTCGCCACCGATAATACGTAGTTGCGAACGGGGGGTATCTGTCTTATTCACCTGTTTGCGAGGAGGGTTGCGACGGCCCATGGTCTTTCCTTTAAAGCGAGGGGGATTGAAGGATACTGATTTGTTTATCTGCCTGTAAGGCTTTGCGCGCGAGTTCGATCACTTGATCGGTATCTTGATCTAAAACTTGCTCAGCATAGGTTTCTAAAGTGTCTTCCGGTAAACGGTAGAACGCAATCAGATTAAGCGCCTGCACTTGGTTGGCGATATCGCGCATATTTTCATGCCATTGAGACGCTAGGTTCTGTTGGCCTTTTTCTACCAGATCTTCGGTAATCATCTGGCTAAGCTGGGGCAATACTGGACCTGGATTTTGCACACCATCAATAATCAGCGCACGGTAACCGGTATCACTCAGAGCGGCCCAAAGCATTCGGAAATTAAGATTGTACTGTGTTTGTTGTTGGCTGAGCAGGTCTTGAAGTACTTGTGCACTTAACCTTTCTTGGACGAAATCTTTCGAGTCGCGAGCGGGAATGAGCGTGCCAACCAGTAAGCGGAAGCGTTGATCTGCACTCTCGCCTTGCTGGATAAACTGAGGGCTGGCTGTAATCAGTGGTGCGTTTTGATCGTTTTGCTGTTGTGGAAGACTATCTTCAATTGTTGAAACGAGATCTTCAGCCCCTTCACCGCTCAATGCAAAGCGTGGATTTTCGAACATGACGTTAAAGCTGCGACTGAGGTTGCCCAAAACTGTCATGCGATTGCTTGGCTGTAAGCGCTCATAAAAGTGATTAATGATCTGCTGTTCGCTGTTTTGGCCATCGAGATATTGGCGTGCTTGGATGGTTTTAAGTTGATCCTGCCAGCGGGCACTTTCGACCGGTTGACTTAACGCAGTCCAGATCGATTTCAAATTAGGTAATTCTTGCGTTGATGACCAGCGAAGCGTAACTTCGATGCGGTCTTGTCGAGGTAACACATGATAGCTATAAGTCGGGTTCGCCAGTGCATTTAAGCGCTGCTGTAAAATCTGACTTTGAAGCTGCTGTAATTGGCGCTGAGTCGAGTTAAAAGCAGGGCGTGTAGGCAACAGTAAAACCAGCGTAATAGGCTGGTCATCTAACTCCATCCAGCTAAGCGTTCGTGCCTCATTTGACTCGATGTCATGATATTTGACTGCCCCTGGTCCCATAGATGAAAGGATCATAATGGCGATCAAACTGAACCATACGAGGCCGATCAAATATTTACGATTAAACAGGGGACGGTATTCATTTGTCATAAGGGTAGTCTCTGTACCAAATCACTGTGATAAGATACCAGACTTTGTGGGTGGACTGCTGGATTTTATTGGCCATTATCACCCAAATAATATGCCGTATGAGAACGGAAAATCATGCTGAGTTTACAAAAATGGTTTGTTACCGAAGGCTGGAATACTGATTACATTGCTTACGCAGGTGTTGTGATCACCGCATTAGTACTGGCGGGAATCTACCGCTATTTGAGTAGCGACGACTCAGCTGAATAAATAAGTGCAGAATTATATCAACCAGTGGCCGAATCATTTGGCGGCTGTATGAGGAAGTTAAATGTTTAAAAAATTGAAATCCATGTTCGGTGGTAAGCCTGCAGAAGAAGAAAAGAATCTGCAGACTCAGGAACAGGATGTTGAGAAGGTTGAAGTTGAGGCCGAAACGACTGCGCCTGAGCAGTCTGTTGCTGTTGAAGCAACTGAGCCTGCTGCGGTCCCTCAAGAATCAGAGCCTGTAGCTGTTAAAGAAGAAGTTCAGGAAGAGACTCAGGTTGAGCCGGTAGTTGCTGAGGTAGTCGTTGAAGCTGTGGTTGAATCTGCAGAAGCCGTTGAGCCAGCACAAGAATTACAGCAAGCGGAAGAAGCACCGCAAACTGTTGTGGAAACGGAGCCAGAAACGCCAGTAGCCGAGCCCGTAGCTGAAGTAGCTGACGAACCTCAGGTAGAGCCGGAAGTGGAAGTACCAGTTCCAGCACCTGCAGAGAAACCAGTTGAAGAGAAACAAGAGAAGAAAGGTTTCTTCTCACGTATTAAGTCTGGTTTGAGCAAGACCAAGGCAAACCTAACGGAGCAGTTGGGTAACCTTTTCCTTGGTGCGAAAGAGATCGATGATGATCTGTTAGAAGAGATCGAAACCCTTCTATTGATGGCTGATGTTGGTGTTGAAGCGACATCTGACATTATCCAGCGTCTAACGGATAAGGTAGAACGTAAACAGCTAGGCGATGCGCAAGCATTACAAGTGGCACTTAAAGAGGAACTCGCGAGCCTGCTACATCGTTCTGAAGAGCCGCTAAAAGTAGAATGTAATAACAAGCCTTACGTTATCCTGATGGTAGGGGTAAACGGCGTAGGTAAAACAACTACGATTGGTAAGTTGGCGAAACGCTTCCAGAGCGAAGGTAAGTCAGTGATGCTAGCTGCAGGTGATACGTTCCGTGCGGCGGCTGTTGAGCAGTTGCAGGTATGGGGTGAGCGCAACGATGTTCCTGTTGTGGCACAGCACACAGGTGCAGACTCTGCATCTGTTATTTACGATGCGGTGCAATCTGCTCAGGCTAAAGGCGTTGACGTATTGATTGCTGATACCGCAGGTCGTCTGCAGAATAAAGACAACCTAATGCAAGAGCTGGAAAAAGTTGTTCGTGTAACACAGAAGCTTTCTCCAGAAGCGCCACATGAAGTGATGTTGGTCCTTGATGCTGGTACTGGTCAGAATGCTTTGAGCCAAGCGAAGATCTTTAAAGACAGTGTTGGTGTGACGGGTATCTCCCTAACTAAGCTGGATGGTACTGCCAAAGGTGGCGTGATCTTCGCTATCGCTAAACAGATGGACCTGCCGATCCGCTTTATTGGTGTTGGCGAGCAGATTGATGATCTTCGTCCATTCAAATCTCAGGAATTTGTAGACGCGCTATTTGATTAAGTCGTGAAAGGGATTCCGCATGATTCAGTTTGAGAATGTAAGCAAACGTTACCCTGAAGGGCACGATGCGCTTAGAGACGTAAACTTTACGCTGCAACGTGGCGAGATGGCGTTTCTAACAGGTCATTCAGGCGCAGGTAAAAGTACGTTACTCAAACTGATCATGTTGATGGAACGCCCTACGAGAGGTTGCGTTTCCATAGCCCAACAGGATTTAGCGCAGTTTAGCCGTGAAGATATTCCCTACCACCGCCGCCGTATCGGTGTGGTTTTCCAGAACCATCAGCTTCTCTTTGATCGCACTGTATTTGAAAATGTCGCGTTGCCGTTACATATCTCCGGTTACGATGAGGAAGATACGGGGCGACGTGTAAGAGCTGCCTTGGATAAGGTGGGTTTGCTGCACAAAGAGAAGTTTAATCCAATTACCTTATCTACTGGCGAGCAGCAGCGTATAGGTATCGCTCGTGCAATCGTGCACAAACCGCAATTGCTACTTGCCGATGAGCCTACCGGTAACCTCGACCCTACGCTATCTGCCGAGATCATGAGTCTGTTTATGGAGTTTAATCGCCATGGCACGACCGTTCTTATTGCCAGTCACGATTTAGCTTTGATCTCGCGTATGGGTCATCGCACCTTGATTTTGGATCAGGGGAGGTTGCTACGCGATGGCTAATCGAGAACCGAAAAGACGCGGTGCAGTTCGACAAGAGCGGCCCGTAGACGCTGCTGCTCCGGCACCTGCTCAATCCAAAGGTGCTGCTCGGCATAAAATCGACTTTGTTGCTCAGGCAAAAAGCTGGTTGCGTCATAATAAAAAGACGGCACAAGATTCACTAAAGCGCTTAAAATCGACGCCTTTACCGAGCTTAATGACGTTAGCGGTATTGGCGATTGCCCTAGCGTTGCCGGGTGTTATGTTTGTTGGTTTGAAGAATATTAATCACCTGAGCGGCCAATGGCAGGGTGACCCGCGTATCTCTATCTATCTGAAAACTTCGGTTGCCGATGAAGCTGCCGAACGCTTTAGCCAAAACATGCTGTTGCGATCGGATCTGGCTGCTGTCGAATTGGTAACTAAAGAGCAAGGCCTGCTGGAATTTCAGCGGATGTCGGAGTTTGCTGACATTTTAAGCTTTCTAGATAGCAATCCACTGCCTGCGGTGGTCGTGGTACAGCCCATAGACAATCAGAAACAAGCGCTAATAAAGCTGCAACAGACGTTATCGGAAATGCCTGAAGTCGATGATGTAGTGTTGGATATGGTTTGGGTTGAGCGTTTAGCCTCGTTTGTTGAACTCGCTAACCGTGTTGTTCTGGTTCTAGGTGCTTTGTTGGCGTTGTCTGTCTTGCTGGTGGTGGGTAACACGATCCGTCTGTCGATAGAAAATCGCAAAGATGAAATCCAAGTCGCAAAATTAGTCGGTGCGACCGATTCTTGGGTGAAGCGTCCCTTTATCTATACCGGTTTCTGGTTTGGTCTTTTAGGCGCTGCCTTAGCTTGGTTGTTTGTGATGATCAGCCTACTACTTCTGAATGAACCTGTTGGGCAGCTAGCGGCGCTCTACCAGAGTGATTTTGAGCTGCAGGGCTTAGGTTTTTCAGATAGCCTAATTCTGTTATTGTCTGGAATCTTGCTCGGTTTAGTCGGTGCTAAACTCGCGGTAAGTCGTCATCTTCGCGACATTGAGCCGCAATAATCTGTCATTTAGACGTCATATTTGCGTTTTATCTTATTCCTCGTTATATTTTTCGGTCCCGCTTTTTCGGAAGCGTGATTTTGTTGGAACTTTTGTACTATAAACAAGTCATATCTGCGGTGTTTAAAGCAGAATGATACGAGGTCATTAATGGGCACAAGCTTACAAGTTGTTGAAAACCTTTCTCCTGGTCAGAACCTGGATGCGTACGTACAGACTGTTACGGCGATTCCTGTGCTGAGCGTTGAAGAGGAACGTTCTCTGGCTGAGCGCCTACACTTTGATGGCGACGTAGAAGCCGCGCGTCAGATGGTTATGTCTCATCTTCGTTTTGTTGTACATGTTGCTAAAACGTATTCTGGTTACGGTCTGCCTCTAGGGGATCTAATTCAGGAAGGTAACGTTGGCCTGATGAAGGCTGTTAAACGCTTTGACCCAACTATGGGTGTACGTCTGGTTTCTTTCGCCGTGCACTGGGTAAAAGCTGAGATGCATGAGTTTATTCTGCGTAACTGGCGTATTGTGAAAGTTGCAACGACCAAAGCGCAGCGCAAGTTGTTCTTCAATCTGCGTTCGAAAAAGAAAGGCCTTGGTTGGATGACCAACGCTGAGGTTGATCTAATCGCAGAAGATCTAGGTGTGGAAGCTAAAACAGTACGTCAGATGGAAGGTCGTATGGCCTCTGTTGATACTGCCTTCGATGCGCCGGAAGGTGCTGATGATGAGCAAGCTGCTTGGGCGCCTGCTCACTACCTAGAAGATAAAAGCGCAGATCCATCGCTACAGGTGGAAGATGCTAACTGGGAACAGGATGCACAGCGTCGTTTAATGTCGGCTATGTCTGAGTTGGACGAGCGTAGTAAAGATATCTTGGCGCGCCGTTGGCTAACGGATGATAAGGCTACTTTGCACGAGCTAGCAGCAGAGTACGAAGTATCCGCTGAGCGTATTCGTCAGCTAGAAAAGAATGCGATGAAGAAGATTCGAGTCTCCATGGAAGCGTAATTCGTTTTCTGGAGTAAAAAAGCCGCTTTTAAGCGGTTTTTTTATACCTGCAGTATTCGGCAAGGCCGTAGCAAATTCGGTATAATCCGAACTCGTTTTAACAGAGTTCATCATGAATACACATCCACTGCTTTTTATTGCGTCCATTTTCGGCTTTTTAGCTGTGGCTATCGGCGCATTTGGTGCACATGCAGTTAAAGGCTCGATCGAGCCTTCCCTCTATGTTGTGTATCAGACCGGTGTTGAATATCACTTTTATCACGCGCTGGCGTTGCTATTTTTGGCATTCGCACCAGAGCGTTTAGACCTGAAAGTGATTAAGCGTGCCGCGGTTGGATTTGTAATTGGAATTCTGTTGTTTTCAGGCAGCTTGTACTTAATGGCGTTAACTGGGATGCGGTCATTAGGTATGGTTACACCACTAGGTGGAGTTGCGTTCCTTTGCGGGTGGGCGTTGCTGGGGTATGCAGCGCTGACTTCAGGTAGGAGATAGATCAATGCAGGTTCAGGTAAATGGTGAGATGCTGCAGTTGCAGGATGGTATCACCCTGACAAGTTTGGTTGAGCAGTTAGAGTTAGGCGAAAAGCGTATCGCGATTGAGCTTAATCTTGAAATTATTCCGCGCAGCCAGCATGCTGAGACGGTTTTAAAAGAATCAGATCGTGTTGAAATTGTTCATGCCATTGGTGGCGGTTAATTTTAGCATTTGATGCAGTACAGCCAGAGTAAATAATAACGAGCATTTGGAATTACACCATGTCCCTAGAAAATGATCCGCTAGTAATCGCAGGCCAATCTTTTAACTCTCGTCTGCTAATCGGAACAGGTAAATATAAAGATCTGGAAGAGACCCGTTTGGCGATTGAAGCAAGTGGTGCTGAAATCGTTACCGTGGCTGTACGTCGTACCAATATTGGTCAGAACCCAGATGAGCCCAATCTGTTGGATGTGATCTCTCCAGAGAAATACACCATCCTTCCGAATACAGCGGGCTGCTTTAACGCTGATGATGCGATCCGTACTTGTAAGCTAGCACGTGAACTGATGGATGGTCATGATCTGGTTAAGCTGGAAGTATTGGGCGACCAGAAAACTCTATATCCAAATGTTGTTGAAACAATCAAAGCTGCAGATGTGTTGGTACGTGATGGTTTCAAAGTAATGGTTTACACCAGTGATGACCCAATCGTAGCGAAAGAGCTAGAAGACCTAGGCTGTGTATCTATCATGCCACTCGGTTCTATGATCGGTTCTGGTTTGGGCATTCTTAATCCACATAACATCAATGTTATTATGGAAGACTGCAAAGTACCGGTATTGGTTGATGCCGGTGTTGGTACTGCGTCAGAAGCCGCGGTAGCAATGGAAATGGGTTGTGAAGCGGTATTGATGAACTCGGCTATTGCCGGTGCTCAAAACCCTATTTTAATGGCTTCAGCTATGCGTAAAGCGGTTGAGGCTGGACGTGAAGCGTTCTTGGCGGGCCGTATGCCACGTAAGAAATACGCGAGTGCTTCTTCGCCAATGGAAGGAACCATTGTTGGTAAATAATCGCCGCTAATTAACGGTGGTTTGGCTACACTTTCCGATACAGCCTGACGTCTCAATGTCAGGCTGTTTTGTTTTACTTAGTTAGGTCTGATGATGACAGAAGAAAATAACATCGAGCAGCAAAACCCTGAGCAGGCTTCTGAAGAGAAGCACATGCGTACTGTAAAAAGCTTTGTCTTACGTGCTGGACGTATGACCGAAGGTCAGCAGAAAGCGATGGAAGATGTATGGCCGCAAATGGGGCTTGAGCTGAAACAGGGGATGTTAGATCTAACTGAGGTGTTTAATCGCGATGCCCCGGTTGTACTTGAGATCGGTTTTGGTATGGGTGATTCATTGGTTGAGATGGCAAAAGATCAGCCAGAGAAAAACTACATTGGTATCGAAGTACACCGCCCAGGTGTAGGCCGTATTTTAAGCAATGCAGAGCGTGAAGGCTTAAGCAATATTCGCGTATTTTGTGATGATGCGATTGAAGTGTTGGCGCAGTGTATTCCTGATGGCAGCCTTGATTGCATTCAACTGTTCTTCCCTGATCCATGGCACAAAAAGCGCCACCACAAGCGACGTATCGTTCAGCCTGAATTTGCTCAGACGTTACGTAAGAAATTGAAAGTTGGTGGTGTATTCCATATGGCTACCGATTGGGAAAACTATGCAGAGCACATGATGGAAGTTATGAGCGCTGCAGAGGGCTATCAAAACGTAGCCGGTGAAGGTGAATATTCGCCGCAGCCGAAGTGGCGTCCAGTGACTAAATTCCAAAAACGTGGCGAGCGTTTAGGTCATGGTGTTTGGGATCTTATGTTTGAAAAGCTTAGCTAGTTAGGCTGATTTTCTTCGCTTTCCGGGGAGGATGCTCTTTCCTCCCTGTTTAATTCTCCCTGTTTTATCCGTCTTAAATGTTCGTTTTTACTGGGGCCAAATTGGGCTTCTGTTTCGAGTTTTTTCGGTTTGTTTGACTCGGGTCAATATCATAGAACCTTATTATTCATGTGGTTTTATTGTTCGAATTTTATTCAGTAATATTGCTCATCTGAAATAAAACCGAGTTAGTAAGTTCGTAATGACCAGCATGCCATATCCCCAGAAACACCTTTTGGTGCGTCAAGTTGCGCAGCAACAGTTAGTAGTGTGTTCTGAAGATACTAAGGTATCTACGGCCGTAGGTTTAATGGCTAAACATTGCATAGGCTGTGTTGTTATTTGCGAAGGAAACCGGCCGGTTGGCATTGTTACTCGCAGGGATATTATGCGGATCACGGTGTCAGGGCAGGATTTAGAGCAGATTGCTGTTTCTACCTGCATGTCTTCCCCTGTGAGCACGGTTTCTACAACAGCTACCATTGATGAAGCTGGTTTACGTTTTATTGCAGAAGGTTTTCGGCATTTAGTTGTTGTAGATGAAAGCCACAATATCTTCGGCATGCTTTCAGAGACTGATGTAGTTAACAGTCAGGGTGTGGAGCATGATCTATTTCTAAGATCTGTTTCTGAAATTATCAGCAAAGATGCGTTGATCATCCCTGAGCATGAAACGGTTCGTTTAGCAGTAGAGCGTTTGGAAACAACGGGTCATAGCGCTGCTTTAATCTGCAATGGTAAGGATATTGTTGGAATCCTCACCGAAAATGATCTGATGGTGAGTATGGCCGAGGGTGACTTGGACTTACCGCTTAAAGATTTTGCTTCCGCCAATTTGGTATCAGTTGAAGCTGACCTCAGTCTCTACAATGCTCGCAAAGTATTTCGTCAGCATAGTTATCATCACCTCGGTGTTAAGCGCCATGATGGTGAAGTTATTGGTTTGATCTCTTATAGCGATATTCTACGTAATGTAGAGATGGATTATGTCTATCGCTTAAAAGAGTTATTGAATGAGCGTGATCAAGCGTTAGCCTTATCCCAGCATAACCTTAAGTTGGCGGATAAGGTCATGAATGCTTCTATGGAAGCGATCGTAGTGACCGATTTGGAAGCTAAAATCCAGCGGGTAAACCCAGCTTTCACGGAAATTACAGGATATGAAGAGTGGGAGGTTCTGGGTAAAAATACCAATATTTTAAGCTCGGGCCGTCATGATAAAACCTTCTATCAAGATATGTGGGCTTCGTTACAGAGTGACGGACAGTGGCAAGGTGAAATCTGGAATAAACGTAAAAACGGTACAGTTTATCCAGAGTGGCTTACTATAACTGCGGTGGAAAATGATGCAGGAGAAATTTGCCAATATGCGTCTATTTTTTCCGATCTGACAGAAATTAAGAAATCAGAAGCCCGTATTAAACGCTTGGCTTATTTTGATGAGCTAACCCGCCTTCCTAATCGTAAGTTGTTTAATGATCGTCTGAACTTATCGCTTGGTTATGCCCAAGAGCACAATCATCAAGTCGCTTTAGCCTTTTTAGATTTAGATTTTTTTCAGCGTGTAAATGATCGTTTTGGCCTTGAGGCAGGTGATCAGGTCTTGCGTGAAGTTGGCCGTAGAGTCGAGTCAATTCTAGAGGAGGGTGATACAGTTGCCCGCTTTGGGGGTGACTCTTTTAATATGATCCTCACTGATGTTGATGATAATACTGCGGTGAGTGAATTTTTAAATCGCCTTCTATCTACGATCAATCAACCGATACTGGTATCCGGTGCGGAGATCAATCTGACCGTCAGTGTTGGGGTGAGTTTCTTCCCTACGGATGCAACAGAACCTGAAGATCTGTTCCAGTGTGCCGAAGTAGCCGTTAAACAGGCGAAAGATTTTGGTCGCAATAGCTATCGATTCTTCTCATCTGAACAGCACCAGTTGGTGAAATCACGCTATCGTATGGCAAATGATCTGCACCGAGCTATCGAAGCAGAACAATTTGAACTGTATTACCAGCCCAAAGTAACAGCATCAGATCGCCAACTCGTTGGTGTAGAAGCGTTAATTCGTTGGAACCATCCTGAACAAGGCTTTATTCCCCCTGATGAATTTATTCCGCTTGCTGAGGATTTAGGTGTTATCGACCAGATCGGCTATTTCGTTTTGCGAGAGGCGGTTCGGCAGTGTTCTAGCTGGTGGAAGCTGGGGTATGAGGTTCCTGTCGCAATCAATGTATCCGCTAAGCAGATGCAGCGTCGAGATATAGCCGAAGAGATTTTAGAGGTTCTGGAAGAGTTCCAGTTGCCCTCTAGATTATTGTCGGTAGAGCTGACGGAAACCAGTTTCTTGCATTGCCTAGAAGAGACTCGCGTAGCTATCAATATATTGAGAACTGCAGGCGTACGGATTGCTATTGATGACTTTGGTACGGGTTATTCCAGTCTCAGCTATATCCGTAATATGTCTCTGGATGTGCTGAAAATAGACCGTAGTTTCTTGGTTAATATTGAGGACTCAGAAGTCGATTTAAGCATAGTGGCATCTATTATCGATATGAGTCAGGCCATAGGACTTGAAGTGGTTGCAGAAGGGATCGAAACGGAGACCCAGTTTGGTTTGCTGCGAGAGCTTAATTGTAACCAGATCCAGGGTTACCTCATCTCAAGGCCGATGCCCGCTGATACATTTGTCGATTGGTATCGAAGCCAAGCTTAGGAATTTATTCTTTAGAATGAAAAGGCCCCGGGGCTGAATGGCGGTAGCCCCGGGGTAAAGGTCTTCGAATTTTGCCCATGAATCAAAAATCGAAGTAAGTGGAAAGGTACTTGCTAAAGCCGGTCTTAGCCGGCTGTAGCGATTAGGCTGGCATTACCGCCAGCAGCTGTAGTATCAATGCACAGATGGCGTTCCATGACGAAACGTTCTGGTTGATCTAGTTCTGTAATCAGTGGCAGCAACGCGCCCTCGCGAGCGGCGAGCGCCTGACGAATCGTTTTTAGGGCTTCAGTGCTGGCATTGCAGCAGATTGCAGCAAAGCCATCGGAGTCTTTGATGGCTTCAGCGGATAACTGGCCCACCATACCTTGCACAGGCAGTTCAGCTTCAGTGCACTGTTTCAGTAGATCAGCGATACCTTGAGCAATAATAACTACCGCATTGCCCTGCATGAGCGCCGTTGCAGCCTGATTCTTAGCGCTTTCTGCATCGGGACCTAGACAAAGGACAATACCGCGCCCAGTTTCGGACAGAAGGTTTAACTCGCCTGTTGGCCCTGGCATCTCTATAGTTTCAGAGCTATGGCCTTGCAGTTTAAATGCCTGTTCAGCAAAGACGTTAGCAAGTTGTTCCTCAGAAACCTTCGCTTCACTAGAAGCTGTTTGATCCAGTTGTTGGATCATCTTGTGCAGTGTTTCAGAGTTAATTGTCTGGCCTGTTGGTGCTTCTGTACTATTGCTAATCTTTGAGCGAGTGAAGCGTTTTACGTAGTGTGGACCACCCGCTTTAGGGCCAGTACCGGATAGGCCTTCACCGCCGAATGGTTGTGAGCCGACAATGGCACCAATCTGGTTACGGTTAACGTAGATGTTGCCTACCTTAACTTGATTGATAATGCGCTCTACACGGTTATCCACGCGGGTGTGTAGGCCAAAGGTTAAACCGTAGCCTTTGTTGTTGATCGACTCGACAACTTGATCCAGATCTTTTGCTGCAAACGTTGCGACATGTAGAACAGGGCCGAAGATCTCTTCATCAATTTCTTCAATGCCATTAACTTTCAGTACTGCTGGCGCGACAAATGTACCGCCGGCTGGTGTATTTAGCTTTTTCAGCATCTGGCCTTTAGCGGCAAATTTTGCACAATGCTCATCAATCTTAGCTTTAGCGTTGCTATCGATAACAGGGCCAACATCGGTGCTTAGAAGCCAAGGGTTACCAAGGCGCAATTCATCCATGGCGCCAAACAGCATCTCTAGTAGGTTATCAGCAATATCTTCTTGGACATAAAGCACTCGAAGAGCAGAACAGCGCTGACCTGCACTCTGGAACGAGGACATCAATACATCGCGTACCACCTGTTCCGGTAGAGCTGTGGAATCAACGATCATCGCGTTCATACCACCGGTTTCTGCCACTAGGGGTGCATCCGGTGCCATGTTTTCCGCCATGACTTTGTTGATGCGCTGTGCAGTTAATGTTGAGCCTGTAAAACACACTGCAGCGATACGTGGGTCAGAGGTCAGCGGCGCGCCGACATTGATACCCGAGCCCGGTAATAGTTGGATAACATCTTCTGGGATACCGGCTTCATGCATCAAGGCAACAGCGCGGGCAGCTATTAGAGGTGTTTGGTCAGCAGGCTTAGCTATGACGCTATTACCTGATGCGATACCTGCTAAAACCTGACCGGAAAAAATAGCTAGCGGGAAGTTCCACGGGGAGATGCAGGTGATTACACCGCGTGCTTCACTGCTTGCGTGTTTATCGGCTTCATTAGCGTAGTAACGGGCAAAATCGACCGCTTCTCGAATCTCGCCTACAGCATCAAGTAGTGTTTTACCTGCTTCACGGCTCGCCAACGCAAATAGCTCAGGCGCATTGGCTTCAAATAGATCAGCTACACGGCGAAGGCAAGCGGCGCGTTCGCTAGCGTCAGTTTTTGACCAACGCTGGAAGCCTAGTTCAGCAGATATAATTGCATTTTCAATATCTTCGGCATTTGCTTCAGTTACCAGGCCTACAAGATCTTCTGGGTTGGCAGGATTACGAATTTCAGCCGTTTCAGAGCTGCTCGCATCGCCTGCAATCATTGGTTTCGCGTGCCATTGCGTAATCTGGAAAACCTCGCGAGCTGGTTCTAGCTGTTCTAAGGTCACACGGTCTGTGATATCCCAGCCTTTGGCATTCAAGCGCTTTTCACCAAAAATCATGGCTGGTTTGGCAATCATGTTGTTGCTGATTGCGTTATGACTTTCTAACACTTGGGTAAATGGATCGGTTGCGATCTCTTCAGGCGTAATGCGTTTATCGACAATCTGGTTTACAAAGGAGCTGTTTGCGCCGTTCTCTAGCAGGCGACGAACAAGATAAGCCAGCAGATCGCGGTGTGCACCTACAGGCGCATAGATACGGCAGCGAGTATTGTTCGATTTCAACACTGTATCGTGCAGTGATTCGCCCATACCGTGTAGGCGCTGAAACTCAAAGTTATCCACATCGTGTTTTTTTGCCATAAACAGAATCGCAGCCGCTGAATGGGCGTTATGCGTAGCGAACTGTGGATAGATGCGATCTGTCATCTGCATCAGTTTTTCTGCACAGCACATGTAAGACAGGTCAGAATTAACTTTACGGGTAAATACAGGGAAGCCATCTAGGCCTAGCACTTGCGCGCGTTTGATCTCTGCATCCCAGTAAGCACCTTTAACTAAGCGCACCATGATACGACGATCAAGACGTTCAGCGGTTGCATACAGCCAGTCTAGAACATGCGCGGCACGCGGGCCAAAAGCTTGTACCACAATACCGAAGCCATCCCAGTCTGCTAGGCGCTCATCTGCCAGAACCGCTTCGATTACATCAAGAGAAAGGTCGAGACGATCGGCTTCTTCGGCATCAATATTGAAGCCCATATTGGCATCTTTCGCCTGCAAAGCTAGGGTCAAGGTTCGCTCTACCAATTCCTGCATAACACGGGCTTTTTGGCCAACTTCATAACGGGCATGCAGAGCAGATAGTTTTACAGATATGCCTGGGTTAAGACGGATATCTTTGCTTTCACAAGCAGATGTCAGTTCACTGATCGCTTGTGAGTAAGCTTGGTGGTAACGGATTGCATCGGCATCGGTTCGGGCAGCTTCACCGAGCATATCGTAGGAGTAGCTATAGCCTTGCTTCTCAAGTTTTGTTGCGCGCTTAGTGGCTTCGTTGATATCGCGACCAAGTACAAATTGGCGGCCTAGCTCTTTCATCGCTTGGGCAACGGCGGTACGTACAACAGGCTCACCCAGGCGTTTAATCATGCCTTTAACAGTGGAGCCGATGCTCTTCTTTTCATCTTCTTTAAGTAGCTTACCCGTGATGAGTAGCGCCCAAGTTGAGCTGTTTACTAATGAAGATGCCGATTGGCCTAAGTGGCCTTTCCAGTTACCGGATACCACTTTATCTTCAATTAAAGCATCGATAGTCAGGCTGTCTGGCACACGAAGTAGTGCTTCTGCCAAACACATTAGCGCGACACCCTCTTTGGTGGTCAGGCCGTATTCGGCAAGGAATTTTTCCATCATTGAAGGGGAGCTTTCAGATCGAACTTTGCGTACCAGATCTGCCGCGTTAGCTGAAATAGCGCTGCGCTCGGTTTCGCTTAAACCTGAGTTATTAATCAAACCGTTGATAACGGCTGCTTCGTCTGCCAGATAGTTATTACGAATAGCTGTACGGCATTGTTCGATTGTGATGCTCATAATCTTCCACCTCTTAAATCTATCGGGCTATTTTACAAGTGCTCAAATAGTCGATTTGTCTATAAAAGTGGTTATTGAAGTTTATTTGTCTTTATTTAGTGTTTTATGTGGACGGTTTGCTTTGGATTTGTTGGTTTATTAGGTTTTTGTTTCTTTGGTAGGTGGGTATAAAAAAGCCCCAACTGCAAAGCAGTTAGGGCTTTTAAAAATCTGTTTTCTATTCGTTAGCTTTTGATTTCTGCTTCTACATCGTCAAAGCGTTGCTGAATAGCTTTTGATGGCGCTGGAGTCACTTTGGATACCGCGATAATGGCGATGAAAGCAAAGATAATACCTGGGATGATCTCGTATAGATCAAACCAACCGCCAGATAGCTGCTTCCACACAACCACAGTTACACCACCAGTGATGATACCTGCAAGCGCACCGCCTTTGGTCATCTGCTTCCAGTACAGAGACATAATTAGCGCTGGTCCAAATGCCGCACCGAAACCCGCCCATGCATAAGATACAAGCTCTAGAACCTTAGAGTCTTTATCCATCGCTAGGAACGTTGCGATCAGCGCGATAACGATTACCGCAATACGACCAACGCGAACTAACTGTTCTTGGGTCGCATCTTTGTTAAATAGCGCTTTGTAGAAATCTTCAGCTAGAGCAGAAGAAGAAACGAGTAGCTGAGAATCGGCTGTACTCATTACTGCGGCTAGAATAGCGGCTAGTAGAATACCTGCAATTACAGTGTGGAATAGCGCATCTACCATCACCATAAATACAGTTTCATTATCGCCTAAACCGTCAGGTAGGTAACCTATAGCGGCCAAACCAATTAGGCAGGCGCCCGCCATAGAGATTGCACTCCAGATAACTGCAATACGACGTGCAGCAGGTACCGCGTCTTTAGATTTGATACCTTTGAAGCGCGCAAGGATATGCGGCTGACCGAAGTAACCAAGACCCCAGCCCAATAGAGATAGCGTACCGATTAGCGTGATGCTCTTACCATCAGCATCGGTAAACATATTCAATAGCTCAGGGTTTTTCGCTTCGACTGCTGCCAGCGTGCCGCTCAAACCACCAATTTCACCCATCGCGATCAATGGTACTAAGATCAAAGCGCCAACCATCAGTAGGCCCTGAACTACGTCTGTCCAAGATACCGCTAGGAAACCACCAAATAGGGTGTAAGAGATAACGGCTGCAGCACCGATAAGAACGGCGATGGTGTAATCAAAACCGAATACAGTTTCAAATAGCTTACCACCGGCTACTAGGCCAGAACTGGTATAGAACAGGAAGAAAACCAATACGAATATGGCAGAAATAACACGCAAGCTATGGCTGTGATCTTCAAAACGTTTTTCGAAAAACGCAGGTAGTGTTAGTGCGTCATCAGCACGTTGTGAGTAAACACGTAGGCGCTGAGCCACTAAAAGCCAGTTTAGCCAAGTGCCTACTAGTAGGCCGCCTGCCAGCCAGAAAGAGCCATAACCGGCCGCCATTGCGTAACCAGGAAGGCCCATCAATAGCCAGCCACTCATATCTGATGCGCCAGCACTCAACGCACTTGGGATCGGCCCTAGATTACGTCCACCAAGAACGTAATCAGACAGATCCTGAGTGCGACGATAGGCAACAATACCAATTGCCAGCATCAGCATCAGATATAGGATAAATGTCAGGGTTACCATCTAAGAAACCTCTTTGTCATAGTTTATGCTTATTATCGTTCCATCCTCTGTTACACCTTCCTGCGCTAGCTATGCTGCAGACTTTTCTACCCTAATTGGTTGCAAAAAAGACAGTAGTTAAGCTTGGGTATAACGACCGAAAAGCTTACCGGTATTCCATTGGTTAAATGCTCCAAAGTTGGCTGTTTTCTAGGCAATTGGTCTTTATTTGTTCGTTTATTCGGATGATTGTTCTAATTTGATGGTTTTTTGCCTAGATAAACGCGCTGCATAGCTCTTTTTCATCTATAAGAAAGAGTAGTCAACTTGTTATGAGCAGTCGAATTCACTATATTTTCGCCACAACTTTGGACGTTTTGACTTTATGCTTCTGGAGCGCCGTCATGGAAAATTTAGATAAACTCGATATGGCGATTTTGCGCGAACTGCAAAAGAATGCGCGTATTACGGTTACGGAATTAGCTTCGCGGGTTGGCCTTTCGAAAACACCGTGCCAAGTGAGAATGAAACGCTTGGAAGAGCTTGGTTACATCATGGGTTATACCACCCTGATCGATCAGAAGAAGCTTGGTTCTAAACATATTGCCTTTGTTCAAGTTACGATGCTAGATACCAAAACCAAAGCGCTACAAGCATTTAATGAAGCGGTACGCGCCATCCCTGAAATTGAACAGTGCCATATGATTGCAGCTAATTTCGATTACCTGTTAAAAGTGCGTACGTCTGATATCGAAAGCTATAGAGAAGTTCTCGGTGAGAAGATTTCCAACCTGCCATTTGTGAAGCAAACCAGCACCTTTGTTGTGATGGAAGATGTGAAGGATGTGGCTTCTAAGCTGATTTGATTGTGTTCCTTTTCTATTCAAAAAACTCTGCTAGATTTAGTAGTAATGTATTGAATTGAAATGGATATTCACTATGGTTGAGCAAGTCCCCGTTAACGAACAAGCGAAGATTCTTCTGGTCGATGATATTGGCAGTATGCGTGCGTTATTGGTGGCGATATTGCGGGAGCTTGGTTATCGAGATATTACCCAAGCCGCCAGTGGTGAAGAGGCTTGCCAACTGACTCAAACCCACGCCTACGACGTGATTTTGTGTGATTGGGAGATGCCAGGGATGGGAGGACTTGAAGTCCTCAACAAAGTGCGAGAATCGTTTGATGCCGACGAGTTACCTTTCATTATGGTAACGGCCGAGGATGAAACATCCATGGTGAAACAAGCGATCTCCCAAGGTGTTTCTGACTATATTATTAAGCCTTTCAGCGCAGGCTCTCTGCGTGAAAAGATTGACAGAGTTACTTCAGTGAAGGCTGAGGAGTAACACTGTCAATTTCAACTTAAATTATGTTCTTCTCTTAGTGGCACTGCTTTCCTTTACGATGTTCTGATTTATGTTTCATCCATTTTTTCGGTGCTTCACTTTTTAACTGTGCGAATTTGGCTTCCTGTTCGGGGGTCAGAATCTCATATAGCTCTTCCTGATGTTTAGCTTTGGCCATAATCATCGCTTTAGTTTGTTCCTGGGCTTTTAACACTAAGCTGTTGAGCTGCAACTGATAGTCTTTTGATGCTGGATCTAGTTGCATCAGTTGTTGGCGAATATCTCGTTTCGCTTGGTGTTGATCCTTCATGCCTACTTTTTTCTGCTGCATAGTTTCTTTTAGTGCAGTCTGTTGGCTGGTGGTTAATCCCAGTTCTTCAGAAAGATACTGCAGGCGTTTCTCCATCTTAGCGCCGTGATCTTTAGTGTAAGCATGTGCAACGCCTAAACTAGAAACAGTTAACACGGCAGCTGCGATTCCAGTCATGAGTTTACGGTTCATGTTCTTTGCTCCTAGGCTGTTTAGTTGATGGAATAAAGTTTGGCTTTTGTAAGCGCAAAGATGGGTTTCGGCAGTGTAAAGTTGGGTAAATCTAACAACAGGACGATCTATTTTTGCGTTAAAAGGATTATTATTTTTAGTAGATAAGTAGCGAACTTAGGCGACCGAGGTCGAGTGCGGGATAAAGTATGAGAGATAAACAGCGATTATTACTGGTGGATGACGATGTGGAGTTGTGTGAGTTGTTATCCGATTATCTCGAGCATGAAGGCTTTGAGGTTGAGTTTGCTCACAATGCAGATGAAGCTTGCGCGCAATTAAAACGTGCGGATCGTTACGCCTTGATGGTGTTAGATATCATGATGCCAGGTAAGTCAGGCTTAGAGCTGCTACAGCAAATTCGACCTGTAGTGACCTTACCCGTGATTATGCTGACGGGGCGGGGCGAAGAGATTGATCGCATTCTGGGGTTAGAGATGGGGGCGGATGACTATCTAAGCAAACCCTGTAACCCACGTGAACTGCTTGCACGAATTCGTGCGGTCTTACGTCGTTCGGAACCGAAAACACAAACAACCCTTTTCCCCGATACTAATGTTGAGATGGGCGGTGTCCAGCTTGATCCTGGTTTGCGTGAGGTTCGGATTAAGGGCGAGTTATTGGAGCTTACGGGGACAGAGTTTAACGTGCTTGCTTACCTGATCGCGAATGCAGGCAATGTATTGGATAAAGAGCAATTAACTGAGCTGGTTTTGCATCGAAAACTGGCGGCATTTGATCGCGCTATAGATGTTCATGTCAGCCGTGTACGTCAGAAATTAGCTAAAGCGCTGCCAGAGAAAGAGTTAATTAAAACAGTCCGTGGTGTTGGCTATCAGTTTATTAAGGATCTGGTATGAAGTGGTATAAACGACTTTTTTGGAAAGTTTTTGCCGCGATCTGGTGTGTAAGCTTTTCGGTACTGCTAGCGACCATCTGTGTTGTCAGTACCATCACTGAGCAAGATCGCTTCAAGGAAGTGATCACAGCAAAAGCGGAAGGTTATGCTGAGCTGATGATCGAACGTTATGAACGCATGGGGCATACCACGATTCCACCACTTCGACTTAAACACCTGAAGAGTTCACATCGGGACAAAGAGATAGCTCTACCGCCGCCACAACATCACAAAGAACGTACGCCTCATTGGAAACGTTTTATCTGGCGCAGTGTAACTAAGCGTGTCCATATTACCGATTTGACCACGCAGAAGCAGGTGGTTGACTTGCCTGGCTTTGAGCAAGCCCCCGAAGATAGTTACCGCTTTAATCTAGAGTCTGAGCAGGGGCGACAGTATGAAGTTTTAGTCGATCTTAGCTGGGAACGTTCTCCCTATGCCGATCTAGTAAATCGCATCCTATCGGTGCAAATGGTGCTGATTTTATTAGTGTCTTCTTTAGGTGCTTTGATTGTATCAGCGATCATCGCGCGGCCTTTAATCTTGCTACGCGAGCATACTCAGGCGATCTATCGAGGGGAATTGGATACTCGTACGGATGAGAAGCTACGTAAACGCGGTGATGAACTAGGTGAGCTAGCCCGTGATTTTGACCGCATGGCAGATTATGTCCAACAAACCCTGACCTCTCATCAACATCTGATGTGTGATGTCTCTCATGAATTAAGAGCGCCGTTAGCACGATTGCAGGCAGCTGCTGGTATTGCCGAACAGCGCTTAGGGGAAGGAGACAAAACAGTTCAACGGATCATTCATGAATGTCAGCGATTAGATCAATTGATCGGCGAGATCTTATCTTTATCCCGTTTGGAACAGATGGAAGTGAAGGGTGAGAAAACTAAGCTCAGTGATGTGCTGCAAGAGTTGCTTGATGATGCCCGTTTTAGTCAGCAATCACGTGAGTTTGAACTACGTATGGAATCTGACTGTGAAGTGGAACTGAATGCACCTTTGTTACTACGAGCGCTAAATAATATTTTGGGGAATGCCTGCAAACATACTCCACAATCGGCACCAATCGAGTTGAGTGTCCATAAAGGTGAATCTTGTGAAATTCGTATTCGTGATCATGGTGACGGTGTACCAACAGAACAGTTAGAAAAACTCTGCGAACCGTTCTTCCGGGGTGACAGTAAATCCGAGGGCTATGGCTTAGGGTTAAGTATCGCGCAACGGGCTGTACAACGTTTAGGTGGTGAACTCAGTTTATCTAATCATCCAGAAGGTGGATTGGAAGCGCGTATTCTCCTGCCTTGTGCCTAAAATTTAGTTGTAAAAATTGGGGAGCTTTAACAGCTCTCCTAAGTGGTATAGCGCACTTTGTATCTCTGAAATCAGCCGAGGGTCGCGCAGATCTTCAAGACTTAGGCGATCTCGATAGTGCGTTTCTATCCACTGTTTCAGCGACTCATATAGCATAGGGGTTAGCAGTATTCCTTGATGCACCGCGCTTAACTCTTCGATCGTGGTGGGTACCGCCAGGCGTAAGCATGCTGGACCACCACCATTCTGCATACTTTGCGTTAGATCGACAAATTGGACCTCGCTTACAGGGTTGTCAGCAGCAATTAACTCTTCGCAAATGGCAGATGCGTTGGTACTGAGTTTACTCTCCATGGGTGCCAGTAGTAGAAGGCTGCCGTCGCTTTTTTGAATGAGCTGACTGTTAAATAAGTAAGTACTGACAGCTTCTTGCAAGCTTAGCTTGCTGGAGCTGACCTCAAATATCTTAAGTGCATCCTGCCAATGACAACTCTTCATTCTTAAAATGTTCAAAACCTCATTTTGCCCTTTAAATGCTTGTTCATGCAGGAATAAAAAGTTTAGATGCCCGACCGCGACAACATCGTTGTGAAATGCACCGTGGTCTATCGCAATGGGGTTCTGCTGAATCACTATGCTGCGGCTTTGGTCCAGTTGATGTTGGCGGATAATACTTTCGCTAGCGAGGCGAGTTTGGCGTGCTGGAAAGCGTGTACTTGCACTCAGAGAGCCTTCTCTGCCATAGATAAACAGATTCAAAGCATCTTGGTCACAAGGCGAGTTTAAGCGGATCTGATTGGCCGCACCTTCATCTGCAAAGATCGATTGTGAAGGCAACGGAACATGGACGCTAAATCTGTCGTGATCGCCAAAGCAGGTTTGGAAAAACAGATAGTTATGTTTGGTTTCTAATGATCGGTGGATACTGCTATTTAAGTTTGCAGGGGTGAAGTGTAAGTGTCGATCTTTGGTATCTTGAGATGCAGAGCAGGTCGCGCTATTGGCTGCCCACATAGCAGACGCGGAATAACAGGCAGTCAGTAACTGGGGGGCTTTATGCCAAGCTTGATCCAAGAGTTGTTCGTCGGAGCCTCGAAAGCCCGCAGCATAGAGCAGTGCTAGATCAGGTCGCATTGGCGGAGGAATGATCCCTTGTGGAATACCAAGTTGATGCAGCATCCACATCTTTTCCAAACCTTGTAATGCTGCATCTCTAGGTGAGGAAATCTCGCCTTGATGTTGTTGTGATGCCAGATTGCCCTGTGCGAGTCCCGCATAATGGTGATTGGGAGCGACCAAACCATCTAAGTTAAGGGTTAAACTCATTCATGACTCCAAACATGATCGGCGATATGGAGGCCCGGAGGAAGGGTATCAGGAATATCCATACTGTCGGCCTGCATAGAAGCAACCGGGTATGCGCAGTAATCGGCTGCATACCATGCACTGGCGCGATGGTTACCGCTGATGCCGGTACCACCAAAGGGGCGCGCACTGGATGCGCCGGTTAGTGGTCTGTTCCAGTTGATTAAGCCTGTTCTGACACGACGCTGAAAGTACTCGAATACTTTAGGGTCGTCACTGAGCACACCAGCCGCTAATCCATAGCGTGTGTTATTGGCTAAGGTCGTTGCCTGCTGAATATCTTGCACACGATAGATCTGCAGCAGAGGTCCGAAGTACTCCTCATCATCTGGGTTATCAATTGAGGTACAGTCGATCAATCCCGGTGTTAGCAGGGCGCCTTTATCGGCAAAGCGTTGCATGCTGACCAGCGCTTCAGCACCTTGTTCGATCAGTTTTTCTTGAGCGCTTAGCATAGAGGTCATGGCAGACTGACTGATCAAAGCGCCCATAAAAGGTGATGGATTTTGATTATAGGTGCCTACCTCTATCTTGATCACTGCTTTCTGTAATGCTGCAATAAACTCATCACCTTCTGTGCCGACCGGTACTAGTAAGCGTCGCGCACAGGTACAGCGCTGGCCCGCAGTGATATAGGCAGATTGAATAGTGTTATAGACCGCCGCAGCAACATTGGCTGTTTTTGCAACCAATAGAGGATTATTGCCGCCCATCTCGAGTGCTAGGATCTTTTCGGGTTGCCCGCCAAACTGCTCATGCAAGTAACACCCTGTGGCTGCGCTACCGGTGAAATAGAGACCATTAATCTCTGGGTGCTCTGCTAAATGTGCCCCCGTTTCTTTTTCACCTTGAAGCAGATTAAGCACGCCATCGGGTAACTCCGCTTTTTGCCAGAGATGAACCATCAGTTCTGCTGTTCGCGGCGTAAATTCACTGGGCTTAAAAACGATGGTGTTGCCCGCTAAAAGCGCCGGCATGATATGGCCATTTGGTAGATGCCCAGGAAAATTATAAGGACCAAATATCGCTACGATGCCGTGGGGACGGTGGCTGAGAATCGAGCGTGCACCCAGTATGGTACTTTCTTCAGTTGGACAGCGTGCTTGATAAGCTTTGATAGTCAAAGCTGCTTTGCCCAGAATAGCAGTTACTTCTGTCTTGGCTTCCCAAAGAGGCTTACCAGTTTCTTGACCGATGGTGTCGGCAAGTAGGTCTTCGTGCTCTTTTACCAGCTCATTAAACTTCAACAGGTAAGCTGCACGTTGCTTGAACGTGAGTTCAGACCAGTGTGGGAAGGCTGCAGCCGCCGCTGAAACAGCGTGATCTACTTGCTCTTCGTCAGCTGCATAACCCTGCCAGATTCGCTCGTTATTGCCCGGATTCAACGACTCGAGTTCTGAGCCGTTGCCCTGAACCCATTCGCCATTAATAAACAATGATGCTTGTGGTTTCATGGGTGCCTCCCTTTTAGTTCGACCAATCGAATGGTGTCGCTGTCTTTTACTTGCAGCATTTCAGCTGTTTCAGGTGTGAGTTCAGCAATGCCTTGATTGGTTTGGCAGTTAGCAAGGCAGCAACGAAAACCTGCTGCACGGGTGTTACTGAGTAGATAAGCTGAATCGGAATCAGTGGTTTCAGCTTGTTGCGAAATTCTAATTTTGGCGTAGCGGCTATCTCTAATCGCACGTATTTTTGCCAGTGGTGCTGTGATCGTAGGGCCGGCATCGAAGATATCCACATAATTTTCAAAGCGGAAACCTTCATTTTCCAGCATGCGGCGGGCAGGTTCAGTATTGGCATGGACCCGACCGATCACTTCTTGCGCTTCTTCGGGGAGTAAGTGGATGTAGATGCTGTATTTCGGCATTAGCTCGGCAATAAAGACTTTGTTGCCAGAGCCCGTGAGGTAATCTGCTTCTGAGTAGTCCATCGCAAAAAACTTACGACCGAAGCCTTCCCAAAAGGGGGAGCGGCCATTGTCATCAGAGAAACCGCGCATCTCCGCGATGACGCGTTCAGAGAAGCGTTGCGGTTGTTCTGCCATAAACAGAAAACGACTTTTAGACAGCAGACTACCGTTTTGCGAGTGACGATGTTCAGGTTTTAGATAGAGAGTACAGACCTCCGTGCAGCCGGTGTAATCGTTACATAGGTAGAGGGTTTTAAACTGGTTATGAATGTTGAGCTCGCGTGACGCGTGTACCACGGTACCTACTCTGTAGTGATACCAAGGCTCTTGCAGACCAACGGCTGCTTCAATGCCTGTGGTCCCTACGACTTCATCGGTTTCACTATCGATCAGTACAAATAGATAGCTTTCATTAGAGGCTTTTTGAATATCTTGTTTGATGGCGTTTAAGCTGCGCTCGATTTTATCGGCGAGCAAAGCGTTGTTTTCGGGGAGAGAGGTAAAGCCAGGGCCAGATTCGATAGCGATCTGATGTAAGGTCTCTAAATCGTTCATTTCAATCGGGCGAATGTAATACATAGTTGACCTCCTATTCCCTGAATTCTCTAACGACTATCGGTGCTCTCGAAGATTTTGTCGGCAGACGCCGCGACAAAGCCTTGGTAGAGAGAGCCATCTTCCACGGGGTAACGACGGGCAAATTCGTAGTAGCAGCCCGGTATTTCTACACTGCCATCACTAAATTCAACAGCGACTTTGCTGGCTAAGGTTGAGGACTGTTCGAGTCGCTCTTCGGGGCTGCCTTTCACTTCACCGCCCGCACTATTGAGTTCGATTGAATGGCTTTTTAAAAACTGATTAACCTCTTCGATGCTGGTGTGCGAAGTGAGTGCGTTGACGAAAATTGTGAAGTGGTTAGGCCTGAAGCCAAAGGCAGCTAGCCAAGCGGCATACTCACTTTGTGCGAGAAGTGCTTGGTACTCCTCATAACTGACCTCCCACGGACGGCCGCAATAGCACAAAGTATCCGGGGATTGCTGCATAGGATCGAGTTCAGCCACTAAGTTATGCACAAGCAGTTGGTTATCAGTACTGAGCGATTCGGTCATCAGTTGGCTGATAAATATTTTCGGCAGGGCAGGGTCATCATGTTGAAAGTGCTTGGCGTAGAGGTGTTTGTTTGGGAAATGATATTCACCTGCTGCGCGATAGCCGCTATACAGAAACGGCGTGGCCATCTTATCTATATTTACTTCTTCCAGATCAAAAGTACGTAACGCAATATGATCATTGAGTACTTGATAGTTAAGGTCGCTGAATAGCTGGTGGATATGGCGAGCTTGAGGATTGAGTTCTAAATAGTCCTGCCACATCTCATCTAGCATTTGGATTAGCTCTTCATTGGTCATTGTGGCCTCCCCTGAGGGCGCAGTCGCTTAAATGGCAATCCTTCACGAGCTATGTGAAAGAGTAGCAGTGCGCTAAGCTGCGCGCGTGAACTCAGGCTAGGTAAATTGATAAATTCATGGGGGCTGTGGATAAAATTACCGGTCACACCCAAGGTATCTATATTGGGCAGGCCCGCAGTCGATAAGTTATTACCGTCACAGCAGCCTCCCGTTGCACTCCAGGTTAACGCTGTACCCAGCTGTTCTGAGCATTGCTGTACCAGTTGATAGAGTGCGAGATGGGGTTGGTCGAGTTGTTTAGGATAGCGTCCAAAATGCCCATGAAGCTCTATATGGAAGCCTTCTTGTTGATTATGCTGCTGTATAAATTCATTGATGCTTTCAAGGCACCATTCGGCATCCTCTGTTTTCTGAATGCGTACGTTAAATTTACACACAGCTAAATCGGGCACTTTATTGGTGGTTTCACCTGCTTTGATTATGCCTGTATTGAGAGTTAAGCCCGGTTTTTGATTGTTTAGCGATGCCAGTTGCAGGATCAGTTCAGCGGCTTTATTGATTGCATTCCTACCAGTTTCTGGAGCTCTGCCGGCATGGGCAGAACGACCATGGACAACCAAAGTGAAGTTGCCGCTGCCTTTCCGCTCACCTGCAAGATTGCCATCAGGCAAAGCCGGCTCGTAGATCAATCCAAAGTCATGTTGTTTCGCCGCTTCGGCCAAATAGGCGGCTGAGCCGGGTGAGCCGATCTCTTCATCTGGATTTAGGACGACACTCCAACCGATCTGATGAGTAAGTGGGTGCTGTGCTAATGCTTCAAGCGCGGACAGTATGACCAGAATGCCACCTTTCATATCTGCGGCACCGGGTGCGTTTAGTCGGGTGTGGTCTAAGCGAATCGCATGCTGGAAAGGACCATCCACAGGAAAGACGGTATCGGTATGACCGCAAAACAGGATCTGAATCGGTGCATCTGGGTTATGGCTGAACTTCCAAAGGGAGCCGAGCGCTTGGGATTCGGCTTTGCCTGTGTAATCGATTCGCTCCCATTCGGGCAGTTCTACTCTTTCGCTTTTACTGCAGAGTGGGGCGAATAGTTCTTGGTATTTAAGGCCGACCTGATTGATCCCTTGGGGATTAAGTGAGCCGCTATTGATCTCAACTAACTCAATCAGTTGTTGTTCTCTTAGGTGCTGTTGAGCGCTGATCTTATCGAGAAGATCACGTTCTAACTGATCTAGTGATTCGACAGATAACTGCATAATTAACCTCTAGCACTCTCAGCTTAGGCCTGCTGGTTAAATAACTGCATTGTGCGACTGAAGCGTGCTAATCCCTCTTTAATGTCGGCTTCGGGAATATTCAGTGAGGGTGTTATACGAATGACATTTAAGCCTGCAACTAGCACCATCAGTCCTGTTTGTTGCGCCAACTCTAAAAACAGCCGTGCTTTGCCTTGGAATTGATCGCTCAGTTCACAGCCGATTAATAGGCCTTGGCCACGAATATCCTTAAATATCGCTGTTGTCTGATTAAATTGCGCAATCTGTTGGGTGATCTGATGATGTTTATGGAACACACCATCGAGAACTTCAGGCGTATCAACGATCTGTAGCAGCTTGAGTGCCACAGCGCAGCCTAGCGGGTTGCCCCCATAAGTACTGCCGTGGCTACCGACATTAAAGGATTTGGCGACCTTTTCGGTACTCAGCATCGCAGCGATGGGAAAGCCACCACCCAAAGCTTTAGCCGTGGTTAAAATATCGGGTTTAATTTTGCTGTGTTGATAGGCGTATAACTTACCGGTACGACCAACGCCGGTTTGTATCTCATCAAAAATGAGCAAGGCATTGTGTTCAGAGCATAGGCTGTTGGCAGCCTGCAAATACTCAACTGTGGCGGGTGTAATCCCACCTTCGCCCTGAATAGGCTCGATGACTACCGCACAGGTTTTATCACTGATCTGCTGTTCTAATGCAGCGATATCATTAAAAGGTACATGAGAAATACCCGCAGGTACTGGTTCAAATCCTTCACGATATTTTGGTTGTCCGCCAACCGACACGGTAAATAGAGTGCGGCCGTGGAAGCTGTTATTGCAACTAATTATTTCGTGTTTATCTGCGCCAAAATGATCGTAAGCGTATTTTCGTGCGAGTTTAAACGCAGCTTCGTTTGCCTCAGCGCCCGAATTAGCAAAGTAGACCTTGTCAGCAAAGGTTTTATCACAGAGCGCTTGGGCTAATTGCAGTGCAGGTTCATTGGTCCAAACATTACTGAGATGCCATAACTGATCCGCTTGTTGATGAAGTGCAGCAGTCAGTTCTGGGTGGCAGTGGCCTAAAGCATTAACAGCAATACCGCCAGCGAAGTCGATGAACTCATTACCCTGCTGATCCCATACTCGGGATCCAAGCCCTTTTACAGGAATCATCTGTTGTGGTGCGTAGTTAGGCACCATGATTTGATCGAACGTTTCCCTATCAACATTGGAGGACATAGCCAGTCTCCTCTACTGCATAGATAAGTCTAAGTTTAGACCTTAACGGCAAAAAAGCTTTTTAGCGGCAATAGCTTAACGGAGGTGGTATTAAGTAGGAGCTGTCTTAATGGCTGTTTTTAGCGTCTTTGAGATCACTCTTAACAAGCGTGTTATTAGTGCCATTAAAGTACTGAGATTCGCGGTACTTTTCATTAAAGTCAGCGAAATTTAGTGGATGGCTGACTAGGAATCCCTGCATGGTATTACAGTTTTGTTGCTGCAAGAAATCCATCTGCGAGTGGTTCTCGACGCCTTCAGCAACCACATTTAAGCCCAGTTGTTTTGTCATGGCGATAATAGTGGACGTTATCGTCATATTGTCTTTGTCTTCGGGCACTTGATGTAAAAAGGAGCGATCTATCTTTAATAAATCGACAGGCATTTTCGTTAAATAGCTTAGAGATGAATAACCGGTGCCAAAGTCATCTATAGCGAGGCTGATTCCCATGCTTTTGATACGTTTTAGGGTATTGATAGCCGTCGGCATATCGCGCATAAGCATGCTTTCTGTTATCTCTAGTTCTAGCCACTCTGGAGCGAGTGAGGCTTTGGCTAAAGCTTCAGAAATTTGAGTAATCAAAGAAGGATCGTCAAATTGACGTACAGATAAATTTACGCAGACTTTGATCGGAGGTAAGCCTTGATCCTGTATTGATTTAGCCGCACGGCAAGCTTCTTCAAGTACCCAACGGCCAATTGGAATGATTAAACCGGTTTCTTCAGCATGCGGAATAAACTTATCAGGCGGTACATTGCCATTGACAGGGTGCTGCCAGCGAAGCAAGGCTTCAACTGCCGTGATACGACCATCTAAGGCGCATATCTGAGGTTGATAAGCCAAAGATAACTGCTGGCCAGTTAAGGCGTTTCGTAGATCATGCTCGATAGTGAGTATGCGTTGTGCATCTTCATTCATCTGGTCAGCAAAAAAAGCATAAGTGTTCCTGCCCTGCCTTTTGGCATGATACATGGCTAAATCTGCGTTTCTTAGCAGGTCACTGGCATCAACACTATCATGACCAATTAATGTAATTCCGATACTGACAGTTACACTCAACTCGTGAGGGCCAATCTGCATGGGTTGGGACAGTAGCGACAGCACATCACTAACGCGGTTAATTATCTCTTCACGGTCTTCGCAGTCTTGGAAAATTACTGTGAATTCATCACCGCCAAGGCGGAAAACGGATGTTTGGTGACGAGTGCAGAATTTTAAACGGCTGGCTATGGTGGTCAGAAGCGCATCACCGGCTTCGTGCCCCATAGTGTCGTTAATCTGCTTAAAATGATCTAAATCGAGTAGCAGTAGCGCATGAAGTTTGTCACTGACTGGGTTTTGTAGATATGTATCTAGAGTGCGACGGAAGTTTCGACGATTACCCAGCTCTGTTAGCGGGTCAAAGTAAGCCATTTTCTCTAGCTGAGCGTCGTGCTCTTTTATTTGTGATATGTCTTCACTGACAGACACAAAATTAATGATATTCCCAAGTTCATCATGAATAGGTGAAATATTTTGTAAGGACCAGTATGTCGAACCATTTTTTCGTTTATTGAGTAAGGTTCCACGCCACTGCTGATGGTTAAGGACAGTACTCCATAACTGCTTGTAAATATCATTTGTGGTTTTTTCGGAGCGCAGAAAGTTTGGTCGCTTACCGAGAATTTCATGACCACCCCAGCCTGTGATTTCGCTAAAACGGCTATTCGAGTATTCGATTTCACCTTGGGCGTTGGTGATCACAACTGCACTGCCGGTATTCTCTACAGCATTCCGGAAAACCTTAAGTTCTCTTGCTTGGCGTGCGCTCTGACTTGAGTTACGCAGGGTTATAAATACTTTCCGACCATCTGCTTTCGTAACGATAGTGAACTCGACACGTAACTGAATACTTTCCCCTTGTGAGGAGAGCACAATATGGGTGTCGTAAGAATCTCTATTCTTCGCAAGTAACCCCATGACGTGAGGGCGAATAGCGAGTTTGAAATCTTCTGGAAGAGTGGTGTTCTTAGATTCGCCTACTCTGCCCCAAATTAAGGTCGTAGCGTAGGGATTGCAGTGCAAACAGTTAAACAAATCATCCAGCACAAGCACACCAATCGAGGATTGCTTAAACCAATCCATTGGAATAGTGCTGTGATTTGTTGGCTGTGAATCTGTCTGCTGCATGTATCTTGTTTGAATTTGTTAATTCGACTTATGCATTTTGCGCCAAAAGTTGTTGGAATGATTTAGATGTTTAATAAAGTTGTAACTGGTTTGATGTGGGTCAATTTTAAGTGGTGAGCAAAATGAATTTTTTATGAAGCTTTTAGCCTAAGGTATAAAAATATCTAATATTACATCGAGTTATCACTCATTTGTGGGTATTTTAAATCTTTCTGCTTGTTTCCGTTTTCAGGGTAAAGCTTAGGTTATGCTTTACCCTGAATAGAAAATCTAAGTTTTTTGTGCAAGGGCATTCCATCCTTTTTGTGCGGATGGGCGTTGATTAAATCTCTCGATATACGCTTTGATTTGTTTGAATTTTGTTATTTCTGTTTCATCCCCAGCACGATAAGAGCGTTCTATTGTATCTAGCCAAGGCACGATGGCGATATCTGCAATAGAGAAGTCGCCTGCAATCCAATCCTGACCTTCTAGCTGGTTTTCGATCACATTAAGTAAGCGTTTCGCTTCGTTGATATAGCGCTGTTTCGGGCGAGGGTCTTCAATCTCACTACCGGCAAAGGCGTGAAAGTAACCCAATTGCCCAAACATGGGGCCGACGCCACCTACTTGAAACATCAGCCATTGCAATACTTTGGCTTTTTCTGCGGCGTTATTACCCATGAGCTTGCCGGTCTTTTCGGCCAAGTAAACCAGAATGGCACCGCTTTCGAAGATACCAATAGGTGTGCCTTCGGGGCCGTGCGGGTCGATTATTGCTGGGATTTTATTGTTCGGGTTGAGAGATAAATATTCCTCACTTTTGACATCGCTGGCTGCCAGCGTCACACGATGGGCTTCATAAGGAATTTTTAGCTCTTCAAGCGCAATGGGTATCTTGACGCCATTCGGAGTGCCTAACGAATAGAGTTGTAGAATATCAGGGTGCTTTGCTGGCCAGCGTTTATAGATTGGGTACTGATCAACGCTTGGGTAGTCTTTAGGATTGCTCATTTATGCGCTCACTAAGTCTTTCTGGTCTAAGAGGGGATAGTCGTTATAGCCTTCAGGGCCAGGTGTATAAAATGTATCGGGGTTCGGCTCATTTAGCTCGCTATCAGTTTGGAAACGAGCGACCAGATCAGGATTGGCGATAAACGGTACCCCAAAAGCAACAGCGTCTAGCTGTTTATCTAATACCGCTGAATCCGCTTCTTCATAGCTGTAGCCCATATTGCCAATGAGGTTACCTTGATAATGTTCTCGGGCAATTGTATTAACATCGCCTTGTTGCTCTCCCATAAAGTCACTGCGCATAAGGTGCCAATAAGCGAGCTGGTAATGACTTAGCTTTTCAGCGAGCCAGAAGGTTGTACCAACGGGATCGCTGTCTTTCATGCTGTTAAAGCCGTTTAAAGGTGAAGTGCGGATACCCACTTTGTCGTTACCCCATACCTCACAAATCGCATCTAAAACTTCGAAGATCAGTCGAGATCGGTTTTCTAAGCTGCCGCCGTATTGATCTTCCCGCTGGTTTGTTCCATCACGTAAGAATGTGTCGAGTAGATAGCCGTTGGCTGCATGAAGCTCTACGCCATCGAATCCAGCTTCTTTGGCGTTGATTGCTGCCTGTTTGAAGCCTGCGATAATTTCAGGGATCTCATCTAACGGAAGCTCGCGGGGCGTTGTATAGGGTTTTAGACCATTAGGCGTATGCACTTCATCTTCGATCGCGATAGGGCTTGGAGCGACAGGCTGAATGCCGTTATTTAGATCCGGGTGACAGGCACGTCCGCCATGCCATAGTTGCACAACAATCTTACCGCCTTTTTGGTGTACTGCTTTGGTGACTTCTTTCCAGCCCGCTACTTGTGCTTCTGAGTAAATACCGGGTTCATTGATAAAGGCGCTGCAGTTTTTCATCACCATGGTGGCTTCGGTAATAATTAAACCCGCAGTAGCACGATCGGCATAGTGCTGAACCATTAATGGGCCAGGAATATGGTGTTTGTCTGCGCGGGCACGAGTGAGAGGTGCCATCAAAATTCGATTGGATAGTTCGATACTGCCCAGTGAAATAGGGCTGAACAAGATAGGTTGTGTAAGCATAATGGGCTCTTTGTTAGTTGATCAAAGTGTTGATGACTTAGGTAAAGAGCTTTAATTTGAACGAAAGTTCAATTTTGAGTAAAGAAATATCGTTTGGAATCGAACAGGCATAAAAAAAGCGGCTTAATAGCCGCTTTTTTGGAATATCTTTTCGCTTATAGCGCGTCAGGACCGCTTTCGCCTGTACGGATACGGATTACCTGCTCTAGAGGAGAGATAAAGATCTTACCGTCACCGATTTTTCCTGTATTCGCAGTCTTGCTGATCGCTTCAATCACTTGATCAACCATATCGGTGTCTACAGCAATTTCAATTTTCACTTTTGGAAGGAAATCAACCACATACTCTGCACCGCGGTACAATTCAGTGTGGCCTTTCTGACGACCGAAACCTTTTACTTCAGTAACGGTAACACCTTGGATACCAATTTCAGAAAGCGCTTCACGGACATCGTCCAGTTTAAACGGTTTAATCACCGCAGTGACCAGTTTCATAATGCTATTCCTCAGTTGGGCTTGCTCACTCTATGGCCTAACGACCAAGTAGCAAATGTAACTATAGTGAATTATGCGCCTTAGTATACCTAGATAATTGCAAGATGGTATATGGACAGCTTATTGGATCATACTCTTACAGAATACTAGTGACGCAAAAAGGGCGCTAAGCGCCCTTTTAGTGTTTTAGATCAATCTTACTTGCCAGATGTAAACTCTGGGTAAGCTTCCATACCACACTCAGAGATATCCACGCCTTCGTACTCTTCTTCTTCCGATACGCGTACACCCATGATTGCTTTAAGCGCTAACCAAACTACTAAGCTTGTACCGAATACCCAAGCGAAGATAGTTACTGCACCGATGATCTGACCAGAGAAAGATGAATCTCCATTTGTTACTGGTACTAGTAGCAGACCTAGAAGACCTACAACACCGTGAACAGAGATCGCACCTACTGGATCATCAATTTTTAGTTTATCTAGCGTTAGGATGCTGAATACAACCAGCGTACCACCTAGTGCACCGAATAGAGTCGCTTGTAGTGCAGTTGGAGTAGATGGCTCTGCAGTGATAGCAACTAGACCTGCTAGTGCACCGTTAAGCGCCATTGTTAGGTCAGCTTTACCGAATAGTAGACGAGCTACGATCAGTGCAGCGATCACACCACCTGCCGCAGCAGCGTTAGTGTTCATGAATACAACAGCAACTGCGTTAGAGTTTTCTACATCAGAAGATGCTAGTACAGAACCACCGTTGAAGCCGAACCAACCCATCCATAGGATGAATGTACCTAGCGTAGCTAGTGGTAGGTTCGCACCTGGGATAGCATTTACAGCACCGTTTTTAGCGTATTTACCTTTACGAGCGCCTAGTACTAGAACACCAGCTAGGGCAGCAGCAGCACCCGCCATGTGTACGATACCGGAACCTGCAAAGTCAGAGAAACCAAGGTCGCCTAGGTTGTAGAAACCGAATACATCGTTACCACCCCAAGTCCAAGAACCTTCCATTGGGTAGATGATACCGGTCATTACTACAGCGAATGCTAGGAAAGCCCATAGCTTCATACGCTCAGCAACAGCACCGGATACGATAGACATTGCTGTTGCAACGAATACTACCTGGAAGAAGAAGTCTGCAGATGGTGCGTAAGTTGCTGGCTCTTCAGCACCGGTGAAACCGTCACCAGTGATGCCAGAAAGCATGTAGTCACCGCCGTACATGATTGCGTAACCGCAAACCAAGTACATAGTACAAGAGATCGCGTATAGTGCGATGTTCTTGGTTAGGATTTCAGTTGTGTTTTTCGCACGAACTAAACCCGCTTCCAGCATGGCAAAGCCTGCTGCCATCCACATTACTAAAGCACCGCACACTAGGAAGTAGAAAGTATCTAGTGCGTATTTAAGCTGGGTAACATCACCCGCTGTTGAATTCAGTAGTTCTTCCATTGGTTTATTCCTCCAGAAGCAATCAATAAGTCAAAAAATTAAAGGGCTTCCGTACCGGTTTCACCGGTACGAATACGCACAACTTGTTCTACTGGCGTTACAAAAATCTTGCCGTCGCCAATTTTTCCGGTTTGAGCTGCGGTACTAATCGCTTCTACAACCTGATCTACAATCTCTTCAGAAACTGCGGCGTCTACGCGTACTTTTGGTAGAAAGTCGACTACATATTCCGCACCGCGGTATAGCTCTGTATGACCTTTCTGACGACCGAAACCTTTAACTTCAGTTACGGTAATACCCTGTACGCCAATTTCAGAAAGTGCTTCTCGTACATCATCCAATTTGAATGGCTTGATGACAGCGGAGACCATTTTCATATTGTTATCCCCCGTGGGTTTAATTCTGTGCTGAGGCGGTAATCGCTAAGCAAATATTTAATTTGTGTTTGCATAGGTGATAGCGAAGGTTGTGCCATGTTTTAATTTTTCTTTAATATCAATTGGTTATGTTGTTGTCGGGGTTTTTTACGGGGTGGTGTGCTGTTTTATAGGGCAAGTTGTTGTGCGCCATTATGGGCTTTTGCACTGATATGGTGCGCGGTTGAATGGTGCAGGTTTGTTGTTATAGTGACAGGCAATATTTATTTGTTAGGGGTAAGTGGGATGATTAATCCACAACTAATAGAAGGCCTGAGTGAACAGTTTTCGCAATTACTGTCCGGTGAAAATAAGCTTCCGGGGCAAGATGAGTTACAGCAGCAGGTGAAAGCGCTATTGCAGGGTACGTTTGATCGTCTGGATATCGTCAGTCGTGAAGAGTTTGATGCCCAGAAAGCCGTATTGCTGCGCACTAGGGAAAAAGTAGAAACTTTAGAGAAGCAAGTTCAGGCATTAGAAGAAGCATTACAGGATAAGTAACCATCCTCTTAATATCGCTAGCTACGTAGGTTAAATATGGATCAGTTTGAACAGCAGTTATTCCTTCGTTCGCCTCAAGCAGTCCTCGTGACGGATCAAGCAAACAATATAGTGCAGGCTAACCCCGCATTTACCGAAATTACCGGTTATAGCTTAGATGAAGTGAAGGGCGAAAATCCGCGCTTTCTTGGGGCACGGGAATTAAATGATCCATTTTATGAGGATTTGTGGCTTACCGTGAGCAGCGATGGCTGCTGGCAAGGGGAGCTATGGAATAGGCATAAGGATGGCACGGTTTATCCTGCGTGGTTCAATATCATGCGTTTGGAGAACGATCAGGGCTTAGTCACTGGTTATATGGCGCAGTTCTTCAATATTAGCCACCTTAAGAAAGAGATGAATGCCATCGTGCAATCAGCTCAGTTTGATGAACTGACTCATCTGCCTAACTGGGATATGTTCCAAGATATCTTGGCGAAACGCTTAGAGCAAAGTAAAGCGCAAGGTGAACAATTGGCTGTGATGCTGGTAGATCTGGACCGATTTAAATGGATCAACGATAACCTAGGTCGTAGTGTTGGTGATAACTTGCTCCAAGAGGTGGCACGCCGCTTAGGAGGGGTGGTACGTGGTGACGATGCTTTGGCGCGTTTAAGTAGTGATGAGTTTGTCATGATGATTCCACTGGCTGATGGTGTTGAATCGGCACTTAAAGTCGCGCAGCGTGTGGTTGATCAGTTGGCTCATGGTATTTTTGTTGAGCATCGCGAGATCTTTATTAGCGGTAGTGTGGGTATCTCTGTCTACCCGGAGCACGCTGAACGCCCGAAAGATTTGGTGAAAAAAGCGGATGTTGCGATGTACGCAGCGAAGCAAGGTGGGCGTAATACATTTCGAGTTTACAGCGAGTTGATGGAGCGCAGTAAAGGGCCTCAAATTTTACGAGAAGAAGATCTGACCCAAGCGATCGTTAGCGGCGCTATTCAGATGACTTATTTGCCGGTGTATAGCATCTATAGCCACCAAGTGGTCGCAGTTCATGCGCGTCCAAGCTGGATTCATCCTGAGCTGGGGCAGATTCCGTTAGCTGATTTCTCTGGTCTACTACAGAGCCCCGAATCCTTGCAGCGTTATGAACAGTGGCTCGACCAAGAGCTGCGTGGTTTAGATGTAGTGTGGGAGCGTTTTCCTAAGCTGCGTTTTGTCTCTTTCCGTATCGAAAGTCAGCAATTGCAAAGCAAGGAAGCGGTACAGCGCTGGGTATCTCAGCTGAGTCATTATCAGCAGCAGGGCCGTTATATGGTCGATGTTGATATCAAAACGGCACTTGAGTATGAGGGGGAGTTGTTTGACTTGTTAACTAGCGAGGCGCAACTGTCCGTTAGTGGCTTTGCTTGTGAAAGCCCTGTTTTGGAACAGCTGCAAGAGATCCAACCTGACTTAATTAAACTGGATGCCGATCTGATTATGTCGATGGGCAATGATGAAGGTCGCCAAAAGATCGTTGATACCGTTTTAGATATGGCAGGTCAGTTGGAAATAGAAGTGCTAGCTGATGGTGTTGCTACTGCGGGTACCCGCGGTCAATTGATGGGGCAAGGGTGTATGCTGATGCAAGGGCGTTACTTTGGTACGCCGTTGTCTCTAGAGCAGATATTGGATCATTTAGCCGTAGAACATTAAATAATTAATGAGCTGCAGGGCGTGGAGAATGCTCAGTAGCTATGCAAAACAGTACGCCAGAGCGATGTAATTGTTTCTGGTGTCTTAATTAACTCTTCCAAGGATGGAAGCTTATGTCTTTAGCGATAGCGTATACGCGCGCGCAGGTCGGAATTGATGCGCCTGCGGTTACTGTCGAGGTTCACCTGTCTGGTGGCCTTCCGAGTTTTTCAATAGTTGGGTTGCCTGAGGCTGCGGTAAAAGAGAGCCGCGAACGGGTACGTAGTGCTCTGATTAATTCAGGTTTTGAATTCCCCCAACGTCGTATCACGGTCAATTTAGCCCCAGCGGATCTGCCAAAAGAGGGTGGGCGTTATGATTTAGCCATTGCGGTAGGCATCTTGGCTGCTACTAATCAGCTACCAGCCAAATCATTAGCTGATGTTGAGGTGATTGGTGAATTGGCTTTGTCGGGTGAGTTGAGGCCCGTGACTGGGGTTTTACCGGTTGCGCTCGCGTGCCGCTCCGAGCAGCGTCATCTGTTGCTACCTGAAATGAACCAAAATGAAGCGTTAATGGCCTCGGGTTTATCGGTATTACCCGCAGGTCATCTACTGCAAGTCTGTGCTCATCTACAAGGTTCTGAGTTGATTCCTGTAGCGCAGGCACCAGTTCAGCCTTTTTCCACCGATGCTTCTGGGCCTGATCTGGGCGATGTTAAAGGGCAGGCTCAAGCAAAACGCGCTTTAGAGGTTGCAGCAGCCGGTGGTCATAATATCTTGCTGGTGGGGCCGCCAGGCAGTGGTAAGAGCATGTTGGCTAACCGTTTGCCGGGTTTGTTACCGCAGATGACCGAACAGGAAGCGCTGGAGGTGGCAGCTGTTTACTCTATTACTCAAAGCAGTAGTGAAACACGCTTACCCAGAAAGCGTCCTTTCCGCGCGCCACATCACACGGCTTCGTCTGTAGCGCTGGTTGGTGGTGGCGGCAACCCGAAACCAGGTGAAATCTCATTAGCGCATCAAGGTATTCTTTTTTTGGATGAATTGCCTGAATTTAGCCGCAAAGTGTTGGAGGTGCTGCGAGAGCCGTTGGAATCAGGTGAGATTCTAATCTCACGGGCTGCACGGCAATCGACGTTCCCAGCTCAATTTCAGTTAGTAACAGCTATGAACCCATGCCCTTGTGGCTATTATGCTGATGGTACAGATCGTTGTCGCTGTAGTCCTGATCAGATAAGGCGTTATCAAGGCAAGGTATCTGGACCGTTGTTAGATCGTATTGACCTGCAGTTGAGCGTTCAGGCGCTGTCACAGCAGGAGATGATTGAAATCCCTCAAGCTCAAGAGTCGAGTGAGTCTGTGCGTGCAAGGGTAGTGAGGTCTCGCCAAGTTCAACTCAGCCGCCAAGGTTTACCTAATCAAGCCTTGACTGGGCCGCAGTTAGAAACGCTCTGCCAGATAGAACAAAAGGACAAAGAGATGCTCGCTAAAGCATTAGAGAAGTTGCAGTTGTCGGCGAGGGCGTATCATCGTGTCTTAAGGGTGGCGAGAACTATTGCGGATTTAGCTGGCTCTGAGAAGGTCGAGCGTTCACATCTAATGGAAGCGTTAAGTTATAGGATCGCGGCTAGAAGTAGCTTGAATTGAGCGGTTGAATTACTGGCGTTGCAACAACATCTGTTTAAAGTCGCTAAAACTAATCGGTGGACTGTAATAATAGCCTTGTATCTCATCGCAATCGTACTGGATGAGGAAGTCTAGCTGCTCGCGGGTTTCTACCCCTTCAGCAATGACTTTGATGTTCATGTTTTGTGCAAGGCTGATGATCGAGCGGACAATCTCCGCGGCTTCACTGGAATCCTGAACTTGACTGACAAAGGAACGGTCAATTTTAAGTGCGCTAATAGGCAGTTTGTGCAGCAAAGAGAACGATGAATAGCCGGTGCCAAAATCATCTAAGGAGAATGTGATTCCCTCTTCAGATAGTGTATTCAGGCAAGCGCGTACATGTTCTTCATCGCTAAAGATTGCAGACTCAGTGAGTTCGAATTCCAGTACGGACGTATCGATCTGTTCCTGCTCGATAATGCGCTTAATCATATCGACCAGCATGTCGTCTTTAAACTGGCGGAAGGATAGGTTGATACCGAGTTTTTCGATGGTTAACCCAGAACTTTTGAGTTCTTGAAGGTGCTGACCTGCTTGGTAAAGAATCCAGTAACCAATCGCGACTATCATGCCGTTGCTTTCACACTGAGGAATGAAGTCAGCGGGCATGATTAAGCCGCGTTTAGGGTGCTGCCAGCGTATCAGTGCTTCGGCGCCCGATATTTTTCCAGAGCGTAGATCAATTCTAGGCTGGAAAAATAGCTCAAACTGCTTAGAGCGAAGTGCTGGCATCAGCTCAGCTTCGAGATCATCTGTATTCTTGGTCGCAACGTCCATGCTCGGGCGATAGCAAGCATAGCTACAGCCATGAATCTGTTTAGCATTAAGACGGGCTAGGCTGGCGCGCTGGTTCAGTAAGTCGACATCGTCCGCTTGTTCTGGCGCCAGTGCTACACCGATACTGCAATTGAGTTGGGTCTCAATTTGATCATGTTTATACGGTTGTTGCAGAGATATGATCAGCTTGTTCAGGTATTCGCGAACGGTTGCTTGTAGATCGATCTCGATAGATATATCGATAATAATGGCAAACTCATCACTGCCTAAGCGGGCAAAGAGTTCTTCATTTCTGAGGCTGCTCTGTATCCGCTCACCCATCTCGGCAACAACCTGATCTCCGGTTGTAAATCCATAGTGGGTGTTAAACTTACGGAAGTCATCGAGATCGATGGTAATCAGTGCGAGGTGATGCTGTTTTTCGGCTAGGTGATTCAGTTTTCGTAGTAGCGATAGGTAAAAAAACTGACGGTTGCCTGCTGTCGTTAAGGTATCTGAGTGGCGTAGTTGTTGGATCTCTGCATTCTGCTTAGCGGATTGTTCTGCATGGCGCAGGGTTCGAAGCAATAGATCGGCATTAAGTGTATTGGTCGATAGGAAATCAGTTGCTTTAGCTTCAATCAGGGCTAGGCCTTGTTCCTCGTTGATGTATTGGTTTAGGACAATAATCGGGATGTGCGGAACCGAGCTGTAGATGTCGGCAATGATTGTGCTGCAAGGAAGAGGGCTGACGTTTTCGCTGAGAAGGATAAAATCGATATCGGAAAGGTGTGCGCGTGCTAAGGCTTCGACCTGGTCTTCGCAAAACTCCAACTGATACAATGGAAATCGCTCCAGTATCGATTGGATTTGCATACGGTTTTGCTGGTACTTATCGACCAGTAAAACCTTTTTATGTTGACCGGGTAACTGTCTCAGCGCTGAGCGCATCACTTACTTCCCCAACTTAGATCTACTACACGACACAAATCTTGCTACTGGGTATCTCCCTAAAAAGCGATTCGTGTCATAATTACCTATCAGCTTAATGGCAGATTAACATTCTGGAATACAGATTAAAACAACTGTTTTAATTCATATATTTCAATAGCTTAACTGTGTTTTTTGACCGGATTTCACGGTGTCATAAAAGCACTATATCGGCTTGTTTGAGCAGAGCTTTAGTTTTTTTGAAGGTTTTTTAAAGAATGTCACGATTAAATCCACGTCAGAAAGAAGCAGTGGAATACATAGGCGGCCCATTATTGGTGCTCGCAGGTGCTGGATCGGGTAAAACCAGTGTTATTACCCGGAAGATTGCTTACCTGATTAATCAGTGCGGTATTGCTGCGCGTAATATTGCGGCGGTGACATTTACCAACAAAGCTTCACGAGAGATGAAAGAGCGTGTGATGTCTCTGCTTCAAGGCGGGGATGCCAAAGGTCTGACGGTAGCGACCTTTCATAACCTTGGTTTGACCATCATTAAACGTGAATATAAAGCTTTGGGGTTTAAGCCAGGCTTCTCTATTTTTGATGATCAGGATACTAAAGCACTGCTGAAAGACCTGATGTTGCAAAACAATGAAGAGAGCGACCAAGTGGATATGGTGCAAAACTGCATCTCCAATTGGAAGAACGAAATGCTCACCCCCGATGAAGCACTCGCTCAAGCTCAACTACCACAAGATATTTTGGCCGCGCGTGCTTATGAAAGTTACGAACAGCACCTGCGCGCCTATAACGCCGTAGATTTTGATGACCTTATCCTGATACCAGTACGCTTGTTTGCTTCTCAGCCTGAAGTGTTGGAGCGTTGGCAGAATCGTCTTCGCTACCTGCTGGTGGATGAGTATCAGGACACTAACTTGTCTCAGTATCGCTTGGTAAGGCAGTTGGTGGGTCATAGAGGCGCATTAACAGTGGTAGGGGACGATGACCAATCGATCTATGCTTGGCGTGGTGCGCGCCCAGAAAACCTCAACCAGTTAGAACACGATTATCCAAGCCTGAAAGTGGTTAAATTGGAGCAGAACTATCGCTCCACCAGTTTGATCCTAAAAGCTGCCAACACGTTGATCGCCAACAACCCTCACGTCTACGAGAAGACCTTGTGGAGTGAGATGGGGATGGGTGATCCAATCAAAGTTATCCACACCCGTAACGAAGATGCTGAGTGTGATCGTATTGCGATGGAAATCACTCATCTCCATTTAAGTAAGAATGTGCAGTTTAAAGATATGGCGATTTTGTATCGTGGTAACTTTCAGGCGCGTTTATTGGAGATGAAGCTTCAGCACTACCAAGTTCCATACAAGTTGAACGGCGGTACCTCTTTCTTCTCCCGTGCTGAAATCAAAGACTTGATGAGTTATCTCAAGGTCTTGGTCAATCCTGATGATGATAACGCCTTTCTGAGAATTATTAATCTGCCGCGTAGAGAGATAGGCCCGAGCACACTACAGAAGCTGGGGCAGTACTCTTTAGAGCGTCAGATCAGCATGTTCAGTGCTTGCGATGAATTAGGTTTAGAACAGGTGATGCCGGCGAATGCTGTTGAGCGTTTACGCCGCTTCTGTACTTGGATGCAGCATATCTATCGCCAATGTCACAGCGGCGATCCGATTGCGGCTATCCACGAGATGATCCGCGATATCGACTACGAAGGCTGGATTGCGCAAAACAGTTCCAGCGACGCGATGGCCGAGAAACGGATGCAGAATGTCTGGTTTCTGATCGAATCCTTAAAGTCGACATTGGAGCGCTTGCAAGAAGAAGATCCTGATGCCGGTATCCAAGAAGCGATCAATCGCCTGATGCTCATCGACATGTTGGATCGACAGGAGGAAGAGGACGACTCAAACCGTGTGCAGCTTATGACACTACATGCCTCAAAAGGATTGGAATTCCCTCATGTCTACCTAATGGGCATGGAAGAGGAATTACTACCGCATCGAAACAGCATCGAAACCGATAACGTTGAAGAAGAGCGTCGTCTTGCCTATGTAGGGATCACTCGTGCCAAGCAATGCCTAACTATCACGCTTGCTAAACAGCGTAAGCAATATGGCGAAGTGATGGACTGTATGCCGAGTCGTTTCTTGGATGAACTGCCACCCGAAGATCTTGAAATAGAAGGGGCAGGCGAGAAGTGCCAAGTACAGAACCAAAAACGTGGGCAAGCAACATTGAATAGTCTTAAGAATCTATTCGATTAATAAACTGCAGACACAAAAAAGGCCGCAATCGCGGCCTTCTTTATGCTCAGAACTAAGTGATTACTTAGCGCTGTCTAGCATGTGCTGAATCGCACCTTGGATCTCTTCATCAGAACAGTCAGCGCATAGACCACGTGGTGGCATTGCGTTGATACCGTTGATAGCGTTCGCTAGAAGAGTTTCCATGCCTTTGCCTGCACGGTCAGCCCAGTCAGAAGAACCGTACATTGGGGCACCAGCAGCGCCAGTTGCGTGGCAACCTGCACATTTAGCTGTGTATACTTCTTCAGCAGAACGAGCTGCACCACCCGCAGGTGCTGCTGCAGGCGCGCCACCACAAGTGTCATCGCCTTCGATACAAACAGAACCAACTGCCTTGATTCGTTCAATTACTGCTTCATCGTTAGAAGTAGCTTGTACAGATGCGCTAAGAGCAACACCTAGACCTAAAGCAACTAAAGCTGAAGTGATTTTTTTCACAGTCACGACCTCTCAATCAACCATAAATTGTTATATGGGCAGCGTGGCCTGTCAGGATGCCCGGCCTCAAGAGGTGCTCAGGGGCGGATATTCAGACACGACTGCTCAAAGTTTCACCGGCTGCGGATTATAGCGATAAATAATCACAACTGAAATGGGGCTTTGGCAGTGGAAGCACTTATCGGCCCGATTTGAGTAAATATTTTGATCATTCTCTATAAAAAGGGCGAAAAACAGGCATCTACAGGAGATAGATCAACTTAAAAACATGCATTTAAGGAAATCTTGTTTATACTAAGGTCTAAACTCTTGGTTAGGAAACCTGAAATGTCCAGCAATGGAATGTCTGAAACTTGCGCTTGCATTCAAGCAGACGCAAAGCCGGAAGAGATGGAAAGCTTCAACCTTCTGAGCGCTATCCCCAATCAACGCATTTACCGTTGCAGTAACTGTAATGCATTCCTTGCTTACACAGAAAAGACCCAAGAGTGGGAAGTTCTACTACAAGGTGATTTAGAAACCGAAATCAAAACCTTGTACCGACCTGAACCATCAGACGTTACTTTCGAATAATACTTGGCGAATCATATAGGCATGGGTAGAATACTGCCCGCAAACCTTCTTGAGTGCGCCTGTAGCTCAGCTGGATAGAGTAGCAGGTTCCGATCCTGTTGGTCGGGGGTTCGAATCCCTCCAGGCGCGCCACTTTTTACAAATATCTCCAGAATTTCAACCTCGTACCGTTTCTAGGTAGATGCTCATTCGCCTGGAGGGTGAGATCCCCCGATGGGTTCGAGCCGAGCGAAGCGAGACAACGGAGCGTAGCGACGGCCCGAAGGGTGAGCGCTAGCGAATAATCCCGTTTTTTTCTATTTCGTCACCCTAATCAACTTCCCATCCCTTTCATCAGTCAAAATATATATAGCCCCTTCTTTATCAACTTCGATATCCCGAATGCGAACATCTAAGTCTTCCAAATAACGGTGCTCTTCGAATTTTTGATTCGTTTTTGAAGTAGCGGAGCCTTTAGTAAGTCGATTAAGATGACTGCCTTTTAACGCGCCGATCAGGAAATCGCCTTGCCACTCTTTGAATAGGTCTGCTTCATAGCGCACCAAACCTGAGGGAGCAATCGAGGGAACGTAATAATATTCCGGCTGCTGCATCCCTTGTTTGTGTGTGCCTTCACCAATTGACGGGCCCCAGTATTCCTTGCCGTAAGTAATGATCGGCCAGCCGTAGTTTTTCCCTTTCTGGACTAGATTGAGTTCGTCACCGCCCCTAGGTCCGTGTTCATGGATCCAGATATTGCTTTGTGCATCGATAAACATTCCTTGTGGATTTCTATGGCCATAACTGTAAATACTTTCTGGGATAGGCTTGCCTGATTTGTTGGTCATGCCTATGAATGGATTGTCTTTTGGGATGCTGCCATCTTTGTTGATGCGATGGATTTTTCCCGCGTGATCAGACAGATCCTGAGAGCGGTGGCGCTGGCCTCTATCACCCACGCTGATATATAGGTTTTCATCTGCTAATGCGAGACGTGAACCATAGTGGTGGACTTTACCGCTGTATGGGAGGGCTGTGAATAATACAGTCCATTTGACTAATTCGAGGTCTGGGCTGAGTTCTGCGGAGGCTACGCGAGTGGTCGATCCTTTCGATCTGTCTTGGTGGCTGAAACTGATATATAGCTTTCGGTTGCTTGCAAAAAGAGGGTCACTGAGTACGTCTAATAGTCCGCCCTGACCATCAGGGTTAATATCCTCAGGCCAGCCGGTCACTTTCTGTTTCTTACCTGTGTTTGTATCGACAATCCAACCACCAACCTCTTTTTCGGTGATCAGCAATTCATGATCACTTATCCATGTCATGCCCCAAGGGTAGTCGATACCTTGAGCTATGATCTTTGTAGTTAAGTTGGTTGCTGCTGAAACGGAGAGTGATAAAGACAGTCCTGCTATAGCTGTAAAAATTACACCAAGAATAGGTTGTTTAGGTAAGTTAAACGTTCTCATCGAAATGGCCTCATTGAATACGCTATTGGCTGGTGATGAATAATTTAAATTCGTACGTCATGCTTTTAGAGATCAGATCATTAAGATTAGTTTAAATCAAAAGTGAGCGGGATAACTGTTTTCTCATCTATAGGTTCTGCTGTTTATTGGTGTTTAGATTCGAAATAGCACTTTGCTTTCAAAACGTTAAGCTCGCTACTCACTTAACAAACTGATACCTTTTGCAGGTAAAAATGGGCTTAACAATAAAAGGGACAATAAAAAGATGAGCGTGAAACAGATCTCCGCACTGCTTGTGGGACTTGCACTAATTACATCGTTTCAAGCTAAGGCCGATTGGCAGAAAGCGGATAACTACAGACAGAGTGATAAGACTGATACCTACCTAGCTGCCTCCTTGAATGCCTATACGGCAGCAAATGTTAACCTTGAAGGCTTGAACCAATCCCCTCTGTACTGTCAGCCAGAAAAGGTAGATTTGGGCCCAGATCATGCGGTCTCTATTTTCGAAAAGGAACTGCAATACCGTATGATGGATGGCTCCAGAAATAGCCCTTTCTGGAAGGAAACCGATCTTGAGTATGTTTTATTATGGGGTCTGCAACGTGCTTTCCCTTGTGAGTAAGAGAGTCTAATTTCTCAGCTCTTACTATCACCGCTAAGCATAGGCCGCAAGATTCACAGCGCTATATTCATCGATAGGAGAAATCGAGCTAGGTTTCTTCTATCGGTCTGACCGTTTTCTATTATTCAAAGTACTCTGTTCGAGCATTATTCAAATGCTGGCTATCCTAATTCGCTCCTATAACCCGCATTTAATCTCTTTCCTATACTGAATCCAGAGTTCAACCTTACTGGCAATAACCTAAAGGAAAGTCACTGTGGCTAGAGATAAACCGGTTCCATCAAGTCGTGCAGGCCGTTTACTCAAGTTGGGCCGCCTTGCTGGTGGAATCGCAGGTGAGATGATCTCTGAAGGGGCGAGCCAATTGCTAGCAGGTAAGAGAGTTAAAGCTATGGATCTGCTACTAACTCCTGAAAATGCTAGGCAGCTGACGGATAAATTATCGGAGATGCGCGGCGCGGCCATGAAGGTTGGCCAGTTGTTATCTATGGAGACTGGCGACTATCTTCCACCTGAACTTACCGATGTTTTAGCGACCCTGCGCGAGAGCGCTTATACCATGCCACAAGGGCAAGTGGCTGATGTATTGGAGAACACATGGGGAAGAGGCTGGGAAGATGAGTTCGAGCGCTTCTCTTTGACACCGCTAGCGGCGGCCTCTATCGGGCAAGTGCACGAGGCTAAAACTAAGCAAGGCCAGCACCTTGCGATAAAAATTCAGTATCCTGGAGTGCGCGACAGCATTGATAACGATGTAAATAATGTCTCTACGTTGTTCAAATTGTTACGGTTGGTGCCAAAAGGGTATGACCTTGACCCACTTTTAGATGAGGCGAAACGGCAACTGCATCAAGAAGCTGATTATAACGCTGAGGCCGCCAGTATTGCTGAATATAGCCGTTGTCTCGGAAGTGATCCTAACTTCACGTTGCCTATAGTGGATAGTTCACGCAGTAGCCGGGAAGTGCTCTCAATGTCGTTTGTGGCGGGTGTGCCTATAGAATCACTGGCTGGTGAATCGAGTCAGGTGCGTAATCAGACCGCCACCCGCATGTTGTCTCTGATGTTAAAAGAAGTCTTCGAATGGCAATTGGTCCAGACCGATGCCAATTTCGCGAATTATCGATATCAAGTTGATAAAGAGTGTATCGGCTTGTTGGATTTTGGAGCGACTAGGCGTTATCCGACTGAGTTTACCGAACTGCTAAGGCTATTGATGACGGCTGCGCGGGATGATGACCTTCCTGCTATCGAAACTTATGCGTTAGCGTTGGGCTATCTCAGGACGGATGAGGATCCTGCTTATCGGCAAGGTTTGTGCGAAATGATTCGTATGGTTGCTGAACCTCTACGACAAGAGGGATGCTTCGATTTTGGCCGTTCAGATCTCTCTAAGCGGGTAGCAAATCAGGCGATCTCCTTACGTGTCCGTCAGCGCTATATGCATCTACCGCCGACGGATGTATTGTTTTTGCATCGGAAGTTCGCGGGCACTTACCTACTTTGTGCACGTTTACGCGCGCAGGTGGATATCGCCAACTTGATCAAGCCTTATCTCGCCTAATCATTAGAATTGTCCGGATCTCTCCGCTTTTTCTAATAATCTTAAAAGCTTTGAATGTGCTTGAGTTTGTTGCGGGCTCTGATCGCGGCACCAAGCGCTCAACGTCACTAAAAAAATCCCTGTAAGTGCTATTTCCTGAATTTGACGGCGTCGCCCGCTAGCATTTAACTCCGCCATATCAAGCCATAGTTGGATTAAGCGTGAGAGATCAAAAATCATGGGCACCCAGTGGTGCATATGCGGTGGGTGTAACTTTGCTTTAAGCATCTGAGTGGTTACCGCGTGATAGGGAGCCAGTGCTTCAAACCAGCGCCAAATAATCTGGTCCAAACGTGAAGTAAAAGGTAAGCCAAGAATCTCATCTCTATCTACTGATAGCATGGTTTTTAGAGCCTGTGAAAACCAGAAATCGGCAATCGAATTGGTATCGGCGAAGTGTTTATAAATCTCGCTGATTGAAGTGTCACAATGCACCGCGATATCGACCAAACTGAGGTCGTACCAGTTTCCCTGCTGTTGCGCTAAAGCTAACGCCGTGTTGAGAATGGATTGGGCGTCCAAACTCTCTGGATTAGGTTGGGCATCATTCATAATTTACGCTTCGTTTAACAAGGACGAGTTATCTAACTTCGAACCGAGTACGTTTAAGGGGCATGTTAAACAGTATAGGGCAGCAATTTGATGCTAAAAGGAGGGGGGAGGCGGGATTAGGTTGTTGGATTTTTATAAGCACCCAGCTTTCCTTAAACGACGTGTCACCAACCAATGATACAACTTGCTGCTTAGAGGTCTGATTAGTGGCAGGCTTATAAACCAGCCAATGAGCCGATAGCTGGGTACTCTTTGCATCAGGATTCGATAGGCATCCAACTCTGAGTAGATGGTCCCATCAGTGTCTCGAATATGTAGTTCAGTTAAGGCTTTATGTGGCTCTATGCCTAGTTCAAGCAGTTCTTTGTCTTGGTTAGTGATATCAAACCATTCGACCATTTCTGAAGCATTCGGATCTTTGCTCTCGTAGTTTTTGCGATCTTGGATGCAGCGAGGGCAGGAGCCGTCATAAAAAACAGTGATTTTGTTTTGGCTATCAGACATGGCTTTCCGTCTCGTTAAAGAGGAGTACCTAAAGTTTGGGCCAAATCTGTTGAAAAGGATATTAAGGATAACCGTATTTTTTATCGAGGAGATAGCGGACGAACTATCTCCCTTTTTATTATTAAGTGTTAATCAGGTACATCGGCGATGGATGCCACAACAGCAGAAGGAAGATCGGATAGAGCAGCTAAGGCAGCTGCATGAATCTGCTCTGCTGGGATGATTTCGTTAGAGGTCGTCGATGGCAACGCACGAGTTGCGGTTGCAGAAGCGACAACGGTTGGGTTGTAACCAAGTGAAAACGCGCCTCGTGCAGTTGAATTCACACACATGTGCGACATGAATCCACAAATGATTAGGTTGTCGATTCCTTTCTCTTTAAGGGAGTTATCCAGCTCGGTTTCTACAAAAGAGCTTGGATAATTTTTGGTGATAACGTCTTCGCCTGAGATAGGCGCAACGATATCAGCGATCTGCCCAATCGGGCTGTTTACATCGTACGGTGTGCCTGCTCCAGCATCATGTTGGATATGGTAAATGGGACGGCCAGCCGCTCTAAATCGTTCCAGTAAGGTTTTACAGTCTTTGAGAGCAGCTTCGACTCCTTCTAATTTCATTACGCCTTCGCAATAGGTGTTTTGGGCATCAATAATAATCAAAGCAGATTGGCTGATAGGGCTTGCTTCATTGCTTAAGCCTGCTAAATCTCGGATCGTTGGTTGCTCGCTCATCGTCTGTTCTCCATCACTTAATTTAGATACCGGCAGATCGGTCGCCAGATAGTTAGTCATATTATTCATTGGCTTTTCTTTCTATACTGGAGGCGAAACTGGCATAAAAGGTGTCGAAAATGACAAAGGCGTCAACAGTAATGACAGGCACAGTCGAAATAGGGATTGTTCATTACCCAGGGGCGTTATTGTCCTCCGTTCAAGGAATTGCAGAACAGTTCTACTTAGCTAATTCGATCTGTCAGCAAAACGGTCTTGAATTTGTTTTTAAAACTCAGATATGTGATAGCCAGAAGTTAGAAGCTGCAGAGCTTGATCAGATGAAGCCTTTGCAGGTGATTATTCTGCCGCCTTGTTTAGAAGATAGTTATTACTTAGCGCCAGAGAGTGGCCTTCTGAGTTGGCTGAAATGGCAGCATAAGCAGGGCGCTATCATCTGTTCAGTATGTGCTGGCGCATTCGTGCTTGCTAAAACAGGTCTATTGGCAGGGCGTAAAGCGACGACGCATTGGGCCTTAGCTGATGATTTTGCTAGCCGTTTCCCTGAGGTTGTTCTCGATAGCCAAAAGTTGTTAATTAACGATAGCGATATTATTACTGCCGGTGGCTTAATGAGCTGGGTCGATCTTGGTTTGGAGCTGGTGGCGCAGTTTACGAATTCTCAGATTATGCGGCAGTTAGGCAAATACCTAATTGTTGATACGGCTCCTAGAGAACAGCGTTTTTATCAGACGTTTACCCCCCGTCTTGATCACGGTGATGAGGTGATTGTTAAAGCGCAACATGAATTGCATCGCAATTATAGTCAGACGGTTGTGATCAAACATTTGGCTCAGTTAACTCATTTAACTGAACGCACTTTCTTACGACGGTTTGTGAAAGCGACTGGACTGAAGCCTTCTCAATATTTGCAAAACTTACGTATTAAAAAGGCCTGTGAATTGATCGAGATGAATCGAATGCCATTTGAAAAGGTTGCATTGGATGTAGGTTACGAGGATTTAAGCGCTTTTAGAAAAACCTTTACCAAAATCACTGGGCAAACGCCTAAAGAGTTTAAAAGTCGCTTTGTAAAATAAGCGACTTTTTATGACGATTGGATAAACCCTTCTGCCGAAAAGTCTTTCAACCAAGCGTAAAACTCTTCAGCAGGCATTGGCTTGGCAATATGGTAGCCCTGCAGGTACTCACAGCCTTTGCCTTTCAGGAATGCAAGTTGTTCGGGTGTTTCTACACCTTCGGCAATCACTTTTAAGCGTAAACTGTGAGCTAGTTGGATGATGGCGTTTGAGATACTCATTGCATCTAAATCGTCTGGAAGGTCAGCGACAAACGATTGGTCGATTTTTAAGGTATCCAGTGAAAACTTACGTAGGTAGGCTAAAGATGAGTAGCCAGTACCAAAGTCATCAATGGATATTTTAAATCCGCGATCTGAGAAGTTGTTAAGCAGACGGATAGTATCTTCCGTTTGCTCCATCAATAAGCCTTCGGTCAGCTCTAATTCGAGATTGTAAGGCTCTATTTTATGATCAGCTACGTGTTTTAGAACGGTGTCTAGCAACGTTGGGTTTTTAAATTGATGCGGGGAAATGTTAACCGCTACGGTAAATCCATCTAGCTGTCTTTGCATCGATTTTGCAAACCGGCATGCTTCGCCCAGTACCCAATCTCCTAAGTCCCAAATTATACCGCTGTCTTCGGCTACAGGAATAAAATCGGCCGGAGAGATAAAGCCCTTAATCGGGTGTTTCCAGCGTATTAGCGCTTCAGCACCAGCGATTCGCTTCTGTTCTAGATCGAGTAATGGCTGGAAATAGAGAGAAAATTGTTGTTTTTTGAGGGCATAACGAAGATCAGCATCCAATTCTAGGAGGTATTGGGCTTTTTGGTTCATATCGCTAATGTAAGTGATAAAACCGTTACGACCTTCATCTTTTACCTTGTACATAGCTGTATCGGCATTACGAATCAGCGTATCCGCATCGACGCCCGAATCAGGGTAAATAGCGATCCCTATGCTGCCCGTGATATACAATTCATGACGGCCAATATTAAAAGGCTCTTTCAGGCTGGAGGTGATCTTTTCGGCAATTGCATTAGCACTCACTTCAGTGCCGATATTCTCTAAGATGATGACGAATTCGTCGCCACCGAGTCTAGCAACGGTGTCTGTTTTGCGAACACAGTAAGACAGTCTTTTTGCAACGGCTTGCAGCAACTGATCACCAATAGAGTGACCAAGGGAGTCGTTGATCACTTTAAAGCGATCTAGGTCGAGAAATAGGATGGCTAACTTTTCTATTTTACGATGACTGCGATTTATCGCATGGTTTAGTCGATCTTGTAAAAGTGCACGGTTAGCTAAGCCTGTGAGCGAGTCATATTGCGCTAGCTGTTCTAGCATCGCTTCAGCTTTTTTTCGCTCGGTAATGTCTCGAATGACTAGTACGTAATCAGATGTTCCCAGCGAACTGACGGAGACATCAACTTGGGTTGGTACTCCTTCAGAATCGATAGCGGTCAGTTCGACTGGCTCATGCCTTCTTGACCAGCTATGTAGATCCGACATCGATTCTTCTTCTGTCCGATTCTTTCGCAGTTCTACCAACAGTTCATTGATATTTTTCTTCGAAAATTTATTTGAACGGAATTTAAAGAAGCGGCAGCAATGGGTATTAAACTGTTGAATCTGACCACTGCTATCAAGCGTAAGCACGCAGTCGCTGGTACTTTCGAAAATAGATCGGAGTTCTTCTTCTCGAGTACGCAGTTGCTCAGCTGAGGCTTGTGCTTCGCGAGCTAGCTCTTTTAAGGCCGCTTCACGATTGGCTGTTTCGGTGACATCAAAAATTTGGATCAGGCAATGGCGTGCACCATTCTCTATATCTAGAGGTTTGATATACACCATCTGTAACATCCGCTCCTCATTTTCCATATCAAGTGCGTTTTTATAGAAAGGGAAGGGATGTTTGTGCAGCTTTTGTGATAGCAGTGCTGAGTGCCCTAAGTCGATCGCTTTATCGATTGACCTAAGAAGTCTCGGGGAAAGCTGTTGTTCGGAAAAAATCTCAGGTAAGGGCTTACCTGTTGCTTGGGTGGATTCAATTCCGGTCGCTTTTTCGATCCAGCGGTTCCACAAAATAACGTTCTGCGAAGCATCCAATAAAATGGTGCCTACTTCACATTCGTAAAAAGCTAATTCTGCTAGCGTTGAATTGGTCAAAGCGCACTCCAGAGAATTAAAACCCTAGCTCCTCCAGTACTCGAGCAACTTCGGCAATAAATTTCTCGACCATCTCATTGGTCTGCAAGAAGAGGATATCCCCGCGAAGATTAAGCTCTTGCACCGCGAAGCTCATTCCTACAAACATCACAGTTTCAGCTTCAGCATCTCGATATAAAGCACTTTTCAGTGTTTCTTGATCGCTAACAGGTAGTTCTGTTCTGACATTAACTGATAGCAATGAAGCAATGGTGGAGATGATCTGGTTGAGAATAATACTAGCGACTTCAGTAAGTACTTCAGCTTCAAGTTCAGTGAGACCGTCAGCAGAGGTTGTTTCCCCAACAATCGAGCGAACTAAGTCAAGGCTTCGACCTGTTGGGAAGATCAGCATGCCATTACCACCAAGGTCGCCTGCAAGCCCAACCGTCACGGTGGTTACTTCGGCTTCAGGGGCTATGCCTAATTGCTTGATTAGCTCGTCGCGTGTGAGTAGATCAAACTTCGGAACCGATATCAGAACTTCTTCGTTGACTAATTCGCTTAACTCAACAGCTGCATCGCCTAACCCCGTATTGAACATCTCTTGAATGTAGTCGACCTGCATCTCTGTTAGTTGGGTCATACAGATTACTCTCCAATAAACTTAATTAGGTCAGCAGTGAAATCAGGTTTAGGGATAAAGTGGATACCAAGCGCTGCTGCTTTATCAACAATGGCTTGTTGTTTATTTGCAGTCAGTAGCGCTATCTTGGCGTCAGGGTACTTAAGCTTCGCCGCTTTGATGACATGGGTGCCATCTTTTTCGGGCATGTTGAAATCAACGGTGAAGTAATCAAATGGCTCGTTTTCGAGTAGGGCAATCGCATCATCTGCACAGTTTGCAATTTTGTATTCCCAATCTGGATGTTCTTTTTCCACGATTCTGGCAACGGTCTTACAAATGAAGACACTGTCATCTACGATCAGGACTTTCATACTACCCTCTTGATCTTATTTATTATGGTTCTTCAGAGAAATAACTAACTGTTTTAAATAGAGTATATGTAGAGCAGGAATATACTTCCATGTGTATTTCAATAAATTCATATTCCTGCAGTGATCTATTTAGTTTGCTTCAATGACAACCTTGCCAAAATGTTTCGCTAACGCCATGTATTCATAAGCCTCTTGGGCATCGCTGAACGAGAATGTTTTATCAATAACTGGGGTTAGGTTTTGCTCCGTCATAAACTCGGTCAGCTGCGTTAACATCGAGGTACTACCTACATAAATACCTTGAATTCGTAGTAGATTGAATATGGTCATTAAGCTGATCGTTGGGTTTTCCAAGCCGCTCAGAATGCCGATGACGGAGACCGTACCATTCACTTTGGCTGAGGCTACCGATTTTTCAAAGGTACCAGCGCCACCCACTTCCAAGACGTTATCAACGCCTTGACCATTGGTGAGTTTAAGTACTTCCTCTTCCCAATCGGGTGATGTTTTGTAGTTGATTGTATGGTCGGCGCCTAATGCTTTAGCTCGTGCTAGTTTTTCATCACTCGATGATGTGATTATCACTGTTGCTCCTTTGGCTTTTGCGAGTTGTAAACCAAAGATCGATACACCGCCTGTGCCCAAGAGAAGGATTGTGTCACCCGCTTTAATACTGCCGACGTGAACTAGAGCATGCCATGCTGTTGTTGCTGCACAGGGGAGAGTTGCAGCTTCGCTATAAGAAAGGTGATTAGGTATTTTGACTGTGCAATCTTCTTGCAGAATAAAGTAGTCAGCTAACACGCCATCAATAGCACCGCCTAGTGCTGAATTAAGGCCTTTGTCATCGATATTGCCATCGACCCAGTGTTGGAAGAAGTTACCGATAACTCTATCACCCGCTTTAAATTGAGTAACCTCATCGCCTACGCTAACCACTTCTCCAGCACCGTCAGATAGAGGGATGATCGGGCGTACATCATTACGCACGTAGCCACCTAAAGTGATCAGTGTGTCCCTGTAGTTCAAAGAGCAGGCCTTCATCCTAACCAGAATCTCTTTACCCTTAGGTGTAGGCGTTTCAGTTTCGATTTGTTTGATCGCTTTGATGCCTTCGGTGGAATCTACTTGGTACGCACGCATTAATATTCTCCCCTAAATGTTGTAGGAAAGAGTGGCACTCAGATCAGGAAGGGGCAACCGCTAAAGTGAAAAATGGCTCTAAAGTAGTGACTACTTTAAGATTTAGGAGGTAGATAAGGGTAGGAGGCAGAGTCGCCCCCTAATAGGTTCTATTTCTCGCAGCTCATACTATTGATATCGCGTGAGCGGAGATTGAAATTATCCATCAGTTGGCGAAAGGCATCATCGCTTAATGCTGTTTGTTGGAAGGTGCGATGGAAATTGTTATCGACCTCTATTTCAGGTTGTGTCGTCATCTTTTTATGCATTTGCGACAGCGTGCTGAGGTTTGGATCGTATTGAGCGAGTTCCGCTTCTAGTTCTGGGGAGAGGTCTATCCAGTTGTTGATACTGCCCCAAGTTTGTACTTTGTCCGGGGTATGTTTTAACGCTAATTTCACCGCAAGAACACGGCGTTCAATCGAAAGCAGTTGTGTGTCTCGATAATGGTTTATGCGCTCGGCATGCTCTGGTAAAAGCTGCACAGCACGCTTGGTGCTTTCATGTTGCCATGTGGTTTGGGCTTTTGCATAGAGCTCAAACTTTTCGATACAGCTGGTAGATTCAGCTAGGGCGCTGCCTGAAGCGCTTAAGATCATTAAGTAAGCTACGAATCTCAATGTTAATCCCTCTAGTTGAAAATAGTTTGGTATCTGGTCGATTTTAAAGGATTCGAACTAAAACGCTTTACGCCCTTAGCACTGAATATCTCTGTCTATAATTAAGAGGTTAATAACTGATTACAAATGTGTGATATGGCCTATCAGTATCAGATAGAAAATACTGGCAAATATATCCGTGTGGAGATCTCTGGTAGCCGCAAACCCGAACATGCAGTGCGGGACGCACTAGATGTGTGGGCGGTCATAGCTGAAACGGCACAATCTTTGAAGCAGAAAAAGGTGCTCTACCTATCTCATATATGTGGGTCTATACCGGTGATGGAAGCTTACGATGTGGTGGATCAGTTTGTGAATAATGACTGGACTCACTTAAAAATTGCCTATATCGATTTGGCACACTCGAATGAGGATGATTTGAGAATGCTCAAAGCGATCTGTTTTCAGCATGACATCGAATTCGAGTTCTTTCTCACAGAAAAACAAGGGCACGATTGGTTGAGTAACTTAGAAGATTAAAGCGGACGAGAACCGATTTAACCTCTGTTTTGTATGATAAATAATCGCTTTGAAAATAAATTTAAAAATAGACTTGATTCGTGTCGGATAACTGCATATTATTCGCGTCCTCTTCTGAGATGTGCCGGTATAGCTCAGTTGGTAGAGCAACTGACTTGTAATCAGTAGGTCCCGAGTTCGACTCTTGGTGCCGGCACCACTTTCTACCTTTCCTAGTTTTTTCTTAATATCATCTCAATCTGAGTTGGTTTGTTTTTTCTTCTCCTTCTCTAGTGCTTTACTAAACATGTCTGCTGCGACTGGTTTGCCAAGCAAATAACCTTGTAAGAAATCACAACGTAGCTCGTGTAGATATTCTTTCTGTTCTACCGTTTCAATCCCTTCTGCAGTAACACTAAGGCCAAGCTGATGGGCCATTGCTATAGTCGCTGAGACTAAGATCTGTGATTCAGGATTTGTGACGAGCTCTCGGATAAAAGCACGATCGATTTTGAGGTTATCGAACGGGAATCGTTGCAGATAGTTTAGAGATGAATAGCCGGTACCAAAGTCATCCATCGAGATCTGAATGCCCATATCAGAAATAGATTGCAGGGTGTTATCTAGTTTTGAAGACGCTTCAATAATCAACCCTTCTGTTACTTCTAGTTTGAGGTGCTCAGGTTTAAGGCCACTGTATTCGAGCGCTTGGTTTATGTCCTTTATAAAGTCATTGCCCTTAAACTGCCTCGGTGAAACGTTAACAGAGATTGCGAAATCAGCATGTCCCTGCTCGATCCAACGTTGAGCTTGTTTACAGGCCTGTTTTAATACCCAGCGGCCAATTGGAATTATTAGCCCTGTTTGTTCGGTTAATGGTACAAATTCGGCTGGCGATACGTCGCCAAGTTTAGAAGAATTCCAACGTAAAAGTGCTTCTGCACCGACAATTTTAGGGTCGTTGTTCAAGCCACATATAAGTGGTTGAAATGCCAAGCTGAGTTCATCGTTGGCGATGGCTGCACGTAAACAGTTATCGAGTTCTAATTGACGAACCGCGACGTCATTCATCTCTTGGGTGTAATAATGGAATCGATTACGACCGTCTTTTTTGGCTTTGTACATGCCGATATCAGCGGCACGTAGCAGCGCTCTATAATCTTCAGCATCATCTGGGAATATTGCTATACCAATACTGGCAGTGACGATGAGCTGTTTGCTTTGGATAAAGAAAGGTTGTGCGAATTTCTCTAAAATTAGCTCTGCTGTGAGTTCCGCCTGCTCTGGTTTATCTAAATCCTCCAGAATAATGATGAATTCATCCCCGCCATGTCGTGCGAGAGTGTGATTATCGGCCAAACAGCTTTGGAAACGTTCCACCGCTTGTTGTAGCAATTGATCACCAATATCATGGCCTAGACTGTCATTAACCTTTTTAAAGTCGTCTAAATCGATAAACATTAGGGCTAGTTTTCGGCCTTCTCGGCGCATTTTCTTAATTGCTTGTTCGGCACGATCCCGCGCTAATACGCGATTAGGTATATTGGTGAGTAGGTCGTATTGAGCTTGATAGAGAATATGCTCTTCTTGCTCTTTTTGGCGGCTAATGTCGCGTATCGCAACGATGTTAAAAAGGCCATCATCAAACTGCATACTGGCTGATGAAATTTCGGCTGGGAAGGTAGAACCGTCGCCTCGTTGCAGAGTGATTTCAAATGCAGATTTATGTTGCTGCTCCAGTTCTAAAATTTCCTCGGATATATCCTCATTAAACAGAGCATTCAGAGAAGAGGAAATGAGGGTTTCTCTATCGGTTGCAAAAATACGGCATAGGGCCTGATTTACATCGATAATTTTGTGGTTGCTGTAGATCAGCAGGCCTTCGGCAACAAGATCTGAAAGTTGACGGAAGCGGTCTTCACTTGCGGAAAGTTTTTTCTGAGTTTCAACGCGTTTTCTGATATCGCGGAAAGAGGCTACCCTCGCTTTCTCGCCGTGCCACAACACAGTTCGCCCCGTAATAACAACGGGAATCTCTTCATGTTGTTTTGTAATAATGGCAGCTTGATAGGGTTGTTCCGACTTAGTTCGGGCATGTTCTAGTGCTATAGGCAAACTGTCAGGGGTGAACAGTGTTTGGGGCTCCAGTTGAATGAAGTCCTGATAGCTATAACCGAACAGATCTTCTGCTCTTTTATTAAGGTCGACGATGCCTTGCGCATTGTGGATGAAAATAGCCTCAGATGTAACCTCTTCAAAGCGTTGTAGGCGCTGTTCACTTTGCTCTAGTTCTTCTTGATAGCGCTGAGTTGATCCTAAGCTTTGCTGAAGTTGCCGATAGAGAAGTTTGATGGCTACTAAGGTTAAAAAGAACATTGCCCCGATCAAAGATAAAGCGATTTGATGATGGGTTATCTGCTCTGCGGTTTGAAATTGTTCTGGCTCTAAAAGAAATGATATTTGCCAACCCGGTAACTCTTCTAAGGGTGCGCTTTCATAGATAAAAAGCTGATCGCCTTTCTTAATGACAGAGCTATCTATTTTTCGGCTGAATCCCAGATGTTCAGGTATCGAATCCCCAAACTGACGAGAGGCAGCGACCCGTTTTTGTTGCACTGATGAAAGGGGGAACAGGGTTTTGTACAGCCAATTTTCATTGCTGGCAGCAAATACAACGCCATTTGGGTCGATCAGCGAAGCACTGCCAGGTAAGCGATGGAAACGCTCTTCAATTTGGTCAGGTAAAAATTTGATTATCGCGACACCGATGGGGGTGTCAGCATCTGACATGATTGGGTGGCTGAAATAGAGACCACGTTTTTTTGTCGTGACGCCCAAGGCTAAATGGACAGTTGGAAGGCCTTGGATAGCTTGTTGGAAATAGGGACGGAAAGCATAGTTTTTCCCTACTAGGGTAGTGTCCGTTGGGCGGTTATCTGCTTGGGTTACTCCATTTTTGTCCATGATGTAGCAGATAGATGCCTGCAATGTGCGGCAGTAGCGTTTTAATTTGTTATTAATCCTAGAATAGTTTTCATCCGGTTTAAGTAAGTATTGGATGATTTGCTGCTCACCGGCCATCAATGCCACCGCATGGGTTCGATTGCGGATAAAAGCATCGGCTTGGCTTGCTAAAAGCTTAGTGATGTTTTGGCTGTGATTACGTGCTTCCGTTTCGCTTTTGCTCGCTAGATTTAAATAGATCCCAATGCCGCCAATAGCGATCAAAAACAGCGGTAAAACTACGAGCGCAAGTAAGCCGCGGATGGGCTTATTGATGTGGACGTTTTCAGAGTGATCGGTTGCCAAAGTAAACCTTCTTAATACAACAAAGCCGAACAAAGCGAATGTTCGACAAATTAGGTTTATGCAGTCGTTGCTGTACTAGCTAATGCTTATCCCGTTCCATGTGAGCGCTTTTAAGTTTATCTAGGATAAAACCTTCCATTTTATCCTAGAACTATTTGCCTGATAGGCAAATACTCTGATGCCCTTTTATCGACTTATTAACTAGGTAAGGATATTTTGCTGGATAATGCGTCCCAAACGATCTCGGGAGTTAGAGGCGCGAAAATAGCCGGTTCTACATTGTTCTGAGTTGGCGGGCACTCACTGGCTTGTAGGCAAGATTGGTCTTTTCCATAGCCACCCACCAAGCCTGGATCGGTTGGGCCAAATAGAATGACATTGGGTGTATCTAAGGCCGCAGCCAAGTGGGATAGACCGGTGTCTACAGAAACACAAGCGCTTGCTCCCGTGAGAATAGTAGCAATTTCAGCTAAGGGCAGACGTGGCAACACCTCCGCACTTTCATGTGCTTCAGCGAGCCTTTGTGCTCGTTGTTGCTCTGGTTCTGAGCCCCAGGGCAGTTTGATCTTCCAGCCGGCATCACCTGCGAGTTTGATCAATGCTTGCCAGTAAGTTTCAGGCCAATGCTTATCAAAGCGAGTCGTGCTGTGTTGAAAGACCAGATAGGGTTCTTCGTGATGCGTTTGCTTTAAGAAGTGCTGACGAATATTAAAATCACCACGCTCATCTGAGAGATTGTACCCAAGCGCTTGGGCAAACAATTGGCGAACGCGCTCAACGGCATGTTGCTGTTTCGGAACCGAAACTGAGGTGTCGTAAAATCGTGCAGCTAATGGCTCTTTGGCAGAGTCTTTATCTAAGCCGAATGAGGGCCCATTTGCTAAGCGTGTAACCAACACGGCACTTTTGAGTAAGCCTTGGGCGTCAATAATTGCATCGTACTGTTCTGTTTGCAGTAGTTGTTTGTATTCGGACCACTCACCGCTTTTTAGCGTGCTCCAGATATTCTTGCGCCAGCGACGAATGGCAACCGGGATAACCCGATTAACTGATGGGTGCCATGAAGGTACTTCGGTAAAATTTTCTTCTACAACCCAATCAAACTGCACGCCCGGAATTGCGCGAGCCGCGTCTGTGAGTGCAGGCAAGGTATGGATGATATCGCCCATGGATGAAGTTTTAACAACAAGAACCTTCTTCATCGGTTTAATCCATCGATGGTTGCCTTATAAGCAAGCTCAGGTGTGATATCGATCATACTCTGATGATAGCCTTGGTCGGCATCACCTTTTCTAATTTTTTGGTAGCCTTCGATCAGCCTAATGATCTCCGCTTTATCGGATAGCGGTGGTGTAAATCCAGGGCTGGTAGGGCCGTATAGTGCAACAAGCGGCACATTGACGGCTGCAGCAATATGCATCAATCCAGAATCATTACTCACTGCCGCTTGGCAATGTGCGATCAGATCGATAGCTTGAGGAAGCGTGGTAACGCCGGCTAAGTTGCTGCAGCGCTGTTGTTCTTCAATCGTAAGCTGGTCTTGAATTTGTTGGCATACCGGCTTGTCTTTTTCGGAGCCAAATAGCCAGATCTGGTAGCCATCAGCAATTAATAGCTTCGCTAGTGCAGCATAGTGATAATCGGGCCAGCGTTTAGCTGGACCAAACTCGGCACCTGGGCAAAACGCGATCGCTTTATCAGGGTTTAGTTTGAACTGAGTTAGAGCCGCTTCATACTCGGCGCTATCCACTGTCAGTTGCGGGTAAGGGATCTGTTCCATCGGCATGGCTGGTGTCCCCGGTGCTTCTGCTAGGCCAAGATAGCGCTGAACCATCAATGGATAGGCTTCTTTATCCAGTGGCCTAAGATCGGTCAGCAAGCCATAACGCATCTCACCACGCCAGCCAGTTCTTTTTGGGATTTTGGCAAACCATGGGATTAATGCAGATTTTAAAGAGTTAGGAAGCACGAGTGCTTGCTCATAGCCGTTTTGAGCGAGCTCCTGACCAATCTGTTTGCGCAGACCCCATTGCAGGCTGCCATGTCCCACCGGCATCTTGATCGCTTTATTGACCTCTGGCATGCGCGCTAAAACAGGTCGACACCAATTGGGTGCTAACACGTCGATCTCAATATCTGGGTTCTTCTGTTTTAGGTGCTGGTACAGAGATTGGCTCATTAACATGTCGCCTACCCAAGATGGGCCGATGATAAGCGTTTTCATTAGCTGTTATCCATTTGCTGCGTGAACGACATAGGAGAGTGAACCTTCTGCTCTAATTGCTTTTAGACTGCGATCAAAAATAGCCCGTTATCGTGCTTAGACAGCCCGATAAAACCGGTATTTGATAAGGTGAGAATCATACAAGAATTGGAGAAAAACGCCCAATTTCAATTCTTATAGGGTTTATTGGCACTTTAATTCCGCAAGATGCGCTGTAGAAGGGCTCAGGGAATTCCAATTTTCTGTTATCAGGATTAGAATATCAGCCCTTAATTTGTACATATCATCTCTGTTTGCCTCTGTGTCGAGAGTATCGAAGGGAAAAACAGTAACGCATCAAAATAATTAGAAGGAAGGTCTCATGGCAACTGCATTCGGCTCCGTTTTTATGCCTGAAATGTCAATCTCTTGGTTTGACGGTTCCAGCTGGAGTGCGGTCGAAATGGTCCCTAGTGACAGCATCAACTTGCACCCCGGTGCGCATGTGCTGCATTACTCTTCAACTTGTTTTGAAGGTCTAAAAGCATTCCGTCACGAAGATGGTTCGATCAAGGTTTTCCGTATTGATCGTAACGTATCGCGTATGGCGCAAAGTGCGCGTCTATTGGCTCTTCCAGAATTGGATGAGGAATTTGTAACTCAGATGATTCTGGATACAGTGAAGCGCTTTGCTGATGAAGTTCCAGCACCTCCGGGTTCTATGTATATCCGTCCAACGTTGTTTGGTACTGAACCTGCGATTGGTAAAGCAGCTGCACCGTCTGAAACGGCTTGTTTTTATGTACTGCTTTCGCCTGTAGGTGATTACTTTGCAGGCGGCGATCGCGCGTTGCGTTTGCTAGTAGAAGATAATGGCCTACGTTGTGCGCCTCACAATGGCATGATCAAGAGTGGTGGTAACTACGCGAGTGCATTACTACCAACGATGAAGGCCAAAGCTGAGCACAATGTTGATCAGGTTTTGTTCTGTCCAGACGGTGATATTCAGGAAACTGGCGCAGCTAACTTCCTGCTGATTGATGGTGATGAAGTCATCACGCGTGATCTGGATGAAAGCTTCCTACACGGTGTAACACGTGATTCTGTTCTGACGATTGCGCGTGATTTAGGTCTTAAAGTATCTGAACGTAGTATCTCGGTAGAAGAGATGCTTGAGCGTATTGCTAAGCCAGGTTGTGAAGCTGCTCTTTCTGGTACTGCTGCAGTATTGGCACCAGTAGGTACTATGGTTTATAACGATAAAGAATACAGCGTTGGTAACGGTGGTATTGGTGAGACGACTTTGCGTTTGCGTAAGGCTCTAAACGATATCCAATGGGGCAAGGCAGAAGATAAACACGGTTGGTTAACCGACGTTTAAAAGCCTCTCAAAAAAGTTTTATAAAAAAAGGGCAGTACCTTCGCGGGTACTGCCCTTTTTCGTTAACAAGAGAAAGCTTAGCGTTCCCCTGACATAATCTCTTGCCAGATATTAGCGACTGCATTTCGCATCTCGGTCATCTCAGCACCAGAGATAGTAGTGGAGCGATCCTGCAAAGTTTGGCGGTGCCCTGCTGCACGATAAGCTTTATAAGCTTCTCGCAGGGTTTCAGCGGTATCTTGGCTGATTAACTCGATCTTTTCGGCAGCATCTAAAATACGAATATTGTCGGTGAACTCATAAAGAGAAGGGCATTTGCCTGCATTGCGTAAAACCAAGTATTGAACGATAAATTCAATATCAACAATGCCGCCACGGTCATGTTTCAGGTGGAACACAGGGTTCTCTTCATCGTTGCCTTTGCTACCGAGATGATCACGCATCTTCTCGCGCATCTCAGATACTTCTTCCAGTAACTTTTTATCTTCTCTTGGCAGTTTAAGAATCTCAGCTCGAACCTCTTCAAACTTATCTTTGAGGGCAGCGTCACCGGCAACCACGCGTGCACGAACAAGGGCCTGATGTTCCCAAGTCCACGCTTCTTTATGCTGATAGTCGGAGAAGGCTTTGAGAGAGCTTACCAATAAGCCAGAGTTACCAGATGGACGCAGACGCATGTCCACTTCGTACAACTGACCTGAGGTGGTAAACGTATTGAGGATGTGGATGATCTTCTGACCTAAGCGTGTAAAGAAGACAGAGTTAGCGATCTGTTTCTCCCCATCCGTAAACAGGTTTGCGTCAGAATCGTGGATAAAGACTAGGTCTAGATCCGAGCCATAGGAAAGCTCGATCCCGCCCATTTTACCGTAACCAAGAACGATAAAGTCTGGGTTGCAGGGTACACCAGCTGATTTCAGAGGAGCACCGTGCTTTTCGGTCATCAACTTCCAAGCGATATCGACCACCGCTTCTAAGATAACTTCTGCTGTCCAAGTTAAGTAATCGCTTACTTTCATGAGCGGAAGAGCACCGGTGATCTCAGATGCTGCTACTTTCAAAGAATGGGCGTTTTTGAAGTAACGTAGAGTGTCCATTAACTGCTCTGTATCCTCTTCTGGAATACGGAGCAGCTGTTGGCGCAGTTCGCTGTTTAGCTGTGCTTTATCTGGTGGCGAATATAGGCTGCTAGGGTCGATCAATTCATCCAATAGAATTGGCTGCTTCGCGAGTTTTTCTGAGAACCAGCTAGATGCTGAGCAGAGTTTAACCATCTGCTGTAGCGCGGTTGGGTTTTCAGCCAATAACACTAGATAAGCGGAACGCCTTAAGATCGCTTGGATCAGCGTGAGTACACGACCTAAAGTTTCTGTCGAATTTTCAGTCGCGGCGATTTCACGTAGCAAGATAGGCAGTACGGCTAATAAACGCTCTTTTGCAATGAGTTGTAGCATTTGCACGGTGCGTGATTCGCGCAAAGTGTTGATCTTGTGCCATGCCTCTTTAGGGTCGTCGAAGCCTTGTTCTTCAAGCAGGTCAGTCGCCTGTTGATCTTCGAGATCGTCATTCCACAGAGATAGCCAAGTATCGTCGCATGCAGAATCCTCTTCTGGTTCAGCTTCTTCACAAGGCGCAATCAGGTCGGCAAAGTGGATGCGTACCTTTTCGCGATGACTTTCTAATTCAGCTGTAAAACTTTCCCAATCGTTAAAGCCCATGCTAAATGCTAAGCGGCATTGCTCTACTTCGTCGATTGGAAGTTCTTGAGTTTGTTTGTCAGCTACCGCTTGGATGGCATGCTCGGCGTTACGGAGAAATTCATAAGCCGCCATCAGCTCCTGAGAGGCTTGTTCCGGCATGCCTACGATGTCTGGCAGAATCGGTAAAATATTACATAATTCGCGTTGCTGCAGGCGTGTATCTCGACCACCACGAAGCAGTTGGAAGACCTGCGCAATGAACTCAACTTCGCGGATACCACCCGAGCCAAGTTTTACGTTGTTATTAAGGCCTTTGCGACGGACTTCGCGGCTGATCATCTCTTTCATCTCACGTAGAGAATCAAAAGCACTGAAGTCGATATATTTACGGTACACGAATGGGCGGAGAATTTGCATTAGCTCATCTCCCGCTTCTTTATCACCCGCCATTACGCGGGCTTTGATCATGGCGTAGCGTTCCCACTCACGACCATGCTCTTGGTAATAACCTTCCATAGCATCGAAGCTGATCGCCAAGGGGCCGGCTGAGCCGAATGGGCGTAGGCGCATATCGACACGGAATACAAAGCCGTCGATGGTGCTGTTATCCAATGCCTGAATAAGCTTTTTGCCTAGGCGGATAAAGAAGTCCTGATTGTCGAGGCACTTTTTGCTGCCTTCGGTTTCACCGTTTTCGGGATAAACGTAGATCAGATCGATATCGGAGGATAAATTTAGCTCGTTTGCCCCTAGCTTACCCATGCCCAGTACAACCATGCGTTGCGGCTTGCGGCTGTGTCGGCCGGTTGGTGTACCCCAACGTTCGCAAGCTTGGTCATACAGCCAGTTCATGGTTTGTTCGACACAGGCATCAGCCAACCAAGACAGTTCGCGGGTGGTTGTACGCATATCGCTGGCACGGGTTAGGTCACGCCATATTAGGCGAACCTGTTCACGCTGGCGGAAACAACGGATCGCTTTGTGAAGCTGTTCTTCGGTTTCTAGGGAGCTAAATGTCTCTTTTAGCGTGTTGTGATACTGCTCCTCTGAATAGGTGCTGTATAGATCACCGCTTTCAAGGAGCGAACTCAACATCTCTGGGTGACGCTCGAGTTGCTCCGCCACGAAGTTACTGCCGGTCAGAACTCGGCTTAAGTCCTGACTGAAACTCTCAGGGGTATTGCTCAGTGTTGTCAGAGTCTCTTCAAGGGGTTCCCAGTTTTTGGTGAGTACTGGTTGAAGTGCTTCTGGCAGTAAATCCATGTGCGGTTTGAGCATAAGGCTTATGTCTCCTGAAATATGGAACTTGGGGTCGAATATGATGCGTACTAACTGAAGACCCCAAAATCATTCTAACAGTCTAAAACAACTGAATGAGTGATGCTTATCATGCTTTTGTTAAACAACTTTGGGCAAGTTGCTGGTGGCTTTCCTGCCAGCGCTCGCGCCAAGATTTCTCGATCAGCTGTTCTGATATCAGTAATGCTAAAACGCCCGGTTCTGCTGTTTGCAATAACACATTTAAGCGCGCTTCTGAGCGTTGCTGCTGTTGCTTGATTAGGTCACTATCTTTTTGGTTCGAGATAACGGCAGTACGTCGCCATGCATCGATATCGCGTAACTGACGGATCAGTTTGCTGAGTAGGAAATCGATCTTGCCATCAGGTTCTGCAGGCACAATATCGCTGTAGGTTTCGTAGAGGGCGCCAATATTACGCAATGACTCGAGTGCTAGGGGGATGTATTTCCAATCTTGAGTAAATTGCCAAGCTTCTAAATAGCGCGGCCATAGGCCCAGTTCTTTTTGCAGTAGTATGCTGAAGCTCTGCTCTAGCGTGGTCGATTCATCGAATTCGGGTAGTTTGCGTTGAACGTCATAGGTCTCTGGATCGAGAAGACGATAGCCCCTTTCCGCTTTGCTGATATCGCTAATATAGAGCGGGACATGTTTCGCTAGATCCAATGCAAATTTGACCATCTCGGTCGCCTCGCCCTCTAGCAGTTCCAGTTCCAGTTCGCACAGAGGATCTTCTCGGCCTTGAGCACTCACAGAGCCTTGGTCTAAAGCGATCTCGGCTTTAAGCACATTACCTTTACTATCAAGGGTATCGAGTATCCACGTTGTGCGGTTAAAGTCGGTGCTAAAAATTGGAGCGACTTTAGCATGGATGTTTGGGTCTTGAAGGGCTTTAGGCCATTCTGCACTTTCAAGCAGTTCGTAATCTAATTCTGGCTGTTTGATCAGCCATTCCCACTCTTTGCGCGAGTGCATACCTGCTTCAGAAGAACCGCTGCTTTTAAGTGTTTGAATCAGTTGTTCACCTTTGCGTCGAATGCGCAGGGCTACACGATGTTGAGTCAGTTGCTGATCGGGGGTGTCGTAATAGATGTTACCTAACTGGTGACTACCCAATTCTCGAACTTGAGAGGAGCGGAACAGTGGTTGTAGTTTTAATGATTCCACATGATGCGGGCTTAAAGTTAGCTTTAGCTCTACTTCTAATGCCATCTCTGTTTTTTCTCTTTATAGGCTGCCATCTAAGTTTGCAGTCTAACGCACTAAGATAGGGCTTTAAATCACTCATGCCGAGTAATGTTCAGATGGATGAATATTTGGCTTTTGTGCCGATTAAGCCTACAGTAGCCGTAATAGACCTAATCATTGAAAACTGCTTGTAGACTGACTGTGAACGACGACACTAAACAATACGTCAATTGGTTCCGCCACTCCTCTCCTTATATCAATGCGCATCGGGGTAACACCTTTGTGTTGATGCTGAGTGGGGAAACCGTTGCTGATCCTAATTTTGCCAACATTGTGCATGATATCGCCTTGCTGAATAGCTTAGGTGTGCGTTTGATTTTGGTCTACGGATCGCGACCACAGGTTGAAGAACAGCTTGCGCAAAAGCAGTTAACAACACGTTTGCATCATCATCTTCGTGTGACCGATCAAGAAACCCTGACTTGTGTGATTCAAGCTTCCGCCATTGTGCGGGCAGAAATTGAAGCGAGATTGTCTTTGGGTTTGCCTAATACGCCGATGGCAGGTGCACGTATCAAGGTTGTTTCTGGCAACTTTGTGACAGCTAAGCCTGTTGGTGTGCTGGATGGTGTCGATATGGCCCATACCGGTGAAGTGCGTCGTTTAGATCATGATGCCATTACCCAGCAGCTGGATGATGGCAACATCGTTCTGCTTTCTCACTTAGGCTACTCGCCAACAGGTGAAGTATTCAATCTATCAGTTGAGGATGTGGCGACCGCTGCTGCCAGTGCTTTAGATGCTGATAAGTTGATTTTGTTTGGTGCTGATCAAGGTGTATTGGATAGCTCGGGCAAACTGCGCAGTGAGTTATTGACCCGTAAGGCTGAACGCTTGGTAGGGCAGTATCTATCGTCATTGGAAGATACAGATCAGCCACATACGGAAATGTCGCGTAATTTAGAAGCCGCAGTTGCTGCTTGTCGCAAGGGTGTACGTCGTTGTCATCTTATTAGTTATAAAGAAGACGGGGCTTTGCTTGGAGAGTTATTCACCCGTGATGGTTCGGGTACTATGGTATTGCAGGATTCCTACGAGCAACTTCGTTCTGCAACGATTGAAGATGTAGGTGCAGTGCTAGAGTTAATCCAGCCTTTAGAGCAGGATGGTACGCTGGTAAGGCGCTCGCGTGAAGTCTTAGAAAATGAGATCGAACGTTTTACGCTTATCGAACGCGATGGCGTAGTGATTGGTTGTGCTGCTCTCTATCCGTTCCCAGAAGATCGGATGGCAGAGCTCGCTTGTGTAGTTGTTTCGCCAGAATATAAAGGGGCTGAACGGGGTGATACGTTGCTCAAAGCGATTGAACAGCAAGCGCTGCAGAACAACCTTAAGCAAGTATTTGTGCTGACAACTAAGACTGCCCACTGGTTTGTTGAACGTGGCTTTGTCGAAACCCCTGTGGATAAACTCCCGAGTGAGAAGAAAGCGCTGTTTAATCTTCAGCGCAACTCCAAAGTATTTATGCTTAACCTTTAACTCGGGAAGTGAATCACAAAACAGGCTCCGCCAAGTGGAGAGTCTTTTACTTCGATCTGACCTTGGTAGCTACTAATAATATCGGTGGCTACCGATAAGCCAATCCCTTGCCCTTGTATTGAAGTATCTAAGCGGGCGCCGCGTTGCAAAATTACTTGGCGCATCTCTGGCGTCACCCCAGGCCCGTCATCACAAATGACAATTTTTAATTCGCGATCAGATTGTGATGCAGATATAGCAACGTGGCTATGGCCATACTTAAACGCGTTTTCCATGATCATACCCAGCACTTCCATAAGGTCGCGTTCATCGCCAAAGAAGGTTAACTCATCAGCTAATGATGTTTCGGTAATAACATTTTTATTCCGATACACTTTACCAAGCGCTAAGAGCATTCGTTCAATGATTGGCTCAACTGCGACCGCTTTACCGAGCGGTTTATTCTGACTTTTCACTGCACGGCTAAGCTGGTACTGAACAATCTGATCCATTCGTTCCACTTGCTCAGATACCAACGATTGGTAGGTATGCAGTTCGTGTTCCTCTAGCTCTGCGCCACGCATAACTGCTAGAGGTGTTTTAAGGCTATGCGCTAGATCACCCAAGGTATTGCGATAGCGCTCTCTCTGTTTGCGCTCACTCTCAATTAAACCGTTAAGGTTAGTGGTTACCGGTTCAACTTCATCAGGGTAAAGGCCTTTTAGTTTTTCTGCTTTGCCGGCTTCAATCGCCTTAAGATCTTTCGCAAGTCGCCTTAACGGAGTTAAGCCCCAACTGAGGATGAAGGTTTGCGCTAATAGTGCAACGAGGAAAATGATGCCAAGCCAAGCCGTTAACTGTTGGTTATAAGCTTGGATATCGCGAATCACGAGATCATCTGATTCCATTACAGTAAATAGAAATGACTTTTCTTTACCTGCCGTTTCCCAAATGATTCGAAGTTGGAATCGGTAGAGTTGCGCCTCTTCTAAATGTTCAAACCTAGGCTCGCCGGTGGTTAAGCCGCTAAGGTTAATTACTTGAGAAAGCTGAGGGTCGTCTAGAAGCACCGATGATAGAGAGCGCCAGAGGATATTGCCCTCTTGATCATGTATAGCGGCATATAGACCTGAGTTAATTTGTTCGTAGCGAGGTTCCTGCAATCGTTCAGGGAAGAGGATGTGATCCTCTTTGAGTTCCACTGCACCGAGAAGCAGGTAGACCTGTAGCTGCAAACGGTCTCTTACCGAGTTCTCTAAACTGCTGTGGTAAGCCTTGCTCAAGGCCAACCCTGCAATAAGAAGAACGATTGGAAGAATGACTGCTGATGCAATCAACAGTCGCCCCTGCAATGACTGCAGGGGAGATCGAATATTCACGAACTATCCTTAGTCGCTAGGCTGATCAGCTGTGAGGGCAAAGCGGTAACCGAGCCCACGTACGGTAGTAATTGGCTGTAACTCTTGATCAGGGTCCAGTTTCTGACGTAAGCGACGGATAAATACTTCCAGTACATTACTGTCGCGGTCGAAGTCCTGATGGTACAAGTGCTCAGTTAGCTCGCTCTTCGAGATGGTTTTTCCTGTATTCAATACCAAGTATTCGAAGGTACGATACTCATAGCTTGTTAGCTTAACCGGTTCACCGTTACGGTAGACAACCCGGCCAGTGGTATCGATTTTGAGTGGTCCAAATTCAAGCACAGGTTTCGAGTGTCCCGCTGCTCTGCGTAATAAAGCGTTCAGGCGTGCATGTAGCTCTTCCATGTGGAAGGGTTTCACTAGGTAATCATCTGCACCTGCTTCTAAACCTTCTACTTTGTCTTGCCAATCGCCGCGGGCAGTCAGAATAATAATCGGAAATTCTTTACCTTCTGCACGCCATTTTCTGATGACTTCTATGCCAGATAGCTTCGGTAAACCTATATCGACTATTGCGAGGTCGTATGGGTATTCTTGGCCCATGTATAACGCTTCTTCACCATCTGCAGTTTCTTCAACTGTGTAGTTGTTACCCTCTAAGGCTGTCGTCAGTTGGCGGCGTAGATCTGGATCGTCTTCAACAACAAGTAACTTCATTGTATTTAAACTCCTTATTCGGGGGTAATCACGGCGCCGCTTTTGGCGTCGATCAAGACATCTTTTACATGCCCTTCTTTAACGAGGCGAATTTTAAAAACGGCACGCCCTTGAAATTCAGTAGTCTCTGTTTTTATCACTTCACCACCGCTTGCTTCAATTGCAGCGGTCATGGCTTGTTTGAGTGTTAATGGCGAATCGTCTGCCATTGCCACAGGTGCTAGGCCGGTTAGCAGGCTTAGCAAAAATACAGCATATCGAATCTGCTGCTTGAGCATGTAGGAAAACCTCATTGGTGCAGGTCACTATTCAGATTACACAAACAATAGAATATTAAGCCTTAAAATCTGACTCTCGGAAGAGTGCAGGATGGACCGTTTGTTCGTTAGTTTCTAAGTATCCCGTACTATGGAATGGATAGTAAATAGTTCGTGTGACCAGATAAATTACTTATATAAAGAAATTATAGGGTAGCTTACGGGCGTGAAACTGTATCGAGAGTGAATGGTGTTCTGTGAAGAGGGCCTCCCCACAGAACGTTCCCAGAGATATATGGAAGCTAACAGAGAGCGAATCAGTCTTTCTTTTGTTTTTCTTTTAATTGCCTAACCGAAAGAATGACAAAGCGGACGTTGTAAGCCATCCCTATAGCAAGCGCGGTGGCAGCAGTAACGATAAAAAGATTGCCTAGAACAGGTATTTTAAAAAACCAGCCCACCCACAAGCAGATAATGCTGATAATGGCGATAGGAACGCCTGATTTGATGAAGAGCTGCATCCACTTGTCAGAGCGAATCTCTTTTTTATCTAAGTTGGACATGATTAACCTCTAACACAACTAAGCTGCCAAGATTAGAGTGCGGGCTTCGACTCTGCAAGGGGAGGAACATGCATAATTTTAATCTATTGGTCGGATTAGCCTTGTGCATTTGGTAACGCATTTCGTGGTATATGCTGTTGCGAACAAAGCAATATTGGAACGACGGATTTCGCAACGGTTCTGTTATACTCGATAGTTAAGCAAAATTATTACAAACAAGGGTCATTGAAATGCCACAATATCGCTCAAAGACATCGACGGCAGGTCGTAATATGGCGGGTGCACGTGCTTTATGGCGTGCGACAGGTATGAAGGATGAGGATTTCCACAAGCCAATTATTGCTGTGGCAAACTCGTTCACTCAGTTTGTTCCAGGTCACGTACACCTGAAAGATATGGGACAGCTGGTTGCTCGCGAAATTGAAAAGGCGGGTGGTGTTGCTAAAGAGTTCAATACGATCGCAGTCGATGACGGTATCGCGATGGGTCATGATGGCATGCTTTACTCTTTGCCATCGCGTGACATCATAGCTGACTCTGTTGAGTACATGGTAAATGCACACTGTGCAGATGCGATTGTTTGTATCTCTAACTGTGACAAGATCACACCGGGCATGCTAATGGCGTCTATGCGCCTGAATATCCCAGTAATCTTTGTAACTGGCGGCCCAATGGAAGCGGGTAAAACTAAACTGGCTGAGCACAAGCTAGATCTAGTTGACGCGATGGTACTTGCAGCAGATCCAAATGCATCTGATGAAGAAGTTGATGCAGTAGAGCGTTCTGCGTGCCCAACTTGTGGTTCTTGTTCTGGCATGTTTACAGCGAACTCTATGAACTGCTTGGCAGAGGCCTTAGGTCTTGCGCTTCCTGGTAACGGTACTGTTGTTGCGACTCACTCTGATCGTGAAAACTTATTCCTAGAAGCGGGTCGTACCATTGTTGATTTGGCAAAACGCTACTACGAGCAGGATGATGAGTCAGTTCTTCCGCGCTCAGTAGGTTTTAAAGCGTTTGAAAACTGCATCACACTTGATATCGCTATGGGCGGATCAACGAATACGATCCTTCACTTGTTGGCTATCGCTCAGGAAGCTGAGATTGATTTCACCATGGACGATATTGATCGTCTATCCCGTGTAGTGCCGCAGCTATGTAAAGTGGCGCCAAACACGCCTGAATACCACATTGAAGATGTTCACCGTGCTGGTGGCATTATGGGTATTCTGGGCGAACTGGATCGTGCCGGTAAACTGCATACAGACGTTCCAACGGTTCATGCGCCGACAATGAAGGATGCGTTGGATCAGTGGGATATTATGCGTAACCCAACTCCAGAAGTATTAGAGTTTTATCGTGCTGGCCCTGCGGGTATCCCAACTCAGACAGCATTTAGCCAATCTACTCGCTGGCCAACATTGGATGGTGACCGTGAGAATGGTTGTATTCGTTCATTAGAGAATGCATTCTCTTTGGAAGGTGGTCTTGCTGTATTGAAAGGTAATATTGCGCTAGACGGCTGTGTTGTTAAATCTGCTGGTGTAGATGAGTCTATTCTTGTATTCGAAGGCCCTGCACATATTACAGAATCTCAAGATGAAGCGGTTCAGAATATTCTTGATGACAAAGTAGTAGCGGGCGAAGTCGTTATCGTGCGTTACGAAGGCCCTAAAGGTGGTCCGGGTATGCAAGAGATGCTTTACCCAACGTCTTACATCAAGTCTAAAGGTCTAGGTAAAGCCTGTGCATTGCTGACTGATGGTCGTTTCTCTGGTGGTACTTCTGGTCTGTCGATAGGTCACGTTTCTCCAGAAGCTGCAGCAGGTGGTGCAATCGGTTTGGTTCGTAACGGCGATATTATCCGTATCGATATCCCTAACCGCACAATCGATGTGTTGCTTTCCGATGAAGAGCTAGCGGAACGTCGTGCAGAGCAGGATAAACTTGGCTGGAAGCCAGTTGAGGCTCGTCCGCGTAAAGTGTCTGCTGCGCTTAAAGCATTCGGTATGTTGGCTACATCAGCTGATAAAGGTGCTGTTCGCGATCTATCTAAGTTAGATTAAGCTTGAACCTGTTTTTAAAGAACCCTGCTTTATGCAGGGTTCTTTGTTTTTAGCCTTTCATTCCAATCAAGAGTCTTTGGGCGTATGTCTAGTAACCTCTTTTTCATAAGTTTGGTAGATTTTTATGCTTGAAAGGATGCTTTGTGGTCGTTAAAGTTTCGTTTTTTATAAATTCGTTGCTATGTCTGCATATGAATAACTGTTTTTTGGGTAAAAATTACAAATGATCTGCAGCAGGTTTGAAAGAATATTAGAATCTAGAAAAACTATTTTTTTTATGGTTTTAAGTATATGTGTATATGCTGCATTTAAAGATTCTTGGAAGTTGCTCGCTGATGTTTTTCAAACATTAGTGCTTATTTTTTCCTTTGCATTAGTTTTTCTTCGTTGGGATTTCTTTAAAAAGGAGAAAGTTATATGGCTTTTACTACTAGCTATAATCGTTCAGTTAGCTAGTTGGCTTCATGCGCAATATTATTATCCTAATATTGCTCAAGAATCGCCAAGAATAGGAAGGTTGTTAGAGTTGTTTTTCTTCTTCTTTATAGCTTTTTGGCTTAGAGGGAGAGGGGGGTGTATATGGGCAGTACTTATATCGTTTACGATTGGATCTATATTTACTTTAAGTCAGAATGGGCTATTTATTAGTGATTTCATGAAGGGGATCTCTGGGTATCGAGTTGATTTTGGTTATAGGAATGCTCAGCATGGGGCATTAATTATAGGTGCATCTGTATTAATTTTGTTTGCATGCTGTGGCCGTATCATGAATGACTTCCCCAATAAAAAATTATTGTTGTTATGCTTTGCTTTGATTACGCCAATTTTTCTTGTGTTATTGATGATAATGCAGACAAGGCAAGCTATTTTAGGTTTGTTTTTATCTGTTCTAGCAGTTATTTCTTATCACTTGATTATAAATAAAAAAGTGACAATTAAAAATTCTGTTGCATTTTTATTTTTCTTTTTAGGTTTGATTGTATTAGGTTTGAATTTAGATGTTGTCTCTAGCCGTTTAAATTCAGAGGTTTTTATTGTTACTGACTATCTTCTGAAAGGTGACTTCGAAAGTATTCCCTATACTAGCCTGGGGGTTAGAATTAATTTATGGATAGAATCTATTCATTGGATTAAAGAAAGCCCATTTATAGGCTTCGGTAATGGTATAGAAGAGCACTTAATTGTTGAATCGACAAGGTTGCCATCATTTATCGTTGATGATTTTAGACATGTCCATAATTCATATGTTGCTACTCTACTGCGCTTTGGTGGGCTAGGGTTGGTGATCTGTCTTATTCTACAGTTTTATCCTGTTTTTGAGCTTTTGAAGTATAAGCGTGATGATAACAGCGCTAAGGTTTATAGCTATATAGCGGTCATGTTTGTAACTTATTGGTTTGTTGTGAATGCGTTTGAATCGTTTTGGTATATGAAAGCTGGCCTTTGGACCTATACTGTTTTTATGGCAGCCATCTACACTATTCCCCTTGCTGCTAGATATGATAAATATTTATCAAGTCTAAATAAGGAAGGGTAGCTACTTTTTCCTAAATAAAGGCTTTTGGTATTCGTATAATTTTCCAATTATTCCTTTGTGCTTAGACTTTAAAAACGGAATATTATTGGCTTTCCAAGTATGTTGGTACCAATGTATTAAGCGAGCGTCTTTAGGGTGATTGAAATCCAGATCTTGCCCTTGGTAAGAAAAGAAGTAATCTTGGGCTAATACCTTAACGTCAGAATTATCTCTAAAAGGTACTAATTCTGAAGTCATTATGTCCGGCCCCATAAATAACGGCGAGGTCATAATTTCTTTTTGGTAAAAATGGAGTAGCTGACTTAAAATTTCGTGAGATTTGGTTGCGAAAATAGATGCAGTCCCAACTAAGCTATCATTTTCTAACCCTACACAAAAATGGCAGTCCTCAAATAACTCAAAAGGGTCACGAACAATAGTTACATCGGTGTCTAAATACAATCCTCCGAAATCATGCAATATGCGAATTCTTAAATAATCACTCGCAAATGCAAAAAGTCCTCTTTTGTAACACTCTTTCGCAAACTCGCACTCGTTAATCCATTCAATCACTTGCTCTGAGGCATCAGTCCAAAGCTTTACCTCATAACCTTGCTTCTTCCAGTCGTTCACACAAGCGTGTGAAAGAGGAGGCATTTTTTTGCCGAGCCAAATAGCATGGATTGTTTTATTCATAGGTGTATTAATTGCTTTTGCTGTATGTAGGGTAGGTGCATCATGTTAAACTACCGATCAAACTAAGTCAGCTGTTACCACTAGAGATCATGGATATATTCATTATTAGTTTGCCTCAAGCTTCAGAGCGAAGAGAGCGAATTGCAAACATTCTAAATGATGCAGGGCTAGAATATGAGGTCTTTGAGGCGGTTAATGGTCATAAGGGCTTGCCTTATGAATTGCTCAGTTTACCAGATGATAATTTTCGCAAAATTTTCAAAAGTAGACCTCTTTCTAATGGGGAAAGAGGTTGCTATGCGAGCCATTATCTACTTTGGAAAAAGTGTATTGAGCTAAATAAACCAATTGTTATCTTAGAGGATGATGCTATCCCTTTGGAAGGCTTTAAAGATGCTTTGCAACAGATAGAGATTCTTCATGAAAAATATGGATATATACGGTTAGAAACTCAATTTGGTAATCATTCTCTTGTCCAATCAGTCAACGATTGCTTAGATCTCGTTTATTGGGATTGTAATGATATGCGAACAGGAGGGTATTCTATATCACCAGATGGGGCTAAGGCTTTTCTAGCAGCAAGTGCTAGATGGTGTTACTCCGTTGACTATTTTATTGGTAGCTCCTATTTGCATAAGGTCCCTGCCGTAGGTGTTTTACCACCTGTTGTATCGTCTCCTAATGATCTGGGTACTTATATTCAGTTAGATGCAAAAACTAAAGTGGGTTTGTTATATAAGATTACCCGCGAGAGTTATAGGTTCTATCGTTTCTGTAGGATGGCACTTTGGAATGTAAAATCGCGAAAGCTCTTCAGAGCGGTTAGGTAAATCATTGCGCGAATAACCTACTCTCTTTATAAAAACTGTTGAGAGGCCTGCCACAGTAGCCTTAGAGCTAGTAGGGAAATAACGGTTTTAAAAAGCGCTTTAAACTGCTTTTCTGGAATGCGATTGAGCATTTTTAGGCCAATCCAAGTCCCTACAGCACCACCTAGAATCATTAAAAGGATTAGAGGCAGCCACTCCCAAAAAGCGAACCCAACAAAGGAAAATACAAAGATTTTTAGTAGATGCTGCATGCTCATGCAGGTAGCAAAGTTAGCGGTGCTGCTGTGTTTGTCGTAATTATTTCGATGCACCAAACCCGCCACGAGAGGACCGGTTGCGCCGACAAATATTGACGCGAACGTTGTACCAGCACCGGCTACGACTAAACCGTTTCTGCTCATCTGATGTGTGCTAGGTTTTGGGCCCCAAACTAAAAATAGGATAAAGAGGGCTACCGAAATTTGGATAAACGTCAGTGGCAGTTGAACTACGATAAATGAGGCGAGAACTGACCCGATCAGCGCGCCAATGCTAAAACCAATTACCATATCCCAGTCGATATGCTGTCGAGTAACAATAGCTCGATTGCCATTGGAGCCTAGTTGAACAAGGCCGTGAACCGGTATCAGTGCGGAAGCGGGTAGAAAAGAAGCGAGAATTACCAGTAATAGAACCCCGCCGCCAATCCCCATGGCGGCAGTAATAAATGAGGTCCCTGCTGCCGCAAAAATCAGTAGCAGGGTGAGTTCGATATTTTCAAGAATCGGCACGAATGAGCCTGTTATTTATCACTTAAAGATTGCATCACTTGCTGAGACCAGCTCAGACTATGGCGATAAGCGGCTTCATAGAAATGCTGATCTAGCAGAAGATCTAGATCTTCAAAATCGCCACGCTCGTAATGACAGACTTGATCTAGAATTTGCCCTAGCTGGCCTTCATTAGTGAGAAGTGCAGCTTTAACTTCTGCTTGTAGAGGTACCTGCTCGAGTAGTTCAGGCATCTCCATATCCAGTAGGACATCGAGCTTAGAGAAAAGGCCGGTAATGAAGTTATTAATCGGTTGATCTCGCCCAAGCATTTCGGCAAGTAGCTCGCACATACGCCCGCGAACAAGCATGCTGCGAGTCAGCTCTTCGGGCTTCTCTTGTGTATCAGTAACCAGAAACAAGCTAACCCATTTACGGATCTGTTCGAAACCTAGCAGGCTGATAGCATGGGAAAGAGATTCAATCTCTCGTTGCAAGCTAAATGCCGCAGAGTTAACTACGCGAAGAATTCGATAAGTGAGTAATGGATCATTAATGACCAATTGCTCAACCGATTGAGCAGTGGCTTGTGGGCTTTGCAGCTCTACCATCATTTGCAAAAGCAGTACTTTACTGCTGCCTAATTTTTTACCTTTTACAGGTTCTGGTTTACTTAAAAAGTAGCCTTGGAATAAAGCAAAACCGAGTTCATGGCATTTGCGAAATTCGTTTTGTGTTTCTACCTTATCCGCCAGTAATTCAAGATGGTAAGGACGCAGATCCTTTACGACTTGAGGTAACTGGTCTATCCCCGTTTTCTGAATATCTAATTTCAATATGTGGATAAGATTGAGCAGTGGTTCATATTTAGGATGAGGGCGGTAATCAGATAGAGCGATTCTGTAACCTTGCTGGTTTAGCATTTTTACCCGTTCCACCAATTCTGGCGTGATCTTGGAGTGGCCCAAAATCTCTAGGATAAAGCTTTCTTTTGGTAGATCAGGAAAGTTGTCCGCCATTAGAGTTTGATCGGTTAACTTGATATAGCAAGGCAGGGAGCGAACCTCGCCATCTTCGCAAATACTTGCGTAAGTGTTGAGAATAACGGAAGAAGTTGCCAGATGATCGTTGATCGTTTTAGGTGCTTGCTCATCATCATTACGATAGAGCAGCAAGTAAGCGACTACGTCCTGACTTTTATTGAATACAGGTTGTCGGGCTAGAAGTAGATCCAGAGATTCACCTGTTTCAATTGATCCCGTCATGTTTTGCTCCTATTGATTCGCTCTAGATATTACTGATTATACCCTTATCCAAGGTTCACTTCTGTAAAAAGCCACGCTGTTGCAGGAAAGAAAGCATATGAGGGCGCGCTTCTTTTTGTAGCATTCCGGAAATTTGCTCGCTCCAAGTCATATCCTTTTGACCGCCGGTGCGACTCTTATAATACGCTTGTACCTCTTGGTCGTAAGAGGCAATGAGTTCTTTATCTTGACTGTCATCGTATTGATCCTGTTTGAGCACGACATTCAGAGGTAAACGTGGTTTCACTTCCGGATTCTGATCAGGATCGCCAATACACATGCCAAATACAGGGTAGACCAGTTCTGGCAGGTTTAACGCGTCGGAGACTAGGTCAATCTTATTTCGCAAACCACCAATATAAACTATGCCCAGTCCTTCCGATTCGGCAGCTATCGCAACATTTTGCGCAAATAATCCGCAATCGACAGTGGCAGTAATAAATTGTTCGGTAAAGCCAGATAACATCTCTGCATCGTGCATATCGCAACTTAGCTGATGGCGTTTCATATCTGCACAGAAAACTAGAAAGGTCGGAGCTGCTTTTACATAGGTCTGATTGCCCGCCCATTCCGCTAGTGAAGCTCGTTTGTCTGGATCATTAACTTGGATAACCGTGCAAGCCTGAATAAAGCTTGAAGTTGCAGCTGCTTGGCCTGCTTGAACAAAACGGTTGATCTGTTCTTGGGTCACAGGTTTATCAGTGAACTTTCGGATAGAGCGATGTGCGTTAAGAAGTTGGATAACCTGGTTCATAGCAGCCCTTCAATAAAAATTTTAAGCTTGAGTTGTATCACAGCCTTGGTTTTAGCAGAAGGGTGATCGTGGATTAACTTTAGCTATAGGTGGGAATATGTTTTCCTTGAACTATCGCGTTAAGCATAGGTCTATCAATCAGTTAGGCTACATCACAAACTTGAATCAAGGTTACCCCTGTAAATGAGCAAAGCTCCCACTCTATTAATCTTTTGTAAGCAACCCCGTATTGGGCAGGGTAAGCAACGCATCGCGGCCTCATTAGGTGCTGAAACAACTTTTGAGATTGCCAAAGCTTTGTTGCAATGTGCGCTTGAAGATGCGAAGGCTTGGTCGGGTAGGGTTGTGTTATCTCCCGCGTCGGTTGATGAGATTGAGTGGGCCAAGGGATTGCTGGACGGTGAGCGTGTTCAGGTGGTTCCACAGCCTTCGGGTAATCTTGGTGAAAGGATCAATGCAGTTGATCAGCTTTTAAGACAACAAGGTCACCAAAAAATAGTAACTATCGGTACAGATGCACCGATTTTAACTTTGGATCTTCTTCAGCAGGTTTGCAATAAGATGGCTGATTATGATGTTGTTTGCAGTAAGGCAGATGACGGAGGCGTCACCGTCATGGCTTCAGGAGTCGCATGGCCGAATATTGAAGGATTGCCTTGGAGTACTGAGCGTTTGGCGCAAGGGCTCGAAGAATGTTGTTTAGATGCAGGGCAGTCAGTGGGTTATATAGAACCGACTTATGATATTGATCTTGAAGGGGATCTAATGCGATTGATGGAGGATCTTAAATCGGATCCGCGGACAGCAAGACAAGCATTGTTGCAGTTGATTACCCCTATAGTGAATAACAAAATGGTAACAAGTTAGGAATAAACAGGTCATTTATGCAGCGTATCCATACGTCAAATTGGTATAAAACCCCGCAAGGTGAGGCGCGGGGCTATATCGACCCTTTTACATTACGTGAATTATGGTTCCACACTGGTACTGCATGCAATTTGCAGTGCCCTTTTTGTTTAGAAGGCTCAGCACCTGGCGATAAACGTTTGGAGCTGGTTAAGTTTGAGGATGTGAAGCCTTACATCGATGAAGCTTTGGAGCTTGGTGTTGAACAGTTTTCGTTTACTGGAGGCGAGCCGTTTCTCGCTAAACAGCTGATCAAAATATTGGCGTACGCCTCCCAGTTTAAGCCTTGCCTTGTTTTAACCAATGGTACGGAAGCGATTCAAAAACGAATGGAAGAAGTTGCGACGTTAGGTCAGTCGAAACACCCTGTTAGTTTTAGGGTGAGTTTAGATAAACCAACAGCAGCAGAACATGATGCGGGGCGCGGAGAGGGTAACTTTGTTAGTGCGCTTAACGGTTTAAAGCAGCTTTATGATTTAGGGTTTCATATTTCTGTCGCTCGGCATATGGATAAAGAAGAAGATAAAGCGTCGGTTGATGATGCATTTAAAGCACTCTTTGTTGAATACGGTTTACCGCGCGATCTTAATTTGGTCGCATTTCCTGACTTTGCCACACCGGGGAGCCTTCCTCAGGTACCTCAGGTAACTGCAGCATGCATGACCACTTACCAAACGGAAGAGAGTCGCAAAGATTTTATGTGTGCCTTTAGCAAAATGGTGGTGAAGAAAAATGGTCATATGCGCGTCTATGCTTGTACGCTGGTGGATGATGACGAAGAGTACGATTTGGGCGGTAGCTTAAGAGAAAGTTTAGAACATCGAGTAAGCATGAAGCATCATCGCTGTTATAGCTGTTTTGCTTATGGTGCGTCTTGTAGTGAAGGATAAGGAGTGAGTGTGTTAGGAATCATTGGTGGTACAGGTATATATCAGTTAGAAGGATTAGAAGTTACGGGGGAGCATGAGATAGAGACGCCTTTCGGTTCCCCTTCGGCTCCTATTCTGCAAGGCCGGATGGGTGAAAGGGATCTGTTTTTTCTACCTCGTCACGGCCGTCGTCATGAGTTATTGCCCTCAGAAGTGAATTACCGTGCAAATATCTGGGCTCTAAAGAAGCTTGGGGTTACGCAGGTGATAGGTTTGTCCGCTGTCGGCAGTCTACAAGAAGAGATACAACCGGGTGACCTATCGTTGCCAGATCAGTACTTTGATTTTGTAAAAGGTAACCGCGAGAAAAGCTTTTTTGGTAATGGGTTAGCAGCCCATGTTTCTACTGCCGAGCCAACCTCTAAGCCTTTAGCTGATGCGCTAGAAAAAGCGGGTGAATCGGTAGGTATTTCCCTGCATCGAAATAAAACTTATGGCTGTGTTGATGGTCCGCGATTAGGTACCAGAGCAGAGAGCTTCTTCTTACGAGGGGCTGCGGGTTGTGACTTAGTTGGAATGACCAACGTGCCAGAGGTTTTTTTAGCAAAAGAAGCGCAGATCAGTTATTGCACTATCGCTATTGCGACCGATTATGACTGCTGGATGGATGATCCTGCGCATCATGTGAGTGTAGAGCAGGTGATTGCTCGTTATGGTGCAAGCTTAGAAAAAGCAAAGGCGGTACTCACAGCCTTTATTAATAGCCCAGAAGAGGCGTTGGATTGTGCTAGTCGTAGCAGTTTGGCTTCTGCTGTATTAACGCCGCGAGACAGTTTGAACCAATCCCAGAAAGAGCTGTTGGAACTTTTGAGTGCCTAAGCCTTTCCTCTCCGTCATTATTCCTGTGGGGCCTGTTGAAGAAGAGGTCCCGCAGGGATTGTTGCACGACTTACAACACCTCCCTAAAGGTTCTGAGCTGATTTTTGTAGTGTGTAAGCAAGCTCAGTTTGCCTTAGCTCAGAGTTGCGCTTCCCTTTCAAATTACTCTGTAAAATGGTTGTGCACTGAACCTGGTCGAGCCATACAGATGAACTTCGGAGCACAAGAGGCCGGGGGGCAGTATATTTGGTTTCTTCACTTAGATAGTCGATTCGAAGGCTGTTTAGTTTCTAGTTTGTTGGATAATCTAAATCGAGAACCTGAGAGACTGCATTATTGTTCACTGGCTTTTACTGCTGATGGGCCCTCTGCGATGCCTATCAATGCGCTTGGTGCAAACCTAAGGTCACGGCTTTTAGGGGTGCCCTTTGGCGATCAGGGCTTCTTAATCTCAAAGCACTTATTTGAACAGGTAGGAGGGTATCCAGAGGCTGCCGCTTATGGCGAAGATCACTTGTTCGTTTGGTATGTACGTCAGCAGGGCATAAAGCTTAAATGCTGTTCAGTTCCTTTATCTACCAGTGCGCGAAAATATGAAGAGAAAGGCTGGTTTAAAATAACCTTCCTTTATCAACGATTATGGTTAAAACAGGCTTGGCCTGAGTTTATCAAATTAGTAAAGCAGCGTTACTTTTGACCACGTTCCCAGCGGTGGAATTTAGCTACCCAGTCCAGTAATTTTTGCGGAGCGTTGGCTCGCTTCCATTCACCGGCAGCGTACTTGTTAGCTTCGCTCATGGTTGGATAAATATGAATGGTACCTAGGATTTTGTTAAAGCCTAAGCCATGCTTCATGGCGGTGACAAATTCGGTGATAAGTTCGCCCGCGTGAGGCCCCACGATGGTAGCCCCAAGAATTTTATCTTTGCCCGGTACCGTTAGTACCTTAACCTTACCGTGATTGTCACTGTCTGCTATTGCTCTATCTAATTCTTCAAGATCAAAGCTGGTGACTTCGTAAGCGATATTCTGTTCTTTAGCTTCTAACTCGTTCAAACCCACACGTGCGACTTCTGGATCGGTGAAAGTTGCAGCGGGGATTACCGAGTAGTCCACTTTAAACTTCTTGAAGCGACCGAACAGAGCATTTACTGCTGCATACCAAGCTTGATGAGCTGCTGCGTGTGTGAACTGGTATGGACCTGCTACATCACCACAAGCATAGATATTCGGGTATTTTGTTTGTAAGTACTCGTTTACTTCTAGAGTTCCGTCAGCTTCGGTTTGTATGTCTAAATTTTCTAAACCAAAGCCATTCACATTAGCTTGTCGCCCTGTCGCTACCAAAAGCTGATCAAATGGAATCTCCTCCATCTGGCCATTATGTTCGCAAACAAGGTACTTGCTTCCCTCTCGTTCAACAAACTCCAGCATTTTGCGGTTGCCTAAGACATTGATACCTTCCTGATCAAAGCGCTGACTAACCCAGTCAGAGATGTCTTTGTCCTCTTTGGGCATAATGTGATCGCCACGTAAAACGATGCTCACTTCAGAACCAAAACGAGCAAAACATTGACTTAATTCGCAGCCTATTGGGCCGCCGCCGAGCACTAACAGTCGTTTCGGTAATTCGCGTATCTGCCAAAGGTTATCTGAGGTCAGTGGCTGCATGGCTTCAATGTTTTTGATCGCAGGGATGCGTGGTCTAGCGCCTGTAGCAATTACAATATTCTGGGTCGTAATGATCTCTCCATTTACGACCACTTCATAGGGGTTAAGAATGGTTGCATTGCCAGTTACGCAATCGACGCCCAATCCTGTATAGCGTTCAATCGAGTCATGAGGTTCCACTTGTTCAACTACTTTGGATACCCGCTCCATAACATCAGCGAAATTGAACTTCACCTCGCTGTGCTCAATGCCGTATTCCTGACTACGTTTGCTATCCGCTACAAAGCGAGCGGAACGAATCAGAGCTTTTGAGGGTACACAGCCGGTATTTAGGCAGTCGCCTCCCATCTTATGCTTTTCAACCAAACTGACTTTGGCTTTTACTGCCGCTGCAATGTAAGAGGTGACTAGTCCGGCAGAACCCGCTCCTATAACAACGATATTAGTGTCGAATGTAGAAGGTTTTTGAATACCGGCATAGACCTGTTTCGCTTTAAGTAGATCGATCACTTTCTTGGCAATCAGTGGGAATAAACCTAATAAAGTAAATGACAGTAGGATCTCTGGAGACAAAATGCCTGAGAGAGATTCTAACTGACCTAGTTGTGTACCTGCGTTTACATAAACGGCAGTCCCAGCCAGCATGCCTATCTGGCTTACCCAATAGAATGTCCACGTCTTGATTGGGGTTAGGCCCATGCCTAGATTGATCATAAAGAAGGGGAAGATCGGCACTAATCTCAAGGTAAAGAGGTAGAAAGCACCTTCTTTCTCCATACCCGCATTGAAAGACTGTAACTGCTTACCAAAGCGGTTTTGAATGCTTTCTTGAAATAGAAAACGGGAACAGAGAAAAGCTAAAGTTGCCCCGATGGTACTGGCGAAAGATATGATGAGTAAGCCTGTAACGAGCCCAAATAGTGCGCCGCCAATAAGTGTCATAATGGCAGCGCCGGGTAAAGACAGTCCTGTAACGAGCACATACAGTCCAAAGAAGATCGCTACTGTTTTGATTGGGTTCTCAGCGTAATACTGTTCGAAGCTCGCTTGATTACTTTTGATAAAGTCCAAATTTAAGTATTGGGCCAGATCAAATATAAAGAAGGCCGCAATTGCACTTAGGATAACGAGTAGTAGAGGTAGCTTTTTCATCAATAATATCTACTTAAATTCAGAAGCTTCTAGGACAGAGATAAAATAGGAAAGTTTCAATTTACCTATGTATCTTAGGAGTAAATCAATGATATGAATAAATCAGCTTATGTTAAACTGCGCCTAAATTCGTTGTTTAAATTGTAGAAAAGGCTCTGTGCCTTTTGAGCCTAAACGGTAGCGCATTGATCCTGTTTAGGCCATTGAGATGCATCTAACCTTATGAAATCAGTTGTAAATTCAAATTGTCAGCGCTTTAGTGCGATTTTGAAAGATGTGCCTGCTTTGTTTGATAGCAGTGATGCATCCATTCATAAAGCCCGGAATGAACTGAAGATAGTTGATTGCTTAGATGAATCATTGGTCTTGAAGTCTTTCAAGGTGCCGAACTTGCTAAGGCGTTGTATCTATACGTACCTTAGGCCGAGTAAAGCTGAAAAATCTTATCAGAACTCTCTGTTATTGGGTGACTTTACGCCAACACCTGTTGCCTATGTTGAGTACTTTGACGGTGGCTTAATCTCTAATAGTTATTTTGTCAGTGAGCATTACGCTTATGATTTTACGATCCGTGAGCCCTTGCTGGACTTAGATTTTCCGGATCGACCTGAAGTGTTTAAAGCATTCGCTAGGTTCTCTTTAGCGCTGCACGATGCTGGATTTTTCCACAAAGATTATTCGCCGGGTAATATCTTGATCCGAAAACTCGCTGATGGTGGATATGAGTTTAAGATTGTTGATGTTAATCGAATGCTTCAACTTGAACTCGATAACGAAATGCGAGCACGGGGTTTTGAAAAACTCTGGGCGAGAGATGAGGATTTAGATGTTATTGCGAAAGAGTACGCTCAACATAGCACTGTTCCTGATGATTTTGCAGAGCAGGTAAAGCTCTTTTCTAACAAGAATAAACGCTTTAAGAACTTCAAGAAGCGCCTAAAAGGTAAGCCCGTTAATGACTAATATCGACCACATCTCATGCGTTGTTATCGTTAAAAATGGCGCAGGAACCATCGTTCCTGTTTTGGAGGCTTTGGCCTGTTTTACCGATGTGGTGATCTATGACAATGGATCGGATGATGGTACACAATCGCTAGTTTCTAACTTCGAGAATGTAAATTTGGTCGAAGGGCCATTTTTAGGTTTTGGTGAAACGAAACAGCGTGCTGCTAGTTATGCTAAGCATGACTGGGTATTGTCATTGGATGCGGATGAAGTGCTTGCCGACGAGTTTATCTCCGCATTGGCACAACGCTCATTAGACTCTGATAAAGTCTATTCCATTACGCGCAGTAACTTTTACAAAGAGCGAGAAGTTAAGCATTGTTGGGGCAAAGATGTGATCGTGCGTTTGTATGATCGTACTAAGACCAATTTTAATTGCAGTAAAGTGCATGAACTTGTTGTTACCGAAGGCTTTGAAGTCGAAAACCTAGCAGGTACGGTTCGTCACTATCCTTATCAGAATATCTCTCAGTTCATCGTTAAACTTGATAAGTACTCCTCTCTTTTTGCAGAAGATAAGCAAGGCATAAAGAAGTCTTCGCCGCTTAAAGCTAGCTTGAATGGCATCTATTCCTTCTTTAAAACCTATTTTTTAAAACGTGGTTTTATGGATGGGTCTGCAGGATTGATTATCGCCTTTTCACACATGGCGACGAATTTTTATAAATATATGAAGCTATATGAGCTGAATAAAGCAGCCAAAGACAGTAGCGGTAGGGTAGATCAATGACAACTAGTGTCTTAATTACTCGCCACGACAAGATTGGCGACTTTGTTGTTGCTCTGCCTATGTTCCAATGCCTAAAGGCAGCTAGGCCAGAGCTGCGCTTGGTTGCTTTAGTATCTAAGATAAACCTCAGTTTAGCGCAGCAGTTACCGTATATTGATGAGGTGATTGAGTATCAGCCTGATAACCTTGGTGCTACGTTAGCGGCGGTAAAAAAAGCAAAGTGCTCCGTAAGTATCTCAGCGTTTATCGATTCACAATTAGGTTTTCTGTTATGGCGAGCGGGCATTCCTAAGCGAATAGGACCGGCGACTAAACTGGCGCAGATCTGGTTTAACTGCCGAGTTAAGCAGCGTCGCAGTCAGGTACAAAAAACAGAGTTTGCTTATAACTTAGATCTTCTTAAAGCGTTTGATAGCCAAATCGAAACGGGTATACAGGCGCCTTTGTTTGGTTTTGCGAAGGCAGATTCAACTCGGGCTTTGGAAGCATTTAATGCACAATATCAGTTAGAAAATGACCGCCCCATCGTTGCTTTTCATCCAGGCAGCGGTGGGAGTACAGATGGAAATCTAACGCTGCAAGATTATATCCGTCTTGCTCAAGCAGTGATTAAACAGAGCAAACAGAGGGTTGTGTTTACCTTTGGCCCTGATGATGAATCGTTAATTGCTGAAGCAGAGGCGGCACTGGGAGATCAGGCGGTTTTGCACCGATCGCAGGGTAGCGTTTATGACTTTGCTTTGCTGTTGAGTAACTTTTCTTTGTTTGTCAGTACGTCAACGGGCCCTATGCATTTAGCCGCTGGGTCTAATCTTAAAACCATATCCTTCTTCGGTGATGTAAAGGTTGCTTCTCCGGCTCGATGGGCTTCGGTCAATCAACCGGAAAACCAGCATAACTTTACTGTTCCTCAAGACTATTCAGACAAACTGTACTCTGAAATTGAAGAAGAATTACTTCAATTAACTGAGCAGGTTTAACAACTATGTGTTTAGAAGGAGAGCGTCTTGCCAGCGCCTAAACCTAGTTCAGAAGATGATCTGCATCCGTGGGATCACTATTCCGATCAACCGCGAATCATCACGGATAGAGCTTATAAAAAGCGGATGAAACGTAAGCACCTTAAGGACTACTTGCTTACCTTTTTGACATCTTGCTTAGTCTTTCCTTTAGCTCTGATCGCTTGGCTTTTAAATCGCAAAGTGGAGCCGTCTTCGGCGCATTTCTTTTCCCTTTGTGTCAATTTAGACAAAGGGGAAGAGCAATATTCGTTGGTTGAGGAGCTGAACTGTAAAAGCTTACAGGTACGATTTTTCCTGTCGGAGATGGATCGTATCGATGAGTATTATCAGTTTTTGGCGGGGTTTGGAACGAAAGAAATTCTCTTAGTGGTAGTGCAAGATCGTCAGCATATTGGTGATCATCAACTGCTTGCTAAAGATATCGCCAGAGTCTTTGACGTCTTCTCATCTTTAGTAAAACAGTTTCAAATCGGAACCACGATCAATCGTTCTAAGTGGGGCTTCTTCTCAGTAGCTGAATATCTTAAGTTTTATCAGGTGGTACAGAAGGTCCGTGATCAACAGTTTAAGAGTTTAAAGCTGTTAGGCCCATCAGTTATCGACTTTGAATACCCTTACCTGATTAGAGCTCTATTTAATGGCTTTAGGCTGAAGTTCGATAAGGTAGCAGCGCTTCTCTATGTAGACAGGCGTGGTGCACCAGAGAATCCGCAAATGAAGGTATTTGATACCTTTAATAAAATTACGCTCTTGCATAGCATTGCTAGATTAAGCCCTAAAACATCTAGTAAGTTACTGCTGACAGAGGCAAATTGGCCTCTGTCCAATACGGCGCCTTGGGCTCCTACCAGCGAAACAGAGTGCGTAAGTGAAAGCGACTATGCGAACTTTATACTTCGCTACCATCTGCAGGTTCTGGCTACTCAAAGAGTTGAATCTGTCCACTGGCATCAGCTTATAGCGCCTGGTTATGGTTTAGTTGATAGCCGAGAAGGGCTACGTAAGCGTGAAGCCTTTTTCGTTTACAAAACTATGTTGGATGTTTTAGGAAATGTAGAAGTACATCATTACCAAAAGCAAGGGGAAGTATATAAGCTCGCTTGTAAAAATATTCAATCAAATAGAGATGTGATTGTGCTTTGGGGCAATGAGGTAGAGCTGCCTTTGTTAGAGTATCTAAAGCAAGAAAATATCAGCGTGGAAAATAAAAAGTTGATGGATAAGTCAGCTGTTACATTGAATCAAATTACAGCCAAAATATCCGATAGTCCGATTTATATTATTGGTTAGATAATAGTTATTCTTCGTGTGAATCTGACTTACAAGCCTTGATTCGTTCTGCAAGCATGCTGGTTAATATCACCAATAGTCCTGTATACATGATGATGCCTGTATTTAGGAAAATTACTTCTTGAGTGATATTCGCAATAAAGAATACGCAGCCAAATGAAGAGAGAGCTACAGCAAAAGGAGCCAGTTCTTTTTGCTTTTGTCTCCAGATCTGGAGGCCGATATAGATTGGGAAGCCTAGAAAAATGATTACAGCTAGTAACCCTATAACGCCTCGTCGTGCAAAAGCGTTGGCGTAGGCGTTGTGGGAATTATCGAATTTTAGTAATTCTTGTCCATATCGCCCAGTCAACACTGCTTGGTTTTTATAGTCAATAAATGCTGAATAACCCATGCCTAGAATTGGTGATTTATTTCCTGCTTCTAAGGCTAGTTTCCATTGAGCTAAACGTATGCCACTAGAAGTATTTGTTTTCGTACCGGCATCAAATGCTATGGTATTTTCAATAGATTTTTGGAAACGCCCCATGATCGAACTGTTGTAAATGACCGTTGCCGAAAGAGCTATGATTGCAATTGTGATCATAGCAGCTGCCAGTTTGCCGACTTTGAATTCAGATAGATAAAGAAGTCCAATCAAAAACGCTGCTATTGGAATGGCGATGATGCTTCCTTTACTTTGGCTAAGAAGGCCTGCCCATAAACCACCTGTTGCAAGAAAAATGAGAGTAATTAGAAAAGTAGGCTTAGCATTTTTTACTCTGATCACCAGAGCTAAAGCTGCAGTAGCAATTCCAATAGCAATAGCGCTAAATTGGATTGCGTTGATGTCACTACCGGCTCTTCCATAGTCGAGAATATATGTGTCATATGCAGCTGAGAGCAAAAGAAATGCTGAGCCTGCAATAAATGCTCCTATCAAATTACGGGTATTTAGTCTTGTAGCATTCAGAAGCGGAATAAGAGGCATAAGTAGCAGAACTTTTGCTGGTTTATCGAGTATTCTTGCTTTTTCGCCAAATAAGAACACCTCTAGAATGAATGCGGCAATGTACAGAGACATAATAATGAGAAGGCTTGTCTCAATACGATTCAGTTGAATATTTTTGCGAATGGTTGGGCTTAAAAAAAATAGATATGAACAGACTATTAGAGTTAAAAAAAGATTGTAGCTATTCTGAAAGGTGACAGAAAAAGCAATTAGACTACAGGTTGCAGCTGTAAGGTAATATCTAGCTAAGGTTGAAATACCCATGCTTTTGAAACTATTCAAAATTGGAGTCCTAGTTTGATATGTAAGTCGCCGTCTTTTATTGACCTGCGGTTTTTTATGAAGCGATGAGCAGGTATAACACTGAAATATATAGTAAAGGATAGAAGGCCGAGATGATGATTTAGTTTTCAGTTATTATCATGCCGAGGTCGAGTCTGAGTGTCTAATTGTTCATCATCTGATGACGTTATGTAGTACATCTAATACTTCTTCGAATTGTCGTTGGCTTTCAAACTTTGATAACGCTTTTTGTTGGCCCGATTTTGACAGTGCATGACGCAGGTTTTGATCTTGGATATAAGTAGCTAGTTTCCTTGATAAATCCTCTGCATTTCGGCTCTCAAACAATAGGCCATTCTGTATATGATCTATTATCTCTAGTGGTCCACCGCTGTTGCTGGCTAAGACTGCGGTACCTGTATGCATAGCTTCTACTATAACCATGCCAAAGGTTTCTTTGTTCGTTGCAAGTACAACACAATCGCTAATAGCCATGAGGTCTTGAACGTTATTGACAAAGCCGGTGAAGGTAACTTGCGAAGATAACCCTATATCAGAAATCTGCTTTTTTAATTGCTCTAGATAGCTTTCATCCATTGGGTTCCCAATAAACATTACTTTTACATTTGGATTGTGAAGCTTCTGTAACGCGTCAATTAATAGTTCTTGACCCTTGGCTGGTTCGATGCGACCGGCGAGTGTTACCACAAAACTATCAGCAAGTTGATATTTCTCTCTTAGAGCTTCTTGCGATGTTTTATCCAGAGGTTTGTATGTTGGAGCGCCGATATAAGAAACTTCTATGGTCGGTCTAATCTCCTTTGGAATGTATTCGGTAATCTGATTTTTAACTTGCTGCGTTACAGCAATCATTAGATCGAGGTTTTTGTAGAGAAAGCGATGATAGAAGTCGCTCTTGAAGCGCGTCATATTCATATGGCGGCTTTGCACGAGCTTTGGATTACGTTTACTTAGCTTTTTAGCCAACACTGTTACAGGTAGATCTTTCGTCCAATGTAAATGGATCAGATCTATCTTGTTTGTATCTATATAGGAAGCTAATTGTTTAGCATTTTTGAAAATGTTTTTCCATGCATGTTTGTGTAGATACAATATTTGTAGATCAACATTTTCAGATAGAGACGAAGCTAATTTGCTATTTTTCGCAACAGCGACATGAGTGCCTGTTTTGTCATTTAAGTATAAGCTCAAGCGTTGCATGTATAGCTCAAGGCCACCTAAATCGGGTGACAAACACAGTTGTAGAATCTGTTCACTCATTAGTGCTGCTCCAAAGAAAAGATTAGGGTTTTGTTTTCATTTGTTAGGCCCTAGTCTTTGAGAAGGTCTTCTTTCTTCACATGAGTCCATTTCCCTCTCGGTTTATCGATGTATTGGAAATGCTCATTGGTAAAACTACCTTGAATGCAAGTGATTTTGTAGTAGCGATAATTAACAGGTTCTTCGCCAATCGCATCGTTAAAAACAGTTGGTCCCGTGAGATCGTAGACTCCGCCACTAATTTTTTTGTTCTGAATATTCTTAATGATGTTATTTATCGTTTCATTAAGGAAGCGGTTTCCTGGTGCGCTTGCAATAAAGTAATTTGTGTAATGTTCTTTATTGAGAAGAAAAACTTCTTCGTCATCTTCATTAATCATTTTAGAAATTGGCCATACCGCATGTGCATCTATGTCCATATATACACCTCCATTGTGATGCAGCGTGATCATACGCCAGAGGTCCGCTTGCGCCGCTCCATCAGTAAGCTTTTCGTAAGCCTCTGATATATGGGCAGGAGTATTTTCTTTGATGAAAACTAATCGATCTTCGGTACTAACATAGCGATATTCAAAGTCAGGGGAAATTATACGATTAAACAGGTAGTTACAATAAACAGGTAAACTTACTCGGTTGGTATAATTTGTTTGCCAAATTATTTTGGGAATCTTGGTTTCTTTTTTCGATGCGCGAAGAGGTTCGCTTTGCTTGGGTATGGTGAAACGCTTCTTCGGAAATAAAAAATGAAAAATAAAAGAAAACCCTTTCACCAATGCTCCGAATAACTTGGCAAGTCGATTAACTAGAATGATCTTTAAAGGCAATTTCATCTGTGGTCCTACTGCGTTGAGGATTTCTGATAAGGGCTTTCCTTGCCATTTAACTGTGTTTTAAATCGTTTGTGAACCCACATATATTGTGTGGGTGCTTTTCTTACGCCTGCTTCAACGGCTAAATTCACTAATGTCGCATCTTGTTCATCATCCCCGCTAGGAAAGTTAGCTACAGGGACAATTTCTACAATGTAGCCAGAATCATCTTCTTTGCGGCGTTGTTGCATTGAAAGAAGAGGGGAGTTGTTTAATTTAACCATGCGTGTTGTCGCTGTCACGGTTGCTGCTGTTTGACCAAAGAAAGGCACAAAAACCGATGTTTTATGACCCATATCTTGATCAGGTCCATACCAAACAACCTGATTTTTCTTGAGGCAACGAATAATTTCTCGCAACTGTTTTCGCTCAATCGGGCGGCTAAACGAAGCACGTCCCTCACTAATCGTTTTTTCCATTAACGGATTGTTGTGTTGGCGGTACATAGAGATCAGTGGAGCACCATGCCCAGAAAAAAGCATGCCGCCTAAATCTAAGTGAGAATAATGGGCGCCAAGTAAGATGACTCCACGTCCTTGTTTCAAGGCTTTATCCAACAATTCAAAGCCGCGATATTCTGTACGCTCCTGTAGAGCTTTTTTGTTTCCCCAGTATGACCAAGCAGTTTCAACTAACCCGATACTGTTGTTTTTGAAAACATCGCGGACAAATTGATCGCGCTCTACTTCATCTAATTCTGGAAAGCATAGCTTGCAATTTACATTCGTAATATGGCGACGTTTCGGTAGTAAATAGTACAGCGCCATGCCTAGCAGGCGTCCGAAAGCTAAACCCATTTTAAAAGGCAGTAAAGCAAGCATTCTAAGAAGAATAACACCTAGCCAAGTTGGCCAGTATTTTGGAGTTAAAAGGGATTCAGTTTTATTCACAGTCAATCAGATCTTGATCAATAAGCGGTTGATTATACGTGTGTCCTAGTTTGTCAGCCAGCTAGAAGGTTGGGGAAGTTATATCATCAGGTTATAATGCTGGCCTAATTTCTGAGGATTAATGTCCGTTTATGTCTAAAAATGACCTAGAGAAAGGTATAGGGATGAAAATATATTTTCGTCTTTTAACCTATGTTCGCCCTTATTGGCTACCTTTTTTATTGGGCATCTTTGGATTTATCCTCTATGCAAGTGCTCAGACCGGTTTTGCTGCATTGATGGAGTACTTGATTGATGCCATCAGTGAAGCAAAAGAGGAGACATACATTTATGGTCCTTTAGCCGTGATTGGCATTGCCATTGTCCGCGGTATTGGTACCTTTATGGGTAACTTTTTCACTGCCTACGTCGCGCGGAATATTGTGCATCAGCTTAGAATTGTGATGTTTGATAAGTTGCTGAACATACCTCTGGAGTACTTTCACAACAATTCATCAGGGCATATTCTTTCAAAAATCTCATACAATGTTGAACAAGTAACAAATGCGGCTACGGACTCACTCAAAGTAACTGTTCGAGAAGGTATGACCGTGATAGGTCTCTTTGGTTATCTGCTTTATCTAAATTGGCAGCTCACTCTTGTCTTTGTGGCGGTTTCACCATTAATCGCTTTGGTTGTGATGATTGCCTCAAAGCGTTTTCGTCGTTTGGGACATCGCATTCAAGATTCTATGGGGGATGTAACGCACGTCGCTTCTGAGAATGTTCAAGGAGTGCAAATTGTTCGTACGTTTGGGGGGTGTGATAAAGAGCGACAACGGTTTGAACAAGCTAGTGGGCAGAATATGCGACAAAGTTTGAAATTGGCGTTCACTGAAGGTTTGAGTGTTCCTATTGTTCAGATTATTGTTTCCAGTGCCTTAGCCCTCCTGATTTTCTTAGCCCTACACCCAATGATGAATAACGAAATGACTGCGGGGCAGTTTATTGCGTTTATTATTGCTGCTGGCTTAATTGCTAAGCCGCTACGCGCTTTAACCGAAGTAAACAGCGCTATTCAACGGGGTATCGCCGCGGCTAAAAGTATTTTTGAGTTGGTTGACGAGGTGGAAGAAACTAACTCGGGCAGTGTGATTGCGCAGAATGATAAGGGAAGCAGTAGCCTTGAATTTAAAGATCTGTGCTTTTCTTACCTAGAAAATAAGCCCGTGCTTAATCGCTTAAACCTCAAAGTAGAACCGGGACAAACAGTGGCTCTAGTAGGCAGATCAGGTAGTGGTAAATCCACATTGGCAAGTTTGATTCCCCGTTTTTATGAACCGACCAGTGGGGAAATTCTGTTAAACGGTCATAAACTGGATGACTACGAGTTGATCTCTTTACGATCTCAAATCGCCTTGGTAACTCAGAATGTGTTCCTATTTGATGGCACGATTCGTGAGAATATAGCTTACGGGGTAGACCCTGGTGTTGAGGAAACTGCAATAATTGAAGCAGCACATGCCGCTCATGTGATGGAGTTTGTTGAGCGTATGCCCGATGGCTTAGATACCCATGTAGGCGAAAAAGGTACCAAACTATCAGGTGGTCAACGTCAACGTATTGCGATTGCGCGTGCGATTTTGAAAAATGCCCCTGTCCTTATTCTTGATGAGGCAACGTCAGCCTTGGATACAGAGTCAGAACGCCATATCCAAGCGGCTCTAGAGAATGTAATGAAAGGGCGAACGACCTTGGTTATAGCACATCGACTTTCAACTATAGAGTCAGCAGACCAGATTGTGGTGATGGATCAAGGCCAAATTATGGAGAAAGGATCGCATGCAGAGCTTTTACAGCAAGGTGGAATGTATGCGGATCTTTACCAGAAGCAGTTTACTGAAAATGACTGAGCATCTTAGTCACGGAGAAATTGAATGAAAATCAATATGCCACGTTTTGATAAAGCACAGGTTCTAGTTGTCGGGGACCTAATGCTAGATCGTTATTGGCATGGGCCAACCTCAAGAATTTCGCCTGAAGCACCGGTACCAGTGGTAAAAGTTGAGCAGAATGAAGATCGCCCAGGTGGCGCTGCTAACGTGGCATTGAATGTAACAGCCTTAGGGGCGGGTGTTTCTTTGGTTGGTTTGGTTGGTAAAGACGAAGCGGGTGAAGCGCTTCAGAAGCAGTTGACCTCAGCTCGAGTGCACTGTGCTTTTTCGATTACTGAAGCAGAGCCGACGATCACTAAATTACGTATTATTAGTCGTCACCAACAATTGATTCGCTTGGATTTTGAAGAGGCTTTCTCTGCTGAACACAGCGAAAGTATTCAATCAGAGTTAGAACCTTTATTAGGTAACGTTGGCGTTTTGGTGCTGTCGGATTACGGTAAAGGTACTCTGTCTGATTGCCAAGGTTTAATTGAAGCAGCAAAGGCTGAAAGCGTACCTGTGCTGGTTGATCCGAAAGGCAGTGACTTTAGTAAGTATCGCGGTGCAACCTTATTGACGCCGAACCTGTCCGAATTTGAAGCAATTGTTGGACATTGTGCATCTGATGAAGAACTTGTTTCTAAAGGACAGGCATTAGCGAAAGAGCTTGAACTAGATGCTTTGCTAGTGACCCGCAGTGAGCATGGTATGACTTTGATTCCTGCTGAAGGTGATGAGGTTCATTTCCCTGCGCGAGCACGTGAAGTGTTCGATGTAACAGGTGCTGGCGATACAGTTATCTCAACACTTGCTTCAGCTTTAGCTGCGGGTGAGGAGCTCACTAATGCTGTGGCTTTATCCAATATCGCAGCGAGTATTGTAGTGGGTAAATTGGGTACTGCGGCTATCAGTGCGCCAGAACTGCGTCGTGCTGTGACTAAAGAGCAAGGTGCTGAGCGCGGTGTAGTAACCGAAGAACAGTTGCTGATTGCGCTTGCTGATGCCCGTGCTGCTGGTGAGAGTATTGTCTTTACTAATGGTTGCTTCGATATCTTACATGCGGGTCATGTAGGATATCTAGAACAAGCAAGAGCCCAAGGTGATCGCCTTGTCTTGGCTGTCAATAGCGATGAATCTGTTAGTCGCTTGAAAGGACCGGGTCGTCCTATTAATCCAGTTGAGCGCCGTATGGCTGTATTGTCCGGTTTGGAAGCAGTCGATTGGGTACTTTATTTTACTGAAGATACCCCTGAACGCTTACTAGAGCAGGTGAAGCCTGATGTCTTAGTTAAAGGCGGCGACTATGGCATTGAAGGCGTTGTTGGCGGTGAATTTGTACGTAGCTACGGTGGTGAAGTTAGAGTGCTTTCTTTCCTCGATAACTGCTCTACTACAGCCATTGTTGAGAAAATTCAGGGCGATAGCGACGAATAGTCAGCTATCGCACTTTTTAAAACTAGCTTAGATCGCAAGTTTGCTGAGCGCGGTATTAGCTGCGTTCACATTACTCGCTAGATGCTTGGGATTGATTGTGCCGATAATGGCTGAAGTTACGCCAGGGTGGGTATAAATAAAGTCAAAACTCGCCTGAATCGGATCTTGAGTTTGATCTAGGCAGATATGACCCGAAGCGAGTGCCTTTTTAAGCAATATGCCTTTATTGTTTTGGGCTGCGTAGTCCAGTACCGCTTCCTCATCTCGATGGTTTAGATTGTAAGTCACCATCGCACAGTCAGATTTCTCTATAGCTAATAACCCGCCTTCTACGGTCTTAGTCGACATACCAGTCGCGCGGATTTTTCCTGACTGTTTTAATTCCTCTAGAACATCCAAGATGCCGTATTTGCGGATGATCTCTATATCATTTCCATCAGAGTGGACCAGTAACATATCAATATAATCAGTGTGTAAGCGTTTAAGGCTGCGCTCGACACTGAATTGCACGTGCTCAGGCGTGAAATTAAAACCGGATTCACCAGTCGTATTGTCAAACTCTTCACCAACTTTTGAACAGATAACCCAGTCGTTACGTTGCCCTTCAAGCAGAGGCCCTAAACGCTCTTCGCTATTGCCATAAGCAGGGGCGGTATCTATCAGGTTGATGCCTAAATCTTTAGCTTGTGCGATTAAATCAAGCACTGCTTTGTCATCAGGAATGGTGAACCCCGTTGGATACTTTACGCCTTTATCTCGACCGATCTTTACAGTGCCTAGGCCGATGGGTGAGATCTTTAAACCTGTTTGAGCTAACTCGCGTTTAATCAAAACTCACTCTCCCATAAAGGCTGTGCGGTTTCCGGCTTAGGAAGTACAGTTAGAGGCGAAAGGTCATTATCAGATGATATTTGCTTACATAACGGTAGTACCTGATCGGCTAGATCAGGCGATAGCGCTAGTTTAGTTGGCCAAGCCACGATGCAATTGCCGACTTTCTGTGCAAAAGCAGAATCTGGCCTTGCCAGAGATGATTGCTTTGGTTCGGCACGATTAACATGGAATGTGCTCCATTGCGCATCTGAAAGATCGACCCAAGGGAGTAAATCTGCAATAGCTTTTTTAGCAAATTGAATCTGTTCAGATGGAGAACGATCTAAACCGGTTTCAGCTACATCGCCACCAAGGTACCAAACCTGTTTGCCATCACTGCAAGGGTGTGTGGTAATCGTTGCCACCGGTTTGCTGCCTGTACCAATGCAATGGGCAAACGTAGGCAAATTGTGGTCGTGCTTGACCATCACCATATGCAAAGGGCGTTTTTGCATCTCAGGCTGTTCGAGCGCTAATTGACTAGCAATAGATTCGTAGCCTTCACCAGAGGTCAGCACCAGCTGAGCAGTTTCCAGTGTTAGGTCATGCTCATTAAAGGCGATGCTCTGAATCTGTTGATCCTGAATCTGGATTTCAGCTTGGTTGAGATCCGCTTTGAATATGCGATCTTCAACAGGTGCTCTCAGTGCATCAATCACGGTTGGTACGTTTAATACCAGCTCATTCAAACGGTATAGAGAGCCTTTAAATTTGGAATTTGAAAACACTTTAGGACGATCTGATTTTGATACCTCTTCAACACGTCCGCGAAAGGCTTTGGTCGCAAAGAAGGTGGTCATGCGAGAGCCTAAAGAGCCTTTAGACCACATATAGTGAGCTTCAGATAGGACTTCTACCGAGGTGAGGTCTATTTCGCCGTTGCCATTTAGGCAATCGCGCCAGCGTTGTGGCATCTCTTTGATTGTATTGGAGGCTTGGGTCAGTACGCCGTTAAGCGCATATTTTGTACCGCCATGAATGATCCCCTGTGCACGGATGGTCTGTCCACCACCTAAGGTGTCTTTCTCCAGCAAAATGGCATTTAGTCCATCTTTTACTGCTCTATTAAGAAGCCAAAGGCCAGCTACGCCGCCGCCCACGATTACGAGATCAAGTTTAAGTGTATTCATAGACGGCATTATAAGCATGGGGGCGCTTAGGAGCTAGCCGATGCGTGTTATACTAGACGACTTTATTGTCGACTAGCGTGCACACTATTTATGAATCGCACTCTCTACACTTGTCTGTTTTATATCGCTCTACCGTTTATTCTGTTGAAGTTATGGTTGCGAGGACGTAAAGCGCCCGCTTATCGTCAGCGTTGGCAAGAACGACTCGGTTTAATTAAATCGCCAGCTTTTGATGATCGGCCTTTGTGGATTCATGCCGTATCGGTCGGTGAGGCACTGGCGATTATTCCTCTCGTTAAGCTGATACAAGCTCGCTATCCTCAGTTACCTATTGTGATGACCACGATGACGCCAACGGGAGCTGAACGAATCATCGATACCTTCGGTGATAGCGTTACTCACTATTACTGCCCTTATGATGCGCCTTGTGCGATCAATCGTTTTCTATCCAAAGTTAAACCGCGCGGTTGTGTGGTTGTTGAAACTGAATTATGGCCAAACATGATTGCAGGTTGTGCCAAGCATGATGTGCCTGTGTTAGTCGCAAATGCACGGTTATCAGCAAGATCTGCAAAGGGCTACGCTCGTTTCAGCAATATGGCTGATCAGATGCTAAAGCGGATCACTAAGATAGCTGCGCAAAATAGTGTTGATGGTCAGCGCTTTGTTGATTTAGGTCTTCCAAAGAGCGCTTTGGAGGTAACCGGTTCAATAAAATTTGATGTCTCTGCTCCAGATGGGAGTGAACGTTTGGCAGTCGCCCTGCGAGAAATGTGGGGTTCAGATCGACCAGTCTTTATTGCTGCCAGTACGCATGAAGGCGAAGAAAGTGCGATCTTAAATGTATATCACAAGCTATTGGAGAGCACTCCTAAGCTAATGCTGGTTATCGTTCCTCGCCACCCGGAACGATTTGATGGTGTTGCAGAGCTTATAAAACAACAAGGCTTTAAGTTAGCGCGTCGTAGCTTAGGTCAACAACCGAGCCCTAAAACCCAAGTGTATCTTGGTGACACTATGGGTGAACTTATGAAACTGTTAGCGGCGGCTGATATTGCGTTTGTTGGCGGTAGTTTAATTGAGCGCGGCGGGCATAATCCATTGGAGCCTGCGGTTTTAAAGAAAGCCGTTGTTATGGGGCCACACTTCTTTAACTTCCAAGTTATTTGCGACTCTTTACGCGAAGCTGGCGGGCTGGTTGTAGTCGAAGATGAAACTGCCTTGCTACAACAGGCTGAGAAGTTGATACAAGCGCCTGCTGAAAGAGAGAAAATTGGCGAGTTAGGTCAGGCGTTTGTGAAGGAAAATCAAGGCGCATTGGATCGTTTATACGCCTTGACTGAACGCGTCTGCATTAATAGCGATTAATGCGGACGAACTATTAGGCGTTGCTAGTAGTTCGTCTGTCCATCTCTTCGCACAACCAGTGCCCTACGAAAATGTGGGCTTCTTGAATACGCGCTGTTTCGTCAGAAGGCACGCGTATTAGGTGATCGGCAATATCGTTTAGCTTACCGCCGTGAGAGCCTGTCCAAGCCCAGCTGGTGCAACCGATCTCTTTTGCCGCTTCAATTGCATCAATGACGTTAGCACTGTTGCCTGAAGTCGAAATGCCGATGATCAAGTCTTCAGGCTTAGCTAAAGCCTGTACTTGACGGGTAAATACAGAATCATAACTGTAGTCGTTGCTGTGAGCGGTAAGAATCGAAGTGTCCACTGTAAGTGCTATAGCTGCGAGTGGACGACGTTCTGCCTTGTAACGTACAACAAACTCAGCCGCTAGGTGCTGGCTGTCGGCTGCACTGCCGCCGTTACCCATGAAGATCAATTTTCCGCCTTGGTCAAAACATTGCTGAATTTGATCGGCAAGTAGTTGGCTATCAGCAGCAATTTTGTCTAACTGGTTAAAGGTATCAAAGTGGCGTTGTAGCGCATTTGAGAATGACATATTAAGCTCCAGTTAGATTGAAAATCAGAGTTTCACCCGCTTGTTCAGCAAAGGCCTTACCGAAGAAATCTTCAAGCTTTTGGCCGTCACTATCCAAAACCCAGCTGTTAAGACTTTCATCATAGTCAAAGTGGAAACCACCGCTCTTGGTTGCCAACCATAGTTGTTTAACAGGAGCCTGACGGGTAAAAATAAGCTGAGTGCGGTTTTCACAGATGATCGTTAGAATCCCGCCACCGAACTGAACGTCAATGTCGGTTTCTGCATCATCTAGCACCTCTTCAATCTGCCCTAATGTTTCTTCAACCAGATCGTTAAATTCGCTTTCAGTCATGTTTACTCCGGCGCTATTGCCTTGAAATCGTGTTTATAGAGGCGAAGTATATCAAGCAATAGCTAAAAGCCGAAGAATGGTTCTCATTAACTCCTAAAAATTACTATAAAAAGGCGTTTTTATCTTTTTATCTACTTGTATATGAAAAACGTTTTTATGAAATCGCTGTGAACTAGGTATAATCGACGAATTAGACCGTTTAATGGGATTCCCACTGTGAAAACGCAGACCAAACGAATTGGATTAGTTGTCCTGCTCAGTATGTTAGTGCTGGGTGGATGTGGCCAGAAGGGCCCTTTGTATCTGCCTGATGCAGAAAATCAGAAAAAGTCACAGCAGAAGTAAGAGAATTTTCATGGATTCATTCGAATATAAAAATGGGCAGCTCTGCTGTGAAGAAATTGCTTTAACACGCGTTGCCGAAGAGTTTGGCACACCCACCTATGTGTATTCTCGTGATGCACTTGAGCGTGCTTACCTAGCATACGCAGATGCATTAGAAGGGCATGATTCATTAGTTTGTTATGCCGTAAAAGCTAACTCCAACATTGCAGTGCTAAATGTTCTTGCGCGCTTAGGTGCGGGTTTCGATATCGTATCTGCCGGTGAGCTAGAACGTGTACTACGTGCAGGCGGCGATGCTTCCAAAGTTGTTTTCTCCGGTGTTGGTAAACAGCCAGCAGAGATTGCGCGTGCTCTCGAAGTAGGCATTCGTTGCTTTAACATTGAGTCAGAAGCTGAGCTTGAGCGTGTAAACGAAGTCGCTGGCGCTGAAGGCAAAGTGGCTGCGATCTCATTCCGTGTGAATCCGGACGTAGATGCAGGTACCCATCCTTATATCTCTACAGGTTTGAAAGAGAATAAATTTGGTATCGATATTGATGAAGCTGTACGTATTTACGCTCGTGCAGCTCAGATGGAAAATGTTGATGTTGTCGGTATGGATTGCCACATCGGCAGTCAGCTAACGGAAGTTACTCCATTCCTAGATGCACTCGATCGTGTATTGGTACTAGTAGATCAGTTAGCTGAGCAAGGTATCACGATTAAGCATCTGGATTTGGGTGGTGGTCTAGGTGTTTGTTACACCGATGAAGTGCCTCCAACGCCTCAAGAGTATATTTCTGAAGTTCTTAAGAAAGTTGAAGGTCGTGATCTTGAACTGATTTTTGAGCCTGGTCGTTCTATCGCAGCCAATGCCGGTGTAATGCTGACTCGTGTTGAGTTTTTGAAGTGCACTGGTGAGAAAAATTTCGCAATCATTGATGGCGCCATGAATGACTTGATCCGTCCATCTTTATACAGCGCTTATCAGGAGATCGTTCCGGTAATGTTGCGCGAAGGTGGTGAGGAGAAGCAGTGGGATCTTGTAGGTCCTGTTTGTGAAACGGGTGACTTCTTAGGTAAAGATCGTGCGCTAACGCTAGAAGCAGGTGACTTGCTGGCGGTATGTTCTGCGGGTGCTTATGGCTTTGTGATGGCGTCTAACTACAACAGCCGTGGTCGTCCTGCTGAAGTGATGGTTGATGATAATCAATTCCACCTGATTCGTAAGCGTGAAACGCTAGCTGATCTGGTTAAAGGTGAGCAACTTCTACCTAAAGATCGCTAGGGGTTATTGATGTTAGTCCGTTTTACCAAAATGCACGGTTTAGGTAATGACTTTATGGTGCTGGATCTAGTGACCCAGCGCGTAAAAGTTACGCCTAAACTGGTAAAGAAACTTGGTGATCGTAACTTTGGTGTTGGATTCGACCAGCTATTAATTGTTGAGCCACCTTCTGATCCAGATGTGGATTTCCGTTACCGTATATTCAACCAAGATGGTTCAGAAGTTGAAAACTGCGGTAATGGTGCTCGTTGCTTCGCCAAGTTTGTTCACGATAAGCGCTTAACGGGTAAGTCTGAAGTTGTCGTGCAGACGGCTAATGGCCGTATGTGCCTGAAAATTCGCGAAGATAAGCGAGTTGAGGTCAATATGGGGCAGCCTATATTGCAGCCTTCTGAGATCCCTTTTACGGCCGACCAGCAAGCAATTACTTACCCTGTTGAAGTCGACCATCAAGGCACAGCTGAAACAGTTGAATTAAGTGCGGTATCTATGGGCAACCCGCATGGGGTTTTGGTTGTGGATAACACCGAAACAGCGGCAGTAGAAACGTTAGGCCCAGTGCTAGAGCCTCATACGTGCTTCCCTGCAAAAGCAAATATCGGTTTTATGCAGGTTTTGGCGCGTAATGAAGTTAATCTGCGTGTATTTGAGCGTGGCGTTGGTGAAACGATTGCTTGTGGGACCGGTGCGTGCGCCGCGGTTGTTGCAGGTAAATTGCGCGGTCTGCTCGATATGCCTGTGACAGTTCATCTTCCTGGTGGCGATCTTGAGGTCGAGTGGCAGGGTGAAGGCCATCCCGTTATTATGACAGGGCCAGCAACAACGGTTTATGAAGGACAGATCTTCGTATGAGTGAAGAAACAGGACAGATTAGCGAAGCTCAGGTAGCGGAATACCTCCAGCAACACCCTGACTTTTTCACAGGTAATGCAAAATTACTGGAAAAATTACATGTACCTCATGAGACAGGACGAGCTGTCTCTTTGGTTGAACGGCAAACCACGGTTCTGCGTGAAAAAAACCAGAATCTAACAGCGCATCTTTCTGATCTGATCGACATTGCACGACATAATGATCTGCAGTTCGAAAAGACCAAACGTATGGTATTGGCATTATTGGAAGCTGAAACGCTGGATGATATCGCTGTCGCGATTGATGAAAGCTTATGTCAGGACTTTGCTAGCGATAGTACAGCGTTGATTTTGTTCACGAGCAAACCTCTAGATGTGAATAACCTTCGACTTACTCTGCGTGAAGATGCTGCGGTGATTGATAGTTTGGTAGGTACTAATCTACCGAGCTGTGGACGCCTGTCTGATGCTGAAAATGAATTCATTTTCGGTGATGAAGCTGTCAAAGTTCAATCCGCTGCAGTTGTACCGTTAGTGCAGGGAGAAACTTTGGGTTTGTTGGCAATTGGTAGCTTTGATGCAAACTACTTTACCAGTAGCCAAGGTACAGTCTTGCTAAGCTATGTTGGTGAAGTATTGAGCCGCGTAGCTTCTCGTATTCTGCGTCAGCAGGATCACTAAAGAAAGATAGGGGAGAGAGTTGAAAGAAGCGCTGTTAGAGCAGTTTCTTCATTACCTAGCGACTGAACGCCAGCTCTCTCCTCACACCCTCGATAATTACAGTCGCGATCTCATTAAGTTACTCGATTTTACTGAACAGCAAGCATTGGCTGAGTGGTCTTCGGTTGAAGTTAAGCATATTCGCCAGTATGTAGCGATGCTACATCGTAAAGATCTGGCTGGTAGCAGCATTCAGCGCTCTCTGTCAGCCATTCGCAGTTTCTATAATTTCCTCTCTCGAGAATCGGCAGTAGAGCAAAACCCTGCTGTAGCCGTGCAAGCGCCTAAATCACCTCGTAAGTTGCCCTCTACAATCGATGTGGATCAGATGGGAACGCTGCTCGAGGTGCCCGTAAGCGATAATATATCTGCTCGTGATGCTGCAATGATGGAGCTTATGTATTCTTCTGGACTGCGTGTATCAGAGCTGGTGGCAATAGATATGTATAGTTTAGATCTTTCCGAGGGAAGCTTAAGGGTCGTAGGTAAAGGCCGTAAAGAGCGTGAACTTCCTATAGGCCGGAAGGCACTTGAAGCCTTAGATCGGTGGCTCGATGTGCGTCATGAATTGGCCAACTATGATGAGAACGCGCTCTTTGTTAGTAAGCGAGGCAGCCGTATTAGTGTTCGCTCGGTGCAGCAACGGATGGATTATTGGGGTAAATATCTAGGCGTGAATGGTAAAGTTCACCCACATAGGCTACGCCATAGCTTTGCTAGCCATATGCTTGAATCTAGTAGTGACCTTCGTGCAGTTCAAGAGCTGCTGGGGCATGAAGATATATCTACAACACAAATCTACACTCATCTAGATTTCCAACATTTAATGAAAGTGTACGAAGGTGCTCACCCTCGTGCACGGAAAAAGAGTCAGAAATGATACGCTGCATTACCTTTGATTTAGACGATACCCTCTGGGCTGTCGACCCTGTCATCCAGCATGCAAACCAAACTATGTTTGCTTGGATATCTGAGCATGCACCGGCATTTTTACAGCATTACAAGTTGCATGATCTGGCCAGTTTGCGTCAGATCGTTTTAGAAGGCGTACCAGAAATTGCGTATAGCGTAACGCTGATTCGCATGGCACAGTTGAAGTATGGTCTGCAAAAAGCGGGTTATAGTGCGGATGAAGTAGAGGCCTTGGCGTCACAAGCTTTTGAGGTATTTATTCAAGCGCGCCAGGAAGTGGTGTTTTTTGAGCATGCACGTGAAGTGCTATTGGAGTTGAAGCAGCAAGGCTATCAGTTGGGTGCGTTGAGTAACGGTAATGCTGATATCCATAGAGTAGGTCTTGCAGACCTGATCGATTTCCAGTTTAAAGCAGACGATGTCGGGCAGATGAAACCGCACCCATTAATGTTCGAACAGATGTTAGAGCATACTCGGCTACGGCCAGAGCAGGTTATCCATGTGGGTGACAATCATGAGCATGATGTGGAAGGTGCAGCAGCTGTAGGGTTATGGACAATCTGGGTTAATCTGCAATCGGGTGATAAATCACCCAGTGCGTCTGCTCAGGTATCGAGTTTAAGTGAGTTGCCGGCGCGAGTCGCTGAAATTAATCAGCAAGCTCACAACCGTATCACTCTCTAGGTTAATTATTTAACCTTAAACTGGCCTACGATCTGTTGTAAGTAAGCCGCCTGTTTGGCTACTTCTTCACTCGCTTCAGCATTTTGGCCAACTTGTTCGCTGGCTACAGCGACAATCGTTTGGATCTGCTCAGCATTATTGTTGATGTCACCGGCTACGGCAGTTTGCTGTTCTACAGCAGCTGCTACCTGAGAGGTCATATCTACAATGTTGGTTGCGTCATTCATTATTTTATCTAGAGCTCCGATGCTGCTACCGGCTTCTTCTGCGCTTTGTGCACTGACTTCGACGCTACGCATCATTAAGTTGGATACTTGTCCTGTTTGCTGCTGTAGATCGTTGATCATGGTATCGATTTCGGTAGCAGATTCCTGACTTCGGCCAGCCAAGCCTCTGACCTCATCGGCAACCACTGAGAAACCACGGCCATGATCACCTGCACGTGCTGCTTCGATTGAAGCGTTAAGCGCAAGTAGGTTAGTTTGCTCTGCAATGCCTTTTATAACGTCTAGCACTGTGCCGATCTTCGTACCGTTCTCTTCTAATAGAGCGACAGCATTGGTGCTTTGGCTAGCACCTTCTGCAAGGTTGTTAATGTTTTCAATCGCATGGCTGATGATACGCTGGCCTTCTGCAGCGCTCTGTTGCGAATGATTCGCCGTTTGAGCGGTTAGCTCTGTGTTATGAGCGATCTCGCGCATAGCGCTTTCCATCTCTTGTACAGCAGCAGATACTTGAATAACTTGTGCTTTCTGATTCTCTAAACCTTGAGAGGTTTCTACAGCAATTGCGGAGACCTCTTCGGCCGCGGCGCTTAATTGTATAGAAGAGTTGTTTACCCGTTCCAATAGCCCTTGGAACTCTGACATCATACTGTTGAAACTGCGTCCCATATCACTCAATTCGTCATTGGCTTCAACTTTATAACGAACAGTCAGGTCTTTGTTTTCTTTAGCGTTCCCCATAACCTGCTGTAGGCTGCGTAAACGGGTAATAATATTGTTTGCAATCCAGAGAGCAATGGCGGAAACGATACCGGCAATCACGAGGGCTTTGATACTGGATAGTAGTTGGATAGAAGCTATTTCTGCTTCTAGGCGTTCTGTAATCTCTATTGCTTGTTCTTCGAGCAGGGTTTCTGATTTGTGGATCGATTTACGCATGTTACCCAGCAAGCCTTGCTTACTGTTAAGGCCTAGCTTCTCGTAGTTATCGATTAGAGTTAGGAATTTTGAGCGATAGGTGGCAAGTAGCTGCTGGGTTTCAGCCACATCATCTTGATTAAAAACTTCAGCTTCTAGGTCGTTATTCAGCTTCTCGAAATTAGATTCAAACTTCTTGCGGTATTTAAGGTCTTTACGAATAAGGAAGTCTTTCTCATTACGGCGCAGTTGCAGAATATCGGCTAATAGGTGGTAATTCTGTAACTCTTTTACTTTGCTTTCAGCACCATGTACGGCTTTTCGAAGTTCGCCTCGTAGACCTTCATTATGCGATAAGCCGATTTCCTGCTTCAATTTAACTAACTGGTGAAAGTTGTCGGCATAAGTATCAATTATAATGTGTAAATCTTTAGTTTTTTCGTGCGGTATACCAGCGTGGTCCAAGTGCTCTTCCAGAGTGGTTATTTCGGCTTGGAAGGAAGCAACAGTATCGTCAAAACGTTTTAGGTATTTGATATCGTCACGTGCTAGAAAGTCTTTTTCATGACGTCGTAGGGTGAGCATACTACTTTCAAGGTGACTTACCTCAGTTTCAGCGTCTTTTAAGCTGGAAACATTGGTGATCGCAAAATGTAGCATGCCGTACATTGATGCGATTGAAATGATAATGAACGCTATCAATGCCGTAAGTTTGAATTTTATTGTCATTTTTACTGCGCCTAGGAATAAAATTTGAGTGCTGACCTATCCCTGTCGGCAAAAAATCCAATTTCATTCTTAAAGTTAGTACAAATGATCTTGTTTGCGAACCGTAAAACTACTTAGTGCATAAAAAAAGCGAGTAAATTGTTTAAAAAACAACGGCCTTGCTCGGTTGGGCAAAGTTTATTGAGCTCTTTTATGAGTAGCTTTTGTTGTCGGGCTTTTATCAGTGATTGCTCGATTATCGATAGAGGTAACCCAGTTCGTTGCGTAAACAGTTCTGTAGGGACCCCATGATATAGCCTTAAGGCATTGAGCATAAATTCGAAAGGAAGCTCTTCTGGACTTATTTCAGTATCGCCAGTTAGTCGTGTTTCTGGATTCATATAGGCTTTAGGTTGTTTCTGTTTCCAGCGGCGAATGATTTTGTCTTGTTCTGGAAGTGTGATCTTGCCGTGAGCACCTGCACCAATGCCTAGATAGTCTCCAAATTTCCAATAATTCAAATTGTGTTTGGCTCGGCTGTCAATCGACTTCGCATAGGCAGAAATTTCATACTGGCTGTAACCTGCGGAGCGGATGAGAGCTTGCCCTTGTTCTTGGATATCCCACAAAGTGTCATCGATTGGGAGTAGCGGTGGGCGAGAGTGGAATTCTGTATTGGGCTCTATGGTTAGCTGATACCAAGATAGATGGTCCGGCTGTAATGCTATTGCTTGTTCTAAATCACTCAATGCTCCTTTTAGTGTCTGGTCAGGAAGGCCATGCATCAAATCTAGATTTAATTTAGGAAAGAGTTCACGCGCTAATGAGGCTGCTTTTATAGCATTGTCAGAACTATGTATTCGCCCGAGCTTTGCGAGATGCTGATTGTCAAAGCTTTGCACGCCGATAGAGAGTCGGTTGATCCCCGCATCTCGATATCCAACAAATTTATCTTGCTCGAAAGTGCCTGGGTTAGCTTCTAGGGTGATCTCGGCATCTTTATCCAGCGGGATAATATTGTGAATACCTTGCAGTAATACCTTGAAACTATCTGCAGAAAACAGACTGGGAGTGCCGCCGCCAATAAAGATTGTTTGTATGCTACGACCTTGTACGAGGTGCTTTTCGGACTCTAGGTCATCCAATAAACACTGGATATACTCCGCTTCAGGCAGTTCATCACGTTGAGCATGAGAATTAAAATCGCAATAAGGGCATTTGCGCACACACCACGGGATGTGTACGTAAAGAGATAGTGGTGGCAGCTGCAGGCTCATAAAAGGTTACTTCAAGTAAGGTTCGATACTTTGTTTTAGCAAGTGAACTGCTTGGCCGCGGTGGCTGAGTTTATTCTTTTGTTCAGACGCTAATTCAGCTGATGCTTTTTCTAGTTCAGGAATCCAGAACAGCGGGTCGTATCCAAAACCGTTGCTTCCGCTCGCTTGTTCGAGAATTGTTCCTTCCCAGCTACCCTGACAGATTAATGGGGTTGGATCATTTGCATGACGCATAAATACTAAAACACAGCGGAAACGAGCACTACGTTGTTCGCTAGGAATACCTTCAAGCTTTTCTAGAAGTAATTTATTGTTCTTGGCATCAGTTGCGCCTTCTCCAGAAAAGCGTGCTGAGTAAATGCCTGGGGCGCCTTGAAGGGCATCTACCTCTAGGCCTGAATCATCGGCTAGTGCAGGTAGTCCAGTAACTTCAGCAGCGTGGCGTGCTTTTAGAATGGCATTTTCAACAAAGCTTAGACCGGTCTCATCGGCATCGCTTACATTGAATTCAGATTGAGGTACGACTTCGACGCCAAGGTCTGCCAGAACTTGATTAAACTCTTTTAATTTGCCTTTGTTGCCACTGGCGAGCACAATTTTATTAATCATTCTTTTACCGCACCGAAAAATAAAAAAGACGCATGAGAATGCGCCTTTTTGTGAGTTGTTAGGGCTTACTCTTCGTAAAAGCGTTGTTCAAATTTTACAGTGTAAGCAGGTTTGTTAGGGTCTGGCTGCACTTCTAGAGATAGGCGCATAACTTGATCATCAGTAAAACCAAATTGACCTATGTAATAGATCGCATTGCCTTCATCGACTTTTTTAAAGTCGAGATTTTGCGATTGTTGAATCAAGCTTGTTGCTTTACCCTTTACAAACGCTGATACAGGTTTTTTATCGCCATTCTCTATTTTTAAAACCGATACATTGACCAGCGCACGACGCTTACTACGTTGGATACCAATAGCCTGAGCTACATCAGGCTTAATAAAAGTACTGTAGAAAGCGTTATAGTGGATCTCGTAGTTGTCATATTTTACAAACTGCTCAGCCAGAACGGGTTGGCTAATGAGTGTGATTGATGACAAAAATAAAGCTGATGCCCATTTGCTTAAGCGATTCATTATCTTCCTCACTTATTTTGTAATCCGGTAGATGGCAATTTCACCCAGCATGTTAGGCCAGAGATGGATCCACCACCGGTGTTGGTGTTCATTATCCACAACAGTACGATCCATGATGTAGATATTGCGTTCCACACAGAGTTGTTCAAAATCATTAAACGTACAGAAGTGTGTGTTGGGTGTGTTATACCAAGTATAGGGTAGGAACTTGGATACTGGCATCTTACCTCTGAACGCCAAATATCCACGCGCACGCCAGTGTCCGAAATTAGGGAAGGTGACGATACACTCTTTGCCTATACGTAGCATCTCATCAACGATTTGATCCGGACGCATCATAATTTGGATAGCCTGCGTCATGATGACCGTATCAAATGTATTGTCTTTGATAGAGGCAAGGCCTTCCTCAATATCTTTCTCTATTACGTTGACGCCTTTGCGGACACAATCCGTGATATTGTCTTGGCCGATTTCTAAACCGTAGCCGGTCGTGTTCTTCTCTGTTTCCAGATAGTGCAGTAATTCACCATCGCCACAACAAAGGTCAAGCACGCGCTTGCCAGGTTCTACCCAATCTTTGATTAGTTCTAAATCAGCGCGCATTAGCTTTTCTCCTCTGCTTTTAGTGCCACAGTATCCTGTTCAACTCGTTCCATATAAGCAGAAAAGATATCCAGATAACGAGGAATAGGGATTAGGAACGCATCGTGGCCCTGAGCAGCTTCAATTTCTGCATAGCTCACTTGTTTATCAGCTTCTACTAGCGCATCAACAATCTCGCGTGATCTCTCCGGGGAGAAGCGCCAGTCTGTAGTGAACGATATCACCATAAATTTGGCTTTTGCTTGTGCTAGCACTTCTGGAAGGTTTTTTCCGCTATCCACGGTTGGATCAAAGTAATCCAGCGCTTTAGTCATCAACAAGTATGTATTAGCGTCAAATGCTGTCGAGAAACGTTCGCCTTGATAGCGAAGGTAAGACTCAATTTCAAACTGAGGTGTGAAATCGTAGCTAATCTGCCCGGAACGAAGCTCGCGACCAAATTTATTGCGCATGCCATCGTCTGATAGATAAGTAATATGACCTAACATGCGTGCCAGCATTAGGCCGACTTTAGGTACTTCGTCTTTTTCGTAATAGTGGCCGTTATAGAACTGCGAGTCTTTGCTGATCGCTTGGCGAGCTACTTCGTTAAAGGCGATGTTCTGTGCTGATAACTTAGGTGCAGCAGCGATAACCATGCAGTGACGTAGGCGATCTGGATAATTGATCGACCACTGCAATGCTTGCATGCCACCCAAACTGCCACCAATCACGGCTGCAAACTGTTCGATACGGAAGCGATCAGCCAAACGCGCTTGGCTTTCGACCCAATCATTTACTGTTACAATCGGGAAGTCAGGGCCATAAGGTTTGCCGGTTTCAGGGTTGATTTGGTTTGGTCCACTAGAACCGTGGCAACCCCCTAGGTTATTTAGCGCGATTACAAAGAATTTATTGGTATCAATCGCTTTACCTGGGCCTATAGCGCTATCCCACCAGCCCGGTTTTTTATCATCCATGCTGTGATAACCCGCAACGTGGTGGTTACCAGATAGGGCATGACAGATCAAAATCGCATTTGAGCGATCGTCATTCAGCTCACCGTAGGTCTCGATGATTAGGTGGTATTTATCTAAAGTGCGGCCGCATTGGAGCTGTAAAGGCTCGTTAAATTCAATTATTTCAGGTGTAACAATTCCAACGGAATCTTCAGGAATAACAGCAGGCATTTCTAATCTCGACTCTAAAACAGCAATTTTCAAATTACACAACGAAACGGAGCGCTAGGTGCGCCAGAGGAGTCGAGCTTCACATCTCGTAGAAGATGAGTACGCGACCAAGAGAAATGAAAGTTGAATCTGTCACCTTAGGTATCTCAGTAAAATGCTCTAACAAGTTTATCAGGTTACCTTATTTTAACGAGTTTTTACGTCACAAGCTCGTCTTTGTCCGAACGATTAATGTAAAAACTCGCTATCAAACAATTAAATAGAGCAGAGCAAAGTGAAGCGCTCTGCTTTATTTGTTAGTAAACAAATCGGCCTAACTGTGATTGTATGATTGTGATCGCAAGGAAGATGAGGATCGGCGATAGATCTAAACCACCGATAGGTGGGATAACTTTCTGTGCGAGTTTAAACAAGGGCTGTGTGACCTGTTGGATCAATTGTGGACCAGGATGATAGCTGCCTGGAGCGACCCAACTGATAATGACTGAGCCTAATACCGCCCAAAAATAGATCTCTAGAATACCATTAACAACGCCCACAAGAGCCAGTACCAGAAGATGAACAATGTTGGGCATGTCCATTCCTGATACCATCACGATCAAAAATAGTGTCGCAAGCTTAACTATTGCGGCATAGAGCAATGCAGAAAAATCAAATTTGCCGATGCGAGGCACAGCGCGGCTGATCGCTACTACAGGTACATTCGTCAATTTGGCAATCGCTTGAGATATCGGATTGTAATAGTCGGCATGGGACAATTGTAAAAGGAAACGCAAGATAATAATGAACGCATACATTTCACCTAGCATGCGGATTATCAAAACGATTGGATCCTGTGCCATATCAATTCCTATGTCTTTGATCTGTTAGTAAAACAATTATAGTTAGGTTCAACTTTCACGCAGTATAGAGTGTAGCTGTGAGATGTTGAACCTTTGTTGAGCTACGTTATCAATCTTTACCTAGTTCTTCGGCCAGTTCTACGGAACGATCATTACATGCTTTCATTGCGTCATCAAAAAGCTCAGGAAGTTCGCCCCCGATAAAGCACTTGATTGCTTGCTCAGTGGTACCATTAGGTGAGGTTACTCGACGGCGAAGTTCAGCCGGGTCAAACTCACTCTCTTTAGCCATCTTAGCTGCCCCAAGCGCAGTCTGTAGCGTTAGTTGAGTGGCAGTCTCTTTTGAAAGGCCTAGTTTTTCGCCAGCAGTAATCATGGATTCCATGACAAGGAAATAATACGCGGGACCTGAGCCTGATACCGCTGTAACTGCATCAAGTTGCGATTCTTCGTCTACCCACAATGTAATGCCCGTAGCACTTAGCACCGTTTCCGATTGTTGGCGTTGTTCTGCAGAAACTTTAGCGTTGGCGTAAAGTCCACTAGCGCCAGTCTTTACCAATGCTGGGGTGTTTGGCATGCAACGAACAATCGCACTGTTTCCGCCTAACCATTTATCGATACTAGGAGTCATAATGCCAGCTGCAACTGAAACAATCAGTGGTTGTGAGCTTTGTACGCTATCCGCAATGGATACCGTTACGGTTTTTAAAATCTGTGGTTTAACTGCTAGAACCACAACATCAGCCGCTTGAACTGCTTCGTTGTTATTGGTAGTTGTTCTTAGACCTTGTTCTTTTAAATCGACAAGACGTTCAGCTTCAGGCTCGCTGGCCCAGATTTTTTCTGCTGGGTAGCCATTGCTGATTAGACCGCCAATGATAGCGCGGGCCATGTTGCCAGCACCGATAAACGCGAGAATAGGTTGGTTATTCACAATAGATCCTTACAAAAATTAGGCGGACTTAGGTGCCCGAGGGCCAAAAATGGCTGTGCCAATTCGAACAATCGTGGAGCCTTCTGCAATAGCAGCATCCATATCTCCAGACATGCCCATTGATAGTGTATCTAGTTGAGGGTGCTTTGCCTGTAATTCAAGCTGTAGCGCTTTCATTTTTGCAAATGCAGCTTGTTGTTCCTTTGGATCCTGAGTCGCTTTAGGAATTGCCATTAAACCGCGGATGCAGATGTTGGGTAGTTTGCTAATTTCGTCAACCAACGTTGTGAGCTCATCAGGTAGGCAGCCCGATTTACTTTCCTCGTTACTGATATTGACTTGAATACAAACATTCAGAGGTTCCAGTTCTGTAGGGCGCTGTTCGGAGAGCCTTTTCGCAATCTTTAGGCGATCTAAGGTGTGCAGCCAATCAAAGTTTTCTGCGACTGCGCGGGTTTTATTGGATTGCAGGGGACCAATAAAGTGCCAGATCAACTGTAGTTCTTTTAACTCGTTAATCTTCTCTATACTTTCCTGTAAGTAGTTTTCGCCAAAATGCACCTGACCTTCGTTTGCAGCAATACGAATATCGTCCGCAGGGCGTGTTTTACTGACAGCTAACAGGGTGATGTCTGTAGTGTTTCGTCCATTGATAGAGGCAGAACAAGCTATCTCAGAACGAACCTTCTTCAGATTCTCTGCTATGATTGACATATATTTGTGACCTTAGCAATTGGATTGCAACGGGGATTCTGCTAGAACTACCTTATAACTATATAACGCAGTGCCGGGTTACAGGAACGTTATGGATATTACCGAACTTTTATCATTTACCGTACAACAAGGTGCATCTGACTTGCATATATCTGCAGGTATGCCTCCTATTATTCGTGTGGACGGTGATGTGCGTCGCATAAAGCTGCCTTCATTGGATCATAAGCAGGTCCACACACTCGTATATGACATCATGAACGATAAACAACGTAAAGAGTACGAAGATGTACTCGAAACGGATTTTTCGTTCGAAGTGCCTGGTTTAGCGCGTTTTCGTGTCAATGCGTTTAACCAGAACCGTGGTGCCGGTGCTGTTTTTCGTACGATTCCGAGCAAGGTGTTGACCCTAGATGATCTTGATATGGGTAAGGTTTTTCAGGATCTATCTGAAAAACCGCGTGGATTGGTACTTGTAACGGGGCCAACGGGTTCCGGTAAAAGTACCACCTTGGCTGCAATGATTGATTACATCAATGATACTCGTGCAGATCATATTCTTACGATCGAAGATCCAATCGAATTCGTGCATGAAAGTAAGAAATGTTTGGTTAACCAGCGTGAAGTTCATCGAGACACCCATAGCTTTTCACATGCGCTTCGTTCGGCATTGCGTGAAGACCCGGATATTATTCTTGTAGGTGAGATGCGAGATCTAGAAACCATCCGCCTTGCATTGACTGCAGCAGAAACTGGCCATTTAGTATTTGGTACATTGCATACCACTTCAGCAGCAAAAACTATTGACCGTGTGATTGACGTATTCCCAGCGGCTGAGAAGGATATGGTGAGATCCATGCTTTCAGAATCACTGATGGGCGTTATATCGCAAACACTGTTGAAAAAGCCGAAAGGCGGACGAGTTGCTGCTCATGAAATTATGATCGGTACCCCAGCTATTCGTAACCTTATCCGCGAGGATAAAGTGGCACAAATGTATTCAGCGATCCAGACGGGTGCAGCATTTGGTATGAAAACCTTGGATCAATCTCTACAAGAGTTGATGCAGAAAGGACTAATCTCTCGCGAGACAGCGCGTGAGCGAGCAGCAAACCCACAACAGTTCTAATTGGGCTTAGGAGACAAACGGCGTGGATTTTACGCAGCTACTAAAGGTTATGGTAGAGAGGGATGCATCTGACCTTTTTGTTACGGCCGGTGCAAGGCCTACGATTAAAGTTGACGGTACTTTGAAGCCGTTAACAAAAGACACACTCAAGCCTTCCCAGGCGCGGGCGCTTGTTTACAGTACCATGAATGATAAACAGCTTGCTGAGTTTGAAGGATCACATGAGTGTAACTTTGCGATTAGTGCACCAGGTCTAGGTCGTTTCCGTGTGTCTGCATTCTTTCAGCGTAACTCAGCGGGGATGGTATTAAGGAAGATTAATAACTACATCCCGAGTTTAGAAGAACTCAACTTGCCACCAATCCTTCGTGATTTGTCGATGACAAAGCGCGGCTTGATCTTATTTGTGGGTGGTACATCCACGGGTAAATCGACCTCTTTGGCGTCGATGATTGATTACCGTAATACCAATCATCGTGGTCATATCATTACCATCGAAGACCCGATTGAGTATATCCACGAGCATAAGCAAAGTATCATCACCCAGCGTGAAGTAGGTATCGATACAGACTCGTTTGATGTGGCGTTGAAAAATACGCTTCGTCAGGCACCTGATGTAATTTTGATGGGTGAGATCCGTACTCGAGAAACGATGCAGCACGGTATCGTATTTGCCGAAACGGGCCACTTAACTTTGGCGACATTGCACGCTAATAATGCTAACCAAGCATTGGATCGAGTAATCAGCTTCTTCCCACCTGAGCACCATGATCAGCTGTGGATGGATCTGTCACTGAACTTGAAAGCTATCATAGCGCAGCAGCTTTTGCCGACCAAAGATGGGAAAGGTCGTCGTGCAGCGATCGAGGTGTTGATTAATACACCACTGATTCAGGATCTTATCCGTAAGGGTGAAGTTCATGAGATCAAAGATGTAGTTAAGAAATCGACTAACTTAGGGATGCAGACGTTCGATCAGTCCCTGTTTACTCTCTATAAAGATGGCGTGATTACCTACGATGTAGCCTTAGCCCATGCGGATTCACCAAACGATCTCCGCCTAATGATTAAGCTGAGTGCTGATACGAATCCAGAATTGGCGCCGGACGAAGATAATCAGTCTTTCTATCTACAGGATGAAGAGGATTACCTACATAACGAAGGCGATGCTAACGTTAAGGGGATGTAATCTAGGGATTGGTTTGATTTAAAGAAAAATGCTGGAAAGAAAAAAGCCGCGATATTATATCGCGGCTTTTTTGTCGTTTAGGCGTTATATACTACTTGGCCTTGGAACAGTGTATGGGACACTTTACCTTTTAGGGGGTAGTTCATGAACGGTGTATTCTTCCCTCTAGAATGGCATGTCTCAGGCGTGAGTTGCCATTCGGTCTCGGGATTGAAAATACAGATGTTCGCAACACTACCAACGTTCAGATTACCTGTTGGTAAGCCTAAGATATCAGCAGGGGCTGTGGTTAGTTTTTCAATCAGTTGAGGCAGATCTAACATGTTCTGTTCAACTAGCAACAGGCCTAAAGGCAGTAATGTTTCCAAACCGATCATACCCGGCTCAGTATCTGCAAATGGTGCCTCTTTCGCGGCACGTTCATGCGGCTGGTGGTCAGAACAGATCGCCTGAATGCTTCCGCCTAACAATCCCTGAATTAGACCTGCTCGATCTAGTTGACTACGCAAAGGTGGGATCATGTGGAAGTCATTGTTAAACCCGTTCACATTTTCATCAGTGAGTAGCAGATTCTGGATTGAGACATCTGCTGTTACCGGAAGGCCCCTTTCTCGAGCTTCAGTAATCATACGAACAGAGCGCTCGCAGGATAGCTGACCAAAGTGCGCGCGAACGCCTGTCTGCTCGACTAAAAGTAGGTTTCGAGATACATCGATGGTTTCCGCTGACTCTGGGATGCCGTTCAGACCTAATCGAGTACAGGTACTACCTTCATGCATGCAGCCGCCTTTAGCTAGGGCGTTGTCTTCAGCTTGGAAAATTACGAGTAGATCATGGGTAGCGGCATATTCTAGGCAACGAGTTAGGGTAAGCGAGTCAGCTACCGGATTGCGTGTATTGGTAAATGCAATACAACCTGCTGCTGAAAGTGCTGCCATAGGTGCAAGCTGCTCGCCCTGTAAGCCTTTAGTAAGTGCTCCCATAGGTAAAATTTGCATTTTACCTTCTTCTTTACAGCGATCTTGAATCAGTTGAGCCACTGCACGGGTATCTATTACAGGGTTGGTAGAAGGTGGTGTCACTATTGTGGTTACACCGCCTGCAACGGCTGCGGCTGCTTCTGTTTTTATTGAACCTTTCTGCGCTGGGCCCGGCTCACGAGTATGAGCGCATAGGTCGATTAAGCCGGGGCAAACAATTTGGTTTTCAGCATTAATTGTTTGCTCAGCTTCGAAACCTGTTGGGGCTGAATCGTAAGCTGCAATTTCACCATCGACTAAGTACAGGTCAGCAACTCTGTCAGTTTGGTTTGCAGGGTCAATTATACGACCGCCTTGAATAAGAATGTTCATGGTCGTTACTCTCCTGCTTCCAACTGGCTAGGGCGGCTTTTGGCTTGGCCACTCATTGCCATAGACATGACGGCCATGCGCACGGCAATACCGTTTGTAACCTGATCTAAAATAAGGGAGCGTTCTCCGTCTGCTACCGATGATGCTATCTCTACACCACGGTTAATCGGACCAGGGTGCATAACGACTGCATCAGGTTTTGCTAGTTGCAGTTTATCCATTGTAAGACCATAAAGCTTATAGAACTCGCTTTCGCTTGGCAGAAGAGCGCTGTTCATACGCTCTTTCTGAAGGCGCAGCATCATTACTACATCAACGTCTTTGATGCCTTCTTGCATATTGGTAAATACCTTCACCCCTAAGGCTTCTATATTGCGAGGTAAAAGTGTATTTGGTGCAATAACGCGGATCTCATTAACACCTAAGGTACGTAAGGCGTGGATCTGAGAGCGAGCAACGCGGGAATGTAAAATATCCCCAACAATCGCCACGGTTAATGGTGCAAAATCCCCTTTTGCCTGGCGTATGGTTAGCATATCCAACATAGCTTGTGTTGGATGTGCGTGACGACCGTCCCCAGCGTTGATAACGGCAACATCTGGGGTAACGTGTTCAGCAATAAAGTGAGCTGCACCACTGCTTGAATGACGAACAACAAACATATCTGAATGCATTGCGTGAAGCGTCATGAGCGTATCTTTTAGAGTCTCGCCTTTCGAGGTAGAGGAGGTGCTGATATTTAAGTTCAATACATCAGCTGAAAGGCGTTTAGCTGCTAGCTCAAAGGTTGAAAGGGTACGGGTGCTGGCTTCAAAAAACAGGTTTACGACCGTTTTTCCTCTTAACAGAGGAACCTTCTTAACCTGTTTAGCACTCATGTCTACAAAAGAGTCTGCGGTATCTAAAATCTCAGTTAGTAACTCACGAGATAGCCCTTCTGTAGTAATAAAGTGCTTTAGTTCACCTTCACCTGTGAGTTGAATCTGATTCGGATTATTTTGTTCAAACATGATAAATACTCAGTCGTCAGAACGATTTCGGATTTCCAGAGCTAAAGGTTCTGGGCCGGTAAGTTTTACTGCTTGGTCGGAGCTGATGGCTAATGTGCCGCCAATTATATCTGCTTGTATCGGTAACTCGCGCTGTTGTAGGTCAAGCAGTGTCGCAAGAGTGATGGACGCAGGACGGCCGTAGTCAAATAGCTCATTCATGGCTGCACGAATCGTTCGACCACTCATGATGACGTCGTCTACAAGAATAACGTGACGCCCTTCTGTGGTGCAGGGTAGCTTGGATGGTTGAACTTTAGGGTTTAAACCGCTGGTGTCAAAGTCATCTCGATGAAAAGAGATATCTAGAACCCCTAAAGGACTGTCTAAATCTAATGCTTGGTGTAAGCGTTCTGCTAACCATACCCCGCCCGTATGAATGCCGATCATCAATGGGTCAGGCTTATCATTTTTGGACAGCAATGCCTGTAGCTCCTGTTGCATTTTTTCCAGCAGGGCTTCGGCATTAAGTACGTTTGTTGTCATAAACTTCCTCCAATCGGGTATGGCTAGGAATTCTAATGTCGCAATTAAACCAGCTTTCTAAAATGAGCTGGGCTGCAAGGCCATCGACTGACTCTTTCTTAAAATTATCACTGCCGCCCGCTGCAAAATGAATCTCTTTAGCTTCGGCCGTCGATAAACGTTCGTCCATCAGGAAACAGGGGGTTTTATACCGTTCATGTAATCGGTTGGCAAACTTCCTAGCTCTATGCGCCATCTCACTGATGGTGCCGTCAAAGTTAAGCGGAATGCCGACAACCAAAGCGTCGGGTTTCCATTCATCCATGAGCTTGGATATATCATCCCAATTAGGTTGTCCATCGCGGGCAGAAAAAGGAGGGAGTGGTGTGGCCGTGCCAGTAATACTTTGACCGGTAGCAACCCCTATGCGGGATGTTCCAAAGTCAAATGCCAAAACTTGATTGATCTGATTACTCATGCCTGTGTCAGAGCCTTATATCCCAAACGGACATAGTGCCTGACGTAAATTTATCAGGCGTGTCCGGGTAGGGCGGTTAGTAGATCAAGGTTAATGCCCAATATTGATGCGGCTGCCTGTAAACGATCACCAGCCGGAGTGCTGAAGAGTATATCCGAATTTGCAGGACAGCTTAACCAAACATTGTCGCTCATCTCCTGTTCTAGCTGTCCAGGGCTCCAGCCTGCGCATCCTAAAGCGACTAAGTAATTATGTTCAAAACGTCCTTCGGCTGCGGCTTCTATAGCGTCGATAGAGGTTGTGAGGTAAATATCATCTGCTACACAGTGACTATTACCCCATTCGAAAGGGTCCGATGCCTTGTGAAGGACGTAGCCTCGGTCACTTCTGACAGGGCCTCCACTGAAAATAGCTTGCTGCTGATTAGCGATAGAAGAGCAAGGGAGGTTTAGGTGGTCACATAGCTCAACCAGCGTGATACCTACTGGACGGTTAATAACAATCCCCATAGCGCCATAATCGCTATGGTCACAAATATAAGTAACTGTTTGAGTGAAGCTTTGGTCATTCAAATGAGGCATGGATATAAGAAAATGGTTGCGTAACGAACAGCTCGATGAGGTCATAATTACTGGCCCATTTTTTATCTACGTTATTTAAGAATTAGTCCAAATAGGCGCGTTTCTCAAATTTCCAAGTACGAATAATCTCTAGGATATCCGTACTTTTTCTCATCTCTACAGGGAATGGTTGAAAGGGTGCTGCAAGCCTAACAATCTGAATAGCGGCATCATCAAGAATAGGTTTGCCAGAGGATTCCAGTATATCGATTGTTTTTACTGAACCATCGGGTTTGATTGAAACGAGTAAGCGCAAGCTGCCATACATCTTGTTTCTTCGAGCTTCTTCTGGGTAGTTAAGATTACCTATGTTCTCAATTTTTTTGCGCCAGTTATGAAGATAGAGAGCGTCTTCTCGTTTTTTAGTTGAGGCTGAAGTCAGGCGTTTGATGCGAGGTTGCTTTGCTCTCATTTCACGATGAGCATCAATCTCCGCTTGTAAGCTGGCCATCTCCAAACTTCTCGCTAGTAGGGAGGTGCCGGGTGAGCCGCCGGACGGTGCTTTCTGTTGTTGCTTAGCAGCTTTTGTGGCTACTTTCTTTGTGTTTTGCTTAGTTGTGACTACCTTTTGTTTCGTTTTTTTAGCCGTACTATTGTCTGATTTTGTCTTTGCTTTAACAGCTGCTGCACTTGGTTCAGGTTTAGGAGGGGTTGGTTCAATTGCCTGTGCTATAGCTGTAGCTTGCCTCGGCTTGTTATCCCTAAATTCTGCTTTTTGAGGAGTGGATGGAAGCAGCTTGTCTTGGCTTGTACCGCTGCCTTCTTGGTTTGCTTGAGCAATAAAATCGGCCTGTTTTGGGGCTGTTTCTTGTTGGTATTGAGCTAAAGTGATCTCAATCGTTTTTTGGGGAGGACGTTCGTTATTGAATGTGAACGTTATCCCCAAAATCGCCACTGCATGTAGCGCAGTGGCGAAAAATAACGTAAAACCGAAACGTTCAACCGCGGTCACTGTTTGGGCTACAGCGGTGCTCACTTGGTTGGATCCTTTGCTCGCAGCATTGGTTTATTGCTTTGCCAATTTTTGTTCGATTGCGTTCATTAACTGCATTCCGATATCTAGGCCGTACTGATTATTTAATTCGCGAATGCAGGTTGGGCTGGTTACATTAATTTCGGTTAGGTAGTCGCCTATGACATCCAGACCGACAAATAATAAACCTTTTTCTTTTAGGGTAGGAGCAATCTGTGCGCAGATCCAATAATCTCGTTCAGTGAGTTCGCGTCCCTCTCCTCGGCCGCCTGCTGCCAAATTTCCGCGGGTTTCCCCTTTTGCTGGGATTCGGGCAAGGCCATAAGGCACTGGCTCACCATCCACTAATAGAATGCGTTTATCGCCATCTACAATTTCAGGAATAAACTTTTGAGCCATAATGGTTTGTTGGCCGTGATTTGTTAGTGTCTCAATAATCACGCCTAGATTCAGGCCATCTTCTTTGATCCGGAAGATTTGTGAACCACCCATGCCATCTAACGGTTTGAAGATAACGTCACCATGCTCTTTGTGGAATTTGCGCAGCATGGAATCATGTTTACTGACTAGAACAGGAGGGCAACATTGTGGGAAATGGGTCGCAAATAGCTTCTCATTAAAATCGCGAAGGCTTTGGGGCTTGTTAACAATTAAAGAACCTTCTTTCTCTGCTTGCTCCAATAAGTATGTAGTGTAGATAAATTCGTTATCGAACGGTGGATCTTTACGCATCAAAATAACGTTAAGATCGGACAGATCGCGGGTTTCGTATTCGCCGCGTTCAAACCATTTTTGCTCGTCCATCATGACTTCAATTGGAGCCATCTTTGCTTGAGCTTTACCATCGAGTGAGAACAGATGATGTTGCTCCATATACCAGAGTTCCCAGCCTTTCTGCTGGGCTGCCCATAGCATGGCGAGTGAACTGTCTTTTTTGAATGTGATGTTATCAATAGGGTCCATCACAATGCCGAGCTTAATTGTCATTTTTTGATCCTTAATCTATACAGTTTAAGCGCACAGGGTGTGCATCGCGCCTAAACTAGGTCGCCCCATAGATAATTGAGTAATGTTAATGCGGCTACGGGAGCTGTTTCTGTACGCATAACGCGAGGTCCAAGTGTTAGAGGTTTGAACCCATATTGAGTTGCAAGTTCAACTTCATCGCTGGTAAGGCCACCTTCTGGGCCAATAAGTAAAGCAACAGACTCCGGAGCTGACATTTCTTGCAATGGCTGTTCGCTGTGATGATGTAGCACAAGTTTAAGTTCTGCATCTTGGGCCGCGAGCCATTTTTCCAGATCGGTTGGGTATGCTATTTCAGGAGGCATAGTTCGGCCTGATTGTTCACAAGCGCTAATAGCAATTTGATGCCAATGCTTCACGCGTTTTTCTTGGCGATCTTTGGGTAGTTTGACTTCACAGCGTTCAGAAAAAAGAGGCGTAATCGATTTTACGCCCATTTCAGTGCTTTTCTGTACGGCATAATCCATTCTCTCCCCTCGAGAAAGCGTTTGACCAATAGTAATAGGTAAAGGGCTTTCAGTTGATGAGAGTGTGCTTTCAATGATGCGTGCCGTAACGTTGCGTTTTTCAATGTTGATTAACTCTGCCTTATATTCAGAGCCATCACCATTGAACAGAATGATCTGATCCTGAGGTCGCATTCTTAATGAGCGACTGACGTGTTGAACGACAGAATCACTCAAAGATACTTCTGCACCAGTTTGTAAGGGCTGCGATTCAAAAAAACGGGGTATTCTCATAATTAAGGTTTAGTCGCCTTCAATGATTAGGTCTTCATCGATCAGTGCTTCATAGTCTGCCACGGCGAGAGGGCGGCTTAACAAGTAGCCTTGGACTACATCACATTGTTCTTCGCGGAGAATAGATAGCTGGCGTTCAGTCTCAACTCCTTCTGCTACAACATGCAGTTGTAAACCTTGGGCCATTAGAATGATCGCCTGAACTATTTTTAGATCCTGTGGGTTGGTATCGATATCGTCGATAAACGACTTATCAATTTTAATATGATCGACTGGAAGGTTTTTGATACGGCTAAGCGAAGAGTAGCCCGTACCGAAATCATCTATAGAAATGCTGACGCCGAGATCACGTACGCGTTTTAATTTCTCCTGAATGCGGCCTAGATCTTCGATCAATACCCCCTCTGTAAGTTCGAGCTCTATATGTTCAAGCGACACATTGTATTGAGAAAAAATGCTTTGTAGCTTTTGCTCGAAATCGTTTCGCAGAAAACTGATGCCAGATAGATTGATAGCAACGCGAGGAAAGGCAATGTCTTTGTCTAACCAATTACGGCATTGCTTGGCTACGGCATTGAGTACCCAGTGATCAAGGCGCGAAATCAAACCGCTTTGCTCCGCCAGAGGAACGAAAACTGCTGGCGAGATAGGGCCTAGTGTGGGGTGTGTCCAGCGTAATAAGGTTTCAGCTGACAGCGGGGCATTGCTTTCTAGATCAAACAGCGGCTGGAATACCAAATAAAATTGGTCTTGGTCCATTGCGGTTGATAGATCTTGCCACAGAGCGATTTTTTGTTCCGTTGTTTGTCCCTTAATCTGGCTGAAGTAGAGCCAGCCTTGCTCGCGTTTGCGGGCAGTTTTCGCAGCGATTTCTGAACGACCTATCAATTCAAACTGTTGATCACCATCTTCTGGGTAAGAGGCTATGCCTATACGTGCACCAATTTGAATCTGTAGATTATCCAATTGGATAGGCTGCTCAATGGTATTGAGAATAGAATCGGCTATATCAGCAAGGTTGATGTGTGTTGGTTTGTTTATGAGCATTAGCCCAAAGCAGCCTTCGCCTATTCGCGCTAATCGATGGTTAATTGCGAGTATTTGCCTTAAGCTATTAGCGGTCTCAATCAGGATTTGGTCACGCTGTTCGTCGCCTAATTCTATGGTTAAGTTTCTTAGGAGATCCAAGCGAATAAACAGAAATGAAACCTGTTCTTGGCTTTCGAAGTTGCGAATTATCTCTCGCTCAAGCGCTTCTCCAATCGCGCGGCGATTATAGAGGCGCGTTACTGGGTCAAAGTTTTCGAGAAACTGAACATGTTCCTGCATATAGCGTAAGCGCTTGTTTTCAATCAAATGCTCACGAAACTCTTCTAGTGATTGAGCCATTTGACCGATTTCATCTTTGTGATGAGTAAAGCGAATCTCCTGATCAATGTCGCCAGAGGAAAGGCGCTTCATCTGTCCAGAAAGAATGATGATGGGTTGAACGATATTTCGTGATATTAGAACTGCTGTTGCGAATGATGCAAAGAGTACAGCCAAAGTTATTGTGATATAGCTTAGAGCGCGATTGATATACACCGGAATGAGATCATCAAGGTACACACCAGTGCCAATAATAAGATTACTGTCAGGGATCAGTTGGGCGTAAGTTAGCTTTTCGAGAGAAGGCCCACCGTCTGGTTTAGGTAGGTAGAGTTTCCAAAATTGAGATTTTTCAGGACTCGCCAAAATTTGCTTGAAGCTGTCTGCAATGGCATCGCCATTTTTTATATTGGGTACTTCATTGATTAATAGTCCTTCAAGCTCAGGTCGCTTGGGATGAAGGTAAACACGCGCTTCCTCGGTCATTAAAAAGATATAGCTGCCATCTGAATAATTTGTGCCATAGATTAGCGAACGAAGTCGCTGTAAGTATTCAGTTTCAGAAATCTGTTGGGACTTTTTTAACGCGCGCAGATGAAGAACCTGACTGGCAGAGGCTTGAACAACACTGCGAATTTGATCTTTCTTTCCGGCCAAGGTGTCTTGGTATGAAAAGTAAAAGGCAAGACTGGAAGTCATCAGTATACCCAGCGCAAGTATGATGACGAGTCCGATCAGCTTTTGCCGGATGCTAAAATTACTAAGTTGCATTAGTTCCAAAAAAGATCGTGAAGTAAGTTTCTCATTATTGTCATATAACTTACTGTAGGCAATAAAAAAGCGCCATAAGGCGCTTTTTTCAGAAAAAATCACTAAATTAAGATAGGCCCGCAGCTTCGCGTAACGCGTCTGCTTTATCAGTGCGTTCCCATGTGAATGCAGTAAAGGTTTCACCTTTGTACTCCATTTCGAATGGGTTGCGGCCAAAGTGGCCGTATGCAGCAGTTGGCTGATACATAGGGTGAAGTAGATCAAGCATTGTAGTGATCGCGTAAGGGCGTAGGTCAAAGTGCTCGCGAACTAACTGAATGATCTTATCATCGGAGATCTTGCCAGTACCGAATGTATTAATAGATACAGACGTTGGTTCTGCTACACCAATTGCGTAAGAAACCTGAATTTCACAACGGTCTGCTAGGCCCGCAGCAACAATGTTCTTCGCTACATAACGACCAGCGTAAGCAGCAGAACGGTCCACTTTCGATGGGTCTTTGCCAGAGAAAGCGCCGCCGCCATGGCGAGCCATACCACCATAAGTATCTACAATGATTTTACGACCTGTTAGACCACAGTCACCTACTGGGCCACCGATTACGAAGTTGCCTGTTGGGTTGATGTGGAATTGAGTCTCTTTTGTGATCCATTCAGCAGGGATAACGTGCTTAACAATTAGCTCCATTACCGCTTCACGCAGATCTGCTTGAGATACTTCAGGGTTGTGTTGTGTAGACAGAACTAGAGCATCCACACCTACAGGTTTTCCGTTTTCATACCGAAATGTAAGCTGAGATTTCGCATCAGGACGTAACCATGGTAATAGGCCTGATTTACGAGCTTCAGCTTGGCGCTCAACTAAACGGTGGGCATAAGTGATTGGTGCAGGCATCAAAACATCTGTTTCGTTGGATGCATAACCAAACATCAGGCCTTGGTCGCCGGCACCTTGATCTTCAGGTTTGGCACGGTCGACACCTTGGTTAATATCAGGAGATTGTTTGCCAATGATGTTGATAACACCACATGTATCGCCATCGTAACCTACCTCAGAAGAGGTATAGCCGATATCGTTTATAACCTTACGGACTAGATCTTCCAGATCTACCCAAGCCGATGTTGTTATTTCGCCAGACACGACAGCTACACCAGTTTTTACTAAGGTTTCGCAGGCAACACGGGCATGCTTATCTTCAGCAATGATGGCATCCAATACGGCATCGGAGATCTGGTCAGCAATTTTGTCCGGGTGGCCTTCGGAAACGGATTCTGATGTAAATAAGCTATATTCGCTCATTGTGAAAATTACCTTTGCAAAATTAGGGCTTAGGATGGAATTCATCTGATGCTAAAAAGACACAAAGTGTAGAAAAAGTTTAGCAGTCGGAAGACCATGTAGATTTTTAAAGTGCGTATTCTACTCGCGACTTTGGTGAAATGCATATTTTTACAGTGCGATTAGCATGAGAAATTTAAATTTTTGGATGAAAAACGCTCATTTTTACCCTGAAAGTGCAATTCTTATTTGAAGCTTTCCTCTATCTGCGAGAAAATTGCGCCCAATTTTTTCCTGAACCTTCTATTTTGGGCAAAACGCCCAGGAGCTGAGTTAATGTCTTCTCGTAGAGAACTTGCCAACGCGATTCGTGCGTTGAGCATGGATGCCGTACAGAAAGCTAAATCTGGTCACCCGGGTGCCCCAATGGGTATGGCGGATATCGCTGAAGTGCTTTGGAACGATTTCATGAAGCACAACCCAACAAACCCGCAGTGGTTCGATCGCGATCGTTTCGTACTGTCCAACGGTCATGGCTCTATGCTGATCTACAGCTTGCTTCACCTAACTGGCTACGATGTTTCTATCGAAGATTTGAAAAACTTCCGTCAGCTGCATTCGAAAACAGCAGGTCACCCTGAATACGGTTATTGCCCTGGTGTTGAAACGACGACAGGTCCTCTGGGGCAAGGCATTACTAACGCGGTTGGTTTTGCTGTTGCAGAGAAAACGCTTGCTGCTCAGTTCAATCGTGACGGTCACGATATTGTTGATCACAACACTTATGTGTTCATGGGCGATGGCTGCTTGATGGAAGGTATCTCCCATGAAGCTTGTTCTCTAGCCGGTACGCTTGGTCTTGGTAAGCTGATTGCTTTTTGGGATGACAACGGCATCTCAATTGATGGTGAAGTAGAAGGTTGGTATACGGACGATAACGTTAAACGTTTTGAGTCTTACGGCTGGCAGGTGATTCCAGGTGTTGATGGTCACGATGCTGACCAGATTCGTGCGGCGATCGAGCAAGCGAAAGAAAACACAGAGCAACCAACACTGATCTGCTGTAAAACAGTTATCGGTTTTGGTTCTCCGAATAAAGAAGGCAAAGAAGACTGTCACGGTGCTCCGTTGGGTGATGACGAGATTGCACTGACACGTGAACGTTTGGGCTGGGCTCATCCTGCTTTTGAAGTGCCTGCTGAAATCGCGGAAGACTGGAATGCGCAGAAAGCGGGTGTTCACGCTGAAAATGAGTGGAACGAACGTTTTGCTGCGTACCGTGCTGAGTTCCCTGAACAAGCAGATGAATTGCTACGTCGTATCTCTGGTGAGCTACCAGCAGATTTTGCAGAAAAGGCTGATGCTTATATTGCAGAAATTGCAGAGAAAGGCGAAACAATAGCCTCTCGTAAGGCTTCTCAGAATGCGCTGAATACATACGGTCCTCTTCTACCTGAACTACTAGGTGGCTCTGCTGATCTAGCAGGTTCCAACTTGACTCTATGGTCTGGCTGCAAAGGTGTAGAGAAGGATGATGCCTCTGGTAACTACCTATTCTACGGAGTACGTGAATTTGGTATGTCTGCGATCATGAACGGTATCGCTTTGCACGGTGGTTTTATCCCTTACGGTGCAACCTTCCTTGTATTTATGGAGTACGCACGTAATGCAGTGCGTATGGCTGCACTGATGAAGCAGCGTGCTATCCATGTTTATACACATGATTCTATTGGTCTGGGTGAAGACGGTCCGACTCACCAGCCTGTTGAGCAGGTAGCTAACCTACGTCATACGCCAAATATGAGCACATGGCGTCCGTGTGATGCAGTTGAATCTGCGGTTGCATGGAAAGCAGCGCTTGAGCGTGTAGATGGTCCAACGGCGATGATCTTCTCTCGTCAGGGGTTACCGCATCAAGCTCGTTCAGAAGAGCAGATTGAAAACATCGCGAAAGGTGGTTACATCTTACGTGACACAAATGGTCAGCCAGATGCCATTCTGATTGCTACAGGTTCTGAAGTAGGCCTAGCAATGGATGCTGCTGAAGCACTTTCTGCTGAAGGTACTAATGTTCGTGTTGTTTCTATGCCAGAAACTGGTGTGTTTGATAAGCAGTCTGCTGAATACCGCGAGTCTGTTCTTCCTGCCGCTGTGACTGCGCGTGTCGCTGTTGAAGCTCTACAGGCAGACTTCTGGTACAAATATGTTGGTTTGAATGGTGCAATTGTTGGTATGCGTACCTTCGGCGAATCTGCGCCTGCAGGTGAACTGTTCAAACACTTCGGTTTCACTACTGAAAACGTAGTAGAAACGGTTAAATCTGTTCTTTAATAGAACGCGTAAAAAGACCCGGGGTTCCGGGTCTTTTTATTTTTAGGGTAGGGTTATAGATTGAGTTATCGCGTTGCAATCAATGGCTATGGTCGAATCGGCCAGTGCGTCCTGCGTGCGATTTATGAAAGTGGATTGCAAGATCTATTTAGGGTTGTTGCTATCAATGAACTGTCTGATCTGGAAACGGTAACCTACCTTACTCGCTACGATACGACTCATGGCCGTTTTCCTGTATCTGTTGAGCACAATGGCAAGCAGCTTCTGGTCAATGACGACACTATTCAGATTCTGAGTGAATCTGATGCTGAGGATCTGCCTTGGGCTGATTTGGGCATTGATCTTCTCTTTGAGTGTTCCGGATCGTTTAAAGCTCGTTCTCTGGCTGAGTTGCATCTGCGTAGTGGTGCTCAGCGTTTGTTATTTTCTCAGCCTGCGACAGATGAGGTGGATGCAACTATCGTATTTGGTTTGAACGAACAGCTGTTACGTTCAGGCCATACAGTTGTTTCGGCAGCCTCTTGTACTACTAACTGTATTATCCCAGTACTAGATCTACTAGATAAGCAGTTGGGAATTGAAAGTGGTGTTACGACCACGATTCATTCTGCGATGAATGATCAGCCGGTTATCGATAGCTACCATCAAACTGATCTACGCCTAACTCGAAGTGCTATGCATTCGATTGTGCCGGTAGATACAGGTCTAGATAAGGGGATTGATCGTCTGTTACCGCACCTCGCGGGTAAGTTTCAGTGCCTGCATGTTCGAGTTCCCACGATTAATGTGTCAATGATGGACCTCTCAATTAATGTGTCGCAGTCGACCAGTATTGATGAAGTGAATCAAATTCTTCAGCGTGCCTCAATCGAAGGGCCGTTAAAGGGACTATTAGGTTATACCGAAGAGCCCCATGCTTCGGTAGACTTCAACCGCGATTCCCGTTCCGCGGTAGTAGATGGTACCCAGACCAAAGTGTCTGAAGGGCGTCTAATCAAACTTGTTTGTTGGTTTGATAATGAATGGGGCTTTGCTAACCGTATGTTAGATGTAGCGCAGCATTGGTTAGCTATAGGTGGCGAAGAAAAATAAGCTGCTAAATAAACGAATTCTGATTTAAATATTTAAAAACTTAAGTAGGGCACGTCAATGAGCGTACTGAAAATGAGCGAACTGGATCTGAGTGGTAAGCGCGTTCTGATCCGCGAAGACCTAAACGTACCAGTGAAAAATGGTGAAGTAACTTCTGATGCGCGCATCCGTGCGTCATTGCCGACTATTGAACTGGCACTTAAAGCAGGTGCTAATGTGATGGTCATGTCTCACCTAGGTCGACCAACGGAAGGTGAATATAACGAAGAGTTCTCTCTACAACCTGTGGCTAACCATATTGGCAGTTTGTTGGGTCGCGAAGTTCCACTAATTAAAGATTGGTTGGATGGTGGCTTTGAAGTTGCTGAAGGCGATCTAGTGTTGCTGGAAAATGTACGCTTCAACACGGGTGAAAAGAAAGACAATGAAGCGCTGTCTCAGAAAATGGCTGCATTGTGTGATGTTTATGTGATGGATGCGTTCGGTACGGCACACCGTGCTCAAGCATCGACTCATGGCGTGGCGAAATTTGCTGAAATAGCATGTGCGGGCCCTCTATTAGCGGGCGAACTAGATGCATTGGGTAAGGCTCTTGATAAGCCTGCACGTCCGCTTGCAGCGATCGTTGGCGGTTCTAAAGTATCAACGAAACTTGAAGTTTTGACAGCGCTATCTGACCAGGTTGATCAGTTGATTGTTGGTGGTGGTATTGCGAATACTTTCCTTGCCGCAGCTGGTAAGCCAGTGGGTAAATCCTTGTGTGAACACGATCTGATTCCAATAGCTCAAGACCTGATGGAGAAAGTAAATATCCCGATGCCTGTGGATGTTGTTGTAGCGAAAGAATTTGCAGAAACAGCTGAAGCGACAGTTAAATCTGTTGATGATGTAGCTGAAGATGACATGATTCTGGATATTGGTCCTCAGTCGGCACAGAGTCTTGCTGAGCTGCTAAAAGATGCAGGAACAATCATCTGGAACGGCCCTGTTGGCGTATTTGAATTTGACCAGTTCGGTGAGGGTACTAAGACGTTGTCTCTAGCTATCGCTCAAAACCAAGGTTTCTCTATCGCGGGCGGTGGTGACACGTTGGCAGCTGTGGATAAATACGATATTGCAGACAAAGTATCGTATATCTCTACAGGTGGTGGTGCGTTCCTTGAGTTTGTAGAAGGCAAGAAACTGCCTGCAGTAGCTGCGCTTGAAGCTAAAAACGCATAAGCACTAATTTTAATGATGGATGGGTGGTAAACTCTGCCCATCCCCGTCTTTAGACGAAGTTAACAAATATTTAAAGGTGACAAAATGGCTCTGATCTCCATGCGTCAGCTGCTGGATCATGCTGCTGAAAACGACTACGGCATTCCAGCATTCAACGTGAACAACTTGGAACAGATGCGCGCTATTATGGAAGCGGCAGACAAAACTAACTCTCCAGTGATTGTTCAGGCATCTGCCGGTGCACGTAAATATGCGGGCTCTAACTTCCTGCGTCACATGATCGAAGCGGCAATTGCTGAATTTCCGCATATCCCAGTATGCATGCACCAGGACCACGGCACGTCTCCTGCGGTTTGTCAGCGCACTATCGCGATGGGCTTCTCCTCTGTAATGATGGATGGTTCATTGATGTCTGATGGTAAAACGCCATCAAGCTACGAATACAACGTTGATGTTACTCGACGTACGGTAGAGATGGCGCATGCGTGTGGTGTTTCTGTAGAGGGTGAGCTGGGTTGCCTAGGTTCTCTGGAAACAGGACAGGCTGGTGAAGAGGACGGTATCGGTGCTGAAGGTACGCTGTCTCATGACCAGATGCTGACTGATCCGGATGAAGCAGCAGACTTTGTTAAAAAGACTGGTGTAGACGCGCTTGCGATTGCTTGCGGTACTTCTCATGGTGCTTACAAGTTTACCCGCCCACCTACAGGTGACATTCTTGCGATCGACCGTATCAAAGCGATCAATGAACGTATTCCAGGTACTCACCTAGTAATGCATGGTTCCTCTTCTGTACCTCAGGAGTGGTTGGCTGTTATTAATGAGTTTGGTGGTGAAATTCCAGAAACTTATGGTGTGCCAGTTGAACAAATTGTTGAAGGCATCAAGTATGGTGTGCGTAAAGTAAATATCGACACTGATCTTCGTTTAGCGTCTACAGGTGCGATTCGTCGTTTCTTGGCTGAAAACCCAGCTGAGTTTGACCCACGTAAATACCTGAAGAAGTCTATGGAAGCGATGACAGATATCTGTGTTAACCGCTACGAAGCTTTCGGTACTGCAGGTAATGCATCTAAGATCACTGCTATCTCTCTGGAAAAAATGGCCGAGAAATATGAAAGTGGTGAACTAGATCCAAAAATCGCTTAAACCAATTTCTGTTTAAGCCATAAAAAAAACCGCCCTAGGGCGGTTTTTTTATGGCTGTATGTGATTAAAAAAGTTCTTCTGCAGCGTTTGTGGTTCCTGAGTTGCTAGGCGTTGCATAACCTGTTGGAACATTTTTCCTGCGGAAGTATTCGTACACAGCATCTTTTTGGCCAGGGTAGGCTAATTGTCCGCTGCGAGGATCAATTTTTACGCTAACGATGCCTTGAGGTGGCTTTGGTTTGTTTTCAGGTTTGCCCTCAAGTGCATCACGCATAAAATCGATCCAGATCGGTAAGGCTGCCGTGCCGCCAAATTCACGTCGACCTAGAGTTTTAGGTTGGTCGAAGCCGACCCAGGCTGTCGCTACATAATCTTGGTTGAAGCCAGAAAACCATGCATCTTTCTGATCATTGGTTGTTCCAGTTTTGCCCGCAATGTCTTTACGTTTTAGAATGAGTGCCTTGCGTGCAGTGCCTCGGCGAATAACATCGAGCATTATGTTATAGGTCAAGAAGGAAACTTGCTCATTGTATATTCTAGGTGCAAAGCTTTGATCCTGGAGTTGTTCACAATTAGCTTTGCATGCTACAGCAGGTGTGGCAGTGAATAGATTGTCGCCAAACTGGGTTTCAATGCGTTGTATGAAATAAGGCTCTACTTTGAAGCCGCCGTTAGCAAATGCTGCATAGCCTGTGGCTAGTTGAAGCGGGGTGACGTCTGCGGTGCCTAAAGATAAAGATAGATTGTTTGGAAGTTTTGTTCGATCAAAGCCAGCTAGATCTAAATATGCTTGGGCAGCGTCTATACCGATTGCGCGGAGAAGTCTGATAGAAACGAGGTTTCTAGATTTATAGAGTGCTTCGCGAAGGCGAGTAGGTCCGTAGAATTTTTTGCTGGAATTTTCAGGGCGCCAATTGCCTTCAAGTTGTTGGTCGTGAATGACTATAGGCGCATCGTTGATCAACGATGCAGGTGAGTAACCTTTATCTAGTGCGGCTGCATAAATAAAAGGTTTGAAATTGGAGCCTGGTTGGCGGACAGCTTGGGTGCTGCGGTTAAATTTATTATGAGTGAAATTAAATCCACCAACGAGTGATACGATAGCTCCATCTTTAGGGTTTAGCGCGACAAGAGAGCCTTGTACTTTAGGAATTTGAGTAAGGTGGAACTTCCCTTCTTTCTCTCTAACTCGAATTAAATCTCCAATTTTTAATACATCGCTAGCTTTTTTAGGGGCTTTACCTGTGTAATTGACAGATTTGTATGGTTTAGCCCAAGCAATACCCTCCCATTCTAGCGTAGCCTTTTGGCCTTCTTTTAAGAGTAATTCTGCAGATTTTTCATCCACTGATAGAACTACTGCTGGCTGAAGGGTGAAGTAAGAAATTACTTTGTTTAATCTTTTTTCTAGATTAACAGTTGAAGTGTTAGCAACATCCCACTGGTCCTCAGCCCCTAGATAACCATGGCGCTCAGAGTAAGCGACTAAGCCATTTGATACCGCGATGTTTGCTGACGATTGAAGTTTGCTATTAAGCGTTGTGTAAACTTTATAGCCATCGGTGTATAAGTTCTCGCCGTATCTTTCATACAGTTCTTTTCGAACCATCTCCGCTACATAGTATGCGCGTAGCTCTATATCGCTTGTGTGGTATTTAGCTGTAACTGGGGCAGCAATAGCTTCTTCTAACTGTTGATCATTAATGAAGCTGAGCGAGTGCATACGTTTAAGAATCCAATTTCGTCGCTCTATCGCTCTACTAGGATTAGTGATCGGGTTAAACGCAGAAGGGGCTTTAGGCAGGCCGGCAATCATTGCATGCTGAGCAAGACTTAAGTTTTCGATATTCTTGCCGTAATAGACATTAGCTGCTGCTTGTATACCGTATGAACGGTGGCCTAAATAGATTTTATTGATATATAGCTCAAAGATATCTTCTTTACTTAGTTCTTGCTCGATCCTAAGCGCGAGCAAAATTTCCATGAACTTTCGTGTAAATGTTTTTTCACGAGTAAGAAAGAAGTTTTTAGCAACCTGCATAGTGATGGTCGAACCACCACTTTGGATGTGCCCAGTTGATGCTAATTGGAAAGCCGCTCGAGATAGGCCTTTAATATCAATGCCGAAGTGGTCAAAGAAACGGCTGTCTTCAGCAGCGGTAAGAGCATGAATAAACTGAGGTGGGATCTCTTCAAAGTTAATCGGTGTGCGACGTTTTTCACCGAATTCTGCGATGAGTTTTTCATCCTGAGAGTAAATTCTTAAAGGGGTTTGAAACTGAACTTCTTTAAGAGAATCGGTATTTGGTAGCTTTGGAGCGAAGTGGTAATAGACGCCTGCAAGCGCAATTACACCAACAAAAAAGCAGAAAATACCTAGTTTAAACAAAAGTTTGAAAAGCGAAACCATAGCTGACATGCTAGTCTGATAATTACGGAAGTTAATTTAGGTCTATTATATAGACAGGTAGTATCGATCCTCTAGCGGTTATTAAATTTAAATTAAATTTTTAATAATGCTCAGAGTTGGCCTAGAGTACTAAATGCACATTAACGCAGGATTAAGTTAGGGAATATATTTGTGTTTGGCTTTTTGGGGAACAAGTCGGGTAGTTTAGTCGGACTGGATATCGGTTCATCATCTGTGAAGCTGGTTGCTCTGTCCAAAAGCGGCAGTGGTTACACGCTGGAAGCGTACGCTGTTGTCTCCTTACCTCCTACCGCGGTTATTGATGGCAATATTCAAGATGTTGGTGAGGTCGCTGAAACCATCGAAAAGGCTGTAAAAGTGGCTGGTGGGAAAATGTCAGCGGCTATAGCTGCAGTGCCTGCCTCCGCCGTCATTACTAAACGTATAGAAATGAGTAATGCCTTTACAGAGTTCGAGCTTGAAGATCAAATCAAAGTTGAAGCTGATCAATTTATTCCCTACCCGCTAGATGAAGTTGCACTGGACTTTGAAGTCATTGGGCCAGTAAAAAATAATGAAAATTTAGATAAAGTATTGCTTGTTGCATGTCGTAAAACAGACGTTGAACAACGTGAAGATGCTATTAGTAATGCTGGTTTGCAGTGTTCGATTGTAGACGTTGATACGTATGCAGTGGAAAGGGCTTTTCCCCTAACCTCCCCTGAACAAAGAGATGAAACAGATTTGGTTGGAGTTGTAGACATAGGTGCTGCAACTCTTACGTTAAATGTTTTTAAAGGGACCGAGATCGTATACAGCCGAGAGCAGGCGTTTGGAGGGAATGACCTTACAAACACAATCCACCAACAATACGGTATGAGTATTGAAGAAGTAGAACAGTCATTGAGATTGAATGATCTTTCTTCTGAAATCCAAGATATGGTTGTGCTTCCTTTTAGGGGGACTGTGGCACAACAGGTATCCCGTTCTTTGCAGTTTTTCTACTCTTCAGGGGCACACAATGAGCTTTCTGCTCTGTATTTATCTGGTGGTACAGCAACAATTGATGGTTTAGCCGACCAGTTGGCAGAGGAATTAGGTATAAATGCAGATATGGCGAACCCATTTTCTAAAATGTCAGTTAATTCCAGAGTTAATCGTTCTAGATTGGATCGGGATGCACCTTCTCTAGTCAAGGCTTGTGGTTTGGCAATGCGTGGATTTGAGGGCTAGGTATTAGTTATGGCTACGATTAATTTAAGGCCTTGGCGAGAAGAAAAATCGCAGGAACGGCAAAAGCATTTTTTGGTTAATTTGAGTGGCGCGGCTTTATTTGCGGGGGGGATAGTGCTTGCTATAGGTTATTATTTTGATGTGATGCAAGAAAGGCAGCTTGAAAGAAATAACTACCTAAAGGCAGAAGCAGCTAGACTTGATAAGCAATTGACAGAGATAAAAGAGCTTAAAGCGAAGAAAAAGAGATTGTTAGCTCGTTTAGATGCAATTCAGAGCCTACAAGCCTCAAGGCCTTTAATTGTAAGGAATTTTGATGAGCTGGTAAAAGTCTTACCTGATGGGATTTATTATTCCAATGTGAGTCGTAAAGATAATAATATCGCTATAAAGGGCTGGGCTGAAAATAAACTAGATGTATCAAGCCTCATGCGTAATATCGAGACATCAATATGGTTTGGTGAGCCTACTCTAAGTAAAGTTAATCTTTCCAGTAGTGGTTTGAATGATTTCTCTTTGTCGTTGCCAGTGATAACACCTAAAGAGAGTGAAGGGAGTAAGTAATGGAGGTGTTTAGAAACGCATTTAAAGGCTTTGATGCAAGTAATCTGGATTTTGCAAATGCTGGGAATTGGCCTATTGGTGTTAGAATTATTTGTTATCTGCTTGTAATTGCTTTGATTGTTGCTGGAGGAATCCACTTTTATATTACGGATAAGCAAGAGGGGCTTAAACGAGTTGTTTCTAAAGAAGCTGGATTGAAAAATGCGTATAAGAGTAAAGCCCTGCAAGTGGCCAATTTGGATGCCCTTAGATTGCAAATGAAAGATGTGGAAGGGCGTTTTAAAGAGCTTTTGAAGCAGCTTCCTACTGAAAAAGAGGTTCCAGGGTTGCTTGATGATATTACAAACTTAGGAACTTCAGCTGGATTAAATATTGGGACAATCGTGTTGGCGTCGGAAAAGCGGCTGGACTTTTATCGAGAGCTCCCAATTAAGATATCTGTTACTGGGTCTTATCATCAGTTGGGGCAGTTTGTAAGCGGTGTTGCTGGATTGCCTCGTATTGTTACTATGCATAATTACAATATTCAGCCTTCCGGTAATGGTGTAGCTATGAGCATTGAGGCCAAAACGTACAGGTATGATGATACAAAATAAAATGTTTATAGCTAAGCGCTTACTAGGAGGAAGAGAAAGTGAAGCTGTTCATTAAAGTTGTTTCTATATCTTTATTACTATTTCCTCTATCAGGTTGTGTTGATTGGGTGGATGATACAACTGATTTAAAAAAATATGTGGCCAAAATGAATAAACTACCGGGAGGCAAAATAGACGCTTTGCCTGAATTTAAGCCATATAATAATTTCGTGTATGAAGGTGCTTCCATGAGGGAACCCTTTAGGGCCGTTGTTCCTGTAGTTGAAGAGGAACTTTTATCTGAGAAGGATGAACAAAGTAATGAATTGCAACCTAATGATAATAGGGTGAAAGATTACTTGGAAACGTTTCCAATTGACAGTTTAACTATGGTTGGAACTATCAATCAGCAAGAAGGGAGTCTTCTTTGGGCTTTAATTAGGGATCAAAATTCTGAGATACATAGGGTAACCGTCGGTAATTATATGGGACTGCATCATGGTGAAATAGTCTCATTAGATGAAAGGCAGGTACATTTGATTGAAATAATAAGAAATGGGCGCGGTGGCTGGAAAAAAAGAACACGAAGCATCGCATTAAATGAGCCGGAATAAAGGATAATATTGTGGAAATTCGGGTCCCCATGAGCACTTTGTTAACTAGATCAGTATTCATAAAATATTGCTTACTTTTAGTTGGTTTTTTAAGTGTTTTTATGTCGCAGTGGGCGGCAGCTGAAGTTCAAATGAAACAAGCAAATTTTGTGGCTTTGCCGGGTGGTAAAGTCGAGCTGAGGTTCGATTTTGATGCCGCTCCACCATCGCCTCAAGCTTATATGATTAATCAGCCTGCTCGATTGGTTATGGACTTATGGGGCGTCGAAAATGCCTTGGGTACAAGGTCATTGGGTGTTAAAACTGGGCAAGTGGACACAGTTAATTTTGCTCAAACGGATGGCCGTTTACGGGTTGTAACCAGCTTGTTTGAGTCTTCTTCTTACAAAACCTTTGCAGAAGGCAACAGCTTATTTGTGGTCATACAGTCTGGAGGTGATGTTGCCAATAAAGCACCTGCTGCCTCCGCAAGTTTGATTTCAAAAACTCAGGTTGGTACCGACAGCTCTTCTGGTTTAGTCTCTGATCGAACAAGTGTTGTTGGAATGGATTTCGAGAGGGAAGAGGGAGGTATTGGGCGTGTAAGTATCACTCTGTCAGATGATAAAGCCGGTGTTGATATTCAAGAAGAAGGCAGTAATGTCGTAGTCAACTTGATTGGGGCTGACCTCTCTCGTGCACTAGAACAGAGGGTAGATGTACAGGATTTTGCTACCCCTGTTATGTTTATCGATGCAATGGCTAATGGTGGGAATACTAGTATCCTTGTAAAGCCCAGCGCTGAACCATATGAATATTTAGCTTATCAGACTGATAATAAGTTGGTGTTGGATTTTAAACCTTTAAGTGCTGCGGAAAAGCAAGAGCGGGATGAAGATCTGTTCCCATTTAGTGGTGAAGTGATCGATTTGAATTTTCAGAATGTTGAACTTCGTTCTGTATTACAAATCATTGCTGAAGTTGCAGAGTTAAACTTGGTGGTTAGCGATACAGTGGATGGGAATATCACTTTAAGATTGAAAAATGTTCCTTGGGACCAAGCTTTAGATATTATTCTCAAGACAAAAGGTTTAGACCAAAGAACGGTTGGCAATGTATTACTTATTGCGCCTGCTAGCGAGATAGCGCAACGTGAACAAGAAGAGTTAGAAAGCTCCCAAAAAGTAGAGCAGTTAGCCCCATTGCGAACTGAATATATTCAGGTTGAATATCGTAAAGCGTCTGTGATGCTTGATGCTATTGAGAAAGCGAAACTGATCTCTGAACGCGGCTTCGTTATGTCAGATGACGAAACTAATATTTTAATGGTCAAAGGTACTGCAAAAGATATTGAGGCTATTCGCAACACATTGCGTAGATTCGATGTGGAAGTAGAGCAAGTGTTAGTCGAAGCTCGCCTGGTAAATGCTAGATCTAGTGTGACAAAAGATTTAGGTGTTCGTTGGGGATTTGGGTATAACGATCTAAATAGTAATGGTGAGGGGTGGATAATAAATGATGCATTTGATTCGATTGATTTTGGATCGCCTCCTACAGACGCTGGTTTACAAGTAGATTTAGGTGCAACAGCCGCAAACGCTGGTTCCATTGCTATTGGCTTTAAACCTGGTTCAAGCTCGTTGTTAGCTTTGGAATTAACTGCGTTGGAAACTGATGGCAAAGCTGAGGTAATTTCACAACCAAAGGTTATGACGACAAATGGAACTCAGGCTTCTATTGAGTCAGGTTCAGAGATTCCATTTCAAACAGTGGAAGATGGAGAGGTGAGTATTCAATTTAAGGATGTTGTACTTAAATTGGATGTGACTCCTCGTATTAATCCAGGTGATAGAATAGCTATGGATTTGGAAATTAAACAGGATTCTATCGGTTCTGTATTACCCAATGGTGAGCTTAGTATTGATAATAATGAGCTTAAAACATCTGTTGTAGTTCCAGATGGCCAAACTATCGTGCTAGGTGGCGTCTTTAAAAATGAGACGAGTGAGGCTGTGGGTAAAATACCTCTATTAGGTGATCTACCAATCATGGGTGCGCTTTTCCGAAATAAAGAGAATAAATCAGAAAAAACTGAGTTGTTGATTTTCATTACACCTAAGTTGGTAAGAAATTCATTAACTTCACAGTAATTGTAAGAATGGTTGTGTGAATTGAACATCTTTCTCGTTGGGCCTATGGGAGCTGGAAAAAGCACCATAGGCCGTTTGTTATCTCAAGAATTAAAATTAGAATTTGTTGATTCTGATCGTGAAATAGAAAATCGTGCTGGTGCTGATATACCTTGGATCTTCGATGTAGAAGGCGAAACGGGCTTCAGGGATAGAGAAGAAAGCGTAATAAAGGAACTCACGGAAGATAAATCTATTGTCCTTTCTACCGGCGGCGGGGCTGTTTTAAGAGCTGCTAATCGGGCTGTATTGCAGTCGAATGGAACAGTGGTGTATTTAGAAACTTCAGTGGATCAGCAATTAGATAGAACCTCTCGCGACAAAAATAGACCTTTGCTTCAAACTGAAAACCCTAGGGCTGTGTTAGAGTCGCTTATGGCTGAACGCCATCCGTTATATCTTGATTGTGCTGATATAACTGTCAGGACTGATAAACGTCATCCCAAAACAGTCGCTAGTGACATTATTAAACAACTAAAGGCAAAGTCGCCGCTTGATGCGGAGTAAGCAATTTTCTATGCAAACATTAAAAGTTGATCTGGGTGATCGAAGTTACCCTATTTTTATTGGGCAAGGTTTACTGGATCAAGGGCTTATGGCTCCGTATATAAAGGGTAGGCAGGTTCTAATCGTGACGAATGAGACCATTGCTCCTTTATATCTTGATCGCCTGAAAAAGACATTGGAAGGGCAGTTTCAATTAGATGCTGTGATTCTTCCGGATGGCGAACAGTATAAGAATATGGATCAAATCAACACGATTTTTGATGCTTTATTAGAAAATCGTCATAACAGAACTACAACACTTATCGCGCTTGGCGGAGGTGTTATTGGGGATATGACGGGATTTGCTGCTGCGTGTTACCAGCGCGGAGTGAACTTTGTTCAAGTTCCGACAACTTTGCTTTCTCAGGTTGATTCTTCAGTAGGTGGGAAAACAGGTGTTAACCATCCTCAAGGTAAGAACATGATTGGAGCGTTTCATCAGCCCCAATGTGTTGTGATTGATACTGATGTATTAAATACCCTGCCTGAAAAAGAACTATCTGCAGGTATGGCAGAAGTGATCAAGTATGGCTTGATTTACGATGAAGCTTTTCTATGTTATTTAGAAGATCATATTGATGGCTTGATGGGGTTACAGTCAGACCTTCTTGAGCAGGCGATTTATCGTTCATGTGCTGTTAAAGCTGAAGTGGTTGCGCAAGATGAGAAAGAGGCTGGTATTCGAGCCTGGTTGAACCTAGGGCATACATTTGGTCATGCGATTGAGGCTAACCAAGGCTATGGTGAATGGCTTCATGGTGAAGCTGTTGGTGCTGGAACAATGATGGCGGCAGATCTTTCTTGTCGCTTGGGTTGGATTTCATCTTCTGATGTCGATCGAATTAGGAAGATACTTGAGGCTGCTAATCTTCCTGTGTATCCGCCTGAGTCTATGGGGATTGATACTTTTAAAGATTTGATGCTTGTGGATAAAAAGGTTATTGATGGCAGTATTCGTCTTGTTCTGCTTCAAGAAGTTGGTAAAGCAATTGTAACTTCAGATTTTCCAGCGGAGTTATTAGACCAAACCTTATCTGCGGGTAAAAAGTTAGGTAGCTGCTGTTAGTCAATGATTTAAGAGTTGATCCTTTCTGATGAAGTCAAATATTTACTTTGAACCGCCAAGCCGTCTTCAATTGCTAGATAAATTAAAGCACTTGGTCAGGTTTTCTGATTTTTTGCTATTAGTATCAGGCGATAGAGGTGCTGGAAAAAGTACTTTGTTGGATCAACTCCATCCAGAAAAGGGTGATACAACTCTTTGTAGCTGCTTTATAAAGCCTGAAGCAGAGTTGTCGCAGCAAAAGCTTCTTGAGTCCCTTATTGGTCAACTGCCAAGTCATGATGCGACCGGAACAGGATTTGCCGATCAGTTGAAAGTTTTCCATCTTCAACTAAAAGCGCTAAATTCTGCTGGACAGAAATGCCTGATTCTTATTGATGATGCGGAATACCTGTCAAATGAGGCATTTGAATTACTGATGAATTTGCACACCGCAGGTGCGCAGCTAATTCTGATGTCTGAGCCTTCCTATGCAGAAGCCCTATTAGCTACAGATCTAGTTAAAGCGATGGAAGGACGTGTTCATCATGTCGCAATAGAAGGTATGTCTGATGAAGAAGCTGCTGAATATCTACAGATTTGCCATCCAGCGCTGACATCGCTTCCTGAAAAGAAAAAAGCAGATTTGATCTCCCTATCTGGTGGTATGCCAGGACGAATTGAAACGTTGCTTGCTGGTGGTAAAATTACAGTCCCTCCGCGGAAAAAAACTGCATTTCCGCTGCCGCCCATTCATATGATGGGTATTGCTATTGTCTTAGTAGGTATCGTGGGCGTATCGCTGTGGAAATTTATGCCTGAAGAGCCGACTGATGATCAGCAAGTGGCAGTGGAAGAGCGAGTGTCCGTTCCTTTAGTGGTGCCAGCTTCCGCTGAGCAAGCAGAGGCAATTATAGTAGATGGCGGTCGAAAAAATAAAGCTGTCCAGTCCGAAAATGCTGCTGAAGAAGTGGTCCCTGTCAGAGAAGAGCTCTCAGCACGATTAAAAGAACAGGAAGATAAACTAAGCAGTGCAACTCAACCAAAAGTGGTTGAACCTGTGCCGCCAAATATTGCTGACACGAAGCCTAAGCCAGTTATAGAGGTTGGGAAATCTACTCAAGTAGAAGTTGTTTCAGTGCCTGCTGTTAGTACTCCGGAAGTATCCAAAGTGGATACGGCTCAGTTGGAAAAAGACCTTAGAGCAGTTGTTCAGGCGAGTGGCGAAACGCAACCTTCTGTTACAACTCCGGCTCCAAAGGCTAAGCAACAAGAGAAAAAATCTAAGGCAGTGACAGCTGTAGCGAAAGGTTTGAGTCAAAGTGAGCACGCATTGATGAATTGGCCTGATAAAGGTTATACCTTGCAAATGTTAGGTGCTAGGTCAGAAGAAAGTGCTCTTGGTTTTATCAAATCACAGAAAAAACCGAGTGATTTTTACCACTTCTCTACAATATATAAAGGGCAGCCGTGGCACGTAGTTGTGCATGGTAAGTTTGCTAATAGAGATATCGCGAACGCAGCCATTAGGAAATTACCAAAAGAGCTGCAAAATGTGAAACCTTGGGCTAGAAGTATTCAGGGTGTAAAAATAGATATTAAAAGCAAAAAGTAATTTAAAAACAAATAGATAGCTTGTTTTTTGAGTGGGCTGTCACCTTCCTTGTATCCTTGGGCAACTGTTTGAAATTTGTCCCAAACCCACTTCGCGTGTAGAATAGCTGTCCCTTTTTGCTGAGTGGCGCATATATTGCAGCAAAAAGAATTATTAAGATATTGATTTTTAAGTATTTTTAAGTGGGAATGGCTTATGAGCAAAGGTCTTTATCGCCCCGGTGAATTCAAAGATAACTGCGGCTTTGGCCTTATGGCACACATGCAAGGCCAAGCGAGTCACGATCTGCTAGAAAAAGCGATCGAAGCACTAGCGTGCATGACACACCGTGGTGGCATTGCGGCAGATGGTAAAACAGGTGACGGTTGTGGCCTGTTGATGCAAAAACCAGATGGTTTTTTGCGTACCGTTGCGCAGGAAGAATTTAACACCGATTTAGGCGAATTTTATGCGGTTGGTATGGTATTTTTGCCACGTGATGCAGCGAAAGCAGAAGCAGCGCGTAGTGCAGTAAATACAGCGATTACTGACCAAGGTCTTGAAGTTGCTGGATGGCGTGTGGTTCCAACCGATGAATCTTGTCTAGGGCCTATCGCAAAAGATACCCTGCCACTCATCGAACAGGTCTTTATTACTGCGGCAAGCAAAACTGAACGTGAACTAGCAATCAGCTTGTTTACTGCGCGCCGTAAAGCTGAAATTGCAATGTCAGCTGATGAAGATTTCTACATTTGTAGTTTCTCAGACAAAGTTATCTCCTATAAGGGTTTAACGATGCCTGTTGATCTACCTGTGTTCTTTAAAGATTTGGCAGATCCGCGTCTAGAAACAGCTGTATGTACTTACCATCAGCGTTTCTCTACTAACACTGCACCGCGCTGGCCTTTAGCTCAGCCTTTCCGTTTCTTAGCACATAACGGTGAGATCAATACTGTTGAAGGTAACCGTAATTGGGCTAAAGCACGTGCAAGCAAATTTGCTACAGATCTACTACCTAACCTAGATGATCTGCAACCTATTGTTAATACTACAGGTTCTGACTCCTCAAGTATGGATAACATGCTTGAATTCCTATTGGTTGGTGGCATGGATATCTACCGTGCAGTACGTATGATCGTGCCGCCAGCATGGCAGAATGTTGAAACTATGGATGCAGATCTACGTGCATTCTATGACTTCAACTCTATGCACATGGAACCATGGGATGGTCCTGCGGGTATGGTAATGACTGATGGTCGCTTTGCTGTATGTATGCTTGATCGTAACGGTCTGCGTCCATCTCGTTGGGTAATGACCAAACAAGGTTATATCTGTACAGCATCTGAAATCGGCGTATTCAGCTATCAGCCAGAAGATATTGTCGCTCAGGGCCGCGTAGGTCCGGGCCAGATCTTGGCCATCGATACGCAGACAGGTGATGTTCTACATACTCAAGATGTAGATAACCGTCTTAAAACTGCTCAGCCATACAAAAAATGGTTGAAAGAGAATGCTCTACGCCTAGAGCAAACTATGAACTTGGACGAAGAGTCTAAATCGTTCCCTGCTATGTCAGCGGACGAGATCAAAACTCACATGAAAATGTTCCAAGTTACTTTTGAAGAACGCGACCAGATCCTACGTCCACTTGGTGAGAGTGGTATGGAGGCAATCGGTTCTATGGGTGATGACAAGCCAATGGCTGTCCTATCAGACCGTGTACGTTCTTTGTATGACTATTTCCGTCAGCAATTTGCTCAGGTTACTAACCCACCTATCGATCCTCTGCGTGAAGCGATCGTTATGTCGTTGGAAACTTGTATCGGCTCTGAGCAGAATGTGTTCGAAGAAACACCAGAACATGCTCGTCGTGTGATTCTGACTACGCCTGTACTATCTGCAAGCAAATTTAACCGCCTGCGTGATAACCAAGAGCCAGGCTTTGAAGTTGCGCAAATTGATCTGAACTATAATCCTGAAGAGATCTCTCTTGAGGATGCTATCAAGTCTATTGCAGATCAAGCTGAACAAACTGCTCGTGATGGCAAAGTCATTCTCGTACTAAGCGATGCTAATATCGCTCGTGGTTGCCTACCCGTTCACGCTGCTTTGGCTACAGGTGCAGTGCATCACCGCCTAGTTGATAAAGGTTTGCGTTGTGATGCCAATATCGTTGTAGAAAGTGGTACGGTTCGTGACCCTCATCACTTCGCAGTATTGTTTGGTTTTGGTGCGACAGCTGTTTACCCATACCTTGCTTACCGTGTTCTTAACGATCTTTGTGCTGCAGGCGAAATCCAAATTGATCCGCTTCAGTCTCATGAGAACTACCGTAAGGGCATCAACAAAGGCTTGATGAAGATCCTATCTAAGATGGGTATCTCTACTATCGCTTCTTACCGTGGTGCACAGCTATTTGAAGCGATCGGTCTTAGCTCTGAAATTGTTGATCTATGTTTCAAAGGTGTTACTAGCCGTATTGAAGGTGCTCGTTTCGAGGACTTCCAATTTGAGCAGGGTCTACTAGCGAAAGAAGCCTGGACTGCGCGTAAGCCAATTCAGGCCGGTGGTTTGCTGAAGTATAAGCACGATGGCGAATACCATGCTTATAACCCAGACGTAGTTAAGACTATCCATGAAGCGGTAGAAACTGGTAATCCTGAAGCTTACCAACGCTATGCTGAGCTGGTTAACAACCGCGGTTACGCAACTCTGCGTGACATGCTGGGCTTGCGTAAAGATGTTAAATCTATCTCCATTGATGAGGTAGAGCCGGCTGACAATATATTCACTCGCTTTGACTCTGCTGCGATGTCCCTAGGTGCATTGTCTCCAGAGGCTCATGAAGCGCTTGCTGTGGCGATGAACGAACTTGGTGGCCGTTCTAACTCCGGTGAGGGTGGTGAAGATGCTGCTCGTCACGGCACTATGAAGCGTTCTAAAATCAAGCAGGTTGCTTCGGGTCGTTTCGGTGTGACACCGGAATACCTATCTAACGCTGAGGTTATGCAGATCAAAGTAGCTCAAGGTGCTAAGCCGGGTGAAGGTGGTCAGCTACCTGGTGGTAAGGTTAATAGCCTGATTGCGCGTCTACGTTACTCTGTACCAGGCGTGACGCTAATTTCACCTCCGCCACACCACGATATCTACTCTATCGAAGACTTGGCGCAGTTAATCTTTGACCTTAAACAGGTTAACCCGGAAGCGCTAGTTTCTGTGAAACTGGTATCTCGTCCAGGTGTAGGCACGATCGCATGTGGTGTTGCTAAAGCATACGCAGATTTGATCACTATCTCTGGTTACGATGGTGGTACCGCTGCGTCACCAATGACATCTATCCATTACGCAGGTTCCCCATGGGAGCTTGGCCTTGCTGATGCGCACCAGTCTCTACGTGGTAACCAACTACGCGGTTCGGTACGTCTACAAACAGACGGCGGTCTGAAGACTGGCTTGGATGTTGTTAAAGGCGCGATCCTAGGTGCTGAGAGCTTTGGTTTCGGTACAATGCCAATGGTTGCATTGGGTTGTAAGTACCTACGAATCTGTCACTTGAATAACTGTGCGACCGGTGTTGCTACTCAGAACGATAAACTGCGTGAAGACCACTTCCGCGGTACGGTAGAGATGGTTAAGAACTTCTTCCGTTTTGTTGCTGAAGAAACTCGCCAGTTAATGGCACAGCTAGGTGTTCGTTCGATGGAAGAGCTAGTAGGTCGTGTCGATCTTCTAGAGATTCTAGACGGTGAAACACCGCGTCAGAAGAACTTGGACTTATCTCCAATTCTGACATCTGCTGGAGATGAATTCCCTAACACTTGTCAGGTAGAGCGTAACGAGCCTTACGATCTGGCTGAATTGAATACTCAGATGTTAGAGCTTGCTGAAAAAGCGATTACTGACAAGACGGGTGGTGAATACGAACTGGTTATCACTAACTGTGATCGTTCGGTAGGTGCTCGTACTTCTGGTGCAATTGCTAAACAGCACGGCAACCTTGGCATGAGTGATCAGCCTGTTACCTTTAACTTTAAAGGTCACGCGGGTCAGTCGTTCGGTGTTTGGAACGCTGGTGGTCAGAACCTATACCTCGAAGGTGATGCTAACGACTACGTTGGTAAAGGTATGGCTGGCGGTAAGATCGTTATCCGCCCATTTGATGAAGTAACATTTAAGTCTAATGAAACTGCCATCATGGGTAATACCTGCCTATACGGTGCAACTGGCGGTAAGCTGTTTGCCGCGGGTCAAGCAGGCGAGCGTTTCGGTGTACGTAACTCTGGTGTACATGCTGTCGTTGAAGGTGCTGGTGATCACTGTTGTGAATACATGACGGGTGGTCTGGTTACTGTGTTGGGCTCTACGGGCTACAACTTCGGTGCTGGTATGACAGGTGGCTTTGCTTACGTTTTGGATATGGATAACAGCTTCGTGGATAAATATAACCACGAGCTAGTAGAGATTCAGCGTATCCACACTGAAAATATGGAAGCTTACAAAAATCATCTGCGCTCTGTGATCATTGAGTTCACTAAAGAGACAGGCAGTGCATGGGGCCAAGAGATCATCGATAACCTTGATGATTACATCGGTCGCTTCTGGTTGGTTAAACCAAAAGCTGCAAGCCTGAATGATCTGTTGACGAGTATTCGTACTCGCCCTGAGTAAGAACAGATCCATTAAAGTAGATGAAGAATAATCCGCAGCCCTGCTGTTAAGGGCTGCTTTTAAGAGGTGAGGATTATGGCTGACCGTTTGAACAACGATTTTCAGTTCCTCGATGTGGGTCGTAAAGGACCACAGAAAATTGATGCAGATGTACGTAAAGAAGGCTTTGGTGAGATCTACGAGCCGTTTGCGAAAGAAGAAGCATCTGAACAATCACACCGTTGTTTAGAGTGTGGTAACCCATATTGTTCTTGGAAGTGTCCTGTACACAACCATATCCCTAATTGGCTTAAGCTAATTTCTGAAGGGAACATTATTGAAGCGGTTGAGTTAAGTCACCAGACTAACTCTTTGCCAGAAGTTTGTGGTCGTGTTTGTCCGCAAGACCGTCTATGTGAAGGTGCTTGTACACTGAATGATGGCTTTGGTGCGGTAACAATCGGTTCTGTAGAAAAGTACATTACTGATACTGCATTCGCGATGGGTTGGAAGCCTGACATGTCTCAGGCACCAAAGACTGATAAAAAAGTTGCAGTGATTGGTGCAGGCCCAGCAGGTATTGCAGCTGCAGACGTTCTTGTACGTAATGGCGTTAAACCTGTTGTATTTGATCGTAACCCAGAGATCGGTGGTCTTCTAACGTTCGGTATTCCAGAATTTAAGCTGGAAAAAGACGTAATGTCCCGCCGTCGTGAAATCTTTACCGAGATGGGCGTAGAGTTCCGTCTGAATACTGAAGTAGGTAAAGATGTTCAGATGCAGGATCTGATCGATCAATACGATGCAGTATTCCTAGGTATGGGTACATACACATACATGAAAGGTGGCTTCCCAGGTGAAGATCTAGATGGTGTATATGATGCACTTCCGTTCTTGATCTCTAATGTGAATAACTGCCTTGGCTTTGAACAAGATGAAAACGGCTTCATTGACCTGAAAGGTAAGAAGGTTGTTGTGCTTGGTGGTGGTGACACTGCAATGGACTGTAACCGTACATCTATCCGTCAGGGCGCTGAGTCTGTAATCTGTGCCTACCGTCGTGACGAAGCGAACATGCCTGGTTCTAAGAAAGAAGTGGAAAATGCGCGTGAAGAAGGCGTACAGTTCCAGTTCAACCGCCAGCCTGTTGAAGTTGTAGGTGAAAACGGCAAAGTAACTGGTATCAAAGTTGTTAGCACGCAGATGGGTGAGCCTGACGAAAATGGTCGTCGTCGTGCTGAAGTCGTTCCAGGTTCTGAAGAGGTTCTAGAAGCGGATGCTATTCTTGTGGCATTTGGTTTCCGCCCTAGCCCAGCACCATGGTTTGCTGATTTTGGTATCGATCTGCATGAAGATGGCCGTGTTAAAGCGCCAGAGCAGAATGCATTTCCATTCCAGACTACTAACGAAAAAGTATTCGCAGGTGGTGATATGGTACGTGGTTCTGATCTAGTAGTAACTGCGATTGCTGAAGGTCGTAAAGCTGCTGAAGGTATGCTGGATTACTTGGAAGTTTAATTTCTAACAAATTCGCTTGAAAAATCCGGTACTTCTAAGAAGACCGGATTTTTTTTGCCTAAAAATACTGATCAGCATTGATAATCTTATAGTGAATACTGCTTAAGAAATCATTGATAGCTAACTGGTCGCTATTGGTTAATTTGACAGGGTAATCTGCTGAGATGAGTTCCCTTTGATTCCTGCTAATCCGCATCTGATATCTTAGCTGTCCATTTAACGGAGCTATTCGGCTTTGAATAATTAGCCCTGTTAGAGGTGATTCTGACGGGTCTAATGTTCGAATATCTTTAGCGCCATACAAGGCTAATCTAGTCTTCAGTTTATTGTTAAAGGTTTGAGCTTTCTGTGCATTGGCAGGGCTAGTGTGCAACCAAACCGTTTCCTTCTGAAATACTGCTAGCCTAGCAGGAACAAGATTTGTGGGCTTAATTGTTTGAGATTGGCAGCCCGTTAAAACCACCAAAAACATCAACAGACAGTATTTTTTCAAACTTAGATCACAAAGTTAGTTAATGAAGGATGGAATCACAGGTAATTCCTCGTAAAAATCGTTAAAATAGCGGCCAATTCGAATTTACAAGATATAAGTGGCTGACACAAATGGCTGAATTGAAAAACGATCGTTTCCTACGTGCATTACTTCGTGAACCTGTAGATGCTACTCCTGTTTGGATGATGCGTCAGGCGGGTCGTTACCTTCCAGAGTACCGTGAGACTCGCGCGAAAGCAGGTGATTTTCTAAGCCTTTGCAAAAATAAAGAATTGGCTTGTGAAGTTACAATTCAGCCTTTAGAGCGTTATGACCTAGATGCTGCAATCTTATTTTCAGATATCCTGACAATTCCGGATGCTATGGGTCTAGGGCTTTACTTTGAAGTTGGTGAAGGTCCACGTTTTAAAAAGATTATCCGTACAGAAAAAGATGTAGCTGATCTGCCTGTTCCAGATGCAGCCACGGATCTTGATTACGTAATGAATGCGGTTAAAGAGATCCGTCGTGAGTTAAACGGTCGTGTACCACTGATTGGTTTCTCTGGTAGCCCTTGGACGCTTGCAACTTACATGGTTGAAGGTGGTTCTAGTAAAGACTTCCGTCATGTTAAGCAGATGATGTATGCGACGCCTGAAATTATGCATGCATTGCTAGATAAACTAGCTCAGTCTGTAACGACTTACTTGAACGAGCAGATTCGTTCAGGTGCTCAAGCTGTACAGATCTTTGATACTTGGGGCGGTGCACTAAGTGGCCCTTGTTACCAAGAGTTCTCGCTTAAGTACATGAAACAGATCGTTGATGGCCTGATTCGTGAGCATGATGGCCGTAAAGTGCCAGTGATCATGTTTACTAAGAATGGTGGCCAGTGGCTAGAAGCGATGGCTGAAGCAGGTTCTGATGCGCTGGGTCTAGATTGGACAACAGACATCGGTAATGCACGTGCACGTGTTGGTGACAAAGTTGCTCTTCAAGGTAACATGGATCCAAGTGTTCTCTATGCACCAGCAAGTCGAATTGAACAAGAAGTAGAGTTCATCTTAGGCCAATATGGCAACGGTTCAGGTCACGTATTTAACCTCGGTCATGGTATTCACCAGTTTGTAGATCCAGCGCAGCCGAAAGCATTTGTTGATGCGGTACACGAACTAAGTGCGAAGTATCATAAATAGAATTTTTGAAGCAGATGATAGCTTCAAACAAAATTTAAATTAAACTCAAGGATGTTTTTAATGTTTAAGAAAGCTTTAACTCCAGTCATTATTTCCTCAGTAGTTCTATTGGCAGGTTGTGCAGGTAGTGCTAATCATGAGGTGGTTACAGCTTATGGTGCGACTGATGAAACTATGAATTGCCAGCAGCTAACAGCTGAACAGGTGCGTGTCCAGGCAATTATCAATGCAGTAAATCAAGATAAGAATGATGTCACTGGCAAAGATATGCTGGATGGTATTTTATGGTTCCCGTTCAATTTGATTGCTAAAAATAGCAACTATAAAAATGCGCTGGCTGCCGCAGATACCCGATTAGTGCGTATTGATACGTTACGCCAAAATAAGGGTTGTAGTGAAGAGCAGTTGGCGGAAGCTTCTCAAACGCTAGAAAATCGATTGGAAGAACTTAAACAGTTAAAAGAAAAAGGGCTTATTACGGAAGACGAATATAACGCTTCTCGTAAAAAAGCTTTGTCTAAGAGTTAATTGTTTAAAAGGTTTAAGCTGGCTTTATGCCAGCTTTTTTATAAGTAGTGATTAATGAACAAGCTTACTCATCTTTTAGAAAGCAACCGCGAATGGGCGGAAAAAATAAATCAGGAAGACCCGCAGTTTTTTGAAACGTTAGCACAGCAGCAATCACCTGAATATCTGTGGATTGGTTGTTCTGATAGCCGTGTGCCTGCTAACGAGATCGTTGGCATGATGCCGGGCGAGCTGTTTGTTCATCGTAACGTTGCAAACGTTGTGGTGCATACGGATATGAATTGTCTGTCAGTCGTTCAATACGCGGTAGAAGTGCTTAAGGTTAAGCACATTATGGTAGTTGGGCACTATGGTTGTGGTGGTGTGGCAGCTTCTATCGAAGATGAGCCTCATGGGCTGATCGATAATTGGCTGCGTAATATTCGTCGTGTTTATGACAAACATAAAGACTTCCTGTCTACTTGGGCTGATTCGCACCAGCAGTTAGATCGTCTGTGTGAGCTAAATGTAATTGAGCAATCGATGAACCTTTGTGAAACCACAATTCTGCAGCAAGCTTGGGCTAATGATCAGGAGATAACCGTACATGGTTGGATCTATGGTTTAAGAGATGGCTTAGTAAATGATCTTGAGTTCAATGCATCCAGTGCTGAAGATGTTAGAGAGCAGTATCAGTTGGCAATGAATAAAATGCATAAACTGCGTGAGCTGGCTCAGTCACCTGAGGCACCAGAAGAAAATGCACGTACCATGTGGAATAAAGTTAAATCGATTTTTAATTGAGTTCTGATGGGATAAGAAAAAGGCCGCATATTTAGCGGCCTTTTTTGTATCAATGTCCCGTCCTGAATAGGGAGTTATTTATTCACGGCAGCGAGTGCTTGTTCTAGATCTGCAATCAGATCATCAGCGTGTTCAATACCTACCGATAAACGAACCATCTCAGGTGATACACCAGCTGATGCCAGTTCCTCATCATTGAGCTGACGGTGTGTTGTTTCAGCAGGGATGGCAGCAAGAGATTTACAGTCACCGATGTTTACCAGTCGGGTGAAAATCTGCAGAGCATCATAGAACGGCGCTGTAGCTGCTCGGCCAGCTTTAAGACCAAAACTGATAATACCGGATGCCTGACCGTTCAGATATTTCTGAGCAAGGTCGTAGTCTTTATGGCTTTCAAGGCCTGCATATTTAACCCAGCTAACCTGATCGTGTTGCTCTAGAAAGTTAGCAATTTTTGCGCTGTTTTCGTTGATGCGTTCCATGCGTAGGGCTAGAGTTTCTAGACCTTGTAGGATCATGAAGGCATTCATAGGGGAAATGGCGGCGCCGGTGTTGCGAAGGGGCACTACACGACAGCGACCAATATAAGCGGCTGGGCCAAGGGCTTCGGTATAGACAACACCATGGTAAGAAGCGTCAGGTGTGTTCAGCAGTGGGAAACGTTCAGCATTATCTGCCCACGGGAATTTACCTGAATCGATAACCACGCCACCAATAGAGTTACCGTGGCCGCCGATATATTTTGTAACAGAGTGTACAACGATGTCGGCACCATGTTCGATTGGGCGCCACATAGCAGGGCTTGGTACCGTGTTATCCACAATCAGTGGAATGCCATTGCGATGTGCTACATCGGCTAGCTTTTCAATATCTGCGATACCGCCTGATGGGTTGCCCACCGATTCACAGAAAAGGGCTTTAGTGTTTGCATTGATTTTACTCTCGATCTCACTAATATCATCTTTGTTAGCAAAACGAACTTCGATGCCTTGGTGAGGTAGAGTGTGAGCAAACAGGTTGTAGGTGCCCCCGTACAATTCGCTGGTAGAGATAATATTATCTCCAGTCGCTGCGATCGTTTGAATTGCGTATGTGATTGCTGCCATACCGGAAGCAACTGCAAGTGCAGCGATACCGCCTTCCATTTCAGCTAGACGTTTTTCAAGTACGTCAGTGGTCGGGTTCATAATGCGGGTATAAATATTACCTTCGACTTTCAGGTCGAAAAGGTCAGCACCATGCTGTGCATCATCAAAAGCATAAGATGTAGTTTGATAGATCGGAACCGCAACGGCTTTGGTTGTTGGGTCTGGGGAGTAGCCACCGTGAACGGCAATTGTTTCCAGTTTCATGTACATCTCCTTTGATGCAGGGGTTTACCCTTATTCTTATGTAGGCGTTTGATTGTAGAGCAATCATAAAATAAGAAAAGACCTATAGGTTATAAGCAGAGTGTTGGGTAGAATTCTTACTTATAGATAAAGCTTTGGAGAGAGTAATGGCACGCCAAAAAACAGCCTACGTATGTAATGACTGTGGAGCTGATTACACTAAGTGGCAAGGGCAGTGTACCGCCTGTAATGCTTGGAACACTTTAACTGAGGTGCGTTTAGCGACTGCGAAGACTTCCACGAATGAAGCGCGTAATGTGCGTTTTGATGGTTATGCCGGTGGTGCTGGCAAAGATCAGGTGGTTAGTCTCTCTGAAGTAGCGCTAGAGGAGATGCCGCGCTTTACTTCCGGAGCAAGCGAGCTGGATCGAGTGCTTGGTGGTGGTTTAGTGCCTGGATCTGCTGTTCTGATGGGTGGCCATCCAGGCGCGGGTAAAAGTACTTTGTTGTTACAGACGATGTGTTTTTTGGCTGAGCAGATGCCTGCACTTTACGTGACTGGTGAAGAATCTTTGCAGCAAGTGGCGATGCGTGCCAATCGTTTAGGTTTGCCGACAGCTAAATTAAAAATGCTCTCGGAAACGAGTGTAGAAACTATCTGTAATACGGCTCAACAGTTACAGCCTAAAGTAATGGTCATTGATTCCATCCAAGTTATGCACATGGCTGATGTTCAATCAGCTCCAGGCTCGGTTTCTCAGGTAAGAGAATCTGCTGCGTATCTGACTCGTTATGCAAAACAAACAGGTACGGTATTGTTCCTTGTAGGTCATGTGACTAAAGATGGCTCTTTGGCTGGACCGAAAGTTTTGGAACATATGATTGACTGTTCCCTTCAGCTTGAGGGTTCATCTGATTCTCGTTTTAGAACTTTACGCTCCCATAAAAACCGTTTTGGTGCGGTGAATGAGTTGGGCGTTTTTGCCATGCTCGAAAACGGTCTTAAGGAAGTTAAAAACCCAAGTTCAATTTTCCTTAGCCGTGAAGAAGGTCCGAGCCCTGGGAGCGTTGTGATGGTGGTTTGGGAGGGTACTCGCCCTCTATTGGTAGAAATTCAGGCGTTGGTTGATCAATCCCATATGAATAACCCTCGTCGTGTGGCTGTAGGTTTAGAGCAAAACCGAATGGCTATGTTACTCGCTGTATTGCACCGTCACGGCGGTATTATGACGGGTGACCAGGACGTCTTTGTTAACGTTGTAGGTGGCGTAAAGGTTTTAGAAACGAGCGCCGATTTGGCGTTGCTATTGGCGGTTGTGTCCAGCTTCCGTGATCAATCTTTACCGCATGATTTGATGGTGTTTGGTGAAGTAGGCTTGTCTGGCGAAATTAGGCCTGTACCGAATGGGCAGGAACGAATCCGAGAAGCTGCTAAGCACGGATTTAAACGTGCAATTGTTCCTAAAGGAAACGTCCCTAAAGAGCAGCTTCAAGGCATGGAGGTTGTAGCTGTTACTAAACTGACAGAGGCCTTAGAGGCGCTCTAATTAGTCTTCAAAAAAATGATCTAATTCGCGCTCCAGCAATGTTTCGTCGCCTAAGTTAAGTTCGACTAGGCGGCGCAATAAGGTCAGCGAATCAAGATCCAAGTTTTCGATGAGAAAGCCGTACTCATTATCGCGTTGATGGGCAAGAGTTGCAGGTGTTCGGATGGCGATGTCATCGCCGAGAAGATGAATGATGGCTTGAGCCTCATCTCCTTTTTGTAGCGCTAGTGGTTGCTCACTTTTTACAAGAATACCATTGAAAGAAATATCCACTAAGGTGACATCCCAAGTTTCATCATCTCGCTTCAATTCAGTCTGAGCATCAAAGTGAATACGGGTAAAACGACGGCGTTCAGTATCTGATGTGGTCACAGCAATTCTTCCTAAGAAAAAGTGTATTTAGCTCATATAATTATAGACATTACTGCAAAAAAAACTGTGGTCAAGATGTAATCGCGAATATAACCCTTGAAAATAAAAGGCCTTTGTCATAGTTTGATCTCTAAAGCTGAGCTTGTGTTTTTGGACTAAACTAAGTCAAACAGGCTAGGTGATATAACAAGAATAAAAATAAAGTTGTAAGAATTAATATGTTGTTAGAAGCGCTTTTGGATGTCTCCAGCGGTCGTAGGCATTCTCGATATTTCAACCAGACTCGTAGCCATTTTCTTTTTCGTCGCATTCGGATTATCTCTCTTTTACTCGCATTAATTCAGCCTGCTTGGTTGCTGGTGGATTATTTGCTATTGCCCGAGGATATGTTGCTCTCAATCGCATATGCCCGTGGTCTAACGGCGCTTGCTTGTGTGGGCTTGGCTCTGTGGGGATATAAGCGTTATAGCATGCGTTTAGCGAAGTTGAGGCTGGCTTTACTAGTCGTCATTTTGTCTGCTTTTCAGTGTGTTTCAAGCTCCATGCTAATCGCCCATGGTTATGAGTTTACTGTGGCGGGTTATCATTTCTTTCCCTTTATGATCATGACCATGATGGCTGTTTTCCCTCTGTCTATTTTGGAAGCGTTAGGTTATGCGGTTGCTCTTTTGGTGGTTGAGTATATAACTCAGCTGTTCCGAGGCTTAGCAGGTACCATTGATGGTATTAACAGTCTTTGGTTGTTGGCTGTACTGGGCTTAATTGCCTGTTGGGCTGCTGTGAATCAACTGAATATGTTGCTGGGTTTATATCGACAAGCGACACGAGATCCTCTTACTGGGTTGGCAAATAGAAGGCAGGCGATGGAGCAGTTAAGTGGCGATATCAAGCTGATGCGAGATCAGAGTAAGCCGTTGAGTGTTCTGTTGTTTGATCTAGATAAGTTCAAAAGCTTTAACGACACCTATGGTCATGCAGCCGGCGATATCGTACTGAAACGTTTTGCTAAAGTGATGCGGAAATCTGCTCGTAAGAGATTGGATTTGGTTTGTCGGTACGGTGGTGAAGAGTTCTTAATGGTGCTTCCCGGTCTGGATACGAATCAGGCAGTTGAAGTAGCTGAGCAGATCCGCTTGGGTTGTCACGATGAGCAAGTGAAAACTCCTTCAGGAGATAGAATTGGTTTTACCACCAGTATTGGGGTGGCCAGCTTAAAGGCTGAAGATGATGTGGATTCGCTGTTGCAGCGTTCTGACGATGCCTTGTACAGTGCTAAAGATACGGGCCGAGATAAGGTTAATATTGCAGGCTAATTTTCTAAAAAACAAAAAAAGCCGGGCATTGCCCGGCTTTTTTATAGGTATAGGGACTATAGATCCGCCATACGCTTGTACTTGATGCGCTCTGGCTGATGTTCTTTGCCGTAGCGGCGTTTATAGTCAGCTTGATACTCAGTGTAGTTACCTTCGAAGAACTCTACGTGGGAGTCACCTTCGTAAGCCAGCATGTGAGTACAAATACGGTCAAGGAACCAACGGTCATGGGAAATAACTACCGCACAACCTGGGAATGCTAAAAGAGCTTCCTCAAGGGCACGTAGTGTTTCGATATCAAGGTCGTTGGTCGGTTCGTCCAATAGCAGAACGTTGCCGCCTTCTTTAAGCAGTTTCGCCATATGCAGACGGTTACGCTCACCACCAGAAAGATCTTTAACGAACTTCTGCTGATCGCCGCCTTTGAAGTTAAAGCGTCCACAGTAAGAGCGTGAAGGAGTAGTGTAGTTGCCTACTGTGATCATGTCCTGACCATCAGATAGTTCCTCAAACACTGTTTTGTCGCCGTTTAGATCGCGAGACTGGTTAACGTAAGCTAACTGTACAGTAGAACCGATTTCGATCTCACCAGAATCTGGCTGCTCTTCGCCTGCGATCATGCGGAACAGCGTGGATTTACCTGCGCCGTTACCACCGATAATACCAACGATAGCACCCTGTGGAATGGAGAAGCTTAGGTCTTCAAACAGAACTTTGTCACCGTAAGCTTTAGAAATACCATTCGCATCGATAACTTTATCGCCAAGGCGTGGTCCTGGTGGAATATAGATTTCCTGTGTTTCATTACGAGATTGGAACTCTTTAGAGTTCATCTCTTCGAACTGCTTAAGACGCGCTTTAGATTTAGACTGACGGCCTTTAGATCCTTGGCGTACCCACTCAAGTTCGGCAGAAACAGATTTACGGTGAGCCGCTTCCTGCTTCGCTTCTTGTTCTAGGCGAGCTTCTTTCTGCTCTAGCCAAGACGAGTAGTTACCTTCGTATGGAATGCCGCGACCACGGTCTAGTTCCAAAATCCAACCGGCAGCGTTGTCTAGGAAATAACGGTCGTGGGTAATCGCCACAACGGTACCTGGGTATTCCTGAAGGAAACGCTCGATCCAAGCAACAGATTCAGCATCCAAGTGGTTGGTTGGCTCGTCTAGAAGTAGCATGTCAGGCTTATCTAGTAGTAAGCGACATAAAGCTACACGGCGACGTTCACCACCGGATAGGTGCTTAACTTCTGCATCCCAAGCCGGTAGGCGCATCGCATCTGCAGCACGTTCAAGTGCTGTTTCAAGGTTGTGACCATCTTTAGCTTGGATTAGGTTTTCGAATTCAGCTTGCTTCTTAGCCAATTCATCAAAGTCAGCATCTGGTTCTGCGTAAGCTGCATAAACAGCTTCTAGACCATCTAGCGCTTCTTTTACATCAGCAACAGACTCTTCAACGATCTCGCGAACTGTTTTCGTTTCGTCTAGTTCTGGTTCCTGAGGCAGGTAACCTACGTTGATGCCAGGCATTGGGCGAGCTTCACCGATAATATCGGTATCTAAGCCAGCCATGATTTTTAGCAGGGTAGATTTACCCGCACCATTCAGACCCAATACACCGATTTTGGCGCCAGGGAAAAAAGAAAGAGAGATATCTTTCAGGATTTCACGCTTTGGCGGAACAATTTTGCCAACGCGGTTCATTGAATAAACGTATTGAGCCATGAAGGGTTCAACTCTTATTTGTTAAAAATTAATCAGTCGATTTTACCGGAAATTAGTTGTGAATAGCTATCGTGATGCAGTTTTTCGATTGGAGGATCTACAGAGCAAGCTAGGAAAGGCGGTTTGTTGGATTAATTGAATAAAATTGAAGCAGTTTTGCGGATGATTCAAGTGTATCCGCGGAAATGTTTCGCTATAATACGCGCTTTCCCAATTCCCACATGGTTCTACGCTGGAATGTTCTGGCGGCTTTGCCGTTGTTATTGCAGCTGAACAGGGTCCACATTGTATTCAGGGGACAGAAACTCCTATGTTTAGCAAAGATATGACTATCGCTGATTTCGACGCGGATCTATGGTCTGCAATGCAGGCTGAAACTGTACGTCAGGAAGAGCACATCGAACTGATTGCGTCTGAAAACTACACTAGCCCTCGCGTTATGGAAGCTCAGGGTTCTGCGCTGACTAACAAATACGCTGAAGGTTACCCTAACAAGCGTTACTACGGTGGTTGTGAACACGTAGATGTTGTTGAGCAGCTAGCGATTGATCGTGCTAAAGAGTTGTTCGATGCGACTTACGCAAACGTTCAGCCACATTCTGGCTCTCAAGCTAACGCTGCTGTTTACATGGCGCTTTGTCAGCCAGGTGACACTGTTCTAGGTATGAGCCTTGCCCACGGTGGTCACTTGACTCACGGTGCTGCAGTTTCTTTCTCTGGTCGTATCTACAATGCGGTTCAGTACGGCCTAAACCCAGAAACGGGTGAGATCGATTACGCTGAAGTTGAGCGTCTAGCTGAAGAGCATAAGCCAAAAATGATCGTTGCAGGTTTCTCTGCATACTCGCGTGTTGTTGACTGGCAGCGTTTCCGCGATATCGCAGACAAAGTAGGCGCGTACCTATTTGTTGATATGGCTCACATCGCAGGTCTTGTTGCTGCAGGCGTTTACCCATCTCCAATCGGTGTAGCTGACGTTGTTACAACAACAACTCACAAAACACTTGGTGGTCCACGTGGTGGTTTGATCCTATCTGCCAATGCTGATGAAGATCTGCAGAAGAAACTTAACTTCGCTGTATTCCCAGAATCTCAGGGCGGCCCATTGATGCACGTAATCGCTGGTAAAGCGGTATGCTTCAAAGAAGCAATGGACCCAGAGTGGAAAGAATACCAAGCTCAGGTTGTTAAAAACGCTCAGGCGATGGCTGAAACTTTCATGAAGCGCGGAATTAAGATCGTTTCTGAAGGTACTGATGATCACCTATTCCTTGTTGATATGATCGACAAAGAATTTACAGGTAAAGATGCTGATGCAGCGCTAGGTCGTGCCAACATCACTGTAAACAAAAACTCTGTTCCAAACGATCCACGTTCTCCGTTTGTAACATCTGGCCTACGTATCGGTACGCCAGCTGTAACGCGCCGTGGTTTCAAAGAAGCGGAAGTTACAGAGCTAACAAACTGGATCTGCGACATTCTTGATGACATCAACAACGATGATGTGATCGCGCGTGTGAAATCTCAAGTTAAAGAGATCTGCGCACGTTTCCCTGTATACAAGTAAAACAGGGTTCCGGCTGTAAGTTATAGTCGGAAAAATGTACAATCCCCGGGCGACCCAAAAGGTCGCCCTTTTTTGTTCTCCGATTAAGCTCAGAGAAGATAAACGCTCTTTACACAGGAATAGTTGATGCATTGTCCTTTTTGCCATGCCAATGAAACCAAAGTGGTCGATTCTCGACTGGTGGCCGAAGGTCAGCAGGTGCGTCGACGCCGCGAGTGTATTAACTGTAATGAGCGCTTTACCACCTACGAAGCAGCAGAACTGCTGATGCCTCGCCTAATTAAGGCTGATGGCTCTCGCCAACCGTTTGACGATGAAAAACTCCGTGCAGGTATTCATCGGGCGTTAGAAAAACGTCCCGTCTCTATCGAAGAGTTTGAAGCTTGTATTAACCGTATTAAGCATCGCTTACGTGCGACAGGTGAGCGCGAGCTACCGTCGCGTCAGATTGGTGAAGAAGTGATGGCTGAACTACGTAAACTCGATGAAGTTGCTTATGTACGTTTTGCTTCTGTGTACCGCAGTTTTCAAGATATTAATGAGTTTAAGGCTGAGATTGAACGCTTATCGGAAGAGCATGACACTGAGGGTGCTGCTAAGTGAGTGCGACTTGGTCTGTCTCTGATCGCGAATACATGGCCCGCGCCATTCAGTTGGCGAAAGAGGGGCTATATACCACGCAACCTAATCCGCGTGTTGGCTGCGTGTTAGTCAAACAAGGCAATATCCTGGGTGAAGGTTTCCATTATCGCGCAGGTGAAGGCCATGCTGAGGTGAATGCACTTCGTGCTGCAGGTGATGAAGCGAAAGGGGCGACAGCGTATGTAACCTTAGAGCCTTGTAGCCATTACGGTCGCACACCGCCTTGTTCGGACGCATTAATCAAAGCTGGCGTGACGCGAGTAGTTGCCGCGATGGTTGATCCAAACCCTCAGGTTGCTGGTCGTGGTATGACTATGCTCCGTGAAGCGGGTATTGAAGCCACATCGGGTTTACTTGAAGAATCAGCTCGAACGTTAAACCCCGGTTTTATCAAGCGTATGGAAACGGGTTTGCCTTTTGTTAGGGTTAAATCTGCGATCAGCCTTGATGGCCGAACAGCAATGGCTTCAGGTGAATCCAAGTGGATTACTGGCCCTGCTGCACGTGGTGATGTACAGAAATTGCGCGCTCAATCGTCAGTGATTCTGACTGGTATAGGTTCAATTCTACAAGATGACTCAGCACTGACGGTTCGCGAAGAGCAGTTAAATCTGCCTAATGTTGCGGATGTCGTACAGAAACAGCCATTACGCGTTGTTTTGGATAGTCATCTACAGATGCCGCTGACTGCTTCCATTCTTAAGCAGCCGGGGCGAACGCTTATTGCCACTTGTACTGATGATACAATAGCGAAGAATAAACTTAAGGACGCAGGCGCAGAAGTTCTAGTGATGCCTGCGGAAAACGGCCGAGTGGCTTTATTGCCTTTGTTACGTTTGCTCGCTTCTGAAGAGCAGTGTAACGATCTGCTTGTTGAAACCGGTTCTGTGTTGGCCGGTGCGTTTGTAGAACAAAAACTGGCTGATGAACTTCATGTTTATATGGCGATGAAGTTGTTAGGAAGTCAGGCTAAGCCACTATTTGAGCTACCCTTAACTAAAATGTCAGAGCAGGTAGAGCTGCAGATGTTAGATAGTCGCATGTTGGGTGATGATCTAAAACTGATCTTACAGCCTCAATATGGAGTAAATGCATAGATGTTCACCGGTATTATTGAAGCTGTAGGTACGATTGCAGCGATTGAAGAGCAAGCGGGTGATATGCGCTTATATGTTCGTACAGGTCAATTGGATCTGGCGGACGTTAAACTGGGTGATAGCATCGCCACTAATGGTGTTTGCTTAACCGCAGTAGAATTGCCAGGTGATGGCTTTATTGCTGATGTTTCTCGAGAAACATTGGCTCATACGCGTTTCCATACATTAGCTATTGGAGAGCGGGTGAATCTGGAAAAGGCATTAATGCCGACTAGTCGCTTAGGTGGTCATATTGTCACAGGCCATGTCGATGGTATTGGTGAAATAGTATCGCGCAGTGAAGATGCTCGTTCTATTCGCTTTAGTGTCAAAGCGCCGGCAGCAATACAACGTTATTTGGCAGCGAAAGGCTCGGTGACGGTTGATGGTATTAGTTTGACGGTAAATGCCCTTGACGGTGACTGCTTTGAATTGAATATTGTGCCTCATACGGCGCAAGAAACGATCATGACTGAATATGTCACGGGACGACAGATTCACTTGGAAGTGGATATTATCGCTCGCTATCTGGAGCGCTTAATTGGTCATGGTCAAACAACTGATAATAATGAACAGAGCGAACAGGGTCTGACAATGGGCACCTTAATCGCTCACGGTTTTAACCGCTAACGACGGTACGAAGTTAATGAAATTAAATACCCCACAAGAATTGATTGAAGATATTCGTCAGGGAAAAATGGTCATCCTAATGGATGATGAAGATCGCGAGAATGAAGGCGATCTTGTAATTGCTGCTGAGATGGTTCGCCCAGACGATATAAACTTTATGGCGACTCACGCTCGTGGTCTGATTTGTCTAACATTGACGCGTGAGCGCTGCGAGCAGTTGAACTTGCCTCTGATGGTACAGAGCAATGGTGCTCAGTTCTCAACTAACTTTACGATGTCTATTGAAGCGGCGGAAGGTGTTACTACAGGTATCTCAGCAGCCGATCGTGCTTTAACTGTGCGCACAGCCGTAAAAGCTGATGCTAAAGCTGAAGATATTGTTCAGCCAGGCCATATCTTCCCACTTATGGCTCAACCGGGTGGTGTACTAAGCCGTGCTGGTCATACTGAAGCGGGCTGTGATCTTGCACGTATGGCAGGCTTTACGCCAGCGGCTGCGATCGTTGAGATTATGAATGATGACGGCACTATGGCGCGCCGTCCTGATCTGGAAGAGTTTGCTGAAAAGCACAACCTTAAGATCGGAACTATCGCGGATTTGATCCATTATCGTACTGCGAATGAGCACACCGTCGCGCGTGAAGCTGAGGGTGTGATGTCTACTGAATACGGTGATTTTAACTACATCACTTATCGCGACGAAATTCAAAACTGCACGCATCTTGCGATGACGTTAGGTGAGCTGAAAGCTGATGAACCAGCGTTTGTGCGTGTACATAGCCGTACAGAGGTTTTGCGTGATGTTGTAGGCGCTGTAGCACCAGGCGATGAGCCTAAATGGACTATGCGTAAAGCCTTGGAGCGTGTTGCTAAAGAAGGGCAAGGTGTTGTGCTTTTACTTGATACGGGTGATCGTATCGATCTAAGCGATGCGACGGATCTGATGATCAATGGTCGTCAGAAATCCAAAATTAATGTCAGTGCATCAGGTGCTTATCTTACGGTAGGTACAGGTTCACAAATCTTGCGAGATCTAGGTGTAGGTAAAATGAACCTGCTTAGCTCTCCAATGAAGTTTAATGCGATCTCTGGTTTTGATCTGGAGATTGAAGAATATATTCCTTGTGAAGAATAACTGTAACGGTATTTAAATCATGGCTGTGAAAACCTTTGAAGGTGATTTTGTAAACGCAGACGGCAACTATGCAATTGTTGTTGGCCGTTTTAATGCATTCGTTGTTGAGAGCTTGCTAGAGGGTGCAATCGACACTCTAAAGCGTCATGGTGTAAACGAAGATAATATTCGTGTTATCCGTGTACCAGGTGCTTTCGAGATTCCGTTGGCAGTGAAGCGCGTTGCAGCGCAGAAGAAAGACGATGCGATCATCGCGCTAGGTGCGGTTATCCGTGGCGGTACACCACATTTTGAATACGTATCGGGCGAGAGCTCCAAAGGAGTTGCTCAAGTGTCTTTAGATTACGATCTGCCAATTGCGAACGGCATCCTGACTGTAAACAGCATCGAACAAGCTGTTGAGCGTTCAGGTACTAAAATGGGTAACAAAGGTGCAGAAGCAGCGCTTTCCGCTCTGGAAATGGTTAGCTTGCTTAAGCAGCTTGAGGTTTAAAGCCAGATGAGTGACAACGAAAAAAAATCTGCAGCTAAAAAGAAACCTTCGCTAACGTCTCAGCGTCGTAATGCTCGTAGCTATGCGCTGCAGGCTTTGTATTCTTGGTCATTAGCTGGTCAGCCTCTGAATGAACTTGAAGCTCAGTTCCGTGTAGATAACGACATGCGTGATACGGATGTACGTTTATTCTCTGAATTGTTGCAGAACGTTGCGGCAACAAAAACAGAACTTGATGGTCTGTTTACTGACTTCCTTGATCGTCAGATTGAAGACTTGGATCCTGTTGAATTGAACGTGCTACGCATCGGTGCTTACGAGCTTTCTAAACGTATGGAAGTTCCTTACCGAGTTGCGATCAATGAAAGTGTTGAATTGGCGAAGACGTTTGGTGCAACCGATAGTCATCGTTATGTGAACGGCGTGCTAGATAAACTAGCGCAACGTGTGCGTATGGCCGAAATTCGCGCTAAACGAGAAGGTAAAGCGTAAGCTATGCCGCTGGGTGAATTTGAGCTGATACAGCGCTACTTCGCACAGGTTTCAGAAGCATCTTCGGATGCTTCTGTTGCTTTAGGGGTAGGCGATGATTGTGCTCTGCTCAATTTACCAGAGGGGCAACAACTCGCAGTATCGATCGATACGCTGGTTGAAGGCACGCATTTTTTACCTGATATACAGCCAGAGCAACTCGCAGATCGCCTTATGGGATCCACTGTCAGTGATCTTGCAGCTATGGGCGCAAAGCCTGCTTGGTTGACGCTTGCGCTTACGTTGCCGCAAACGGAAGCAGATTGGCTGCAACGCTTTAGTTCTCAATTAGGTATACGCTGCCAAGACTACAGTATTGCATTAATTGGTGGTGATACAACACGTGGGCCTCTAACCGTCTCTGCTCAGGTACATGGCTTTGTACCTATAGGGAAGGGGCTTTGTCGCCATGGTGCTAAACCGGGCGATATTATCTGCGTTAGTGGTAACTTAGGTGATAGCCGTGGAGGTCTTGAAGGGCTGCTTAATGGCTTCACTAATGAAACTCATGCAGAGTATTTACTCGAGCGTTTTTATTCCCCTACGCCGCGTATCTGTTTAGGGCAATCGTTAGTGGGTTATGCCAGTAGCTGTGTGGATATCTCTGATGGCTTGTTATCCGATTTAGCACACATATTAAAAGCCAGTGGCAATCTAGGTGCGCGTTTGCAGATAGAAGCCTTGCCGATCTCTTCTAAGCTGGTGGATACTTATGGCGAACAGCAGGCGCAACAGTGGGCGTTGACCGGTGGTGAAGATTTTGAACTGTGTTTCACCCTACCGCCGGAACATTTAGCAGTGATCCCTAGCTTGCCAAATCCTGTAGCAGTCATTGGAAAAGTGACAGAAGAAGCGGAACTTAGTTTGTTTCTTCGAGGAGAGCCTTGTGAAATTGCAGGCTCAGGTTATGATCACTTCCACCAATCCTGATGTTCGAGTAGGCTGTTAGCCGCGATTGTTAGACTAAGCCGTAAAGGAATAACCGTGAATAAAGTACCTAGTACTGTTTGGAAAAATCCGATCCATTTTCTAGCGTTCGGCTTGGGTAGTGGTGCAGCTCCGTGGGCTCCAGGTACTGTAGGTACGTTAGCAGCAATAATCCCTTATCTTTGGTTCCAACACCTGAGCTTGCCGTTTTATCTGTTGATGTTAGTGGTTACGACGATCATCGGTATCTGGCTGTGTGATCGCACCTCAAAGGATATTGGTGTGCATGATCATGGTGGTATTGTCTGGGATGAGTTTGTTGGCTTTTGGCTGACCATGACGCTTGCGCCAAGTGGTTGGGAATGGATCGCTCTTGGCTTTGTACTATTCCGTATTTTTGATATTTGGAAGCCGTGGCCGATCAAATGGGCTGATCAGAAGGTTTCTGGTGGTGTTGGTATTATGCTGGATGATTTGCTGGCAGGTGTGTATGCCGCGGCAATTCTGCAGTTAGTCGCTTACTTTTGGCTTTAAGCGATCGTTTTTAGCCGCTCTTCGATTGTCTTGATCATACCAGCTGAATCAAGACCGCAGTGCTGAAGTTGCTGTGTGCGAGATGCGTGACCAATCCAACGATCAGGTATGCCTAACATCAGTAAAGGTGTGTTGATTTTTTCTTGATGTAGGTACTCACTCACACTTGAGCCTGCGCCGTTGATGATGCTGTGGTCTTCTATGCTGACCAATAGATCATGATCTTCTGCTACATGTTGAAGGGCGTTTTGATCTAGAGGCTTCACAAAGCGCATATCGACTAGGGTATAGCCTTTAGCATTTGCAACTTCTTTTGCTGTCTCTAGCAAAGGTCCAAAATTTAGAAGCGCAACTTTACTGCCTTGATTGAGCGTTCGGCTTTGGCCTAGTTCAATTGCCTGCATAGGTGTATCTATTTGTGCTGGAACACTGCCCCGTGGATAGCGAACTGCAGCTAATCCTTGGTATTGGTAGCCGGTGAAGAGCATATTGCGAAGCTCTTCAGCATTTGAAGGCGTCATCAGTAAAGCTTTTGGTAAGCCACGAAGCATGCCAATATCAAAACAGCCTGCATGGGTTGACCCATCTTCCCCAACTAAGCCTGCTCTATCGATAGCTAACAATAGATCTAAGTCTTGAATGGCTACATCATGGATCAGTTGATCATAAGCCCGTTGTAGAAAAGTCGAGTAGATGGCGACTACCGGTTTAACATTTTGGCAGGCCATACCTGCAGCTAGAGTTAACGCGTGTTGTTCAGCGATAGCCACATCAAAATAACGATCGGGGAAACGCTGAGAAAACTCCACTAAATCTGAGCCTTCACGCATAGCTGGGGTAATGGCTGTCAGGTTCGGGTCTTGTTCGGCTAAATCACAGATCCAACGACCAAAAATATTGGAGTAACTGATTTTCTTCGTAGGTTTTTGGTGAATTGGATCGATCTTAGTAATTGCGTGATAACCAACTGGATCGTCTTCAGCAGGTTTAAATCCCTTGCCTTTCTTTGTTACTAAATGGAGGAATTGTGGTCCTGGTTGGTTAAGAACGTCTTGTAATACCGCTACGAGTTTAGAAAGGTCATGACCATCAACAGGGCCGGTATATTCAAACTCCAGTGCTTCAAAAAGAGCTGTGGTGGTCTCACCGTCATTTCTATCTTTAAAGTTTTTTGCTAGATAAGTCGCCAGCCCGCCTTCATTGTGGGAGATCGACATGTCGTTGTCGTTCAAGATTACAAGTAGGTTGGTGTTGGTATGTGCTGCATGGTTCAGCGCCTCAAACGCCATACCAGCAGTCATTGCACCGTCACCAATTACGGCTACAGATTTACTATCTATACCGCGTATCTTATCGGCAATCGCCATGCCTAGAGCGGCACTAATCGAGGTGCTGGAATGGCCTACACCAAAATTATCATATGGACTCTCGTCCCGTTTAGGGAAGGGGGATGGTCCCTCTTGTTGGCGAATTCTGGGTAACTGTTCGCGACGACCGGTTAATATTTTGTGGGGGTAGCATTGGTGACCTACATCCCACACTAAATGATCTTGCGGTGTATTAAGCACATAATGCAGCGCCACTGTCAGTTCGACCACGCCCAGCCCCGCGCCGAAATGACCGCCACTTTGTCCGACGCTATAAAGTAGATAAGCTCTTAATTGCTCAGCTAGTATTGGAAGTTGTTCAGACGTGAGCAATCGTAGATCGGTTGGAGTATCAATGCTATCCAACAGAGGTGTGCTAGGGCGTTTACTTGGGATTGTATGGAACATAAAGCTCGATCAGTTTAGTGGTCGCGATGCACAATAAAATCAGCGAGGGCTTTAAGTTCTGATGCGTCTGCGCCGAATACATCTAATGCCGACAGGGCCTGTTGATGAAGCTGCTGTAATTTCAGCTTAGCACCTTCCAACCCTAATAGAGCAGGATACGTCGGTTTATTCTGTTCTAGATCAGAACCTTGAGGTTTTCCGATTACTTCAGAATCGCCTTCTATATCGAGAATGTCATCTTGTACTTGGAAAGCTAGTCCGATCGCGTTTGAGTATTCTGCGAGCGCTGCTAACTGTTTTTGATCGGTTAAGCCTGCACAGATAGCTCCCATCTGCACTGAGCAAGTCAGTAAAGCACCGGTTTTATGCTGGTGCATAGCTTCAAGCTGCTCAAGTGAAAGAGAATTGCCCACATTACGTAGATCAAACGATTGTCCGACAACCATACCTTGATGCCCTGACGCATGACTCAATTTCTGGATAAGGTTTAAACGAGTCTCTGACGAAAGCTTGTCATCGGATGAGATCAATTCAAATGCTAAACATTGCAGAGCGTCACCCGCTAATATTGCAGTCGCTTCATCAAAAGCAATATGGCAGGTTGGTTTGCCTCGCCTTAGGTCGTCATCATCCATCGCTGGAAGATCATCATGAACTAAAGAGTAGCTATGTATGCACTCTATAGCGGCTGCTGCGCTGTCTGCTTGTTCATGACTGCTGCCTAGCATTGCATTGACCATATAGATCAAAGCCGGTCGAATGCGTTTTCCACCATTGAATAGTGAATATTGCATAGATTCTTGAAGGACCGGATCTATACTATCTTTATTGATACATTTCTGAAGGTGATGATCTACCCGCTCCTGGTAGCTCTTGAGTAGATTGCGGATCTCCAAGATCAGCTGTCCTCGTCTGCAGTAAACGGTTTGGTTGAAAGTTCACCGTCGGATTCTATCAAAAGCTGAACTTTTTGCTCTGCTTGAGTAAGAATTCCTTGGCACTCTCGAGTTAGGCTGACACCCTCTTCAAAGGCTTGAAGTGACTCTTCCAAGGAAAGATCCCCTTGTTCCATTTTGGTAACTAGGGATTCAAGCGCTTGCAGGGATTGTTCAAAGTCAGTTGTTTTTTTCTTACGTGGCATAAGAGCGAATCTTAGATTGAAAGCGCTAAACTTACCGAAGCCAGCTGCTATAAGCAAATATACATACAAATTCAGGAGTTAAACGATTGTATGATGGGTGAAACCCTGTGCTTTTTTGCTATGATAGGCAGCTTGGACTTGAACAGTTTGCGCGCTTAATTAAGGAGTAATGAGTGGATATAGCAACGCTCGTCGGATTATTAGGCAGTTTTGGTATTGTAATCGCTGCGATCGTTACCGGTGGTGACGCGGGTGTATTTATCAACCCACCATCATTGTTGATCGTTATTGGTGGATCCATCTTTGTTGTATTGATGAAATTCACACTGCCCCAGTTCCTCGGTGCCGGCAAAGTGGCTGCCAAAGCTTTCATGTTTAAGTCTCTCAATCCTGAAGAGATTATTGCTGAAACAGTTGATTTGGCTGATGCAGCGCGTAAAGGCGGCTTGCTGTCCCTAGAAGATAAGACGGTAAGTAGTGACTTTATGCAGCGTGGTATCCAGTTGCTCGTGGATGGTCACGACCCTGAAGTTGTAAAAGGCCTGCTGAATAAAGAAGCTAAATTAACCCATGATCGTCATGAATTTGGTGCGACTGTGTTCTCCGCGATGGGGGATGTTGGTCCTGCAATGGGAATGATTGGTACGCTGGTAGGTCTGGTACAGATGCTATCAAATATGAGTGACCCTAAATCCATCGGTCCTGCGATGGCGGTAGCACTTCTAACAACGCTTTATGGTGCAATGCTTGCGACCATGGTGACGATTCCACTAGCAGATAAATTGAACGTACGTAAAGATGAAGAGGCGTTGAACTCTGCTTTGATTATTGATGGCCTGTTGGCTATTCAAGCGGGTCAAAACCCTCGTGTAATCGAGCAAATGTTGCGTAACTATCTGCCAGAAGGCAAGCGTGCAGCGGCTGAAGGTTAATTCGGTAAAGGACTAGAGCGATGAGTGACGATACCGAAGAACAAGAATGCCCCCCCTGCCCCCCCGGGCTCCCTGGTTGGCTGGCGACTTTTGGCGACTTAATGTCGCTGCTGATGTGCTTTTTCGTACTTCTACTTTCCTTCTCGGAGATGGACGTACTGAAGTTTAAGCAGTTGGCAGGTTCGATGCGTGAAGCGTTTGGTGTTCAAAACCAGATTAAAGTAGAGGATATCCCAAAGGGTACCTCTATTATTGCGCAGGAATTTAGTCCAGGTCGTCCAGAACCTACTCCTCTTAACGAAGTCCGTCAGATGACGGTCAACAACGATATGAATACTTTAGATATTCGATCGAAAGAGGGTGAAAGCGATTCGCCCGATAAAGAGGCGGGTGAAGCTCAAGAGCTGCAGAAGCAGCAAGAACAGGAAGCGAAAGAGGAAGCAGTTGAGTTTGCTGCGGCCTTAGCGCAAGAAATCGGTGAAGGCAGTGTTGAAGTAGAAACGGATGGTAAGAAGATTATTATCCGTATCAAAGAGAAAGGTTCTTTTGATTCCGGTTCTGCTGAGCTGAAGTTTGAGTCAATTCCAGTGTTGGCTAAAATTCGTGATGTGCTTTTGAATGTTAAAGGTCATGTTGCGATTGAAGGGCACAGTGACAATATCCCTTATGCCGGTCGACGCTTTGAATCTAACTGGGATTTGTCGGTGGCACGTGCATTAGCGGTAGCGCATGAGCTATTTGGTGATCCTCGTATTGATCAGTCAAGATTTAAGGTGTTAGGTTTGGCAGATACTAAACCATTAGTGCCAAACGATACTCGTGCAAATCGTGTTAAGAACCGCCGTGTAGAGATTATTGTTCAGAAAGGCAAAGATAAGGAATCCTTAGAAAAGATTCAGGCGCGTCAAGATGGTGATCCTGATGGGGAGGTTATCAATTTGAGACCTGACGATATTTTCTAAGCAATCATTTCTTCAGCAATAAAAAAACCGCCCACAGGCGGTTTTTTTATTGCTGAAACTCTAACTTACTTAGAGTTATCAACCATGTACTGGATTGCAGCTTTTAATTCGCCGTCTGTGCAGTCCATGCAAAGACCACGTGGTGGCATTTGGCCTTTACCTTTGTCAGCTGTAGCGTAAAGTGCATCGATACCTAGTTCTGCACGTGGGCCCCATGCTGCAGCATCACCTACTTTAGGTGCGTCAGCAACACCAGATGCGTGGCACATTGCACATTTAGTGTTGTAAACAGTAGCTCCATCGCGTTCAGCCATAGCTGCTGCTGGGATCATCATTGCTGCAGCTGCAGTCGCCATCAGTAGTTTTTTCATTGTAATTTTCCTGTAGGTGCTCATAAGTTTGTCATTGGGACTAATGCGACTTCGCCCTCACAACCAAGCCTGCTACCCCTAGTAGCATCTATTAGTAACCCAAGTAGGGTGAATTGTATCTGAACAAAGTCAATAGAAGAACGAAATAATGCTAAAGGATAGCTTGATACAGGAAGGGTTGGTTCTGTTGGCGGGATTAATTACCTAAGCGCATGGCAAAATTAGCCTGATTATGTTGAATCTGAATGGTTTTTTCATGGATACGTTCTTCCGCATGAAACTCTGCGATGGCTTGATCCACGATGTTTTTAGGTGCCATAGCTAAGTTGCGAACGTCCATTTCGGAATAGCCACGTTTCAGCAACTGCTTCAGCTGAGTTGTTAAAGTTCTTTCTGTCATTTTCTTTGCCTCTTTAAATTTAGTACTCATCATGCATTAGATTTATTACAGAAATATGTCATTCAGTTGATGGTTTTTTGAATGCAGGGGGCGAGGGTTTACTCTTCGGAATTGTTGAGTGCCATGCTGATGAGTGCACTGTAAAGCTGTACTAAGTTACCAATAAATAGATGGTGCTCTGGTGAATCGGTTGAAAGGATATGTAAATTTTGGATCGTTTTATGGAGGGTATCTAAAAATTCTAGGTCGTAGGTTTCAGCGGCTTGGCCAGCTTGTAAGCGGTCACGAAGTTCATAGGCGCGAGGAAGCAGACGTTTCTGAATATCCAGAATACTAATTTGAATAACGCTTTCTTTGCGAGAAGTATCCATAAGTGCTGCGATTTGCTGGGTTCGATATTAACAGCATAGTAGGCATTCGGGATTTTGTTTCTGAAGCCTACTCATTCAGTCTTTAGCTTTGATACCTAAAGAGGAGTAGGCGGCCGCTGTGACTTCAGGATCTAAAGGCGGAGGTGTTATATCCACTTCAGAGGCTAGTTGTTTTACAACGCTTTTGAGTGCTTCTATCCGTGTATACCATTTGTGATTCGCCGCAATTACATTCCACGCAGCAGTTTCTGTATGTGTGTAGTGCAACATGTCATTGATCGCGTGAGTATAATCTTCCCAACGTTCACGATTACGAATATCTTCGGTGGTTAACTTCCAGCGTTTTACCGGATTGTTTAGGCGCTCGGTAAAGCGTCTCAGTTGTTCATCGGGGGTGATGTGCATAAAGATTTTTATTATGCGAGCACCATCATCAATCAAGCTGCGTTCAAATTCGTTTATCTCTTGGTAGGCTCTTTGCCATTGCTGTGGTGAAGCAAACTCTTCAACCCGCTCAACTAAAACACGGCCGTACCACGAACGATCAAATATCGCGATAGAACCTGCGGGCGGTAATTTTTCTTGGAAACGTTGTAGGTAGTGCTTGCTCTGTTCGATTGAAGTTGGCGCACTAATCGGGTGAACAGTGAAGCCGCGCGGATCTAACTTTTCGGTGATACGTCTAATAGCGCCGCCTTTACCACTGGCATCCCAGCCTTCAAATACAATTATGGCCCGGCGATTTTGATGATAATAGGCTTGTTGCACTTCAAGTATGCGCTTTTGCCATTTCTTTAATTTCTTTAGATAGTCATTTTTGTCTGCGAGTACCGCATCTTCGAATGCTATTGAATCTAATTGAGGTGAGGGATGTTTAAGTATGATCGGGCTGGGTGTGTGCATAACTAGTTCTCCCTCATCGTGCTAAGTAACGGTTATGGTGGTTCCTAACTACTGCTTTTCAACCAGTCTCTAGCGGCGGTCGTGATTTTTTCCACTGCGGTATGTGAAATCTTACGCTCGATCGAGATCGCGTAGAAGTTATTCACAATCTCGTTGGTTTCTCCCAAGGTTACTAAACCTAGCTGTGCAGAGACTTCATCTCTAATCGGTGTAGGTACCACCATAATTCCTTTACCAGCATTTGCGAACGCTTTGATTAATGCGCTGTCATCAAATTCCCCTACCACGCGAGGATGGATACGGTTCTTACTAAACCACTGTAGCAGTTGTGAGCGGACAATGGTTGTTTCGCTCGGAAGTAGCATCGGAGAGCCATTAAGGTTATGTGGGAATTCACCGCTTAGTTGCTCAACCACTGATGGGCTTGCCATAAAACTACTGCCACAGGTGCCTAAACTATGGCTAAAACCATTAATACTGACATCAGAAGGTATAGGTGATTCTGAAATCACCAGATCTAATCTATGTAGGGCAAGCTCTGCAAGTAGCTCATTTATATCACCTTCATGACAGATCATTCTGACATTGTTGATGTCATCCATAGCCGGGGATAGTAGGTGATAAGCGATCGATTTAGGTACGACATCTACAACGCCTACTTTGAACACTAAGGGGCGGATCTTATCTAAATTACGGACTCGCTCTTCCAGTTCCCCACCCAACGAAAAGATATCACTGGCGTAGCTTAAAACCATATGACCCGTTTCAGTGAGTTCTAATTGCCTACCTACTTTTGTGAAGAGAGAGCAGCCAAGGTAGTCATCAAGCAAGCTCAGCTGAGCACTAATTGTGTGTGGTGTAACACTCAGGCGCTCAGCAGCAGCAGCGATGCTCCCCTCTTTAGCGACCATCCAGAAATAGTGAAGGTGTTTATAATTAATCATTAAAAACTCGGTAAAATCGATGCTTTTGTTAATAATAATCGAGTTTTATTGTTTTTGGTAGGCGGTTAAATTTTGAACTGTTGATGCCGGAAAGCCAAAAGGCTTTTGGTTAGAAAAAAATCAGGAGGGGTGTATGAATACATCTATAAGATCTTCAGCAACTCAAACGCAAACATCGGCGTTAGAGTCTAATAAGGTACTACGCAACACCTATGCATTGTTGTCTATGACTTTGCTATTCAGTGCTATTACTGCTGGTGTCTCTATTGCTTTACAGCTACCTCACCCCGGCGTCATCATCTCTTTAGTCGGCTTTTTCGGTCTGTATTTTTTGACCTACAAGCTGCGCAATAGTGTTTGGGCGCTACCTTCAGTCTTTGCTTTGACTGGTTTTATGGGTTACACCCTAGGCCCTATTGTTGGCCATTATTTGGCGATGCCGGGCGGCGGTTCCATCGTAATGAACGCGATGGGTATGACAGGGATTATTTTCTTAGGTTTGTCAGCTTATGTCCTAACCACACGTAAGAATTTTACCTTCATGGGTGGCTTCTTAATGGTCGGTGTGTTGCTGGCGTTTGTAGCAGGCTTAGGTGCCATCTTTTTCCAGATTCCTGCACTGTCTCTCGCTGTATCGGCAATGTTCGTTCTGTTGATGTCTGGCTTTATTCTTTATGAAACCAGCAACATCCTACACGGCGGTGAGACAAACTACATTATGGCAACAGTGTCTTTGTATGTGTCCATCTATAACTTGTTTACCAGTTTATTGCATATCCTAGGTTTCCTAGGTGGTGAAGATTAAGACATTAAACCCTTTATTAGCTATGCACTTGTGATAACCCTACTGGGGTATTCAGGCGACCTTTTAGGTCGCCTTTTTTTATTTCAGCCAATCGGCAGTAACTTGAATTGGTTGTTGATCTCGTTCTGAAACCCAAATGGCCAATGCATGCTTTTGAGACGTTTGTAGATGGGGGAGTTTAAAGCTCCAGTTATAGTCTGATTGGGCTTTTTGTTGTTTATGTAAAACCACAAATTGATGTTGAAGTAAGCGGCCTGCATTTTCGCCTGAAGTGACTTGGCTACTGAGGTCAAAACCGAGTATAGCTACATGAGCTATAAGTGCTTTTCGGTCTCTTTGAGGTGTATAACTCACTTTAAGGGTTTGGCTGGTGAGGTTGGCTTTAAGTTGCCCCCCAGAGGACGAGTGGTTGGGTAGGGTTTTACCTTGGAAAAAACCTCGCCATTCTTTGCCAGAACTAATCCAGCCAGGTGTATATACACTTCTAAAATTTCCTAAGCGGCGATGATTGTATTGGCGCTGTTTAAACTCAGGTTGGGCAAATCGATCTTCCCAGCCAATGTAATCCCAATAATCTACATGAAAGGCTAAAGGCACTACCTTTTTCCAAAGGTCAGGGGAGTTTACAAAGCTGTTGATATAGCGTTCAGCGGGTGGGCAGCTGGAGCAACCTTCAGATGTATAGAGTTCAACTAGCTGAGGTACAGGTCCTTGATTTTCAAAGATCTGCTCAGCCACTAAGGTTTGAGGTAACAAATAAAGACTGGCAGCGATTAAAGTGTTGGTGAATAGTTTCATGGCTCTGTCCTCCCGTTTTCTGTGAGACTTCAGAGCGTTGGGTGAGTTCAGTTATTCTGCTTCAATTTTGCAGGCGGGGCTTTTGCCTGGAAGTGTTTCAAATGCATCGAGTTGGTTAACCGTTTGATACCAGTTTGCTCGACTTCCCCAAAAAAGATTACGTTCGGGTGATACGCCAAGGTCTGTATCAAGTGTGCCAGCAGGGACGATCATTGCTTTACCTGTTTGAGCTAACCACGGAAGGTTAGAACCGCACTTTTTACAAAAGCAGACAGCAAAATGTTTGGCATCGCTCGGTTCATAGCGTCCAACCGATGATTCTCCAGACGTCCAACGGAATTGCTCGGGCGGCATAATGATATTGCTGGCATGTGCGCTGCCAGTGGTCTTTCGGCAACGAGAACAGTGACAATATTGGAAAGTAGAAAAGGGAGGCGAGATTTCATATTGAACATCACCACACAAGCAGCTGCCGCTGTAGATCTCTTCCGCACTCATTACAATTTCCTAGCGATCAAACGCAGTAACCATTGAATCTAGTTGTTTTACCAGTTCATGCAGTTCACTGCTAGCGGAAGCGGTTTCATCAGAGGCTTCACTGTTACGACGGGCAAGATCCCTGATCGCGACAATATTTTGTTGAATCTCTTCTACAACGGAAGACTGTTGTTCAGAGCTGCTAGCGATCTGTAAGCAGCGATCAGAAATATCATCAATCGAGCTTTGCACTGTTTGGAATGCTTCATCAGCAACGTTAGCGACATCCACGCTTTGTTTGGCGTGATCACGGCTTTGTTCCATGATACTGACGGTTTTATCCACAGCAGACTGAACGCTTTCAATGGACGCTTCAATTTCTTGTGTCGAGTTTTGAGTTCGGGTTGCTAAGGTACGGACCTCATCAGCTACCACGGCAAAGCCTCGTCCTGTTTCTCCTGCGCGTGCTGCTTCAATTGCGGCATTAAGTGCAAGCAAGTTGGTTTGTTCAGCAATATCGTTAATCACCGTAACTACATTACCAATGGCATCGGTATGCTGTTTCAGCTCCATGGTAGCTTCGGTTGCTTCAACGACCTCACTGGAAAGATCTTTAATGTGATTAACTGTGTTGTAGAGTGCGCTTCGGCCTTGTTCAGTCGTATTGCGAGCATTTTGCGATGCATTCGACATATCACTAGTGTTGGCTGCAATTTCTTGCGATGCGCAGGCCATTTGGTGTACCGCCGCAGCGACCATGTCGCTTTCTTTATCTTGCTGGCTGATCCCTTCATTGGTTTGACGGATTGCGTTATCTGTAACATCAATTGCTTGATCAATGGTGTGACTGACATCGCCCAACCGTGTAAGCACCGTGGTGTTTCTGGCTTCATTCATCTGCAAAGCGAGATCAATTTCACCAAACTCGTCTTGTCGTGGGCAATACATTAATTGGATAAGTGGATTACTAAAGCGGTTGCGCGCACGAACAGCTAGCTCCTTAATAGGAGAGGTTAAACGCAATAGGCAGCCACCTAAAAGTAATTCTGTCAGCGCTATAATTCCCAAAACAGGGAAGGATGCACCGGCGAACCAAGCTGCTATTAAGCTAATGAAAGAAATTAAAGTGAAGATACCGAACGTTTGGTTGCTGACAGACTTCAGTTTGAGCGCTTTGCCTGCTTTACCAGCATTAGCAACCGCATAAATAACTTCGGCTTTAGACACTTGTTCTGCTGTTGGCTTAAAACGTACCGATTGGTAGCCAACCTTTTGGCCTTTTTCGTATAAAGGAGTTACGTAGGCATCAACCCAATAATGATCGCCATTTTTACAACGGTTTTTAACAATACCCCGCCATGCATGGTTTTCTTTTAAAGAGGTCCAGAGGTTATCAAATGCCGCAGGTGGTACATCTGGGTGACGAACAATGTTGTGGGCTTTGCCTATAAGTTCCTCTTCAGTGAACCCTGAAATATCACAAAAAACCTGATTAACGTAAGTGATCCGTCCTTTGAGGTCTGTTGTTGAAATAATGCGCTGACCTTCGGGCAGAACTACCTCACGGTTGGTAACTGGCATTTTTTTCATGGTTCACCCTTCTTCGCATACAAAAGTAAAAACTAACGGTTCTAAAATTATTAGATGTGTACAATGTGTCTTATCTGCATAGTTTAGTAATAGTTATAGCTGTATTTAAATGATATAGCTCAGAAGGCTGGCTGATTTATTGATATTTTTGAACGTTTAGTCCGCTATGAGCTCTGATATTAGAAAGGAAGAAAGCATGTCGTTTCGATTGGAATTTAAAGTGCGTGATTACGAATGTGACCTGCAAGGCATCGTGAACAATGGCGTTTACTTCAATTATTTGGAACATGCACGTCATGAGTACCTGTTAGATAAGGGAATCGACTTTGCTAAGTTGACCGAAGATAAAATTCATCTGGTCGTTGTTCGCTCTGAAATGGACTATAAAAATTCCTTAACCAGTGGCGATCGCTTTGTTGTGGAAGTGAGCGTCGAGCGGGTGAGCAAAGTTAAGTTTGGTTTTCGCCAACGGGTGGTTAGATTGTCAGATGAAAAGGTAGCGCTTGAAGCGCTAGTCATTGGAACGGCATTAAATGAAAGAGGTCGTCCATTTGTGTTACCAGAAATCGCCGCATTGATGCCAGAAGAGTAAATGTAGGAAGAGAAAGTCCCCAGTGAACTATTCAGCTTGGTTGTTAGCGAATGAACCGATAGTGCGCTTAAGCTGTTTTTTCGGCGTGTTCACTGTAATGGCTTGTTGGGAGCTTTACAGACCTTGCCGGCCTTTGCTGCAAGAAAAGTGGCTTCGCTGGCGATCGAATCTCAGTTTGGTTGTACTTAATAGTTTGCTGCTTAGAATTATGTTTCCGGTAGCAGCTGTTGGCGTTGCTGGATATGCGCAGGCCAAAGGGGTTGGACTTTTTGTATGGTTGGGTTTACCTATTTGGTTGGAGGTTCTGTTAGCCGTAGTGCTGCTGGATTTCCTTATATATGCACAGCATGTTCTCTTTCATAAAGTTCCTTTGCTATGGCGTTTTCACCGCATGCATCATGCGGATCCAGATATTGATGTGACCACGGGGGCTAGATTTCACCCAGTTGAAATTATCCTATCGATGCTGATTAAAATGTTGATGGTGTTTATTCTGGGGCCTGCGGTGGTTGCGGTGATCCTATTTGAAGTGTTACTCAACGCTTCAGCCATGTTTAATCACTCAAATATCCAATTGCCTAAACTATTGGATAGGGTGATTCGTTGGCTATTTGTTACCCCTGATATGCATCGAGTGCATCACTCAAAAATTCCCAGTGAGACGGATAGTAATTATGGCTTTGCGTTATCATGTTGGGATCGAATCTGTATGACTTATATCCAGAAGCCCGTTAAAGGCCAAGCAGGGGTTGAGATCGGATTACACGAGTTTAATGATCCAAACACCTCTTGCCGTTTGGGAGGTATGCTGATGTTACCGTTCAAAAAGTGATTATTTAGATTGAGTTAGCTGTGACCAAAAGGCGTTGATCAACGGGTTCTTAAGTTTTTTCTCTAAGGTCACAATCCCAACTTCATAGGCTTTGAGTTGAGGTGTGATGTCGAGCACTTCCACACTATTTGCTAGTGGACTGTTTTGCAGAACGATCTCAGGTACAACCCCTATACCAAACCCAAGACTTACCATGCTTACAATCGCCTCGTTACCCGATACCTGCGCGTAGATAATCGGTTTTATATTTTGATCTTTAAACCAGCGATCGACTCTTTTACGAGCCAAGCCCGCTTCGGATAGGATCATCGGTGTGGAGCTATCTGGTCGAACCGGTGGCTTGTCTTGACCTTGTAGTCCCTGTTTTGGCGCTATAAAGAGTAATGGCGAGATGGCAATCGTCTTAAACGCAATCCCTGCCGGTAAAGTGTCAGGCTTAGCACTAATAGCAAAGTCTTCATCTCCTGATAGTATCCGGGATATAGCGTGTTCATGATCCCCAGTGTGTAACTTGATCTCTATTTTGGGGTAGTCAGTGCGGAACTCACTCAGGATGTCGAACAGGAAACTGTAGCTGGCGGTAACCGAGCAATACATACTGATTTCGCCTTGGAGCTCCCCCGACCTTTCCATCAGTTGAGTGCGCACCATATCCCACTGACCAAGGGAATCGCGGGCATAGTCTAAGAAGATTTTTCCTTCTGCCGTCAGAGCAACACTGCGGTTATCTCGCTCAAACAAATCTGTACCGACTTCTTCTTCCAGCTGTTTGATGCTTCTGCTAAGTGCTGAAGGACTGATGTAAGAAGCTTCGCTTGCTCGGCCAAAGTGCAGAGTCTCGGCTAAGTGAACGAATTGTTTGAGCTGTTTGATATCCATAATGTTGCGCTTTTTCGAATGTTTTTCTTATTTTATGCCATTTTTTAATCTGATTGGAGTTTGGTTGCCTGTTTTTTGTTCAGTTTTGTCATATTTCTATGCTATTTTCTATGTTGTTATTGTGCGGTGCACAAAGCAACGGGAGGTGCGTATGTCTAAGTCATTAAATTTGGCATTACAGGGTGGTGGTGCTCACGGGGCATTTGCTTGGGGCGTTTTAGATCGTTTACTTGAAGAGGATATCAAGCCTCAAGCGATCAGTGGAACTAGTGCAGGTGCCATGAATGCGATTCTACTTGCACATGGTTGGCAGTTGAATGGAGCGTCAGGAGCAAAGGCTTTATTGGACCAATTTTGGCACAGAGTCTCTCTGAATTCTCCTTCGGAGTTGATAGGTTCGCAGCTGCCAGATTCCCAAATGACGGCGGTGACAGGGTTTATGCTCAATCTATTGCGTTATCTATCCCCTTACGATCTTAATCCTCTCGATATCAATCCATTGCGTAGTCTACTGGATGATATTGTCGATTTTGAAATGCTGAGAAATGATGGATCAATACAGTTATTCATCGCTGCTACCGATGTCACATCTGGCAAAATTCGGCTCTTTAGAGAAAATGAACTGACCACAGAGCATGCTTTGGCTTCGGCGTGTTTACCAACGCTGCATCAAGCAATTGAAATTGATGATTGTTACTACTGGGATGGAGGTTTTTCTGGTAATCCGGCGATTTATCCGCTGATCTTTGATTGTAGGGAAGAAGATATCTTAATGGTTCTGCTTCAGCCTATGCAGGGACGTGAACTGCCGACGACTTCTAATACGATTAACCAACGTGTTACAGAATTGGGTTTTCAAAGTACTTTCTTACGAGAGATGAGAGCGATCAGCTATACCCGACAGCAGGCTAAAGATAAGTTTTTCAGTACCAGTAGTCTGGAGCGACGATTCAAAGCGTTACGTTTTCATTTGATTGAATCGGGTGAAGTGTTATCTAGTCTGGAACAAGCCAGCAAATATGATACCCGACAGGAATTTCTTTTAGGTCTCAAGGAAAAGGGACGAAATGCCGCAGAACAGTGGATTGGATCAAATATCAGTGCGATAGGACAGCGGCCAAGTTGTGACATCGAGGCGATGTTTTTATAGTACTAAGATAAAGTATTGGTATGGATGGGAAGCATGGTGAAAAGTCGGGACCAACTGAAGTTATTGCTGCTTCAGATCCGAGATGAAGATCAAGTTCGCAGGGAAGAACTAGAGAGTTTTGCTGAATACTGCGGGCTTAATATCGAGCAGTTTGATGTGCTTAATGTCTTTGATACACCGGCATTTCCAGATACTGTTGCCGATAATTATGACGCTTTGCTAGTCGGTGGTGCCAGTGAAGCTAATGTTCTGTTCCCAGATATCTATCCATTTGTAGATCAGTGTCAGCAGCTTATTTTACGTTGCGCACAAATAGACAAACCAGTGTTTGCCTCCTGCTTTGGTTTTCAGTTAGCGGTATTAGCGCTTGGTGGTGAGATCCTGCATCGAGAGAAAGATTTTGAGATGGGTACTATTCCCATATCGCTTGATCACAGTGTTTGGCAGGATCCAATATTTCGTGATACCCCCGACAACTTTTATGCCGTTTCTGTACACAAACAGTACGCCAAAACATTGCCGAAAAATTGTGCTTCCCTTGCTTACACTGAGCAATGTATCCACGCATTTAGGTTAAAAGATAAGCCGTTCTGGGCTTTTCAATTTCATCCGGAAGTTGGTAAACGAATCTTAGTTGAGCGACTGACCTTTTACAAAGATAAATACACAGATGGAGATGATCACCTTGATCAGGTGCTAGCGACTGCACAAGAAACGCCTCAATCAAATGCGTTGCTAACTAAATTTGTGGATAGAATTCTATTAGATCAGGATCATCTAGATCTCTAGAAATGGCATCCTGACGCTGGTCACAGTAGAATGGGGTTTCTCTATATTATGGAATATAAAAAATCGCGATGAATGAGCCGCAAAATCAAGATAATCAAGAACCGGTAAAGCCTCGTAGCCGTGGGATCTACCTACTGCCTAATTTATTCACGACAGGGGCACTGTTTTCTGGGTTCTACGCAATTGTTGCGAGCATGAATGGGCACTTTGAAAATGCCGCAATAGCGATCTTTGTTTCGATGGTATTGGATGGGCTCGATGGTCGAGTAGCGCGTATGACCAACACCTCCAGTGCATTTGGGGCTGAATACGATTCACTAGCGGATATGGTTTCCTTTGGTGTAGCGCCTTCGCTTGTAGTGTTCTCTTGGGTCTTGGATGATATTGGCAAACTGGGTTGGTTCGCTGCGTTTATCTATGTCGCAGGAGCGGCTTTAAGGCTCGCTCGTTTCAATACCCAAATTGGTTCGACAGATAAGCGTTACTTTATCGGTTTACCTAGCCCAGCAGCAGCGGCTGCCGTCGCCGGTTTGGTATGGGCCGCGACCGAGTATGAAATAGATGGATCAGCTTATGTATATTTGATTGCCGCATTTGTTGCTTTGGTCGGTGTATTGATGGTGAGCAATGTACTTTATTACAGCTTCAAAGATGTAAGCTTAAAAGAGAAAGTTCCTTTCTTGATTTTGGCGGGTATTGTTTTGGCTGTTGGTATTATCTCTATCAGTCCTCCAGCATTCTTATGGATTCTATTCCTAGCTTACGCAGTATCTGGACCGCTTTTGTGGGTTATGCGAAAAACTAAGCAGAAACCTACGGCCTAAGGGTCAGATAGAAGCATTTTAGAATTTTTTAAACGGCTCCTTTAAGGGGCCGTTTTTCTGCTATACCTCATAATAGCCCTTGTAGAAGGAGGTTATTATGAAACCCTTCCCTTGTAATTGTCGCCCCCTTAAAGCTCTTGTTTATACGGTAATCTTTTTGCTCTTTATTATCGCGATGATGAGTGGTGCATTTATGCTGGTGGATAAGATCTGACGTCTATAACTACTTATGACGTCCTTGCAAAATTTTCATCGCTGCTATACTTGCAGTTAACAACCAAGCGGATTGGTCGGAAATGATAGGACGGAGTCCAGGCGGAAAGAGAGCCTGCCCGAACCCTGTCGCTACCGACGTTGAAATAGAAGTACAACGCCCTTAGTGAGAGGTTTCTGACAGGCTCTTTTGCGTGTATAGCAAAGGGGGCTGCAATGATAAAAACAATATCGGGATTTGTTGCACTGTTATTGTTTGCTAATAATCTCCAGGCTGATTGGGAGGTAAATCTCACCCGAGGTGTTACCGAAATCAGTCGAGAGGTCTATGACCTGCACATGATCATTTTCTGGATCTGTGTGGCTATTGGTGTCGTTGTTTTTGGCGTGATGCTTTGGTCGGTGATCTATCATCGTAAGTCCAAAGGAGCAAAAGCGCATAACTTTCATGAAAGCCTTGTTGTCGAAATTGCTTGGACGTTAATTCCCTTCGTTATCCTGATTGCCATGGCTGTTCCTGCAACGGCAACCTTAATCAAAATGTACGATAACTCAGAATCTGAAGTCGATATTCAGATCACTGGTTATCAGTGGAAATGGCGATATCAGTATTTGGCTGAAGATATCGATTTCTTCTCAAGTCTCTCTACCTCCCGAGAACAGATCAACAACAAAGCTGCTAAAGGCGAACATTATCTACTCGAAGTGGATAACCCTTTGGTGATTCCTGCAGGTAAAAAAGTGCGCTTTTTACTGACCGCAAATGACGTGATTCATTCTTGGTGGGTTCCTGATCTCGCGGTTAAGAAAGATGCAATTCCCGGTTTTATAAATGAAGCGTGGACCATTGTGGATAAGCCCGGCGTTTATCGCGGTCAGTGCGCAGAGCTTTGCGGTAAAGATCATGGTTTTATGCCAATCGTTGTCGAAGTTAAAACGCCAGAAGAGTATGAGGCGTGGCTTGCTGAGGTTAGGCAAGCAGATCAAGAAAAAGCGGCTGAAGGGCAAAAAGATTGGAACCTTGCTGAGCTTATGGAAACCGGTGAAGCGGTTTATAACAAAAACTGTTTAGCTTGCCATCAAGCCAATGGTGAGGGGATTCCGGGTGTTTTCCCGGCTTTGAAAAATAGCCCAATCGCATTGGGAGAGCCGGGGCCTCATATAGACATTGTGCTTAACGGTAAAAAAGGTACGGCGATGCAGGCATATAGAGATCAATTGTCTGCTGTAGAGCTGGCTTCTGTGATTACTTATGAGCGAAATGCTTGGGGTAATAAGGTGGGCGATCTAGTTACACCAGCACAGATTGCTGAGTTGAAAGAGTAGGAGGGGTCATGGATACGGTTGCAGCTTCTCATCATCATGGTCCGGCTACCGGTTTAGGGCGTTGGTTATTCACAACCAATCATAAAGATATTGGGACGCTCTATCTCTGGTTTAGCTTTTTAATGTTCCTTACCGGCGGATGCATGGCATTGCTGATTCGAGCAGAGCTATTTCAGCCAGGGTTACAGCTCATTCAGCCAGACTTCTTTAATCAGATGACCACCATGCATGGTTTAATCATGGTCTTTGGTGCGGTCATGCCGGCGTTTGTTGGCTTAGCTAACTGGATGATTCCTATTATGGTAGGTGCGCCAGATATGGCACTGCCAAGAATGAATAACTGGAGCTTTTGGATTCTGCCTTTCGCTTTCGCGATGATGTTGTCGACTCTGTTTATGGATGGCGGTGCACCGAATTTTGGGTGGACATTTTATGCACCATTATCTACTACCTATGCACCGCCTAGTGTGACCTTTTTTATCTTTGCTGTGCACATGATGGGGATTAGCTCGATTATGGGGGCGATAAACATTATTGCGACCATACTAAACATGCGTGCACCGGGTATGACGATGATGAAGTTACCACTTTTTGTCTGGACTTGGTTAATTACTGCATTTTTACTGATTGCCGTTATGCCCGTATTGGCCGGCGTAGTTACGATGATGCTGATGGATATTCACTTCGGAACCAGCTTTTTTGATGCTGCTGGGGGTGGTGATCCGGTGTTGTTTCAACATGTATTCTGGTTCTTCGGTCACCCTGAAGTTTACATTATGATCTTGCCTGCTTTTGGTATTGTCAGTGAGATCATTCCGACTTTCGCAAGGAAGAAACTGTTTGGTTATACCTCGATGGTTTATGCCACGGCTTCTATTGCCATTCTTTCCTTCATTGTTTGGGCGCATCACATGTTTACCGTCGGCCTGCCTTTGGCTGGTGAATTGTTCTTTATGTTCACAACGATGCTGATTGCCGTGCCTACAGGGGTTAAAGTATTTAACTGGGTTGCGACGATGTTTCGTGGCTCTATGACGTTCGAAACACCGATGTTGTTTGCACTCGCATTTGTTGTGCTTTTCACAATCGGTGGTTTTTCAGGCTTGATGTTGGCGATCGCACCAGTCGATTTCCAATACCACGACACTTACTTTGTGGTTGCCCATTTCCACTATGTCCTAGTACCCGGTGCGGTCTTCGCCATTATGGCAGGAGCTTATTATTGGTTACCTAAGTGGTGCGGCAATTATTACAACGAAACCATGGGTAAGGTGCATTTCTGGTGTAGTTTTATCGGGGTGAATATCACCTTTTTCCCTATGCACTTTATCGGTTTAGCAGGTATGCCACGTCGTATACCTGACTATGCGCTTCAGTTTGCTGATTTTAATGCGGTTGCTTCAGTAGGCGCGTTTATCTTTGGGCTATCGCAACTGATTTTCCTTTATAACATTGTGAGCTGTATTCGTAAGGGTAAGCAGGCCAGTGCGGAAGTATGGGAAGGGTCTCACGGTTTAGAGTGGACCCTACCGTCCCCTGCGCCTTATCACAGCTTTAGTACACCGCCAGAGGTGAAATAACAGCACTTTTGAGAGGTCGTTATGGCAGAGCAACGACATAAGAAAACAGTGCTATCACTGTTAAGTGGAACCCTGATTATGTTTGGGTTCGGTTTCGCGTTGGTGCCTCTATATGACGTGTTTTGTGATATTACGGGGCTAAACGGCAAAGTGGATCTAGTTGCTGCGGAGCCGAGTTTGGTTGTGGATAACAGTCGACAGGTAAAATTACAGCTGGTGGCTATTAACAACGAATCAATGCCTTGGCGATTTAAACCAGAAAAGACTTCCATCATCATGTCGCCTGGGGAAATGTACCAAACAGCCTATAAGGCGCGTAATTTGACCGATAACTTCATGATTGCGCAAGCAGTCCCTTCGGTTTCACCTTCAGAAGCTGCGCCTTATGTGCAAAAGATTAATTGTTTCTGTTTCGAACGGCAGCCGCTAAATGCGAAAGAAATAAAGGCGATGCCGCTGGTTGTTTCTATCGCGCCTGAGCTTCCTAGGCACATCAAAACAGTAACACTCTCATACACTCTATTTGATATCACACCAGAAGCGGAAGTGAATTTGTCTGCTAGGAGGAACTCTCTATGAGTACTCAAACTTACTATGTGCCAGAACAAAGTCGTTGGCCTATTTTAGCGTCGATAGCTTTGTTTTTTATGGCTTACGGTGCAGGCAGCTTAATTAATAGCTTTACCGCAGAAGAGGCTGGAGGAGCTGGTTTGATTCTTCTCTTAGCCGGTGCATTGGGGATGGGGCTTATTTTGTTGGGCTGGTTTAGCAACGTAATCCATGAAAGTGGTGAAGGCTTATACAGTCCACAAATGGATAGATCATTCCGTTGGGGGATGAGCTGGTTCATTTTCTCTGAAGTGATGTTCTTTGCGGCATTTTTCGGCACTTTATTTTATGTCAGGACCTTAGCAGTACCTTGGCTGGGAGGCGAAGGTGATAAAGGTGTTTCTAATATGCTATGGGAAGGCTTTGAGGCGCAGTGGCCTTTGATGGTGACGCCAGATCAAAATGCTTTTCCGGGTCCAAAAGAGGTAATTGATCCTTGGCATATACCGCTTTTCAATACCATTTTACTGATTGCATCTAGTTTTACCGTCACGCTTGCACATAAAGCACTTAAGTTGGATCAACGCTCTAGGGTGGTATTTTGGTTAGCTGTGACTGTCTTGTTGGGCAGTGTGTTTCTTTATTTTCAAGCTTATGAGTATGTACTTGCTTACAACGAATTAGGCTTAACGCTAAATGCCGGTATATACGGGGCGACATTTTTTATTCTCACGGGTTTTCATGGTTTGCATGTCACCTTAGGCACGTTGATGTTGATCATTATTTGGTTGCGAGTACTCAAAGGGCATTTTAGTTCAGAAAAACATTTTGGTTTTGAGGCAATTGCTTGGTATTGGCACTTTGTTGATGTGGTATGGGTCGGCTTATTTCTATTTGTTTATATCTTGTAGTCGATTAAAGCCTATGAGGAACAATTTCACCGGTATAGAAGCCGTAAATAAGTACCGCGATGATCATGACACTAAAGGTGACCCGAAAGAAAAGCGAGTTAACGGTTCGATGAGATTGACCTTGATCTCTTACCAAGAAGTAAAGACCGGAAAATAAACTGATTAGAACGGCAATAAAGAGAAGTAGTAAAAGCAACTTTAACGACATGTGCAGTACCTGATGGCTGTTCTTGGTGTGGGTAACTATGAGTAAAGTTCAGAGTGGTTCAGGCTTCAAGTGGATGTTGTGGATATCTGGAATTGTATTGTTGCCATTATTGTTCGGACTGGGACTTTGGCAGTTGGACCGAGCGGAACAGAAGCGAGAACTTTTGGATAGCTGGCAACAAGCAAAACCAAGTCAGGAACTGCCGTTGGAGCAAGAGATGACAAGAGGGAGTTATAAAGCGGTTATCTTGAAGGGAGTGTTGGATCGAGAACGGTACTTTCTTTTAGATAATCGAGTACGCAACGGGCGAGTTGGTTACGAAATCGTTGCTCTATTTATTGAGGATAGCGGTCGAAGTGTATTGGTGAATCTAGGTTGGGTGTTAGCTTCGCTGGATCGCGGGGTCTTACCTGAGGTTGAAGTACCAAAAGGTCAGCAAACTATTAGTGGCAGTGTCAGGGTTATTGAGAAAGGTTTTGCTTTATCAGGTGATGATCTAGAAGAAGAGCAGTGGCCAAAGGTCATTCAGCAATTGGATGTGGGAAAAATGTCGTCTCGGTTGGTTATAGATATTGAGTCGTTGGAAATAAGGCTTACAGAACCGCTGGTTCCTGGCTTAGATCTAAATTGGCCAGTAGTAAATATGAAGCCTGAGAAACATTTAGGTTATGCATTTCAATGGTTCGCTATGGCATCTGCGTTGCTGTGTTTATTAATTTGGAGTGCTGTAAAAATAAGAAAGGAGGCCATATATGAACAGGTTTAGTTTTTGGCTTGTTTGGGCGGTGGGTTTGGTGCCCATGCTGGTGGCTTCTTTAATGTTTTTTACGGGGATGATGATTCCAGAGCAACGCGTTCATTCGGGTATTTTGCTTTTTGATCAACATATTAATGACCTGAGCTTGGTTGGGAATAATCTAAAACAGCGTAAGTGGCAGTTGTTGTTAACTAAACAAGCTGATTGTGTTGAGCGTTGTGAGCAATGGTCAAAGGTGCTTACCAATTTGCACACAGCATTAGGTAAGGAGCAAGATCGGGTCAAGTTGTTACAAGTGGATCTGAGCGCTACCACGCTAGATAGGAATGAGTTTGGAAAGTTAGGAACAGCAATATGGGTTGTCGACCCGTTAGGGAATATGGTGTTGCGATATACATTGTCAGATGAGCCGAGTCTGATTCTTAAAGATCTACGCAAGCTGTTGAAAATGTCCCGGATTGGATAAGCCAAAGGGGAATCAATGTTAAAGCTAATATGGCGATTGAGTAATGTGGCAATAGTGCTTGCGCTCTGCGTTGTATTGCTAGGGGCGTGGACTCGCATTAACCATGCGGGACTAAGCTGTCCTGACTGGCCGGGTTGTTATGGCTATATGGTGATGCCTACTGATCAAACTGCTTTGACTGAAGCACAGGGTATTTACCCTGATATACCTATAGAGCTTGGTAAAACAGCATTAGAAATGGGCCATCGTTATTTAGCGGGATCTTTAGGCTTGGTAATAGCTGCTTTGACTTTTTGCGCCTATAGATTGAGGCGAGTGCAAACATATCCGGTCTATCTAAGTTATGGCTTGCTCTTGTTGGTCACTGTACAGGCTGTATTTGGAATGTGGACGGTCACATTAAAGCTTTATCCGCCAGTAGTGACTTTGCATCTGTTAGGGGGAGTGCTGACATTAACAGGTGTCTATGTGCTCAGAAGCAAAGTGAAAACATTGATGGCTGGAGTGAAAAAACAAAAAACTAAATGCAGTAAGTGGATCAAGTATGCATTGGCTGTTTTGTTGCTGCAAATAGTGTTGGGTGGTTGGACTAGCTCAAACTATGCAGGACCCGCTTGTGGTCATTGGCTGAGTTGTAGCATGGGCGAGTATGCCAGCAGTGATTTTGCGAGAGGTTTTAATCTTATGGAAACCATTGGACCAAATTACCAAGGTGGTTTGCTGCCCTTAGATGCACGTATCGCAATTCAGCAGGCTCATAGAATTGGTGCGCTGGTGGTTTTGATTGTGTGTGCTTGGCTGGTGGTTAAATTGCATAGACAGATATATATGCGAAGTTGGCTATATGGGTTGTTAGCTTTGTTATCGATCCAGATATTACTGGGTGGATTAAACGCTTTTTATGCGGTGCCTAATCTGTTAGCGATTGGACATCATGCAGTGGCGGTTGGATTGTTGTTAGTTCTGTTAAAAATTTATGAGCTGCGGCTACGGACTGTAGAGGTGAATCATGGATAACCAAGAATTAGTAAGTATTAGTACAGAAGAGGTTTCTTGGCGAGATTATCTAGTTTTATGTAAGCCCAAGGTTGTTGTCGTTATGCTAGTAACTGCTGCTGTAGGGATGTTTCTGGCAGTGCAAGAAATTCCGCCGATCAGTAATGTCATTTTAGGCCTCGTTGGTATTGGTATGGCTGCAGGTTCAGCTGCTGCAGTCAATCACATCATGGATCGTAAGATTGATGAAAAAATGGCTCGGACCAAAAGGAGGCCTTTACCCCAAGGCAAGTTAAGTCCGATACAAGCACTATTATTCGCCGCTGTTCTTGGGGTTTCAGGAATAGCTATCTTGGTCTTTTGTGTTAATGCGCTGACGGCATGGCTAACAGTGGCTGCGTTAATGGGTTATGCCGTGGTCTATACTGTATGGCTGAAAAGAGCGACACCCCAGAATATTGTAATAGGGGGTATAGCGGGGGCGGCACCACCACTATTAGGCTGGACCGCTATAACAGGCTCGATAGAACCTAACGCGTTGCTACTCGTACTTATTATATTTGCTTGGACTCCTCCCCACTTTTGGGCGCTATGTATTGCCCGTAAAGAGGAATATGCAAAAGCAGGTATCCCGATGCTGCCAGTTACACACGGTGTTGCATATACACGTTTGCAGATCATGCTATATAGCTTGTTGATGGTAGCAACAACGTTATTTCCAGTGATGACGGGAATGAGTGGTGCGATCTATCTGGTTTTGGTATTAACACTAAATGCTAAATTTCTATATAGGGTTGCTTGTTTGTGGACAGAGCCAAGTCTGTCACCCATGTTGCTTTTTAAATACAGTATCAATTACATCATGTTGTTGTTTGTCGCATTACTTGTAGATCACTACATGATATGAAAACAGCAATGGATAAGACTTAAAGTTCCTGAAACCTGTGGAAATGGAGAGAAACTCAGTAATGAAGCAAGAAGTTAATTGATGTAGCGCTAATGGATTGGTGCTGCACCTAAATTAAACGAGGGGATGCATCATGTTTATTCAACATATGATGGGAATAATGTACCACCCAAAAGAAGAATGGGGGCAAATAAGAAAAGAGCACTACAGCGCGTCGCATATTTATATGCAACAAATTAGTATTCTGGCTGCGATACCAGCAATCTCAATGTTCATCGGGACAACCCAGATAGGTTGGAGCATTGCAGGTTCTGAGTATGTAAAACTGGATGCTATGAGCGCCTTGCCTGCTGCAATCGCATTTTATTTTGCAATGTGGGTTGGAGTTGGGTTTATAACTTGGGCTATTCACTGGATGGAGAAGAACTATGGTGGCAACGTATCATTTGACGATTGCCTGTCGCTAGCGACTTACACAGCGACTCCAATGTTCTTAGCAGGATTGTCTGCGCTGTATCCATTACTGTGGTTCAATGTCACCGTTGGATTATTCGCGGTATGTTACACGGTCTACCTGCTCTACATAGGTGTACCAGTAATAATGAAAATACCTGAAGAGAGAGCCTTTCTGTTTTCAACATCTATTCTAACAGTCGGTCTCTGCACCTTAGTGGGTATTATCGTTGCCTCTGTAATTTTATGGGGTACAGTGATTCCACTAAACTATATACCGGTGTAATGGCTAAATAACTTAGAAGTTACTCCGAAATGAAAGGCGCTTGAGCAATTTTGTAAGCGCCTTTCTTGTTTATTGTATACGCTATAACCATTCCTGATCAGTCCTTGATCGATTCGCGGTGTTTTGTAAGTTTTTTACAACTTTTTTCACTTTTTTTACCATGCGCTGTTGACGTTGTTCGGGAAGTCTCTATAATTCGCCGTCCTTGCTTGGGGAGGCCACTTTTTAAGGGGTTGTAGAGCCAAACAAGGTGTTCAGTAAGTGATTGAAAACATTTGTTTTTTAGGTTGCTTGCGGATCAGTGTTCAAAGTTCGTTTGCTGAGTAAATAGTTTTTACAAAATTGCAAAATAAACGGTTGACTTTGAATGAGCGCACAGTAGAATATGCGCCTCGCTTGAGACGAAACGCTGAGTCAGCGGAGAGTCAAAAAGCAACGCTCTTTAACAATTTGATCAGATAATTCGTGTGGGCGCTTGTTGAGAAGAAGCAAACTTTTTCTAGACAAGCAACCAAGTGAATTCATTTAAAGCGATTTACAAAGGTTTAACGTTCTTAAGAATGTTATCCGGTTGTTTAGTACTAGAGCCCGTTACCACATTCCTGGTAACAACAATGATTTAAACTGAAGAGTTTGATCATGGCTCAGATTGAACGCTGGCGGCAGGCCTAACACATGCAAGTCGAACGGTAACATGACTAGCTTGCTAGTTGATGACGAGTGGCGGACGGGTGAGTAACGCGTAGGAATCTACCCAGTAGCGGGGGATAAGCCAGAGAAATTTGGTCTAATACCGCATACGCCCTAAGGGGGAAAGCAGGGGATCTTCGGACCTTGCACTATTGGATGAGCCTGCGTGAGATTAGCTTGTTGGTGAGGTAATGGCTCACCAAGGCAACGATCTCTAGCTGGTCTGAGAGGATGATCAGCCACACTGGAACTGAGACACGGTCCAGACTCCTACGGGAGGCAGCAGTGGGGAATATTGCACAATGGGCGCAAGCCTGATGCAGCCATGCCGCGTGTGTGAAGAAGGCCCTAGGGTTGTAAAGCACTTTCAGCAGTGAGGAAAGGTTGTACGTTAATACCGTGCAGCTGTGACGTTAACTGCAGAAGAAGCACCGGCTAACTCCGTGCCAGCAGCCGCGGTAATACGGAGGGTGCGAGCGTTAATCGGAATTACTGGGCGTAAAGCGCGCGTAGGTGGATTGGTCAGTCAGATGTGAAAGCCCAGGGCTCAACCTTGGAACTGCACCTGATACTGCCAATCTAGAATACGGTAGAGGGTAGTGGAATTTCCTGTGTAGCGGTGAAATGCGTAGATATAGGAAGGAACACCAGTGGCGAAGGCGACTACCTGGACCGATATTGACACTGAGGTGCGAAAGCGTGGGGAGCAAACAGGATTAGATACCCTGGTAGTCCACGCCGTAAACGATGTCTACTAGCCGTTGGGAGACTTGATCTTTTAGTGGCGCAGCTAACGCGATAAGTAGACCGCCTGGGGAGTACGGCCGCAAGGTTAAAACTCAAATGAATTGACGGGGGCCCGCACAAGCGGTGGAGCATGTGGTTTAATTCGACGCAACGCGAAGAACCTTACCAACTCTTGACATCCTGCGAACTTGCTAGAGATAGCTTGGTGCCTTCGGGAACGCAGAGACAGGTGCTGCATGGCTGTCGTCAGCTCGTGTTGTGAAATGTTGGGTTAAGTCCCGTAACGAGCGCAACCCTTGTCCTTATTTGCCAGCACGTAATGGTGGGAACTCTAAGGAGACTGCCGGTGACAAACCGGAGGAAGGTGGGGACGACGTCAAGTCATCATGGCCCTTACGAGTTGGGCTACACACGTGCTACAATGGTCGGTACAGAGGGCTGCAAACCTGCGAAGGTAAGCTAATCTCACAAAACCGGTCGTAGTCCGGATTGGAGTCTGCAACTCGACTCCATGAAGTCGGAATCGCTAGTAATCGTGGATCAGAATGCCACGGTGAATACGTTCCCGGGCCTTGTACACACCGCCCGTCACACCATGGGAGTGGATTGCACCAGAAGTAGCTAGCTTAACCTTCGGGAGGGCGGTTACCACGGTGTGGTTCATGACTGGGGTGAAGTCGTAACAAGGTAGCCCTAGGGGAACCTGGGGCTGGATCACCTCCTTAAACGAAAGCCGATTCTCGGCAAGCGTTCACACGAATTATCTGATCAGAGAAGTTAAGAGCAACGGTGTAGGCTTGTAGCTCAGCTGGTTAGAGCGCACCCCTGATAAGGGTGAGGTCGGTGGTTCAAGTCCACTCAGGCCTACCAATCAATAGCCTTACTGTTTTTCTTGGGGCTATAGCTCAGCTGGGAGAGCGCCTGCTTTGCACGCAGGAGGTCTGCGGTTCGATCCCGCATAGCTCCACCATCATCCTTGGGATGAGAAAGGAAGAGTTTTAAAACATATTGTCATGTAAGACATTATCTTTTAAAGCTTTTTTGCTTTAAACGCTCTTTAACAATTTGGATTTGATTCATTTGATTTAGATTTAAGACATGTAGTTTTACTGCATGCGCCAATTCGGCGAAATCTATCGTTACTAGCAATACAAGTTACTGTGATTCCAGACGCCTTCGGGTTATATGGTCAAGTGACTAAGCGTGCACGGTGGATGCCTTGGCAGTCAGAGGCGATGAAGGACGTTGTAACCTGCGATAAGGTTCGGGGAGCTGGTAAACAAGCTTTGATCCGGACATTTCCGAATGGGGAAACCCACCTATTTATAGGTATCTTTTAACTGAATACATAGGTTATTAGAGGCGAACCTGGGGAACTGAAACATCTAAGTACCCAGAGGAAAAGAAATCAACCGAGATTCCCTAAGTAGCGGCGAGCGAACGGGGATTAGCCCTTAAGCTTTATTAGGTTTAACAGAACACTCTGGAAAGTGTGGCCATAGTGGGTGATAGCCCCGTATGTGAAAAACCTTTTAAAGTGAAATCGAGTAGGACGGCACACGTGAAACGCTGTCTGAATATGGGGGGACCATCCTCCAAGGCTAAATACTCCTGACTGACCGATAGTGAACCAGTACCGTGAGGGAAAGGCGAAAAGAACCCCTGTGAGGGGAGTGAAATAGACCCTGAAACCGTGTACGTACAAGCAGTGGGAGCCGTTTTAGGACGGTGACTGCGTACCTTTTGTATAATGGGTCAGCGACTTACTTTTAGTGGCAAGGTTAAGCATTTGCGGAGCCGTAGGGAAACCGAGTCTTAATAGGGCGTCCAGTCGCTAGGAGTAGACCCGAAACCGAGTGATCTATCCATGGGCAGGTTGAAGATGCAGTAACATGCATTGGAGGACCGAACCGACTGTCGTTGAAAAGCCAGCGGATGACTTGTGGATAGGAGTGAAAGGCTAATCAAACTCGGAGATAGCTGGTTCTCCTCGAAAACTATTTAGGTAGTGCCTCGTGTCTAACCATGGGGGGTAGAGCACTGTTTCGGCTAGGGGGTCATCCCGACTTACCAACCCGATGCAAACTCCGAATACCCATGAGTTCAATCACGGGAGACACACGGCGGGTGCTAACGTCCGTCGTGGAAAGGGAAACAACCCAGACCGTCAGCTAAGGTCCCAAAGTTTATGCTAAGTGGGAAACGATGTGGGAAGGCTTAGACAGCTAGGAGGTTGGCTTAGAAGCAGCCACCCTTTAAAGAAAGCGTAATAGCTCACTAGTCGAGTCGGCCCGCGCGGAAGATATAACGGGGCTAAGCATAACACCGAAGCTACGGATGCACTTTGTGCATGGTAGAGGAGCGTTCTGTAAGCTGTTGAAGCGGAAGCTGTAAGGCACCGTGGAGGTATCAGAAGTGCGAATGCTGACATGAGTAACGATAAGGGAGGTGAAAACCCTCCCCGCCGGAAGACCAAGGGTTCCTATCCAACGCTATTCGAGGTAGGGTGAGTCGGCCCCTAAGGAGAGGCTGAAGAGCGTATCCGATGGGAAACAGGTTAATATTCCTGTACTGCTCATAACTGCGATGGGGGGACGGAGAAGGCTAGGCTAGCGCGGCGTTGGTTGTCCGCGTTTAAGGTTGTAGGTTTAGAGTTTAGGTAAATCCGGACTCTTCTAAGACCGAGAACCGATGACGAGGTCCTTTATGGACTGAAGTAGTTGATGCCATGCTTCCAGGAAAATCCTCTAAGCTTCAGGTTATGACTAACCGTACCCTAAACCGACACAGGTGGTCAGGTAGAGAATACTAAGGCGTATGAGAAAACTCGGGTGAAGGAACTAGGCAAAATGGCACCGTAACTTCGGGAGAAGGTGCGCCGGTTTTGGTGATGGGATTTACTCCCTAAGCTGAGGCCGGTCGAAGATACCAGGTGGCTGCGACTGTTTATTAAAAACATAGCACTCTGCAAACTCGAAAGAGGACGTATAGGGTGTGACGCCTGCCCGGTGCCGGAAGGTTAATTGATGGGGTTAGCGCTTGCGCGAAGCTCTTGATCGAAGCCCCGGTAAACGGCGGCCGTAACTATAACGGTCCTAAGGTAGCGAAATTCCTTGTCGGGTAAGTTCCGACCTGCACGAATGGCGTAACGATGGCCACACTGTCTCCACCCGAGACTCAGTGAAATTGAAATAGCTGTTAAGATGCAGTTTACCCGCGGCTAGACGGAAAGACCCCGTGAACCTTTACTACAGCTTCACAGTGGACTTTGACATTACTTGTGTAGAATAGCTGGGAGGCTTTGAAACTCTGTCGCCAGATAGAGTGGAGCCACCTTTGAAATACCAGCCTGGTAATGTTGAGGTTCTAACCCAGTTCCCTAAGCGGGATCGGGGACATTGTGTGGTGGGTAGTTTGACTGGGGCGGTCTCCTCCCAAAGAGTAACGGAGGAGCACGAAGGTACCCTCAGCATGGTCGGAAATCATGCAATGAGCGCAAGAGTAGAAGGGTGCTTGACTGCGAGACAGACACGTCGAGCAGGTACGAAAGTAGGTTCTAGTGATCCGGTGGTTCTGTATGGAAGGGCCATCGCTCAACGGATAAAAGGTACTCCGGGGATAACAGGCTGATACCGCCCAAGAGTTCACATCGACGGCGGTGTTTGGCACCTCGATGTCGGCTCATCACATCCTGGGGCTGAAGCCGGTCCCAAGGGTATGGCTGTTCGCCATTTAAAGTGGTACGCGAGCTGGGTTTAGAACGTCGTGAGACAGTTCGGTCCCTATCTGCCGTGGGCGTTTGAGATTTGAGAAGAGTTGCTCCTAGTACGAGAGGACCGGAGTGAACGAACCTCTGGTGTACCGGTTGTGATGCCAATTGCATTGCCGGGTAGCTACGTTCGGACGGGATAACCGCTGAAAGCATCTAAGCGGGAAGCCTCCTTCAAGATGAGATCTCACTGGGAACTTGATTCCCCTAAAGGGCCGTTGAAGACTACGACGTTGATAGGTTGGGTGTGGAAGCGCTGTGAGGCGTTGAGCTAACCAATACTAATTGCCCGTGAGGCTTGACCATATAACGCCCAAGGCGTTTGGCAAGTGACTTGTAAGATATGTAAGACGATAGAGAGTAACGAATTAGCGCGTAGTAGAGCTACAGTCGAAAGCTTATCTAGATCAAATAAAAGAAGAATCAGATCTAAGTTGTAACAGTTTTGCTTGGCGACCATAGAGTTGTGGAACCACCTGAATCCATCCCGAACTCAGACGTGAAACGCAACATCGCCGATGGTAGTGTGGGGCTTCCCCATGTGAGAGTAGGTCATCGCCAAGCATTTAATTAAGAGAAAACCCCGGTCACGCTGTGATCGGGGTTTTTTCGTTTTGGAATAAACAATACTGAACGAAGTATTTACGCTAGGCTTAATCCGCATACCCTCTCTAGCAACTAGCAACTAGCAACTAGCAACTAGCAACTAGCAACTAGCAACTAGCAACTAGCAACTAGCAACTAGCAACTAGCAACTAGCAACTAGCAACTGAATAAACTTGCCGCATATTCATCCTTCTATCTATACTGCTTCAGAGGATCCTGTCTTACCAAACGCGAAAGGTGTGGGTGATGAATAGCGTTAAGTTATATTTGCAGTTTTGTTTTTTATCTTTAATGGCGGTTTTTTCTGCTTCGTCGTACGCCGAAGAGTGTAAAGTTTTAACTGCTACAGGTAATTCTGAATACCCACCTTATCTTTGGCGTGCTGATGACGGAAGTAAGTCTCTATTAGGGGCTAACCGTTTGATTATGGATGAGCTGAGCAAGCGCTTAGGTGTTGAAATTCAGCTTCAGGATGTTGGTTCATGGGCCAGGGCTCAAGATATGCTTCGGTCCGGTAGGATTGATTTGATGGCTGGGGCTTTTTATACGATCCCGCGAAACCAGTACATGGATTACGTTTATCCTGCTTTTCTTAATACAAAGAGTGTTGTTTGGCGGCGCAAGGGGTCCGGCCTTGTGTACGATAAACGAGAAGATCTTATTGGAAGGTCGGGTGTGACAGTAATAAATAATAGTTTTGGTCAAGAGTTTGATGAGTACGCAAAGGCCAACTTGAATTTGCAGTATGTTGCGTCTCTGAAACAGGCGTTTCTCATGATTAAACGGTCTAGGGCTGACTATGCGTTATATGAGCAGAACCCTGGATTGGCATATGCCGATTTGCTTGGCTATAAGTCAGATCTTGAGGTGCTTGATCCGTCTATTAGTAGTGAAGGTTTATATCTTACTATTTCACATAAATCCAAATGTAACACAGGTGCTTTAAGAGGGATGTTGGCTAAAGCAATAAGGGATATGAAGGCAGATGGTTTTATGGCCAATGCTTTAAAAGTAAGTCTCAAAAATTGGAATGAGTTTTCTGCAAAGTAGATTGTTTAATTATAAAAAGCCCGGCATAAGCCGGGCTTTTTATTTGTTAATGTAGTTTTGAAATTACTGTGGTTAATTGTTTGCTTGCGAATGATAGTTTCTCTGCTTGTTTTTTGTTTGTTTCAGCTGCAGATTTTGTATATTGGCTTAATGTATTTGTTGTCTCGATTGTATCTGCTATCTCTGAGGTCACGGAGGTCTGCTCTTCAGTGGATGACGCAATCAAAACACTCATGTCGTTAATTTCACTGATTGAATTTCTTATGATTTTAATTGCTGCTTGGGCATCTTTTGCAAGATTGACAGTGTCGGTTGCAGCTCTTTGTTGGATGCCCATTTTCTCAACAGTTTGCTCGGTCGTTTGATTTAGGCGGGTTGTGATTGTTTGGATTTCGTCTGCTGATTTTGCGGTGTTTGCGGCAAGGTTTCTAACTTCATCTGCAACTACAGCAAATCCGCGACCTGTTTCACCTGCTCGAGCTGCTTCAATTGCTGCGTTTAGGGCCAATAAGTTGGTTTGCTCTGCAAAGCCTTGTATTACACCGAGTACATTTTGTATAGCAATAGAATCTTCTTGTAGGGCGTTCAATGATTCTGATGTTGCTGCAATTTCATTGTTTAGTTTATCAATATGATCGCCCGTAGCTTTAATTTGCTCATAGCCTTTATTTGCCAGTTGTGAGGCTTCTAGTGTAGCTGAGCTGCTCTGTGTTGCTCTTGTTGCTACTTCAGTAAATGAGCTGTTTAGCTGCGTTATTTGTACTACAGCATTTTCGGTGGCTGCTTGTTGCTGTAGAACTGTGTTTTCTAGTTGAGTTGCTTCTGTAATAGCGCTGTTTTGGAGTTGCTTTAAATTGTTAGTTTCCTGCTCGATATCCATAAGGAATTTTTTGAAGAAGCATTGTAGTCTGTCTATGGCGCTATTAAGTGTTTCGGCTTCGGTTAATCTTGAGTCTATTTGGATATTGCTGCTAAATTTTCCATGTGACAGTTGATCTATATATTCCGTTGTTACAATCAGGATGCTGCCTAATTTACGCAGTAATATGTTCATGGATATGCCTGTTGCAATAATCAGAATGGTGCATATGGCCATGATTAGGTATACCGAGAAGCGAATGTTTTCATATTTATCTGCGATAGTGCTGGCGATATTTGCCACTGATTGCTCTAGATCAGCCACATTTTTCTGAGCGGCAGAGCTAGATTCGTTTTTTTGTTGACTAAACTTTTTCGCATTTTTAAGTTCTTTTGGATACCGATTAACAAGATCTTTAATGTTTGCTAAGGGTTCATCACCAACCTCTTCTTTCTTGCTATCGCTTACCTCCTCGGTTGCAAGGCCTAGTAAAGAAGAGAGATCGTCTTGATCATCTGTGTCTTTGAATATGCCGAGTCGATCAAGTTTGTTGATTGTTTCTGCGTCCGTTTTAAGCTCAGATAGGAGGAACTCAATCTGTTGCAGGCTCTCCTTTTTGCCGTTTTCAAAGAAGCTTTGGCGGCTATGACTGAGTAAAACAGTGTTTTTTTGCAGGCTTAATAGTAGATCTACATAGCTATTCTTGATGTGGTTTTGATCGTAACTAGCTTTATCTGCATATTCTTTGACGGATTGTATAGCGTCGTTTAATTCTCTTTCATTATGTATGAGTAATACTTCTGGTTGCGCAAGTTTTCCTGCAGCGCGCATTTCTGTAAGGGTTTTGCTCTTTATGTTCTTTAATTTATCTAGAACGCCAGCTCGTATCTCTTCTGGTAAGTTTCTTTGCGTGCTTTCTGAAAGCTCTTCAAGATTCTGTTCTATTGTCGTCAGTAAAGTTGCATCCCCTGTCATTAAATACTTTGATACTGGCTGTTCAAGTTTTATGTAGATTTCATTGATGTAGCCATGATAGTTGTCTTTCATCTTGAAAGCAGAATCTAGCCGTTCTAAAGACCAAAAAATTGCGGCAGCCAGTAAAATTACGATTAGGGCTAAAGTTATGCTCGCAATGCGTGTAATAGTTGAAATCTTCATAAGGGGCCTTATGTTTATGAGAGCGGTGTTTGATACTGTTTCTTGCAGTGCTTTTTACTTCAAGAATGTGACAGATGTGTTAATTGACCGTTTGTTACATAACTCTTTTCATCGAGTGCGATGGACAGATTGGCGAATTTGGCATAGAATGCAGTCGTTTTGCCTAAGGCAAAATTTACACACAGGTTTCTAAAACAAAAAAGCGAGGTTAACTTCAGGTTTTACCTCGCTTTTTTGCACGTATCGTTTCTGATTTTTGTTGTTGCGCATTTACGCGGGGAGGTTCAATTGGCGAGACCAGCCATTCTTGCTCTTGAAGACGGAAGCATTTTCAAGGGCGTAGCCATTGGCGCAGACGGTCTGTCTAGCGGCGAGGTTGTATTTAATACCTCTATGACGGGTTACCAGGAGATCCTAACGGATCCATCATATTGCAGTCAGATTGTTACCCTGACATATCCACATATTGGTAATACTGGCACCAATACAGAAGATGAAGAATCTTCTCGCACGTGGGCTGCTGGTTTAGTCATTCGTGATCTTCCATTGGTTGCGAGTAACTTCCGGAATGAAAAGAACCTTGATGATTATCTTAAGGATAACAATATCGTTGGTATCGCTGATATTGATACTCGACGTTTAACACGTATTTTGCGTGAAAAGGGTTCTCTTAACGGTTGCATCATGGCCGGTGATATTGATGAGGCTAAAGCGTTAGCAGAAGCTAAATCATTCCCAGGTCTAAAAGGTATGGATCTAGCTCAAGTTGTTACAACTGAAGAGAAATACGAGTGGACTTCTTCTACTTGGAAACTAGGCCAAGGTCATGAAGAGAAAACTGCAGCAGAACAAGAGTTCCATGTTGTTGCATATGACTACGGTGTGAAACGCAATATCTTACGCATGTTGGTTGAACGTGGTTGTCGCCTAACGGTTGTACCTGCGAAAACTCCTGCATCAGATGTACTTGCGTTGAATCCTGATGGTGTATTCCTATCGAATGGTCCTGGAGATCCAGAACCTTGTGATTACGCAATTGCTGCAATTGAAGAAATTTGCAAAACAGATCTGCCTATCTTTGGTATCTGCCTTGGCCATCAGCTACTTGCGTTGGCTTCTGGTGCGAAGACAGTGAAGATGAAGTTTGGTCATCACGGTGCTAACCATCCAGTACAAGATCTGGAAGGTAAGCAGGTAATGATTACTTCACAGAACCACGGTTTTGCGGTTGATGAAGATGCTTTGCCAGAAAATGTTCGTGCTACACATAAGTCTCTATTCGATGGCTCTTTGCAGGGTATTGAAAGAACAGATCGTGCGGCATTTAGTTTCCAGGGTCACCCTGAAGCTAGCCCTGGCCCACACGATGTAGCGCCTCTGTTTGATCGCTTCATCGAAGATATGAAAGCTGCGAAAGCTTAATCGCTGCTCTGCCTGCTTGCAGGCTCTGAAACGATACAAGGCAGGTGTGAATTAGCCGCCTGCCGCAGTTATTAACTGATACGACTGGTTTATTACCGATGCCAAAACGTACGGACTTAAAAAGTATTTTGATTCTTGGTGCTGGCCCGATTGTTATCGGTCAGGCATGTGAATTTGACTATTCTGGCGCACAAGCTTGTAAAGCTCTGCGTGAAGAAGGTTACCGCGTCATTCTGGTTAACTCTAACCCTGCAACCATTATGACTGATCCAGCGATGGCTGACTCAACTTATATTGAGCCAATCAACTGGAAAACTGTAGAAAAAATTATCGCCAAAGAAAAGCCAGATGCGCTATTGCCTACTATGGGTGGTCAGACTGCATTGAACTGTGCTCTTGATCTTGAACGTGAAGGCGTTCTTGAGAAACATGGCGTTGAGATGATCGGTGCAAACGCCGACACGATTGATAAAGCTGAAGACCGTGATCGTTTTGATAAAGCGATGAAAGCAATTGGTCTTGAATGCCCTCGTGCATCTATTGCGCACAGCATGGAAGAGGCGTTGCAGGTTCAAGCGCAACTAGGCTTCCCTTGTATCATCCGTCCATCCTTCACAATGGGTGGTACTGGTGGTGGTATTGCGTACAACAAAGAAGAATTTATCGAAATTTGTGAGCGTGGCTTAGATCTGTCACCTACAACTGAATTGTTGATCGATGAATCTTTGATTGGTTGGAAAGAGTACGAGATGGAAGTTGTTCGTGATAAGAACGACAACTGCATCATCGTTTGTGCGATCGAAAACTTCGATGCGATGGGTGTACACACAGGTGACTCCATCACTGTTGCGCCAGCACAGACGCTAACAGATAAAGAATACCAGATCATGCGTAATGCTTCTTTGGCAGTACTGCGTGAAATCGGCGTAGAAACTGGCGGTTCAAACGTACAGTTTGGTGTGAATCCGAAAGATGGCCGTATGGTTGTAATCGAGATGAACCCGCGTGTATCTCGTTCTTCTGCGTTGGCATCTAAAGCGACTGGTTTCCCAATTGCAAAAGTTGCTGCGAAACTAGCAATTGGTTACACGCTGGATGAGCTACAGAACGATATTACTGGTGGTGCTACGCCAGCGTCTTTCGAGCCATCTATTGACTACGTTGTAACTAAGATCCCTCGTTTTACTTTCGAGAAATTCCCACAGGCAAATGATCGTCTGACAACTCAGATGAAGTCTGTTGGTGAGGTTATGGCTATTGGCCGTACTCAGCAGGAGTCTCTACAGAAAGCACTTCGTGGTCTAGAGGTTGGTGCGACTGGTTTCGACTCAATTATCGACATTGCTAGCGAAGATGCGCGTTCTACAATCGTGCGTGAGATGAAAGAGCCGGGTGCTGAGCGTATTTGGTACCTAGGCGATGCATTCCGTATGGGGATGAGCGTTGAAGAACTATACGAGATCAGCGGTATTGATCCTTGGTTCTTGGTTCAAGTAGAAGACATTATTAAAGATGAGCAGCGTGTATCTGAGACGGCGATGTCCGATCTTGATAAAGATGCGGTGTTCCGCCTGAAGCGTAAAGGTTTCTCTGATGAGCGCTTGGCGACTCTTCTTGGTGTATCTGAGAAGCAGTTCCGTAAGCATCGTCACAATTTAGATGTACGTCCGGTTTATAAGCGTGTTGATACATGTGCAGCGGAATTCGCATCTGATACAGCTTACATGTACTCCTCTTATGAAGAAGAGTGTGAAGCGAATCCTTCTGACCGTGACAAGATCATGGTTATCGGTGGTGGTCCAAACCGTATCGGTCAAGGTATCGAGTTTGACTACTGCTGTGTACATGCAGCACTTGCAGCGCGCGACGACGGTTTTGAAACAATCATGGTTAACTGTAACCCTGAGACTGTTTCTACTGATTACGATACATCTGATCGTCTGTTCTTCGAGCCAATCACGCTTGAGGATGTACTTGAAATCGTAAATGTTGAGAAGCCAAAAGGTGTTATCGTTCAGTACGGTGGTCAGACACCACTGAAACTGGCTGTTGCACTTGAGCAGGCTGGCGTACCAATTATCGGCACTTCACCAGAAGCGATTGACCGTGCAGAAGACCGTGAACAGTTCCAGCAAATGCTGAAGCGTCTTGGTCTTAAACAGCCAGAAAACGCGACTGTACGTTCTCTAGAAGAAGCGATCATCGAAGCTGATAAGCTTGGTTACCCGCTAGTTGTTCGTCCATCTTACGTATTGGGTGGTCGTGCAATGGAGATCGTTTACAAAGAGGAAGAGCTGCGCCGCTACATGAATACTGCGGTACAGGTATCTAACGACGCACCAGTATTGTTGGATCACTTCCTGAATGCTGCAGTTGAAGTTGATATTGATGCGGTTTGCGACGGTAAGGATGTAGTTATCGGTGCAATCATGCAGCACATCGAGCAAGCAGGTGTTCACTCTGGTGACTCTGCATGTTCATTCCCTCCGTATAGTCTTGCTGATGATGTTCAAGATGAAATGCGTGAGATGGTGCGCAAGATGGCGTTGGAGCTAGGTGTAGTTGGCCTAATGAATACGCAGCTTGCATATCAGGATGGTGAAATTTACGTGATCGAGGTTAACCCTCGTGCATCCCGTACTGTACCGTTTGTTTCTAAGTGTATCGGTGTTTCTCTAGCGAAAATCGGTGCTCAGGTAATGACGGGTAAGTCTCTAGCTGAGCTTGGCTTCACTAAAGAGATCGTACCAACATTGTTTAACGTGAAAGAAGCTGTATTTCCGTTCAACAAGTTCCAAGGTGTTGATCCAATTCTATCCCCAGAGATGAAGTCTACTGGTGAAGTTATGGGTGTTGGCGCTACCTTCGGTGAAGCGTTTATGAAGGCGCAGATCGGTGCGGGCGAAACTATGCCGCAAGCGGGTAAAGCGTTCATCTCTGTACGTGAAGTTGATAAAGATGCTTCCATGCAGATTGCTAAAGATCTAGCTGAACTAGGCTTCTCTCTAGTAGCTACTCGCGGTACTGCTAAGCTAATGGCTGAACAGGGCCTTGAGGTTGAAGTTGTAAATAAAGTGATGGAAGGTCGTCCAAACATTGTTGATATGATCAAGAATGATGAGATTGCTTACATTGTGAATACAACAGAAGGCCGTAAAGCAATTGAAGATTCTGCTGATATTCGTCGTAGTGCTCTGCAGCATAAAGTGCCATATACCACTACATTGGCAGGTGCTGAAGCAATTACTATGGCATTACAGTACGGCGAAGAGAAAGAAGTTCGTCGCGTTCAGGATATAGGAGCATAATTGTGAATCGTGTACCTATGACTGCAGCAGGTGAGAAAGCGCTTCGTGAAGAGCTTGATCAACTGAAAACTGTAGATCGCCCACGTGTAATTGCTGATATTGCAGAAGCGCGTGAACACGGTGACCTAAAGGAAAACGCTGAATACCATGCTGCTCGTGAGCAGCAGGGTTTCATTGAAGGTCGTATCCAGGAACTGGAAGCTAAGCTGTCTAACTGTCAGGTAATTGATGTAACAGCCATTCCGCACTCTGGTAAGGTTATCTTCGGTACTACAGTGACTATCATTAACTTAGATACTGATGAGTCTAAGACTTATCAGATCGTAGGTGATGATGAAGCTGATATTAAAGTGAATAAAATCTCAGTTAATTCACCAATCGCTCGTGGCCTAGTCGGCAAAGAGGAAGGTGATATCGTAAATATTCAGACGCCGGGTGGCGCTACTGAATATGAGATTGATGAGGTTGCTCATATCTGAGCGGACTAAAAAAGGGTGCCTAGGCACCCTTTTTTGTATTTATGCTGTTTTAATAGCTTGCTAAGTAGATATTAACGTAACAAGTTAGATAGTTTTGGGTTTGGCTCAAGCGCTCTACGATAAATTAGCGCAATGTGACCAATCTCTTGCACGATCTCAGCTTCAACAATTTCGCATAGTTCGCGAATCAGTTGTTTTTTAACGTCGCGATCACCAACAGCAAACTTTACCTTGATCAGTTCGTGATCTTCTAAAGCGCGATCGACTTCAAGTTGAATAGCTTCAGTTAGGCCTTTTCCTGCTACAGTTACTAGAGGATTAAGTTTGTGGCCTATAGTGCGGTAATGCTTCTTTTGCTCAGTGCTCAAGCTCATATTAAAATACGTTGCCTCAATGTTTAGCTGGGCGTTTAATGCGAATATTATCTAATACCCTAGTCCAGCATATTTAATTAATTCTATTTTACCTGAGTTATGCGGTTCTGAGTAGCGCATGGCTCATTCAGTCAAGAGAGTGAAGCGAAGTGGCGAAAGCATCAAGTAGTGAGCGTTGGTTAAAAGAACACTTTGATGATCATTGGGTTAAGAAGTCCAAAGAACTCGGTTATAGATCGCGTGCTAGTTTTAAGCTGATTGAATTAGATGAGAAAGATAAGCTGCTTAAGCAGGGAATGACGGTTGTCGATCTAGGTGCAGCACCTGGTGGTTGGTCTCAAGTGGCAGCAGAGCGCGTTGGTGATCACGGTCGAGTGGTGGCATCAGATATTCTGCCAATGGACAGTATGGCGGGTGTAGAGTTCGTTCAAGGTGACTTTACTGAGGAGGAAGTGCTGCATAAAATCCTAAATGCGCTAGGAGATGAACCAGCAGACCTTGTAATTTCAGATATGGCCCCCAATATGAGTGGTATGTCTGCTGTTGATCAGCCAGCAGCGATGTATTTGGTTGAGCTTGCTTTGGATATGGCGCGCGAGGTGTTGAAGCCTGGCGGAACGTTTGTCGCTAAAGTATTCCAGGGTGAAGGTTTTGATCAATATTTAAAAGATATGCGTACAAGTTTTGACAAAGTGGTTACGCGTAAGCCTGATTCTTCTCGAGCTCGTTCCCGTGAAGTCTACCTTTTAGGTAAAGGTTTTAAAGGTTAATTAGTGTTTTAGTGGTCAATCGTGGCCGCTTAGTATAGTGTTTAGCGTTTTCTTATAACGCTAAACAAAATCAGCAAATTGAGGGTATTCCATTGAATGATATGGCGAAAAATCTAGTTCTATGGCTGGTGATCGCAGCGGTATTGCTGACTGTTTTTAATAATTTTAATGAGACGGCTGAGTCTAATCGACTAAGTTACTCCGATTTCGTCAAAGAAGTTCAGGATGATGGTGTAACTAAAGTCATTATTGATGGCTATATTATTCAGGGTCAGCGCTCTAACGGTGATATGTTTGAAACCGTACGCCCCGCGCTTCAAGATCCTAAATTGGTTGATGATCTAATTAATCACAATGTTGTGATTGAAGGTAAGCAGCCAGAGCAGCAGAGCATTTGGACTCAGTTGCTAGTCGCTTCTTTCCCTATCCTTGTCATTATCGCAGTGTTTATGTTCTTCATGCGTCAGATGCAAGGTGGCGGTGGAAAAGGCGGCCCAATGTCTTTCGGTAAGTCTAAAGCGCGCATGATGAGCGAAGATCAGATTAAAACGACCTTCGACGATGTTGCTGGTGTTGAAGAGGCTAAGGAAGATGTTCGTGAACTGGTAGATTTTCTTCGTGATCCGGGTAAGTTCCAACGCCTAGGTGGCCATATTCCACGTGGTGTATTGATGGCGGGTAATCCGGGTACCGGTAAAACCTTGTTGGCGAAAGCAATCGCCGGCGAAGCTAAAGTGCCTTTCTTTAGTATTTCTGGTTCTGACTTCGTAGAGATGTTCGTGGGTGTGGGTGCGTCCCGTGTACGTGACATGTTTGATCAAGCGAAGAAAAATGCTCCATGTATCATCTTTATCGATGAGATTGACGCTGTAGGCCGTCACCGTGGTGTTGGTATGGGTGGAGGTAATGATGAGCGTGAACAGACATTGAACCAATTGTTGGTAGAGATGGATGGCTTTGAAGGCAGTGAAGGTATTATCGTAATCGCTGCCACTAACCGCCCAGATGTACTTGATCCTGCGTTATTGCGTCCGGGGCGTTTTGACCGTCAGGTTCATGTCGGTCTGCCTGATATTCTTGGCCGTGAAAAGATTCTTAAAGTGCATATGCGTAAAGTGCCATTAGGTGAAGATGTTAAGCCTGATCTGATTGCGCGTGGTACACCTGGTTTCTCTGGTGCTGATCTAGCGAACCTTGTAAACGAAGCGGCCCTATTTGCAGCACGCGCTAACAAACGCACTGTAAGTATGAACCAGTTTGAGCAAGCGAAAGACAAAATTATGATGGGCGCTGAGCGCAAATCTATGGTGATGTCTGAGAAAGAACGCTTGAATACCGCTTACCATGAAGCTGGTCACGCGATTGTTGGTCGTCTAATGCCAGAACATGATCCTGTGTATAAAGTGTCTATCATTCCACGTGGTCGTGCATTGGGCGTAACTATGTTCTTGCCTGAAGAGGACCGTTATAGCCATAGCCGTCAGTCTATCCTGTCTAATATCTGCTCGCTTTACGGTGGTCGTATTGCTGAGGAAATGACATTGGGCAAAGAGGGTGTAACCACCGGTGCATCTAATGATATTCAGCGCGCAACTTCTTTCGCACGTAATATGGTGGCGAAGTGGGGTCTAAGCGATGAATTGGGGCCATTGTTATACGATGAAGAAGATGCAGATCCATTTAACCGTGGCTACGGTCAAGGTGCTAAACCATTAGCGGAAGAAACGCAGCGTCGTATTGATACAGAAACCCGCAAGATTATCGATGATTGTTATCAGAAGGCAGAGCAGATTCTGGACCAGAATCGCGATATCCTAGAGACAATGTGTCAGGCCTTGATGAAGTACGAAACGATTGATAGTAAGCAGATTGATCAGTTGATGAACCGTGAAGAAGTGTCTGCCCCTGATGGTTGGGTGGAAGAGGATAAAAACGGTTCAGACCATGGAGCTAGTGAAAGCGTAAATACTGATACAGAATCAGACGTTGATGATCGATCAGATGATGATTCAGATCAGGATATCCCTCGCTCACCGGATAATAATATTCACTAAGCTTAAGGTGAATATGAAAAGGCTGGCTTTGCAGAAGGTCAGCCTTTTTTTATTGTATCAAGTAATGAAGAACATGATTTATGCGCCAGTTAGTTTGTGGTAATCGAATTCTAAACTTAGCCGAAACTCAGGTAATGGGGATCTTAAATGTGACGCCTGATTCGTTCTCGGATGGCGGAACGTTGTATTCCAATCAGCAAGTAAGACTGGATAATGTAATTCGACGAGCTGAAGCGATGGTGGCTGATGGTGCAACAATCTTGGATGTGGGTGGTGAGTCTACCCGTCCAGGTGCTGCTGCTGTAAGTTTAGAAGAAGAGTTAAGTCGAGTACTTCCTGTTGTAGAGAAAATTGCATCAGAATTAGATGTCGTAATTTCAGTGGATACCAGTACCCCATCAGTGATAACTGAGTCAGCTAAGCTAGGTGCGGGCTTGATCAATGATGTTAGAGCGCTAGGGCGAGCAGGTGCTCTAGAAGCGGCAGCTAATACTGATCTACCTATCTGCTTAATGCATATGCAGGGAAGTCCAGCGACAATGCAAGATGCCCCCTTATATGATGACGTGCTCGACGATGTTGAACACTTCTTATTACAGCGGGTGGAAGCATGCGAAGTAGTCGGTATCTCAAAAGACAGATTGTTATTAGATCCAGGGTTCGGCTTTGGTAAAAGCATAGAGCATAATCTACGTCTGATGAATAATTTAGACAGATTAAAGAAACATGGACTTCCTCTGCTAATTGGGACGTCCCGAAAATCGATGATAGGGGCTGTCCTCGATAATGAGGTAGAGCAGCGACTACCGGGTAGCTTGGCCACTGTGGCAATTGCAGTAATGCAAGGTGCAGAGATAATTCGTGTGCATGACGTTGCTGAAACGGTGGATGTAGTGAAGATGACACGCGCGGTTATGGCTGAGACGGTATAAAAAGGAATATAAGTAAATGAGTAAGCGTTATTTTGGTACTGATGGTATTCGTGGCAAGGTTGGTCAATTTCCTGTAACTCCTGATTTTGTTCTTAAGTTAGGTTGGGCAGCAGGAAAGGTATTTTCAAGAGAAGGTCACAGTAAAATATTGATTGGTAAAGATACGCGGATATCTGGTTACATGTTTGAATCTGCTTTAGAAGCGGGCTTATCTGCTGCTGGAGTGGATGTTTTACTAACGGGTCCAATGCCGACTCCAGCTGTTGCTTATCTTGCACGCACTTTCCGTGCTGATGCTGGTATCGTCATAAGTGCATCTCACAATGCTTATTACGATAACGGCATTAAATTCTTCTCTGCGGAAGGGACTAAACTACCTGACGAAATTGAGCAGGCGATTGAAGCCCAGATGGATATCGCAATGACTACGGTCGATTCTGCAGAATTAGGTAAAGCTCGTCGTATTGATGATGCTGCTGGTCGTTACATCGAGTTTTGTAAGGCTACTGCTGGCGGTATCAGCCTGAAAGGCTTAAAGATAATCTTAGACTGTGCCAATGGCGCGACCTACCACGTTGCTCCTGCTGTATTTTCAGAGTTGGGCGCAGAAGTTGTTGAAATAGCATCGGCGCCAGATGGTCTAAATATCAATGAAAAATGCGGTGCAACCGCAACGCAACGTTTACAAACGGTTGTCACTGCAGAAAAAGCAGATTTAGGTATCGCTTTAGATGGTGATGGTGATCGTGTGATTATGGTCGATCACCTTGGTGAAGAGGTGGATGGCGATGAGCTTCTATACATGATTGCAGCGCAAATGCGTCGCGAAGAATCCTTTCATGGCGGTGTTGTTGGGACTTTAATGACCAACTTCGGTCTAGAGCAAGCCTATGCACGAGAAGGAATCCCATTTGTTCGTGCAAATGTAGGTGATCGTTATGTGATGGAGCAGTTATACAAACATGATTGGTTACTTGGTGGCGAAAGCTCAGGTCATATCGTATGTCGCCATCTAACGACTACGGGTGATGGTACGGTAGCAGCATTACAGGTACTGAAGGCCATAGTTGAAACGGGCGAATCATTGAATACTCTGCGTCACGGTATGACAAAGTTGCCGCAGAAAATGATTAATGTACGTATGGCGCAAAAGCATAATATTTCAGAGGTTGAAGGGATTAATATTGCCGTTGCAAAAACAGAAGCGCAATTAGGTGATCGAGGCCGTGTTCTTCTTCGTCCGTCAGGTACTGAGCCTGTAGTACGCGTCATGATTGAGGGCGAAAATGAAGAAGAAGTTAACGGCTTGTGTCAGCAGTTGGCTGATGAGGTTGAAAAAGCCCTGCTTGCGCTTGAAAGTTCAGAGTAAGCCAGTTAATATTTGCGCCTCTTTAAATGGGGGTATAAATGCGTACAGCCTTAGTAGCCGGTAACTGGAAAATGAATGGTAATTCAGCATCTATCAATGCGTTGATGGAAGGTCTGAATGCTGAGCTTAAATCCAATGCTGTTGATGTGCTGGTTTGTCCGCCGTCTATATACCTCTCTCAAGTAAAAGCATTGACTGCTGATTCTGTTATTGCACTGGGTGCGCAGAATGTTAGTGAGCAAAATAACGGTGCTTTTACGGGTGAGGTCTCTTTAGAGATGTTGCTAGATTTAAGCTGCGAATACGTAATTCTTGGTCATTCCGAGCGTCGTAGTTTGTATGCTGAGTCAGACGATCTGGTTGCTGATAAATTTAAAGCAACTGTCGCTGCTGGCTTGAAGCCAATCCTATGTGTTGGCGAAACGCTGGAAGAGCGTGAAGAAGGTAATACGCTTGCGGTTGTTGAACGACAGATTAAAGCTGTTGTAAATGCTGCAGGGATTGAACAATTTACGGATGCAGTCATTGCTTATGAGCCTGTATGGGCTATAGGTACAGGTAAAACTGCAACACCGGAACAAGCGCAAGAAGTTCATGCAGCTATTCGTAATATGATAGCTGAATGTGATGCTGAGCTAGCTAGCAAAATGCGTATCTTGTATGGTGGCAGCGTAAATGCTGCAAACGCAGCTGAATTGTTCGCAAATGAAGATGTTGATGGGGGGCTTGTTGGTGGAGCATCCCTTAAAACAAACGACTTTATTGCCATCTGCCAAGCGGCAGGTGCATAACTAACGGTTCTGAGATGGAAACAGTAGTTTTAATTATTCATGTATTGTTGGCAGCCGCTGTAATTGGCTTAATTTTGCTGCAGCAAGGCAAGGGTGCTGAAGCTGGCGCTTCTTTTGGCGCAGGTGCTTCGCAGACTGTTTTTGGTAGTACCGGTAGCGGTAACTTCCTTTCTCGCGTAACAGGTATTGTTGCTGCGGGCATTTTTGTTACAAGCTTTGTTTTAGCTGTGTACGCTAAAGAAAAAGCTGATTCTGTTGGTGATGCAGGTATTCCTTCTGCTGAGCTTATCGAAAGTAAAGCAGCTGAGTCTGCTGTTGCTGAAGAGCCAGCGCTACCTGTTTTTGATGAGTCTAAGCCAGAAGCGCCTGTTGACTCTGATATTCCTCAAAATAACTAACAGTAAAAGTTTGTTGCCCAAGTGGTGGAATTGGTAGACACGCTATCTTGAGGGGGTAGTGGCCGTCAGGCCGTGCCGGTTCAAGTCCGGCCTTGGGCACCATATTTCTTGATTAAGAGCCTCAGTACATATACAATTTGCACCAGTTTTGGATAAGTGAATTGTTTGTTCGGTTAGTCTCTTATTCTTAGAAGTCAAAAAGCTAGGTTTTAGTTAGCTGTCCTGACTTCAGATTCACAGAAATGTCGAATCGTTTTAGGTTTTTGATGCGGGGTGGAGCAGCTTGGTAGCTCGTCGGGCTCATAACCCGAAGGTCGTTGGTTCAAATCCAGCCCCCGCTACCAACCTTATTTTTACGTAAGGCCCCTTTTAAGGGGCTTTTTCGTAGGTAAAATGCAGAGCCTTAAATGTTGGGTTTTGCATATCGGGAATGGGTCATTAGACCCATTTTTTGTTTTTGAAATTTACGATATTGAATCTAACTTATTGTTTTATAAGTGTTTGGTATCTTAGTGTTAGAACAGGTGGGTTATTCGTGTCAGCGAAAATGAAACTATTACAAGAGTTGATTGAGCCTTCAGTTACAGCGCTGGGGTTTGAGCTCTGGGGTATTGAGTTTCTCTCACAGGGAAAACACAGCACCCTTCGGGTGTATATCGATTCTGATAACGGCATTAACGTAGATGACTGCGCTAAAGTCAGCCATCAGGTTAGCGGAATTATGGATGTAGAAGATCCGATTGCAGGTAACTACACCCTTGAGGTGTCCTCTCCAGGTATGGATCGTCCTCTTTTTACACTTGAGCAATTTGAAACTTATGCAGGGTCTGTGATTCAGGTTCGCTTGCGAATTGCTTTTGAAGGCCGCCGTAAATTTAAAGGTGTGCTGAATGGTGTGGAAGGCGACGACATTCTGGTAGTGGTCGACAATGAAGAATATATGCTGCCGATTGAGTACATTGATCGTGCAAACATTATCCCTCAGTTCTAAACGTGGATTAGAGGTCTTAGGCGAGGCAGAAGCATGAATAAAGAGATTCTGTTGGTTGCGGAAGCAGTTTCTAACGAGAAAGATGTTCCGAAAGAAGTAATTTTCGAGGCGATTGAAGTTGCATTGGCAACAGCAACTAAGAAGCGTTACGACGAAGAAGCGGATATTCGCGTAGTTATTGATCGAACTACAGGCGATTATGAAACTTTCCGCCGCTGGTTGGTTGTAAGCAATGAAGAGGTGCCAGCACTAGGCACTGAGCTGACGATGGAAGAAGCTGAAGAAATTGATGCTTCTCTAGAACCAGGCAGCGTACATGAAGAACAGGTTGAGTCTGTTAAGTTTGGTCGTATTGCGGCACAGACTGCTAAACAGGTTATTGTTCAGAAAGTTCGCGAAGCAGAGCGTGCGAAAGTTGTTGAATTGTACCGTGATCGCCAAGGTGAATTGATCTCGGGCAGTGTTAAAAAAGTTACGCGCGATAACATTATTGTAGATCTAGGTAACAATGCTGAAGCGTTGCTACCGCGCGATCAGTTAATCCAGCGTGAAGCATTCCGCATGGGCGATCGTGTGCGTGCAGTTCTTCTTGAAGTTCGCTCTGAAGGCCGTGGCCCTCAGTTGATCTTGAGCCGTTCTTGCAACGAAATGTTGATTGAGCTGTTCCGTATCGAAGTTCCAGAGATCTCTGAAGAAGTGATCGAAATCCGAGCGGCGTCTCGTGATCCAGGGTCACGTGCGAAGATCGCGGTTAAAACAAATGATGGCCGTATCGATCCTGTTGGTGCATGTGTTGGTATGCGTGGTTCTCGTGTACAGGCTGTTTCCAACGAATTAGGCGGTGAGCGTGTTGATATCGTGCTTTGGGACGATAACCCAGCGCAGTTGGTTATCAACGCTATGGCGCCAGCAGATGTTGCCTCTATCGTGCTTGATGAAGAAACGCACTCAATGGATGTAGCAGTTGCTGAAGAAAACTTAGCGATGGCGATCGGCCGTAGTGGCCAGAACGTACGTTTGGCTTCCGAACTTACTGGTTGGGAACTAAACGTAATGACTGAAGAAGATGCTCAAGAGAAGCATCAGTCTGAAGTTGGTTCCGTTATCGATACATTCATCAACCACCTAGACGTTGATGAAGATGTTGCTGAAGTGTTGGTCGAAGAAGGTTTCACCACACTAGAGGAAGTTGCTTACGTTCCTGTTGATGAAATGTTAGAGATCGATGGTTTCGACGAAGCTATCGTAGAGGAACTACGTAAGCGTGCGAAAGATGCACTTCTTAACCTTGCTATTGCAAGCGAGGAAAAACTAGACAGTGCAGAACCAGCAGCAGACCTGTTGGAGATGGACGGTATGGACAAGCATTTAGCTTACCTACTGGCCGCGCAAGGTATTATCACTATGGAAGATCTAGCAGAACAGTCTATTGATGACCTGGTAGGTATTGAAGGCCTGGATGAAGAACGAGCTGCAGCGTTAATCATGACTGCTCGTGCTCCATGGTTTGCTGAAGAGTAAAGATTAACGGAAGAGGAGCCTCCTAACATGGCAGAAGTAACAGTTAAGCAGCTTGCCGAAATGGTTGGTGTTTCCGTTGAGCGTTTGCTAGAGCAAATGCAGGAAGCAGGCATTTCAGGCAAGAACGAAAAAGCAGAAGTATCTGAAACTGAGCGTCAATCACTGTTGAATCACCTAAAACGTAGTCACGGTGAAGACGCAGATGATGCAGAGCCTAAGAAGATTACACTTAAGCGTAAAACTACATCGACACTAAAAGTTTCTGGTGCTTCCGGTAAGAAGAAAACCGTGAACGTTGAAGTGCGTAAAAAACGTACTTATGTGAAACGATCAGAAGTTGAAGGTGCTGAAGGCGATACTGATCAGCAAGCAGAAGTGCAGAACACTGATGAGTTACGCATCGAAGAAGAGCGTAAACAGCAGGAAGCTGAAGCTCAAGCAGTGCGTGAAGCTGAAGAAAAAGCAGCTAAAGAGCGTGAAGCAGAAGCACAACAAAAACGCGAGCAAGAAGCTAAAGCTGCAGAGCAGAAGAAGCACGAAGCTCAAGCTGCTGAGAAGGCTAAGCAGAAGAAAGAAGAAGATGCTAAACGCCGTAAAGCTGAAACTGAACAGCGTTTTAAAGCTCAAGAGCAGGCTAAGAAAAACGACTCGGGTAACGATAATCGTCGTGGCAAGGGTAAGAAAAAAGGCAACGATAACCGTGGTCAGGATCGTCGTGGCGGCAAAATTAGCCGTAACCGCGGTAAGAACGGCAAGCCTTTATCTAATAAGCCTAATGAACATGGTTTTAAAGAACCAACAACTCAGCAGGTAATTGAAGTATCAATTCCTGAAAGTATCACTGTTGCTGATTTAGCGAAGAAGATGAACGTTAAAGCAGCAGAAGTTATCAAAATCATGTTTGGTATGGGCGCAATGGCCACTATCAACCAAGTAATTGATCAAGATACTGCAACGCTTGTTGTTGAAGAAATGGGCCATACGCCTAAGCCGATGCAAGAGAATGCTGTAGAAGAAGCGTTGATGGAAAGCATTCAGGCGCAGCAGGGTGAGCAGGAAACTCGTGCACCAGTTGTAACTGTAATGGGTCACGTAGACCACGGTAAAACGTCTCTACTGGATTACATCAGATCTTCGCGTGTAGCTTCTGGTGAGTCTGGTGGTATTACCCAGCACATCGGTGCATACCATGTGGAAACTGATAACGGCATGGTTACTTTCCTTGATACTCCTGGACACGCTGCATTTACTGCAATGCGTGCACGTGGTGCGTCTGTAACTGATATCGTTATCTTGGTAGTTGCAGCGGATGACGGTGTAATGCCTCAGACTCAGGAAGCGGTTCAGCATGCTAAAGCAGCAGGCGTACCATTGGTTGTCGCTGTCAATAAGATTGATAAAGAACAAGCTGATCCTGATCGTGTTAAAAACGAATTGGCTGCATTAGAAGTTATTCCAGAAGAATGGGGTGGCGAAAACCAGTTTGTAAATGTTTCAGCGAAATCTGGTCAAGGCATTGAAGAGCTTCTTGATGCAGTTCTACTACAGTCAGAAATTCTGGAATTAACTGCTGTACCTAATGCACCAGCGCAGGGTGTTGTTGTTGAATCACGTCTAGACAAAGGTCGTGGCCCAGTAGCGACGGTACTAGTGCAGAACGGTACTCTACGTAAAGGTGATATCGTACTTGCAGGTCTTCATTATGGTCGTGTTCGTGCGATGCTGGATGAAAACGGTAAGCCGATTGAGTCTGCAGGCCCTGCGATTCCAGTTGAGATCCAAGGTCTAGACGGTACACCAAATGCTGGTGACGAGTTCACTATGGTATCTAACGAGAAGAAAGCACGTGAAGTGGCTCTATTCCGTCAAGGTAAATACCGTGATGTTAAGTTGGCTCGTCAGCAGAAGTCGAAACTGGAAAACTTGTTTGCAAATATGCAGGCAGGTGATGTTAAGACTTTCAATATCGTACTGAAAACAGACGTACGTGGTTCTTTGGAAGCCCTAACTCATGCATTGGAAGATCTATCTACTGATGAAGTTAAGGTGAACATCGTTTCTGGTGGCGTAGGTGGTATTGCTGAAACTGATGCTAACCTTGCAGTAACTGCAGATGCATTGATGGTCGGCTTTAACGTTCGTGCTGACGCTCAAGCGCGTCAGGTGCTAGAACGTGAAGGCATTGAGCTACGTTACTACAGCGTAATCTACGACATCATCGATGATGTTAAACAGGCGATGGGCGGTCTGCTATCTCCTGAGTATCGTGAAGAGATCGTGGGTATTGCTGAAGTACGTGACGTATTTAAAGCGCCTAAGATCGGTGCGGTTGCCGGCTGTATGGTTACAGAAGGTACTGTCTTCCGTAATAAACGAATCCGTGTTCTACGTGAAAACGTTGTTATCTACGAAGGTGAGCTAGAATCTCTTCGTCGCTTTAAAGATAACGTTAACGAAGTACGTCAGGGTATGGAATGTGGTATCGGCGTTAAGAACTACAACGATGTTAAAGTCGGCGACCAGATTGAGGTTTACGACACAGTTGAAGTTCAGCGCACGCTGTAATATTGCAAATACAAGGTAATAAATAACCTTTATGGCACGCGATTATAGTCGTACATCTAGGATTGCTGACCAGCTCCAACGTGAGCTGGCTCAGCTGATCCAGTTTGAAATAAAAGATCCACGCTTAGGTATGGTTACTGTTAGCCATGTCAAAGTCAGTAAGGATCTAGGTTTTGCTGATGTCTACATCACTGTTTTACCACTTAATGGTAAAGATGAAGCAGAAGCAATTATTGATTCACTAAAAGTACTTAACAATGCTGCTGGTTTCCTTCGTGGAGAGCTGTGCCGTAATGTTAAGTTACGAGTAATGCCGCAACTTCGTTTTCATTTCGATGAAACGATCGAACGTGGCAGACATCTACATCATCTGATTGAAGCGGCTATCCGCAAAGAAAATCAGAATGCTGATAACGACGCTGACGAGGAATAATCGTGGGTCGTCGTAGAAAATCCCGAGGCCGGGCGGTCGACGGTGTATTCTTGTTGAATAAACCGTCCGGTATCTCTTCTAATTCCGCTCTACAGCAAGTTCGACGCATTTATGATGCTGCTAAAGCAGGTCATACAGGTGCGTTGGATCCACTTGCCACCGGTATGTTACCCATCTGTTTAGGTGAAGCGACTAAGTTTTCTCAACACCTGCTCGATTCTGATAAGCGCTATATCACAACGGCTAAGCTTGGTATTCGGACAGATTCTAGTGATGCTGATGGTGCTGTAGTCGAAGAAAAACCTGTTCCGTCCGATCTGACTGAAGACAAAATCGATTCGATTTTACAGTCAGAATTTAGCGGTGAAATAGAACAAGTTCCTTCCATGTTTTCAGCTCTGAAGCACCAAGGACAGCCGCTTTATAAGCTGGCTCGAAAGGGTATTCAGGTCGAAGTTAAGCCGCGTAATGTGACGATCCATGAGATCAAATTAACGGCTTTGCGTGATGACGAAATCGATCTAGAAGTCTTCTGTTCGAAAGGGACGTATATCCGTTCAATTGTCGAAGATCTCGGCCATATTCTGGGCTGTGGTGCGCATGTCAAAATGCTCCATAGGCTAGATGTTGGTGCATTCACGGCTGACCGAATGATGAGTTTGGATGAGCTACGTGAGTTAGTGCCCGAAAACAGTGCTGAAGAAGAGCAAAAAGGCATACAAATCGAGCTGGATAAGCTATTATTGCCAGCCTGGGCTGCTGTAGATGATCTACCGGCAGTTCGATTAAATGATCAGCAAACCAGTTTGATTATGCATGGCCAAGCGGTAGCAAATGCTGATTATGCAGAAGGCAGCCTGATTCGCTTGTTTGGGACATCACTGGATAGCGATGCAGAGCGCTTTTTAGGCGTTGCCGAAGTAATTGAGCAACAATTAAAGCCTAAGCGCCTTATTTGCACTGAGGCTGATCAATAAAGATTTTATTTGGTTCTCGTAAGAGGGCCGATGTGGCGTTGTACTGAAAATATGCTCGGTGCATCGTTTCTTTTTAATCCGGCGATCTTATGATCGTGTGCATATTTTTTAGGAGTATGAAAATGGCATTAACTGCTGAGAAAAAAGCGGCAATCGTTGCAGATTTCGCTCGCGCTGAAGGCGACACTGGTTCCCCAGAAGTTCAGGTAGCTCTACTATCTGCTAACATCGAAGGTCTTCAAGGTCACTTCAAAGCGAACAAACACGACCACCACTCTCGCCGTGGTCTGATTCGCATGGTAAACCAGCGTCGTAAGCTGCTGGACTACCTAAAAGGTAAAGATGCTGATCGTTACCTTGAGCTGATCAAGCGTCTAGGTCTGCGTCGCTAAGTTAGTGTGAATTCTCTGGGGCCATACAATGTATGGCCCCGGTTTTATCAGGGGTAAGAAAAGATAACTATTTCATCCCGCCCGTACTCAAATGAGTTTTTAAATCTTCTGGAAGAGCTTATTTGAGTACTGGCAAGACAGAAGGCATGAAAGTTATCTGCGAACTGCCCCGCCAAATTATTTAAAGGAAAATTATTGTGTTTCAAGTAGCTACTAAAACATTCCAGTTTGGTGGTCAGGAAGTAACTATCGAAACTGGCCGCGTTGCGCGTCAGGCGACAGGTTCTGTCCTGGTTAAAATGGGTGGTAACGAAGTACTTTGTACAGTTGTTGGCGCTAAAGAAGCAAAAGAAGGTCAAGGTTTCTTCCCTCTTTCTGTTCACTACCAAGAGAAATACTACGCTGTAGGCCGTATCCCTGGTGGTTTCTTTAAGCGTGAAGCTCGTCCATCTGAAAAAGAGACGCTTACTTCTCGTCTGATCGACCGTCCAATTCGTCCACTGTTCCCTAAGGGTTACATGAACGAAGTTCAGGTTGTTTGTACAGTAATGTCTGCTGACAAAGTAAACGATCCAGATATCGCAGCGATGATCGGTACGTCTGCTGCACTAGCTATTTCTGGTATCCCATTCCAAGGCCCGATCGGTGCTGCACGTGTTGGCTTCACTGAAGAAGATGGTTACATCTTAAACCCATCTTATGAGCAGCTAGCTACGTCTGAGCTAGACATGGTTGTAGCAGGTACATCTGATGCGGTTCTTATGGTTGAATCTGAAGCGCAAGAGCTTTCAGAAGACGAAATGCTTGGTGCGGTTCTATTCGCTCATCAGGAAATGCAGGCAGTTGTTAACGCTGTAAACGAACTTAAAGCTGAAGCAGGTAAAGAAGCTTGGGTTTGGACTGCACCTGAAAAAGATCAAGATCTAATCGCTAAAGTACGTGCTGAAGTAGGCGAAGGCATCACAGCTGCTTACCAAGTTGCTGATAAAATGCAGCGTCAGAATGCACTGGCTGAGCTTCGCGCTCAAGCGGTAGAAAATCTAGCGGGCGAAGAAGAAGGTCAGCCTTCTGCAGGTGATGTATCTGGTATCGTTAGCTCTTTGGAAAAAGAGATCGTTCGTGGTCGTATCGTTGCGGGTGAGCCTCGTATCGATGGCCGTGATAATAAAACCGTTCGTGGTATCGATGTTCAGATCGACGTACTACAAGGTACTCACGGTTCTGCACTATTCACTCGTGGTGAAACTCAGTCTATCGCGACTTGTACACTAGGTACTGCACGTGATCAGCAGATCATCGATGCGATCGAAGGTGAGCGTAAAGATCCATTCATGTTGCACTACAACTTCCCTCCATACTCTGTAGGTGAATGTGGTCGTATGATGGGTGCTGGTCGTCGTGAAATTGGTCACGGTCGTCTAGCACGTCGTGGTGTTGCTGCAGTTCTTCCAACTCAAGAAGAGTTCCCATACACAATCCGTATCGTATCTGAGATCACTGAATCTAACGGTTCTAGCTCCATGGCATCTGTATGTGGCGCGTCTCTATCTATGATGGATGCAGGTGTTCCTCTTAAAGCACCAGTTGCGGGTATCGCAATGGGTCTTGTTAAAGAAGAGAACGGTTTTGCTGTCCTAACTGATATCTTGGGTGACGAAGATCACCTAGGTGACATGGACTTTAAAGTTGCGGGTACTGAAACTGGTATCACTGCGCTTCAGATGGATATCAAGATCACTGGTATCACTGAAGAGATCATGGACATCGCGCTTGAGCAAGCATACGAAGCACGTGTTCACATTCTGAAAGAGATGGCTAAAGTTATCGGTTACGCTCGTCCAGAGCTTCCAGATAATGCTCCTGCGTTGACTCAGTTGAAGATCAACCCAGAGAAAATCCGTGACGTTATCGGTAAAGGTGGTGCAACAATCCGTGCACTAACTGAAGAAACTGGCGCATCTATCGACATCGAAGACGATGGTACAGTTCGCGTATACGCTGCAGACAAAGCAGCGGCTAAAGCGGCTACTGATAAGATTATCGAAATCACTGCTGAAGCAGAGATCGGTCAGGTTTACGAAGGTAAGGTTGTACGTATCGAAGACTTCGGTGCATTCGTTAACATCCTACCGGGTAAAGATGGTCTAGTTCACATTTCTCAGATCGACAACAAGCGTGTTGAGAAAGTAACTGACTACATCCAGATGGATCAGATGGTTAAGGTTAAAGTACTGGACGTAGACCAGCGTGGCCGTATTAAACTATCTATGAAAGACCTGCTTGCTGATGATGCAGTAAGCTAAGTTTCTTTAAGTAGCTAGTGGCGAAAGTGCTTCGCTACTAGTGGCTAAAGATTGAAAAAAAACCGCCGATTTCTCGGCGGTTTTTTTGTGGCTGAGATAAACCCTAATCGGTAAATGACCGTAGAAATTAAGTACTTTGTGACCAAAGCGCAGTAGCTGTGGGAACTTTCTGACAAGCGCTATAACAAAGATATACAGGTCTATTGCTAGCTTTTTAAATTGGAGGATATCTGAATGAGTGAACAACGCGCAGTACTAGCTGGTGGATGTTTCTGGGGTATGCAGGACCTAATTCGTAAATTACCGGGCGTTATAGCGACTCGTGTAGGCTATACCGGTGGTGATGTCTTTAACGCTACATACCGAAATCATGGTACGCATGCTGAGGGTATTGAGATCCTATTTAATTCAGAATTGATTTCGTACCGAACCTTATTAGAGTTTTTCTTCCAGATTCATGACCCTACCACGCCTAATAGGCAGGGTAATGACCGCGGTACATCCTACCGCTCTGCGATCTACTTTTTGGATGATGAGCAAAAGCTAACGGCGTTAGATACAATCGCTGATGTTGAAGCCAGCGGCTTGTGGCCAGGTAAGGTGGTAACTGAAGTCGAAGCTGCTAGTGATTTTTGGGTGGCAGAACCGGAGCATCAGGATTATCTTGAGCGCTATCCTGGTGGATATACCTGCCACTTTCCACGTCCTGACTGGGTGTTGCCTAAGCGCTCTTAAGAGTTAGGACTGTTGGTTCTTAGATAATTAAAAACCGCCAAAATGGCGGTTTTAATTATTGTTCGATTTTTATGCCTTCTAGCTGCAATCGAGCTTTTATGCGTTCATTTATCAAGGGTAGTAACGTTCGTCCAATATCCTGACCTGCAACCATACTCGCTTGCATAATAGCGGGAGTTTCTTTGATTAGCTTCTTGCCAGCATTGCTGTCGTAAAATTTAATGATTGCTTCCAGTTCTTGTTTGTTAAAGCGGGGGGCGTAAGCAGCATACATCAGTTCAGCTATGGTGCTGTCATTTAGAAACTTGTCCAAAACAATCTGTTGAATTTCGTCTGCGATGATTGGATAAGCGCGAGCTTCTAAATTAGGCTGTGTATGTCGAATAGCCGGAAGCATTTGGCTAACCATTGCTTTAGAGAGTAAAGCGGCTGAGTCTTTGCTTGATTGCCCTGTTTGTTCTAATAAGCGGTCGATAAGTAGTCTCTTGCTATCACTAATGTCAGCAGCTAGGCAAATGGAGGGTAGGCAAACAAGAGCAATAGATACAATTAGATTTTTCATCTATCCATCCTTAAGTTAAATCTTACTTAATTGGTTTTTATCTTCTCGACACCCAGCTTTCTTGTGAAGCCTCTATTAATTTGGACTCTGCGCCTATGCTATAAGTCGCATTTCCGTTCACAACAGGCATTCCAGGATCTCGAGTCAGCCTTAAAAAGAGACTTTGGCCTGTTTGTGTATCTACTTGGATTTTAGCTATAGGCCCATCCTGAATTCCCAAGAAGTAAGATTTTACTTCGACTAGGTTGGTGCCGGAGGAAACGAGCCTTTCAATGCTCGCTCCCCCTGAATTTAGTTTTCCGACATATTGATCATTTATAAATGCTCGTAGCTCTGTGGCAATACCAAATATGTCGTCCGCTGGGCGGTAAATAACTAGTTTTGTAGAATTTTCTGTAGACAAGTTAGGGTCCTGTTTAACTATGGCTGGTGATGACATGCAACCAGTTAGAAATAGGACCGCTGCTAATAATAAGGTTTTTAATTTCATAAATATTTCTCACATCATGGGGGAGTGTGAGGAGAGCGATGTTCTAGAGCGATTATTCCCTAAAATAGATGAGCTTTCCTTACTCTTGATGCCGAATATAACTTATATATAAGTGGGAATGCTATTGATTGTGGTGATGGTTAAGCCAGTATTTGGCTCCCGAGCAAAACAAAAAACGAACTAATGGAGTTTTTATTACACCAGTATCTAATGATTATATATTCAACGGGAATCGTCTGTGGGTATACCCTTAGATCTCAGCTTGATGGAGAGAAGGGCGTTAGGTTGATACCTTCAATAGCAGTTTTGTATTCTCACGAAGACTTCTTTTTTTATTTTTGATTTAATGAGATCAATTTTGAAATTTTAGATACCTTTGGAAAGCATTCATGAGTTACGAGCTAACTGGAAAAATTAAACTGATCCAAGATCCGCAAACGTTCAATAGTGGCTTCACGAAACGTGAAATGGTCGTGACCGTTGACGACGGTAAATACCCTCAAGAGATCAACTTAGAGTTTGTTCAAGATAAGGTTAGTCTGCTTGAATCGTTGCAGATTGGACAGGAAGTTACAGTAAGCTTTGATATTCGTGGTCGAGAGTATAACGGTCGTTATTACAACAACCTTGTGGGCTGGAAGATTCAGTCAGCGTCATCTCCAGAAGCCTCTGAACAAGAGTACTTTAACTCTAATGCGGCGCCCGCACCTCAGCCTGCTGACTTTGACGACGATATTCCGTTCTAAATAAGCAGCTTTAAGTGGCCTACAGATCGATAAAGAAACGAATGAGGTGATAGTGTTAGCTGTTGCCTAATGCTTTTTCTAGCTACTTTTTTAAAAGAAACAAAAAAGCCCCGAATCATCGGGGCTTTTTATTGCTGACGTTATCTAGTGATTAGATACGTGCAGCTGGGATAGCTTGTGGCGCAACGCTTAGGTCTTCGCTTGGTGGAGCGAAAGACGTTAGGTTGATACCTTCAACAGCTGCTTTGTACTCTTCCAACGTTGGGAAACGACCCAAGATAGTAGAAAGAACAACCATTGGAGTAGAACCTAGTAGAGATTCACCTTTCTTCTCAGCAGAGTCTTCTACAACACGGCCTTGGAAAAGACGAGTAGAAGTTGCTAGTACAGTGTCACCAGCTTCCGCTTTCTCTTGGTTACCCATGCATAGGTTACAGCCTGGGCGTTCTAGGTACAGGATGTTCTCGTACTTAGTACGTGCTTCTTCTTTCGGATGCTCATCATCGAAAGTAAAGCCAGCGTATTTAGATAGAATATCCCAATCGCCTTCAGCTTTTAGCTCGTCAACGATGTTGTACGTTGGCGGAGCAACAACTAGAGGTGCATTGAACGTGATAGGGCCGTTCTTCTCTAGGTTGCGTAGCATTGCTGCGATGATCTGCATGTCGCCCTTGTGAACCATACAAGAACCAACGAAGCCTAGGTTAACTTCACGGCCTTCGTAGAAAGAAGTCGGACGGATAACATCGTGAGTGTAACGCTTAGAAACGTCGTCGTTGTTAACGTCTGGGTCAGCAATCATTGGCTCGTCGATCTGATCTAGATCTACAACTAGCTCAGCGAAGTACTTAGCGTTGTCATCAGGAGCAAGCGCTGGTTCTTCACCAGACTTGATGCCAGCAATACGCTTGTCAGCTAGGTCGATAAGACCTTGTAGCATGCCCGCTTCGTTTTCCATACCTTTGTCGATCATGATCTGGATACGAGACTTAGCAAGCTCTAGAGACTGAATTAGCGTTTCGTCAGTAGAGATACAGATAGAAGCTTTCGCTTTCATTTCTGCAGTCCAGTCAGTGAACGTGAACGCTTGGTCAGCTAATAGTGTACCGATCTGTACTTCGATTACGCGACCTTGGAAAACGTTTTCGCCAGCGAACTTCTTAAGCATTTGCTGTTGAGTCGCGTGTACGATGTCACGGAAGTCCATGTGAGGCTTCATAGCACCTTTGAAGGTAACTTTTACTGACTCTGGAATTGGCATTGCTGATTCACCAGTCGCCAATGCAATCGCAACAGTACCGGAGTCAGCACCGAATGCTACACCCTTAGACATACGCGTGTGAGAGTCACCACCAATGATGATTGCACGGTCATCAACAGTGATGTCGTTCAATACTTTGTGGATTACGTCAGTCATTGAGTGGTAAACGCCTTTCGGGTCACGTGCAGTGATTACACCGAATGCGTTCATGAATGCCATTAGCTTAGGCGTGTTAGCCTTAGCTTTGTTGTCCCATACAGATGCAGTGTGACAGCCAGATTGGAAAGCACCGTCAACGCTTGTAGAGATAGTAGAAGCAGCCATCGCTTCAAGTTCCTGACAAGTCATAGGACCAGTAGTGTCCTGAGAACCTACGATGTTCACTTTAACGCGAACGTCAGAACCAGTGTGTAGAGGAGTCTTAGAAGTTACACCTACAGCATTGCGGTTGAAGATTTTTTCAACAGCAGTTAGGCCTTGGCCTTCGTGAGAGATCTCTTTAGATTGTGCGTAAACAGCTGGAGCTTCAACGCCTAGAGTTTCAGCAGCGAACGTTTGTAGTTTCTTACCGAAAGTTACCGCGTAAGAACCGCCTGCTTTCATGAATTCCACTTTCTGTGGAGTGAAAGAGTCGGATACGTCTGCTAGCTCTTCGTTACCGTTGTAAAGCTTCTTAGCTTTAGTGTCGATTGTTAGCACTGTACCAGTAGCAACAGAGTATGCTTCTTCTAGTACTGGATCGCCGTTTGCGTCACGAACAACTTCGCCGTTTGCATCAGTCTTCTTAACCCAGTTTTTAAGGTCAAGACCAATACCACCGGTTACACCAACTGTAGTTAGGAAGATAGGTGCGATACCGTTAGTACCTGCAACTACTGGACGGTTGTTGATGAATGGAATGTATGGAGAAGTTTTCTCACCAGCCCATAGTGCAACGTTGTTAACACCAGACATACGAGAAGAACCAACACCCATGGTGCCTTTTTCAGCGATTAGCATCACTTTAGCATCAGGGTTTTGCTTAACCATGTCAGCGATTTCTTGCTGAGCTTCTGGAGAGATCATGCACTTACCGTGCAATTCACGGTCCGCACGTGAGTGAGATTGGTTACCAGGAGAAAGAAGGTCAGTAGAGATGTCACCTTCTGCAGCAATATAAGTGATAACTTTGATTGTCTCTGGGATCTCGTCAAGCTTAGTGAAGAACTCTGCTTTAGAGTAACTTTCTAGGATCTCTTTAGCGATCGCGTTGCCCGCTTTGAAAGCGTCCGCTAGACGAGCAGTATCAGCGTCGTATAGGAATACTTGAGACTTAAGAACTTCGCCAGCTGCAGCAGCTTGTGCGTCGTCAGAAAGTGCGATGTCTAGTAGTGCTTCTACAGAAGGACCACCTTTCATGTGAGACAGTTGCTCAAGAGCGAACTCTGGAGAGATCTCAGCAACAGTTTCTTTACCTAGAGCGATGTCTTTTAGGAAAGCCGCTTTAACACCAGCTGCTGGAGTAGTACCAGGTAGCGTGTTATAGATGAAGAAGTTTAGAGAAGCTTCGCGCTCTGCATTACCAGTGTCTTTGATCTGGGCAATGATTTCGGATAGCAATTCAGCGCTATCGATTGGTTTTGGGTTTAGACCCAGGTCCTTTTTACGAACCTCAATTTCTTCTAGGTAGTCAGAATAGTAGCTCATGGCGTCCAACGTCTCACTTAAATCTAGTTATGATTTGTGCGCAGATTATAAAAAAAAACAGGCAATCAGCTCAATCAAAACTATTTAAATGAGGCTAATAGTCGCTATAAATTTAAAAAATAGTACTTAAATCAAGGCTTTTAAAGAGGGTATACATTGGTTGTAGGTATCTATTTTTATTATAAAAAATGGCAGTTTTTGCCTTTGTTGAAAATAATAATCATTCAAATCTGATCTTAATTGTTTTTTTAATTGATAATAATAATCATTTTATAGGACGTGGCTTAATTAGGATTTGTCTATATGCCTGTTTTTGGTGCAAAGCCTGCCAGTCCTTGGTTTCGTTTGTAGAGGGATCAATTGGATACTCAAACCGTATTAACCTGTTCTGCTTCCATATACGCAGTTTGATTACAGCTTTCATTATCTAAATTAGCCAAACAGCAGTTTGGTTAATTATCCGTTTTTTCTCAGGGAAGGATTTCTTTAGGGAAGTTTTTATCCACTGTTGAAACCAAATTAACTAAGGATGATTTTTAGTTTCTATATTACAGCAGTTGATGTGTTAAGCGCCTCTAGTTTTCTTAGTACACCATCAATCTATATTCTAAAAATCGCTTCCTAATTGATTTCATAATCCAATTCCAAGTTCTACTTTGAGTGCAGTGAACTAGATTCAAATACCTTCTGAACTGTTCAAAAAACACCCGTTTTTACTAGCAAATAGTCTTAGATTGTATGTAATTTATGTAATTTAGTGCCTGTATTACTTGCTTTGAGTCGGTTATTGTCTAATATTGTCGACAATCTTAATGAAGTAATAAATTGTATTGCAGAAAATATCGGAAACGACGGCCGATAAAATCTCGGATGTTCTGCAATAGCGGTTCGTGTGACGCCTGAAATATAACCAACAAGGATATCGAGCAGTTCCAGCAGTGAACGGGGCTCTTAAAAATAAAGGTTATAGCTTTAGCCGCGTCCTATCTGCGTGAGGTATAAAAAATGACAAGCCCGACCCATTTCGATCCATCTAGCTCTGTTAGAACACTCTCAGGTACAGAGCACAGCTACCATAGTCTTCCTGATACCGCAGAACAGTTCGGTATCGACCTTGATGCATTACCTTTTTCACTTCGTCCTATCTTGGAAGGCATTGCTCGAAATGTTGGCCAAAACGGTGTAACCGCTGAGCAGGTTCAGGCGCTTGGAAGTTGGACCGAGCACCAAGGTACAAAGCCGATCGAAATTCCTTTCACCGCGGGTCGTGTCATCATGCACGATTTGAGTGGTACGCCAGCGATTGTTGATTTTGCAGCGATGCGTTCAGCGGTTCAGCGTATGGGCTTGAATCCGGCAATTATTGAACCTTTAGTACGTGCAGATCTTGTTATCGACCATACGGTAACAATGGACAATACGGGCAGCCCGGCTTCACTAAAAATCAATGGTGAACTAGAAGCGGAACGCAACAAAGAGCGTTATGCGTTCTTGAAATGGGGTGCGCAGGCATTCGAAACGATCCGAATCATTCCACCACAAACAGGTATTGTGCATCAGGTTAACCTAGAGTATCTGGCTCAGGGCTACCTAGATATTAACGGATTGATGGCGCCGGATACGCTAATTGGTATGGATAGTCACACCCCAATGGCGAATGCGTTGGGTATTGTTGGCTGGGGTGTAGGTGGTATTGAAGCCGGTGCTTCTATGCTAGGCCAACCTATGCAGATGTTAGCACCTGAAGTAGTCGGCGTTGAACTAACAGGTGCACTACGTGAAGGTGTTACTGCTACAGACCTAGTACTAACTATCACCGAAATGCTGCGTAAATACCCAGCGGGTGTGGTGGGTAAGTTTGTTGAGTACGTAGGTGAAGGCTGTGCCAACCTTTCTCTGCCGGATCGTGCAACGATTGCAAACATGTCGCCAGAATATGGCGCAACCATGGGCTTCTTCCCGTTTGATGAAGTTTCTGCTGAGTATATGAGAGCAACAGGCAGGGATGGTGATCTACCGCTCGAATACTACAAAGCACAAAATATGGCTTGGAAACCAGGTCAGGTATTGCCGCGTTATACCGATCTTCTGAAGCTTGATCTGTCTACCGTTGAACCGTCTGTAGCTGGGCCGAAACGACCTCAAGATAGATTACCGCTAGCTGAGATTGGTAAGGTCTTCCAAAAAGCAGCTGCTGAAGGGGATCGTAATCCTGAAGTTGTTAAAGTAACGCCGATGAAAGCGGACGAAGCGGGTATTTTTGCACCACTGCCTGAGCGTGAGTTAAAAGACGGCGATATTGTGATTGCTGCGATTACTGCCTGCACTAACACCTCTAACCCGGGTCTATTGATTGCAGCAGGTCTAGTCGCTAAGAAAGCTAACGAACTCGGTATGAAAGTACCTGATGGCGTTAAAACGTCTTTGGCTCCGGGGTCACCGGTTGCTACCGACTTCCTAACCAAAGCTGGACTACAGCAGCATCTGGATGCGCTGGGCTTTAATACGGCTGGTTACGGCTGTACTACCTGTGTGGGTAACTCCGGTCCTCTAGCACCAAGCATCGAAGAAGCGCTGCAGAACCACGATATTATTGCTGCGTCTGTTTTATCGGGTAACCGTAACTTTGAAGGTCGTGTGCATCCAGATGTTGATACCAACTTCCTAATGTCTCCTCCGCTGGTGGTTGCAATGGCGATGGCTGGCAATGTGAATATTGATGTTACCAAGCAGCCAATTAGTCAGGATGCTAATGGTAATGATGTTTACCTTAAAGATATCTGGCCGAGCAATGCTGAAATCAGCCAGACCATGCTTGAATGCATGGATCCGAAAGCGTTCCGTGAAACTTACGAAAACTCTTTAGATGGCCCTGTTACATGGCAGAATCTAGAATCTCCAACGGGTCCTGTGTATGACTGGGCTGCAGATTCTACGTATATCCAAGAGATCTCTTTCTTCGATGGTTTCTCACTGGAAACACCTGAAGATGCACTAAACAATATTTCGGGTGCACGTATGTTGGTGATGTGTGATGACAACACAACCACCGATCATATTTCCCCAGTAAGCCGAATTCGTCCAGATTCACCGCCAGGTGAATACCTAAGCTCACAAGGTGTTGCAGACGAGGATATGACATCCTTGGGGGCACGTCGTGGTAACCACCATGTCATGCTGCGTAGTATTTTCGGCAACGTAAAAGCTCGAAACTTGCTGCTGCCTGGTACTACTGGTGCAGTAACAAACTATTACTCTTCTAATACTGCTCCAGCGCAGATGTCTATCTACGATGCGGCTGAGCGCTACCGTTCTGAAGGCACATCTACTGTTGTATTCGGTGGCAAGCTTTATGGTACAGGCTCATCACGAGACTGGGCTGCAAAAGGTCCCGCACTGCTGGGTGTTAAAGCGATTATCGCTGAAAGCTTTGAGCGTATTCACAAATCCAATTTGGTGGGCATGGGTGTATTACCGCTGCAGCTACCGGAAGGTGTGACACGTGCATCACTAAATCTGGATGGAACAGAAACCTTCGACCTGAGTGGTATCGATACTCTGGAACCACGCGGCACAGTAGGCTTGACTATAAACCGCGCGGACGGTTCATCACAGCAGTTGGAGCTGACCTCTCGTGTTGATACTTCTTCTGAGCTGGATCAAATTCGTCACAAAGGCATCTTGCCGATGGTATTACGCGATATCATCGCTGCAAACGCATAACATCAACGTTCCTTTCTTGGAATTAAAAACCGCCGTTAATCGGCGGTTTTTTTATGTCTGAGAATAAATCGACATTAGTTTTATCCAAGTTTTATGTGGATAAGTACGTTAATAGGTTGAGAGTGGATGGCTGTATGCCAATGAATACAGGGGGTATGGAGATTTGCTCACAATCTAACAATTTGATTGAAAAAGGTGGGCTGAAAGCTTATTCACAGGTAAATAGTCGCTTTAAACCACAATTTATCTAGTGGTATTAATGCCAAGGCGTAATGGTTTTCTGGTGTGTATTTATTATCATTACTTGTATAGCGGCCTGCGCTTGCGCATTAAGGTAAATAGATAAGGCAGGGGATGTCTTGGGGCTGTGACTGACTTATCTTATTTATAGAGCGATGTGCAGTATGGCTGGTTTCGAGTGGAATCAGGGTTTAAGTGTAGGTGTGGAAGAAATTGATAATGACCATAAGCGGTTGTTGGCAATTATTTCTGACCTCGCTAACGCCATTGAAGAAAATCATGAAAAAGAGATCATTGGCCAAGTTTTCACGAAGTTGGAAGAGTATGTCTCTTTGCACTTTCAGCGAGAAGAAGCGCTGATTGCTCGCTGTGGTTATCCCGACTTGGATGAGCACATTCAAGGTCATCAATCCTTCATCAATAAAATCCCAGAACTCAAAGAGCAATTGTTACATGCTGATTCTGTTGAAGTTGCACGGGATGTTTATCTATTTCTCGTTGATTGGCTACTGAATCATATTGCTGTTGATGATATGTCTTATCATCAATGTTTGAGTGATAAAGGCGCGACCGACTCTACCAATAAGCCACAGCGATTTTTTTCTAAAATCGGACGATTTATCAGTGCGAGATTACCCTTAGGAAAAAGAATTCTCTTAACGGCATTTATACCGGCATTAGGGATGCTGTTATTAAGTCTGGTATTGCTAAGTAGCAGTATCAGCCGTTACCAAACAATGGAGCAGCTGTCCCAGCTTACGGCGATTGCCCATGAAGTAAATACTTTAAGTCATAGCTTACAAGCTGAGCGGGGTTTGACTACAGGGTTGATAGCGTCGCAATACCAAGTCTTTTCCCCCGATATAACCAAAACGCGCTTGCAAACAGATCTGGCGATTACAGGTTTTCTAGATCGAGCAAGGAAACTATCTGAGAATGATCTCTCTCCGCAAATACAGAGCTTGTTAATCGATGCTTCAAACTGGCTGAAAGTTATCGACCAGCAAAGGGCAAAGGTTGATAATCAGGAACTGTCCATTATTGAAATGCAGCACTATTACACCGCGTTAATTGATTACCTTTTGAAAATACCAGCAGCGTTTACCTTTATGGGGTTAGATGCTGAGTTGGAATCACATCTATCTAGCTTTACCTCAGTAGTGAATTTGAAAGAGGTCGCTGGTCAGGAACGCGCTTTAGGTACGCTGATTCTGGCAGATGATCGCATGAACCAATCTGAACTGCATAAGTTGATCTCGTTGATGGGGCAACAGCAAGGTTTGATTCAATACTTTAATCAGGTGGCGAGTATCAGCCAACAGAAGGCTTATCAAAGGATGCAATCTAGCGAAAGCTTTCAACAAGTAGAGAGCCTGGAACTGCAGCTTTATCGGGTTTTGCAGACCAAAAACCGAGAAGAGATACAATTAACGGAAGCGCTTTGGTTCTCTGCGTTGTCTGAAAAAATCGATCTACTTAAAGCGTTAGCAGATAAGTTAGTGATGGATATCACTGAGTTAGCTGATCAGAATGCTGCCGACGCACGGCTCAAATTGTACTTAACTTCGTTTATTTTGTTGTTAATAACAGGCCTGACGTTGCTCGCCTGCTGGATGTTGAATATCAGTGTAATCTCGCCGGTTGCGATGTTGAATCGGGCGATGGTGCGTTTATCGAAAGGTGATCAAAGTTTTGTCTTTACCGATCGGTTTGCTGACGATGAGTTAGGGCGCACGATTAAAGCCTATGAGAGTTGCCGCCGTAGTCTTTTACAGGCAGATATTAGGAACAAGGTTCATCAACAACGGCAGTTAATGGACCTTAAGCATAAGACGATTGAGCATGAGCGCTATCGTCGCTTAGCTTCAACCGATTCGCTGACAGGCGCGGTTAATCGCCGCAAATTTAATAAGTTGGCTGAACATGAATTAGGACGTGTGCAACGTTATCGCAGACCGCTGTCGTTGCTAATGCTTGATATCGATTACTTCAAAAGGGTGAATGATACCTACGGTCATGCGGCTGGAGATGAGGTTTTAAAAGTCTTTTATCAGGCCTGTGTAGATACGGCACGTAAGACCGATATTGTCGCTCGTTTGGGGGGCGAAGAGTTTGCCATTCTGATGCCAGAGACCGATTTAAATGCCGCGCGAAAAGTTGCTGAACGTATTCGTCATAATGTTGAACTGCTCTCAATTGAGGTAGAAGAACATAATATTGCGGTGACTGTCAGTATTGGTATCTCTAGTTGGGAACAAGGAAGGTTTAAGCAAGTTAATCAAATGCTTAGTGCGGCAGATGAAGCTTTGTATATGGCAAAAGGGCAAGGGCGAAATCAGGTCGTACTTTGCTCTGATATTTAATGTCAGAGGTTTGCCCCGCTATTGAACAATAACGGGGCGGCTTATGTGTCTATCGTTTTCCTGGCGTTTGATAACTCTTACCTTTTAACGAATTTCAGAGTCATACGGTCACTTTCTCCGATTGCTTGGTAATGCGCTTTATTAACTTCTTTTAAACGATAGCTCGGTGGTAGGGACCAGACACCAGCCTTATGATCTTTGGAATCTTTAGGATTGGCGTTGATCTCAGACGTCTCAACGAGTTCAAATCCTAAACCTTCAATAAATGAAATTAGATAAGCTTCTGGAACATAGCCATTTTCAGCGCTTTCTTTGTAATCACTGCCTTCTTTAGCACGGTGTTGAACTACGCCAAGAGTTCCGCCCTTTTTCAGTACGCGATGAAAGGCAGGGTAGGCCTCTTCTATGCCCCCAAATCGTATCCAATTATGGGTATTTCTGAACGTAACCACCATATCTTGAGAGTTATCCGGAACCTTAGCTAAATAGGTATCACCTTTCTTAAACACTACTACATCGGCTTTACCATAAACTGATGGATTGGCTTGTAGCTTCGTCACGAGTTTGTTGTGTAAGCCTTGTAAAAAGTTGTTTGGGTGATCGGCGCCGAAGCTAGCTAAGGTGAGATGACCATTGTCATGTAACATTGGCGCAAGGATCTCTGTGTACCAGCCGCCACCAGGTAATATTTCAAGGACAGTCATATCGGGTTTGATGCCGAAAAAAGAGAGTGTCTCTACAGGGTGGCGATAAACATCACGCGCTATATTCATTTCGCTGCGGTGTTCCGCAGCAACGGCTTGTTTTATAAATTCACTAGAGGCATGCACAGTATTAATGCTGGCGATGCAGAATATAAACAGTGACATTTTAATGAATTTCATCGTATTCAACCTTCTATGTGTTTATGGCTGGATTGAGTCTGTTATATCCCAATGTGCCGAATAATGGTTTTATCCTCAAGTCGTATCGGTAATAACTTATCCCAATAATCTGTGGATAAGTTCGTTGATAGTCTGAGTGCTACTTGCCGAAAGCCTTAAGTTACGTACGTTGGAAAGAATTGGTCATCTTTGTAACACCCAGGGAATAGATTAGTACGAAGCGATTAATTTGCCTAACTGTGCAATAGCGTCGACTTGTTCTTTTTGCCGAGTGTAATGGGCAAAACATAAGCGAATATGGTGGTTAAAGCGCTGGTCTGCACAAAAGAGGTTACCGGGTGAAATGCCAATACCGGCCTCAAGCGCTTGTTGAAAAAGCTGATCACTATTGACCTGTTTAGGTAATGAAAACCACTGCAAAATACCGCCGCTTGGTTTGATAAAGCAGGTGTTACTGGGCCAATGTTGGCGGATATCTTCATCGAGCATCTCGACTCTCTCTTGGTAACCACGACTAACTTGAGAGAGATGACGGCGATAACGGCGCCCTATAAGTAATTCACTGATACCTTGTTGCGATATGGCAGAGCAGGCGATGCTGGTAACAAATTTTTGGAAGTTAACTTGTTCGTAGTAGCGACCGGGTAACACCCATCCCAGCCTTATATCGGCATCTACTGTCTTAGAAAAAGAGCCGCAATGAAGTACTCGTTGATCTGTATCCATCGCTTTAAGCGCTGTCGGTCTTTGTTGATTGAAGCTTAGTTCTGCGAAAACATCATCTTCAATAACCGCAATATCCCATTTGTTGGCAATGGCCATTAAACGCTGCCGACTCGCTAAATCTAGATTGAAACCCAGTGGGTTATTAAAGCTTGGGTTGGTCAATACGGCTTTAATTGGCCATTGAGTTAGGGCGGTTTCTAGAGCATCTAAATTAGTCCCTAGAATTGGATCAGATGGCAGTTCCAATACCTTAAGTCCCAAAGCTTCAATGCACTGTAGAGTGCCGTAGTAGCAGGGTGATTCAACGGCAATGGTATCCCCTATCTGGGCCACAGAGCGTAAACAGAGTGATAAAGCTTCCTGAGCACCATGGGTAATCACAATCTCTTCACTATTACAGCTAAACGCGGAGGCATTCAGGTGGTCCGCTAACACGGAAAGAAGTTTAGGATCGCCCGGCGGAGTGCTGTAATGACTGCGGCGTTTTTCACTGGTGTGTGCCCAATGACGAGTATGTTTGGCTTGCTGCTGATAATACCAAGCGACCGTTGGCCATCTGGAATCGGGGTAAGCCGAACCGAGAGCTAAGTGTCCATGTTGATTCGCTGCGCCCAAAACACTGAACGCAGTCGAGCCCAGTTTAACTTTGCGCGGCTTAATGGCTGGCACTGAGTTTTTCGGGGAGGAGACAAAGAATCCTAGGCGTGGTTTAGCGTAAATTAGTTGCGACTGCTCTAACTCAGTCAGGCCTTTGATGATGGTATTTTTACTTAACTGATATTGGAGGCTTAAGGCCCGGATCGAGGGCAAGCGGGTGCCGGGCGATAAATCACCGCTTTCGATTCTAGATTTAAGTTGCTGTACCAACAGTAAATACTTTTTCATGGGTACAGTTTGTATAAATTTGCAGGCAAGTGCAATTTTAAGCTTCTCTGTGCCCTTAAAACTGACCCGTCTGTGTCCCTTTTTTGTTTAGCCTTATCTCTCTACAGTGATGCAATCAATTTATACAGTTTGTAGAGAGTCAGTCATGCTGAATAAACAGCAGTGGATAACTTTAGTTCCTTGGGCGTTTGTGGGTATTTGGAGTACTGGTTTTATTGGTGCCAAGTATGCGGTGCCTTATATGGAACCTTTCAGTGTCCTGCTAGTACGTAGTTTGCTGACGATTGTTGTCTTTGCGGGTTTATTAGCATGGCGCAAACCGCAATGGTGTAGCTTGCCGCAAGCAGGTCATCAGATGGTAGTGGGGTTCCTCGTTCATGCCTGTTACTTAGGCGGCGTCTTCGCAGCAATAGACTGGTCACTTCCAGCTGGGATTACCTCATTGGTGATGGGTCTACAACCAATATTAACGGCCTTGTTAGCAGTTATCTGGTTACAGGAGCGGCTGTTGAAAACCCAATGGTTAGGCTTAGTGCTGGGTTTAATCGGTGTCGTTATGGTCGTCAGCCAAGGTTATTCACAGGGGAGCTATTTGGCTGGTGGAGATGCATGGATAGCTGCGGTGATTGCGTTAGTTGCTATTTCACTGGGCACGTTGTACCAAAAACGTTTTGGCGTCGGCGTAGATCTGATGGTAGGGGCTTTTTATCAATACGTGGCGATGGCCATTGTGATGGCTATATTGGCCTACGCATTTGATAGCGGTGTTGTGGAATGGAACTGGACCTTAATTGGCGCATTGGCTTGGATGGTATTGGGTTTGTCAGTAACGGCTATCTTGTTACTCCTCATTATGATTCGTGAGGGGGAGGCAAGTAAGGTTGCCAGTTATTTCTATCTGGTACCTCCTTTAACTGCGATAGAGGCGTGGCTTTTGTTTGACGAATCATTATCGATGTTTGCAATGGTTGGTGTTGTAGTGGCTGCTGTTGGGGTCTTTTGTGCAGCAAGAAAGGCGTGATGATTTAGCGCTTGGCTAAAATAAGAAATGGGGCGTTAAGCCCCATTTTCTACATTTTATGTGTAAGCCGAATCAGCTTAAAGTTGCCGTTCGACGCGATACATTCCGCCTGATGGAAGAACTGCTTAGCTTTTCGTTCTAGCGGAATGTGCATATTGGTCACAAAACAGGCGACGCCACGCCCATTCAATCGATCATGAGCTGCTTTTAGAAAACGATCTGTCAGGTCACCGTCGATTGAAAAGCCTGCATGGAATGGCGGATTACAGAGGATAAGGTCAAATTTATCGGTGATGCCCTCTGCACAACTAGCGGGTACGACTTTGCCGTTAATAGGATAACGGTTGAAGTTTCGCTCACAGGCTTTCAGAGCGGCAGCGTTGTTATCGGTCGCTGTTACCGGGATATCTAAGTGGCTAAGGTTTAAGGATAGATAGCCATAACCACAGCCTAAATCTAGAGCGTTTTTCGGCGGCTCTGGAAACGTCATTAAGAAACTATCGAGATGCTCAATCAAGTAGGCGCTACCACGATCAATTTTATCCCAACCAAATACTCCGGGTTTGCTGTAATACTCAAATGCATCGTCGCTGGCGGTGATCCGCAGTTGGTGGAAATCTTTAGCATCCAGCAGGTCTTTACTTGAAGCGTTTACTTTGGTGAGTGTGGCGGACCATGTGTTTTTATCGGCTTTGCTGCTATCACCATCACCAAAGAGCTTTTTAGCTTTGCTGAAGTAGGTTTTAATTCCTTCACCTTTCTCACCGGCAATATAGAGCTTTCCCTCAGGTTTTAAGCAGCGGAAAGCTTCATTGATAAGATGGTGTACCACAGGCTTTTCTTTAGAGACTCGGTAGATTACAGAGTCCAAACTGTTATCTTCGATGATGCTTAGATCATAATCGGAGAAGAAAACCTTCCAACCTTGACGATAAAGATGCTGTTCTAGATCGATGCGATTGGTAATGGCGATAACGGCTTCATTGGCTGGGATATTGGCACTGAGTAAGTTTTCATCAGCGAGCCAAAGCGAACGACCGGAAGCGCGTTGGATATAAGGGGCGATTAGATTAAAGGCTGTATCACTCATTAGATGCTATTAATCTCTTCTTCTGTCAGAAAACGGTATTCGCCGGGTTCTAGATATTCATCGAGCTCGATATTGCCGATACGTGCGCGGTGAAGCTCTTCTACTTTGTTACCTATAGCCGCGAACATACGCTTAACTTGGTGATAGCGGCCTTCGGTAAGAATGACTTCGGCTTCATTACTGGCAGTTAAGGTCAGCTCAGCGGGTTTAGTGCGCTCTTTATCATTGTGCAGCATTAAACCTTGCTTGAATTTCTCTACGGCATCTTCAGGAATTGGATCAGCTGTGGTTACTTGGTAGAGCTTGCCTGTTTTGTGCTTTGGCGAGGTGATTTTGTGAGCCCATTTGCCATTGCTGGTGATGAGCACTAAGCCGGTGGTATCCACATCTAGCCGGCCACAGATCGTTAGTTCTTCTGCTCGTGGTAGATCTATCAAGCTCAGAACCGTTGGGTGCGTGCCGTCATCATTGGAGCATACGCAGCCTAAAGGTTTGTGCAGCATGATGTACTTATCACCAGGTGCATCTACAGGATAGCCACTTAGATAAACCTCATCGTCTTCACCTACATGTATGGATGGGTCGGTTACTTCAATATCGTTTACAACAACTTCACCCGCTTTCATAAAACGGCGAACTTCTTTACGGGAAAAGCCGGAAGATTGTGCTAAGTATTTATCTAGGCGCATAAGGTAAGTCTATAACAAGCTGTAAAGTGCGTAGTATATCGGAACTGGCATTGTCCCTATAGCCTGCACCGTTTTTTAGTTGAAGGTTTTAAGCTACTATAGCGCCTTCAAATCAGGAGCCCTGCCGTGAAACTTTTTGTTGATAATCTGACCAATGTCGATTTTTCCTATTTACACCCTCAACGTGGGTTGATGGGGGAATCGTGGCTTGTGCAGTTAGAGCTGGATGGCAGCCTAAATGACCAAGGCATGATCTGTGATTTCGGTATTGTGAAGAAGAAGGTTAAGCAGTGGTTCGATCTATGGGTAGATCATGCGCTGGTGGTCCCAACGGGAATGCCACGTCTTAGTCATTCTACTCAAGACGGATACACTGAAGTTGAGTGGCTCTATGCTGATGGTGAAAGCTTTTATTGCCGCTCCCCTGAACCTGCAATCTGCCTAGTAGGTATGCCTGAGATCACAGAGCAGACTTTGGCTGAGTGGTGTCGCGATAAGCTTTTAGAACTTTTTCCTAATGAAGTAAAAGGGCTAAAGATCTCTTTTGTTCCAGAGAAAATCGACGGCGCTTTCTATCACTACAGCCATGGTTTGCAGAAGCATGATGGTAACTGTCAGCGTATTGCACATGGTCATCGTTCTAAGATCGAAATCTATATCAATGATCAACGTGAACTCAATCTTGAACAAGAGTGGGCTGAACGTTTCACCGATATCTATATAGGTTCGGAATCTCACCTAATAGAAAAGTGTGAGAGTCGTCACCACTACGCTTACACAGCACCGCAGGGTGATTTTGCAATTAGTCTACCTACATCGGTTTGTTACTTAATCGATACGGACAGCACGGTTGAATTGATCGCTGACCATCTGGCCAAGCAGATCAAGCAATCTTATCCAAATGATAAGGTGTTGGTGCGTGCTTATGAAGGTGTAGGTAAAGGCGCTATCGCTGAATACTGAGCAGAGAACCAAGGTTGAGTTTCTTTAACTCCTCACCTTTTTTACCTTCTTTTAGGCAGAAAAAAACCGCAGCCGGAGCTGCGGTTTAAAGAGTAGGACGGTGTAACTAGACTTAAGTCTAGCTTAGTCTCGCTCAACTGCCAGTGCAGTACCCATACCACCACCAATACATAGTGTCGCTAGGCCTTTCTTCGCGTCACGCTTGTTCATTTCGTGAACTAGGCTTACGAATACACGGCAACCAGAAGCGCCGATTGGGTGACCTAGAGCGATTGCACCACCGTTAACGTTAACGATGTCAGTGTTCCAGCCAAGATCTTTGTTTACAGACATTGCTTGTGCAGCGAATGCTTCGTTTGCTTCAACCAGTTCTAGATCATCTACAGACCAGCCAGCTTTTTCTAGCGCTTTCTGAGTCGCAGTGATTGGGCCTGTACCCATGATAGATGGATCAATACCAGAGTTAGCGTATGCTTTGATACGTACTAGTACTGGCAGACCTAGCTCTTTCGCTTTCTCTTCAGAACAAACGATTACTGCAGCAGCACCATCGTTGATAGTAGAAGCGTTACCTGCAGTTACAGAACCATCTTTTTTGAATGCTGGGCGTAGTTTGCCTAGCGCTTCTGCCGTGCAACCGAAACGTGGCTGCTCGTCAGTATCAAATACGATTGGATCGCCTTTACGCTGAGGGATCGTCACTGGGATGATCTCATCTTTAAAACGGCCGCCTGTTACAGCAGCTTCGGCTTTGTTCTGAGATGCAGCAGCAAATGCGTCTTGCTCTTCACGTGTGAAGCCGTATTTTTCAACGATGTTTTCAGTAGTGATACCCATGTGGTAATCGTTGAATGCGTCCCATAGACCGTCTTTGATCATTGTGTCGACCATTTTCCAGTCGCCCATGCGAGCACCGTTACGAGAGTTTGGAACAACGTGAGGAGAAGAGCTCATGTTTTCCTGGCCACCAGCGATGATGATGTCAGCATCGCCACAACGGATTGCTTGTGTAGCCATTTGAATAGCTTTAAGACCTGAACCACAAACTTTGTTGATAGTTAGTGCAGGAACTCCAATTGGTAGGCCGCCATTAAGCGTCGCCTGACGGGCAGGGTTCTGGCCACAGCCAGCAGTCAAAACCTGACCCATGATTACTTCGTCAACTTTTGCAGGGTCCAGATCGATCTTCTCGATCAGACCTTTGATAACTGTTGCACCTAGGTCAGATGCAGCAATTTTAGATAGGGAACCACCGAAAGTACCAACTGCGGTACGACCCGCAGCTACAATTACAACGTCACGCATTCGAAATGCCTCTTAGCTTAGCTATGTACAAAGTTCGTTCTTCACGATGATGGTATGGCCAAATTCATGGCCGATAATATTCAGTGAAAAGCGGCGTTTATTCAGTGACCGTTGTGCCCTCTCTACTCATTTAGGGGCGGCCAAAATCCGTTTTTCTGAGCACTTATACAACCTTTGTTATTTTTATTGCAGTGCAAGAACTCATCGTCCTAGCAGTCTGCGCGACCGAGCCCCCGGTTGTCAAGCCACGAAAGTAGCGGGTTGTATAAGACTTACGATTGAAATAGTAAGTATTGCGCTGCAGCAATAATTGAGCGTTTAATTTAAAAAGATGAGGGATATCAGGAGGTTCCGAGTAGGTGTGACCCTACTCGGAAGAAGGATTACAAATTAATCTGTAGATTATCGATTAATCGGGCTGGGCCAAGGTAGGCTGCTGCCAGTACGACTAATTGGGAGTCTTCAGGCGTCGCAGGTTGTAGATCCTGACTTCGACAGATCGCCAAGTAATCGCGTTTGAAACCAGCGGTTTCTAAACGCTGCTGAGCACTTTCAATCAGCGAGTCGAAGTCTTTATTACCTTCAACCAGTGCGGCTTCAATTTCGCGTAGAGAGGCATTAAGAACGGTGGCTGTTTCTAGTTCCTTTTCTGATAGGTAACCATTTCGAGAGCTCAATGCTAGGCCTTGCTCATTGCGGGCAATCGGCGCACCTTGGATCTCTACTGGCAGACTCAGGTCTTCCGTCATTCGACGGATAACCATCAGTTGCTGGAAGTCTTTTTCACCGAAGACAGCAACATCAGGTTGAACCATACCAAATAGTTTAGCTACGACCGTCGCAACACCGCGAAAATGGCCTGGGCGAGTTGCGCCGCAATAAAGGTCTGAAATCTCTGGTACTTCAACCTGTGTCTGAGATTCACGTCCATTCGGGTAAACTTCAGCATCGGTTGGTGCAAAAAGATAGTGACAGCCTCGAGAATTTAACTTCTCTTGATCAGCAACGAGAGTGCGTGGGTAATTATCTAGATCTTCCCCTGCACCAAATTGCAGAGGGTTCACAAAAATCGATGAGACGACAACGTCGCTATTCGCTTTTGCCTGATCGATCAATTGTAGGTGACCTTCATGCAGGTTACCCATTGTTGGTACAAAGCCGATGCGTTTGCCAGCTGCTCGCTCTTTATTGAGGGCTGCACGCAGTTCAGCAATGGTATGTAGAGTGATCATGTTTATTCAAACTCATGCTCGGAAGCAGGGAAAGTACCGCTTTTAACGTCAGTCACGTATTGGCTGATTGCTTCTTCGATGCTATTGGCATCAGCCATAAAGTTTTTCACAAACTTCGGACTGCGGCCTGGTGTTACGCCTAGCATGTCATGTAGAACCAGTACCTGAGCGTCTGTGTCAGAGCCAGCGCCAATTCCGATAACAGGCACATCCAGTGCTAGCGTGATCTCTTTTGCTAGGATAGATGGAACGCATTCAAGCAAAATAACGCTAGCGCCAGCATCTTGAAGCATAACGGCATCGTTAATCATTTGTTGTGCTGTTTCTTTATCGCGACCTTGAACTCGATAACCGCCGAGTTTATTGACAGTTTGAGGAGTCAGACCAAGGTGAACACACACAGGTATACCGCGTTCAGCTAGCATAGAGACAGTTTCTGCAAGCCACGCACCGCCTTCCAGTTTCACCATGTTTGCACCCGCCTGCATAAGCGCAGCGGAGTTATCCATAGCTAATTCTGGAGTGGAATAGCTCATGAAAGGTAGGTCGGCCATGATAAGGCTTCCCTGATTACCTTTGGCGACAGCTTGAGTGTGGTAAGCCATCTCTTCAACAGTTACGGGTAGAGTACTGTCATTGCCTTGAAGCACCATGCCCAATGAATCGCCTACCAGAATTACTTCTGTGCCAGCAGAGCTAACAACATGCGAGAAACAAGCGTCGTAAGCGGTAAGTACCGCGAACTTTTCGCCCGCTTTCTTCATTGAGGACAATGTGTGCAGAGTAATATTGCTCATGGAATGATCTTCCTGTTATTACGCGTTGGCGCGATTATACCTATATCTTTGTCAGGCTGCCCATAGGGCATGCAACTAATAGGGAAGACAAAGATACATCATTAGGCATGATTAAATCGGGTGCGATATCGGCCAGAGGGTATAGAACAAAGCTGCGCTCGTGCATAAATGCGTGCGGTACGCAGAGACGTTCGGTGTTGATTGGGCTATTGCCGTATAGAAGCAGGTCGAGGTCGAGGGTTCTTGGACCCCAGTGTCGTTCGCGGACTCTTTGGTGTTTTTGCTCAAGCCCTTGAAGCTGATCCAGCAGAGCATGGGCTTCTAGAGTCGTTTCGATCTCTGCAACGGCATTAATAAAGTCTGGTTGATCTTGAGGGCCAACCGGTGCAGAGCGGTATATGGGTGATGCTTTGACTAAGCGGCAGTTTTCAAGTTCGGCTAGCTCAGAAAATGCTTGCTCAACATGCTGAAGAGGGTTGTCTAGATTGCTACCCAACCCTATGTAACAACGAACCGCAGAGGTCATTGTGATGACTCTTGGCGGGGCTTGTTTGAATTAGAACGGCGACGACGAGGTTTACGAGGTTTATCGCCTTTACCTAAGCTTTTCACCATGCTGTTTTTGCTTGGCTCATTGGCGTTCTGGAAATCAGTCCACCACTGGCTTAATCCGCCTAGGTCTTCACCACTGTTTTCACGCAGTAGAAGTAGGTCGTAAGCTGCTCTAAAGCGCGGCTGTTCCATTAAACGTGCCGCACGATTGCCTTGGCGGCGTGGTAGACGCAGTTGCATCTCCCAAATCTCACGGATTGGGGTAGAGAAACGACGCGGTATAGCGGTTGAACGTACCTGTTCAGCAAGTACCTGATTCGCTGCTTCATGTAGAGCAGGTACCGGAGGCATCTTGTTCTCTTTCATCAACTGTTGCATACGTAGCTGAGTTGGGTACCACAAGATAGCTGCAAATAAGAATGCCGGTGTAACGCTTTTACGCTGAGCCAGACGGCGGTCAGTATTTTTAAGAGCGTTCTCGATCAAGCGTTCCAGCGGTACATCCAGATTGTCACTTTGTAACAGTTTCTGAACCTGCGGAAATAATGGCTCAAACAGATCTAAACGTTGTAACTGTTTGTATGATTCAGTTGCATGACCTGATTGCAAAAGTTTAAGCACTTCATCAAATAGACGCGCTGGTGCAATGCGTTTCAGCATTGGCGCTAATGTGCGAATCGGCGCTTCTGATTGTTGTTCAATCGAGAAATCAAGCTTAGCGGCAAAACGAGCTGCACGTAGCATACGTACAGGGTCTTCTTTGTAACGTGCTTCAGGGTCACCGATCATGCGCAGAATACCTTTCTGCAGATCTTCATAACCGTTCGCAAAATCGTAGACGCAGTGATCTTTTGGGCAGTAGTACAGTGCGTTTACAGTGAAGTCACGACGTAGCGCATCATCCTCTATCGTGCCATAAACATTGTCGCGCAGGATCATACCGCTATCGCATTGTTTACCTTGTTCGCCTTCTGCATTTTCAGCTTGGCTATCATGGCTTGCACGGAAGGTTGCTACTTCAATTAGATCACGACCAAAACGCACATGGACCAATTTAAAGCGGCGGCCGATCAGACGGGCGCGTCGAAACAGATCAGCGGCTTCTTCTGGGTGCGCATCTGTAGCTACGTCGAAATCTTTTGGTCTTTTCTTAAGTAGTAGGTCGCGGATACATCCGCCAACTAAGTAACCTTGGAAGCCGGCATCTTGGAGGCGGTAGGCAACTTTTAAGGCGTTGTCATCTAGATGACGGCGTGGAATCTTATGCTCATCTTCTGAGATCAACTTTTTTTCAACAGTAGTGATTAACTGCGTGTTTTCAGCCGAGTCATGAGTGGACTCGGTACTGCTGCCAAATACTTTGCTCAATGCGTTACTGATGGTTTTAAGCAAGGTTGTGCCTACCTATGCGATTTATCTAGCCGGAAAGGGTAGTAATTGTACGGGTGTTCAGGCTTATATCAAATCTAAACAGTGTTTACTGCCCGAGTTAAATGGGTGCGCAATCATACCACTGTTAAACAGCAGATTGGGAAATTTAAAAGATAGAAGAAAAAAGGGAAGGAGATGGGTAGCTGATCGCATCTCAGGCAACAACGGCTATTTCTCAGCTTGTTGTTTTTGTTCTAAGAGCAATATTAAGATCGTTACAGCTTCGCTACGATCAGCTTTCTTAAGCCTCATTATTATTTTTATTCGAGACAGGTACTTCTTTAATCTATTCCAGTTTTTATTTTTATTGGTGGTCTAGTTTAAGAAGTGTGCTTCTTTTTGTTATCGCGCAATATATTGCACGGCATGTGCCAGTTTTTATTATTCCTTACAAAACAACGGTTTATTATGTTCTGTTTGTTTTTTGATCTACTTTTGTAGCGGTTTTGTTACTGGGTGTTACGCTTTGGTACTAGTTTCTGGGTAGTACGGTAACACCTGAATTGTTACCGTAATGTTACTTAAACGTTACCCTTTAGACCTTGGTATAATCTATTTTTTCGACTTGCGAGGAATGCCAAGTTTTTGTCTACGTTCCCATAAGCACTTGCGGCTCACGCCCAGTTTCTTGGCCAGTTCGGTCTCGCTCAATTGGTCTTGGTTTTCCAGAACGAATCTTTGGAAGTAGTCATCTAAAGATAGTTTGGATTGGTCTTCAGTCTGTACTGCTTGAGGAGTAGCTTGGTTCATCGCGACAAACTGGCTTTCAATATCATCTAGTGAGCTTACTGGGATATCTAAGCCTAAAAGGTCCGTGGTAATGAATGGGCCTTCTGCAAGAATGGTTGCACGCTCGATGGCGTTTTCTAATTCACGAACATTACCCGGCCAGCTGTATCTACGCATGGTTTCAAGTGCATCATTAGCGAAACGTAAAGGCGCTGTTTCCATTCGCTGACAAACACGAGCCAGCATTTTTTCAGCTAACTCAATGATATCGTCTCCGCGTTCCCTTAATGGCGGAATGCGAAGCTCCATCACATAGAGCCTGTAGTAGAGGTCTTCACGGAACTCGTTCTGTTTCGCTAGCTCTTTTAGATTTCTATGGGTTGCAGCAATTAGACGAACATCAACTTTCTTTGATTGTACCGAGCCTACACGTCGGATCTCACCTTCTTGTAGGAAACGTAGCAAACGTGCTTGAGCTTCTAGAGGCAGTTCTCCAATCTCATCAAGAAATAGTGTGCCGCCATCTGCAGCTTCAAGTAAGCCGCTGCGGCTGCTGCTAGCGCCGGTAAAAGCGCCTTTTTCGTGACCAAAGAGTTCTGACTCAATTAGGCTCTCTGGAATCGCGGCGCAGTTCACTGAAATCATTGGGATATTGGCGCGATTGCTCTGCTCGTGAATAGCACGAGCTGCAAGTTCTTTACCTGTGCCAGACTCGCCTTGAATCAAAACAGTCGCTTGGGTACGAGCAACTTTCTTAATGCGCTTGTCGAGTTCCTGCATTGGTTGGCAGGAGCCAATGATATTGGTGCGGTTCTCGGAAGCTGCGGCATCATGTTCGGTAATGGGGCAGTCAGATTCTGAACGAGAGGAAAGAATATGCTGTACCGAACTGATCATCTCGTCGTGATCAAAAGGCTTAGCAATATAGTCGACAGCACCGAGCTTCATCGCATCAACAGCGGAGCGTAAACTCGCATAACTGGTCATGATCAGTACCGGTACTGATTTCGCCAACGATATCATGTCTGTGCCCGGTGCTCCCGGCAAACGCAGATCACTGATAATTAGGTTGAAGTCGCCAAGGTTGAAACGACTTGTGGCTTCATCAACAGAAGCGGCGTCGTCGACTTGGAAATGATTTTTCTCGAGTAGTCTGCGCAGTGCAGACCGGATAATTGTTTCATCTTCTACAATCAGAATGCGGCTCATCGGCTCTCTACCTCTCATCCCACTATCCTGCGCTGTCTGGATCTTCTGTCCATTTTAATCGCGGGAGCGTTATTACCACTTGAGTGCCTTTGTTCTGCTTGTTGTTGGCTGGGCTTATAATTTCAATATTACCACAATGTTCTTCAATAATATTGTAAACCAAAGATAGCCCTAAACCTGTACCCTGACCAGGGTCTTTTGTGGTAAAGAACGGTTCAAACAGACGCTCTTGGGATTCTGCTGATATACCGCTGCCTTCATCGGTTACCCGAAGTTCTACGGTTTCAATATTCTCATTGGCATGGAGCCAGATACGCCCGCCTTCAGGTGAGGCATCGCTGGCATTTTGAATTAGGTTTACAAAGATTTGATGAAGTTGTTGTGGATCACCACTAACACGAAGTTCATCGGGTATCTGATTGATGTACTGTTGTTGCTTGCCATGGCTATCCAAAGACATTAGGTGAATAGCTTCTTCAGCACATTGCGCAAGAGATACCGGTACTTGCTCACGTTCCGCTTCGGGACGACCTGCATGTGCGAATCTGACAAGGGATTGCACGATACGGCTGATACGTTTGGTTTGATCAACAATATGATCGCCGGTTTCAAGAATATAGTCGTTATCTGTTTCTAGCTTCAGATTCTGCGCTAGACAAGCGATCCCCGTTACAGGGTTGCCGATCTCGTGGGCAACACCCGCAGCAAAGCGACCTATAGATGCAAGTCGTTCGTTATGACCGAGTTTGTCCTGCATGATCTTGGTATCGGTCTCGTCTTCTAATAGCAATACCATACCAATATCGCGACGCTCTTTAAGGATCGATTTATGCAAACTGAACCAATGAGTTTGTTCATTTAAGATCAGTTTTTGGCTCAACTTGTGATCGCTATCCGCATGGGCGAACTCTTCTAAAATAGTGCTCCAAGTATCGGTGTGGCTTTGTAGAGGCGTGCCAATAATCTCTTCCGCTTTAATTTGGGTCAGGCGCTCCATCTCAATATTCCAGAACAGCACCTGTCCAGAGGTATCAAGTGTACAGACACCGACCGGAAGCTTTTGCAGCGTTAGGCGGTGGTAACGGCGCATCTCATCAAGTTCGGCAGCAAGACCAGTTAAGCGTTCTTGATAGTTTTCTAGCTGGTTTTCAATCAGGTGCGTATTACTGGCTTTGAAGGTAATTGGATCGGAAGGATGATCCAAAGGCTCAAGTAAAGCAGCAGCTTCTATAGGCCCAAGCAAACCTGAAAGGTTCGTTTCGAGCGCTGTACGCAGTCGTAATAGATCTATTGGGCGCACGGTTTGCGATTGTATATTAAGGCTCTCTAGTGCTTTTTGAACTTCGCGCTCTGCGGTTTTTCGGCCTAAACGGCTGGATAGTAGATCGGTAAAGTCATCAATTCTTGAAACACGCAAGTGATTGGAACTTGGCTTTTGTAACGCGTTCATCAAGCAGGATTGCGCGGCTCTACGCTCATCTTCCGATTGAGGGAATATCAGAGATACTACAGTCATCAACGCGGTGTTAAGCATTAGGGACAGAATCGCAATATGATCCCAGTTATCTGTATCTAAATCGAAAGGTACCAATTCGCTGGCAGAACTATCTAGAAGCGGAACTAACATGGTTAGCAGCCAGATCCCCATGCCCGCGGATAAACCTATGAGTAGACCCCAGCGGTTAGCTCGGGACCAGAATAGGGTGGATAGTAACCCCGGTAAGAACTGTAGGAAGGCGACTACAGCAACCACACCCATCTGATGTAGGGCAAAGTCCGTTCCTATATGGCGATAGAATAGATAGCTGGCAAGTAACATCGCCATGATCAAACTGCGTCTAAGCCATAATAGCCAGGCATAGAAACGAGGGGTTTTCGGTTTTGGGACTAACGGCAGGATAACGTGGTTTTGAATCATCGAAGCCATAGCCACTGTTGCCACAATCATAATACCGCTGGCGGCTGATAAACCACCGATAAATGCCAAGACCGTTAGCCAAGTAGAATCTAAGAAAACACCCATGTTGAGAAGGATGAATTGCGCTTCACCGCCTACGCCTAGTGCTTCCCCTGCCCAAAGAATGGGGGGGACTGCAGCTGCAAGCAAAAACAGAAACAGCGGCATCGCCCATGTGGCTTTATAGAGTGTTTCGTCAGAGGAGTTTTCGGTAAACAGCATGTGGAACATATGCGGCATCACAATTGCTGCGGTAAAAAATGCCAGTAGCAAGGTTCGCCAAGCATCGCTGTCTACAGGCGCTTCTAGGCGCTTGATCGATTCTGGATGGCTGGTGATAAAGTCATTAACGCCTTCAACCCCACCTAAGACACCAAAGATTGCAAAGCCCGCAATTACCAGAAGTGCGATCAGTTTAATCAGTGACTCAACTGCCATGGCCATCATTAGGCCTTGATGGGTTGTTCGCAAAGAGGCGTGACGCGCACCGAATAAAATCGAAAAGAGAGCGATGACAAAGCAAAACCCTAAGCCGATTTGGTCAACGCTAAATTGGTCATTGAGCAGATACAGGGCATCGGTAACCGCTTGTATCTGAATTGAAAGCATTGGGAGAGTGGCGATGACGGTCAGTACGGCTGTAATAGTACCGACCGCCCCGCTGCGAAAACGAAAGGCGAGTAGATCGGGTAGCGAACTAAGCTGGTATGTCCTCGATATCCTGAGAATGGGGATCAGCAGCACTGGGCCTAAGATAAAGGTGACGACAGCACCCAGATAGGAGGCTAAAAAGCTATATCCCGATTCTTGTGCCAGTCCAAACGCACCATAAAACGTCCATACGCTGGCATATACCCCGATAGAAAGTACATGGGTAAATGGATGGTGCACTAACTGCTTCGGTAATAGTCCTCTCTCAGTAAGGTAGGCCGTACCAAAGAGGAAGAGCAGATAAGCAACTCCGATCAGGATGAGTAATGGAAGGCTAAACATCTCTCGGCCTCCGCTCGATCAGGAATGCTAATAAGATAATAACAAGCCAAGCGATGTAAGGAAGGTACCAGGGTGTTGTCAGGCTCTGCCAGCTATCAATAATGAGGGGTAATACCATGTATAAACCCGGTATCAATAACAGTAGGACACGGTGGAAATACATCTTACGACTCGTTTAGTAGCGGCTTACTGAGTGTTTGTTTTATTTTACGTATATCCCAGTTTGCAATCGCCCACTCCAGTAGTTCATCTCTACTTGCGTATAGCAGTTCTCGTGGAGGTTCTTGATCTAAAAATTGCAAAGCTTTAAACAAAACTGGGATGGGATCGCTGGTTTCTAATGCCGGTGCAAAGGTTTGCTTGCTCAGCTTTTGGCCTTCGGTGTTAGTCGCCACAGGAATGTGTGCATAAGCGGGTGTTGGATAACCTAATCGTTGTTGTAGATGAATCTGTTTGGCCGTTTCATCTAGTAGGTCAGAGCCGCGCACAATATGGGTGATACCTTGCAGATAATCGTCGATAGTAACGGCGAGTTGGTAAGAGTAGAAACCATCACGGCGGAATACAACAAAGTCGCCCGTACTACTTAAATTATAGGCGTGGGGGCCTTGGATAATATCGCGAAAACTAATGAGCGTGCCGTTGCTATTGATCCGAATGGCAACGTTGGTATCTTGCTCCGGTGGGTGCATTAAACAATGTTGGTCATACACTAAATTATCGCAACGGCTTAAGATCTCTTTACGTGAACAGGAGCAAGGGTAAGCGTGATGAGCTTCAAGTAGTTCCTGCATTACAGGCGCATAGAGTTCAAGACGTTCGCTTTGAAGGCTGAGTTCACCATCCCAATAAAGACCGTAACTTTCCAGTAACAGTGGGAATTGTTCTTTGACGTCTGGCTGTTCGCGAGGAGGATCTAAATCTTCGATGCGTAAAAGCCATTCACCCTCATGGGCACGTGCATCCAGAAAGCTGGCGAGTGCAGCGAGGAGTGAACCAAAATGCAATGGCCCAGTAGGGGATGGGGCAAATCGGCCGACATAGGTCACGATAAATGCTTAAAGCTAAGCCAGCTGTAAAAACTGGCTTAGTTTCGATTTAGCTGCCGAGTTGCTTTTCTTTGATCTCCGCCAGCGTTTTGCAATCGATACACAAAGACGCTGTTGGTCGAGCTTCAAGACGGCGAACGCCAATTTCGATACCGCAGGCATCGCAATAGCCGTATTCATCTTCGTCGATCAGCTCAAGCGATTCATTGATCTTTTTGATCAATTTACGTTCGCGATCACGAGTTCGTAGCTCAAGGCTGAATTCTTCTTCCTGGCTAGCTCGATCGCTTGGATCTGCAAAATTCGAAGGTTCTTCGCGCAGATGGTGGATAGTGCTATCCACTTCTTCCATCAGTTCTTGTTTCCAAGCACCTAGGATTGCACGGAAATGATCCTTCTGCTTCTCATTCATGTATTCCTCACCCTCAACTAGCGGGTAAGGATCAATATGTGTGAAAGATTCGCTCTTGTTTGGCATAAGCGCTGCCTCACTCTCTTTCGTAAGTCACCTTAAGGGTGACTTCACTTGCCTGTGTTTAGTTATGCAATAAATACACTGATTTAGCATAGAAGGCAGGCAAATTACCAGATGCCTCGCCGTTTCGCTAGCCCTAAATGTATTCTCTTGATACTAAAAGACATCTCATTAGGTTTAGTTCACCTTGAAGTGCTTGTAAATAGGGGCTCTAGACGGGATATTCGTAAATGGTCTGAGGTATACTGCCATTTTTAGTGTTTGATCAGGTATTCGCATGGTATTCCGTCCTTCCCAACGTGTTGCAGAGATTGAATCTTTTAAAGTGATGGATCTGCTAAAACGGGCCAAGCAACTTGATGATGCCGGATGCGACGTTATCCATATGGAGGTGGGTGAGCCTGATTTTGCCACAGCCCCCTTGATTGCAGAAGCAGCCAAAGCGGCGATTGATAGCGGCCTGACTCAGTATACACCTGCAGCAGGCGTCCCCGAGTTACGTGAGGCGATCAGTCAGTGGTATACCACGAAATATGGACTAGATGTCGCTCCTGAACGCATTGTGGTCACCACCGGTGCTTCCAGTGCTTTGTTGATGGTGTTCTCTTTGCTCGCCGATGCTGGGCAATCGTTTATGATGGCTGATCCGGGTTATCCATGTAATCGCCAATTCCTGCGCTTTTTAGAAGCTAAATCTCAGTTAGTGCCGACTAATGCAGAAGATAATTTCCAGTTAAACGCTGAGTTGATCAAGCAGCATTGGCAAGCTAATACCGCGGGAGTGCTGTTAGCTTCTCCTGCTAATCCAACCGGTATGCTCGTCCATCGGGATGAGTTAACTGATATTGCGGCGACAGTTAAAAAACTAGGTGGTCATCTCGTTGTTGATGAACTCTATCATGGACTTACCTACGGGATAGATGCGCCAAGTGCATTGGAAATCGATCAAAATGCCTTTGTAATCAATAGTTTTTCTAAGTATTTTGGTATGACTGGGTGGCGTTTAGGCTGGTTGGTGGCGCCTGAAGAGGCAGCGCCCGAATTAGAAAAGTTAGCGCAGAATTTGATGATTTCGCCAAACACAGTTTCACAATATGCTGCTCTAGCTGCATTCAAACCTGAAACAATTTCTGAACTGGAGCACAGACGTTTTGAGTTCCAAAAACGTCGTGATCTTCTAGTGTCTGGATTAAGAGAGTTAGGCTTTGATCTGCCTGTTACTCCTGAGGGGGCATTCTATGTTTATGCAGGCGCTCAGCACCTTACGGATAACACCTTCGATTATTGCTGGTCGTTGTTAGAAGAGGATCATATAGCGACTACGCCGGGGCTGGATTTTGGTCAGCACCGCAGTCATGAATTTATTCGATTCTCCTACACTACAGGATTGGATCGCATTCAGTCGATGCTGGAACGTTTAGGTAAAAGGATTCAAAAATAATGCAGTTTGAAAATCTAATCGAAGGGCGTTTGATCAAGCGTTATAAGCGTTTCCTCGCTGATGTTGTTTTGTCGGATGGTCGCGAAGTTACGGTTCACTGCCCGAATACCGGCTCCATGAAGAACTGTGCTGATCCAGATAGTCGTGTTTGGGTGCGTGATAGTGGGAATCCTAAACGTAAATACCCATTGGGCTGGGAGTTGGTGGAAGTTGAAGGGCGGTATCTCGCCTGTATCAATACCGGTCTAGCGAATAAGCTGATTCGAGAAGGTATTGAGCAGGGGGTAATCGCTCAGTTGCAAGGCTATACGGATATACGTCAAGAGGTTAAGTATGGTGAAAACAGCCGTATTGATCTCTTGTTGGAAGATGAAGAGAAAGGTCGGGTATGGGTGGAAGTGAAGAATGTTACTTTGCTTGAGTCTGATAACTGGGGAAGCTTTCCAGATGCAGTGACTAAGCGTGGCGCTAAACACTTGCAGGAGTTGATGGCGATGGTTGAACAAGGTGATCGTGCTGTGATGCTGTTTTGTGTGCCTCACACAGGGATTCAACAGGTACGCCCTGCCGATCAGATCGATCCAGAATATGGCCGCTTACTGCGTGAAGCGATAGCGGCTGGGGTAGAAGTAATTGCTTATGCTGCAGATATCTCGCCTGAACAGATCAGTATTCAGCGCGAGATTCCGGTAATTACTTAGCCGAGGATCACTTGGCCGTCATCTAAGGAAAATGGGATGGCGGTTAGGCTATCTTCTACGCAGGGGCCTGAGATACATTCGCCACTGTCAATTTTGAAAAGCGCGCCATGGGTCGCACACTGGATGAAGGTCTTGTCGTAATCTAGGAACTGATCAGGCTGCCATTCCAGAGGGATACTGCGATGCGGACAGCTATTCTCATAGATGTATAACTCACCACGGTATTTTACTGCGAAAAGCTTTTTGTCGTCGTGATCAAACCCTTTGGCCTGACCTTCAGTAATCTCATCAATGTGGCATAAGGCTGTCATTAGAAAATTACCTCTTGGATCCGCAGCTGCTCTAATAAACGTACGATCGCTTCATCATCGTCGGTATCGATTGAAAGAGTAAATGCTTGCTCCTCTTCTGTTAGAGGCTGGGCAAGCTGTTGTTGTTCCAGCATAACCGCAATATCAGCATCGGAAGCATCCGAGCCTTCATTGGAACGGCGTTTCAAACGGGCTTCAATCAGTTTTTGCTCGCATTCGCAGCTGATAATGCGGATAGGTATACCGAGTTTCTCTGCCAATTCGATATAGTTCTGACGTGTTCTTTGGCGCAAACAAGTTGCATCTACAATCACCGAGTAGCCGTTACGTAATAGCTCTGCGCTGGTATCAAAAAGATGATTGAAGGTATGGGCGTTCATTTGTGGACCATACAGATCAATCTTTTCCCCTTTTAAGCTCAACTCGCGGAAAAGACGTTTGCGCTCAACATCCGAACGGATACGAATAGTATCGGTTTGATCAACGAGTTGTTGGCTTAAGTGGCTCTTGCCACTGCCGGAAATGCCATGCATTAAAAACAGTGCTGGTTTTGGTGCTCGAGCATAGTAATCAGTCAGGCGTAGATAGCGGCGCAGGGTTTGTAGGTCGTGATGCTCACCTAGTACTGCAACCTTTGCGCGAACCATGGAGCGGTATGCTTTATAGAAATTAAGCAGTGGTAGGGCATGGTAATCGCCACTGATTTCTAAGTAACGATTTAAACAGCGATTGGCCCAGCGGAATTCACTGTTGGCTTCCAGATCCATAAGGAGGAAAGCAAGATCACAAATGCTATCGATCCAGCGGAACTGTAAGTTAAATTCAATACAGTCAAATAGCCTTAGCTCATCATGGAAAAGCGTGATGTTGGCTAAGTGAAGGTCGCCATGGCATTCGCGAATATGACCGGATTGCTTGCGTTGTTCAATCAGCGGCGTCAGCTTACGGAACTGCTGCGCAGTATAATGGGATAGCTTTTGTACTTTGTGCCAGTCATCTAGTTCGTCGATAGCATCGGTGATATGGCTGAAGTTATCGGAGACAACTTCCCAAATCGTTTCTGCTTCCCCCCAAGGACTGTCTTGCGCCACAATCGGAATGCGCTGGTGAAAATCAGCAATCTGTTCGGCTAATGTATCGATCCAGCTAGCTTCAAAACGATGATTGGCTAAAAGTAGATCGAGGCGTTGAGAGTGATCAAATTGCTGCATCTGAACAGCATATTCAATGATCTCTTCATCGCCTTCTGGATTGAATATCGGATTCTCAGCACTGCCGCCAATACTGATGACTTGCTGGTAAATATCAGGCGCTAATCGTTGATTTAGACGTAGCTCTTCCTCACAGAAGTGCTGACGCTTCTCTAGCGTGGTAAAATCCAGAAAACCGAAATCCACTGGCTTTTTAACCTTATAGGCAAATTCGCCTGTTAAGATCAGCCAGGAAATGTGGGTTTCTATCACCTCAATCTGGTCGACTGGATGTGGATAGAACGAAGCTTGTTTTAGAGAGTCGATTAGGGTCATAAACGTACTGATATACCTGCTAAGGGAAGGCATTATACTGAGCCAATGGCAAAAAAGAGAGCACCAAAATCGTCAAGTCGTGGCAAAAGCACTAAAAAACCACGCAGTTTCCTGAAAAAGTTTCTTATCTTTCTGTTCAAACTGTCCCTTTTAGGCATGGTGATTGGCGGAATCGGTTTGATCTATCTGGATGTCCAAGTCAAAAGTAAGTTTGAGGGTAAACGCTGGGCATTGCCTGCCAAAGTGTATGCGCGGCCTCTAGAGTTGTATCCGGGACAGGTATTAGATCGCCAAGCGTTAAAGGATGAATTGAAAGGCTTGGGTTACCGATTTGTAAATCGTGCTGACAAACCGGGGATGGTGGAATGGGCGTCCAGTCGTGCTCGCGTGTATACCCGTGGATTCAGTTTTCCTGATGGTGATGAGAGCGCGCAGCGTTTATTGTTGAGCTTTAGTGGCAATCAGTTAGTGTCGATTAAAGATGGTCGTGGTTCTATCGTTCCGTTAAGTCGCCTAGAGCCGATACTTATCGGTGGTATTTATCCTCGAGACAATGAAGATCGTGATCTGATTCGTTTGGAGCAAGCACCACAATTGCTTTTGGATTCATTGATTCAGATAGAGGATCGCGATTACTACAACCACTTCGGTGTGTCTCCGAAAGGTATCGCGCGTGCAATGTGGGTCAACTTGAAGGCGCGTCGTTTTATTCAGGGCGGTAGTACTCTGACTCAACAGTTGATCAAAAACTTCTATCTAACTTCTGATCGAACCTTAGCGCGTAAGCTAATGGAGATCCCGATGGCAGTGCTATTGGATCTTCGTTATAGCAAAGATGAGATCCTGGAGGCCTATCTGAACGAAGTTTATTTGGGTCAATCAGGCTCCCGTGCAGTGCATGGTTTTGGTTTGGCAAGTCAGTATTACTTTGCTCAGCCTATTAATGAATTGAAACTTCATCAGGTCGCGCTATTGGCTGGTATGGTGAAGGGCCCATCTTACTACGACCCAAGGCGCCACCCGGAACGTGCTAAAGCACGTCGTGATCTTGTGTTGAAAGTACTACAAGAGCAGGGCGTGATCAGTATGAAAGAGCGCCTAGATGCTGAAAAGCGTGGTTTAGGTGTGGTTAAACAGCGTAGCCTTCATAAAGGTGCCTATCCTGCCTATCTTGATCTTGTGAAACGTCAGTTGCGTGAAGAGTACCCTGAAGATGTACTGAGCTCAGAAGGTTTGCGAGTATTTACTAGCTTGGATCCTATGGTTCAGGCGAATACTGCAGCGGCGTTGACCAAAACGATCGGTAACTTAAAGAAACGCTACGGTAACCCAGTCACTGCGCTGCAGGGCGGTATTGTGGTTACTGATCCGCAAACGGGTGAGGTTTTGGCGCTGGTGGGTGGTAAAAACGCACGCTACCAAGGTTTTAATCGTGCTTTAGATGCGCATCGTCCAATCGGTTCTTTGGTAAAACCAGCGGTCTTCTTGGCAGGGTTAGAAGAGGGTTATACCTTGGCTTCTCTGTTGGATGATCAACCGATCAGCGTGCCGCTTGCGGGCGGTAAGAGTTGGGTGCCGCAGAACTTCGATCGCAAAAGCCACGGGAAAGTGCCGCTCTATCTATCCTTAGCGAAGTCCTATAACCAGAGTACTGCCCAGCTAGGTATGGATATAGGTTTGCCGAAAGTGATCGATACCTTAGAACGTTTAGGTATCTCCCGCGATCCCAAGCCTTATCCCTCGCTTTTACTGGGTGCGGAGTCGATGAGCCCATTTGAGATTGCGAAGGTCTATCAAACCATTGCTGCTAATGGTTTTAAAACGCCGATGCGTGCTATTCGTTTGGTTACGGATTCTGAAGGGCAGGAGCTTTCCCGTTATCCTTTTGAAGTGAAGCAAGTGGTCACTGCGGAGAATATGCATCTGATTCAATACGCGTTGCAAGCGGTTACCCGCGAAGGTACAGGGCGTTATATCTATAGCCGTTTGCCGGGGTCAATCAATGTAGCAGGTAAGACAGGAACCAGTAATGGTCAGCGCGATAGTTGGTTTGCTGGTTTTGCCGGAGACCGAATGGCGGTGGTCTGGTTGGGTCTGGACGACAATGGCAAACTGCCATTTACCGGCTCGGGAGGCGCATTGCGAGTTTGGACCGAGTTAATGGTAAAAGAACGGCCACAGTCGTTTATGGCGGTTCAGCCGGAAGAGATTGAGTATCACTGGGTTGAAGAAAAAACAGGTTTGATCTCTGCCGAACATTGTCAGGGTGTGCGACAATTGCCGTTCATAAAAGGTACAGCTCCGCAAGATTACGCTGAATGTGCCGGAAATCAGCAACAAGAATCTATGGATTGGTTTGAACGATGGTTCAGATAATTAAGCGTTACAAAACTGCTGCAGCACTTTTGACAGCATTGGCTTTGACTGGGTGTGTGAGTGGAACAGGAGTATACCGTCCCCCTGTAGAGGATCGATCAGGGCAAGATGGCGTTATTCAGTCAGCCGAATCTGCTACGGGTGTTCAAATCAAACCTACGGTTGTTCGAGAATCGCGAACTGAGAAGCCTGTCGCTGTACCAGTTCCAACGCCTGTGACTGCTCGCGCTCAGAACCCTGCTGTCATTGCACTGTTAAACAGTGCAAATCAGCAGAAAAAGAGAGGGGCAATGCAGGCGGCTGAAAGCAATCTTGAGCGTGCGCAACGGATAGCCCCTAGGGATCCGGAAATCTATTATCAATGGGCAGATGTGCGTCGCCTTGAAGGTCAGTGGGCTCAGGCCGAGCAAATGGCCCTAAAGGGTACAAATATGGCCATTGGTGATGTCGTTATGTTGCGAAGGTTGTGGTTGCTGATTGCGGATATTCGTCAAAGTTCAGGCGATCGTTCTGGAGCAAATGCTGCCCGAACGAAAGCGCTGAACTACTAATCGGATAAGTACTAAAAAGCAGCCTAAATGGCTGCTTTTTTATACGTGAAATATGCTGGTCGAGATCGCTTAAGAAAGCTTTTCCTTTCCGAGAGCAATGCTCAAAAGTATCAGAGCGATAGAGAGCACTGAATGATACAGAGCTGGGTCGGCCAAATGAGGCATCAGAGAAGCCTGACTATAAACAAGGCTCGCAACTGCAAACGCAATTGCGGATGCAGTACCCGCCGCTTTAGTGATTAGCGGCTGCATTCTTAAGCAGCTGATTAGCAAAGCAAGTGCAGATAGTCCTGCACATGCTTGGCTGTAGGTGACCCCTACTTCGCTTCGGCGACAGAGTTCAAATAGAGCGAATAATACTAATAACCAGCGTCCCCATGCTGCACGTGACCAATCCTTCTTCCAGGCATAATCAAACATGGCGCTTGCTATTAGAGGAATTGCAGCAAAATACGCTAGGTTATCAAGCAGGCGCCTGAACGTGAGCGAATCCTGATCTGTTCCTTGTAGCAGCAGTGCACCAGCACCTGAGCAAGCGATAAATGCAGCAGACAGGCTAATGACCATACTTGCAGTATGATCATATTTTTCGCCTACTCTATAACTGCGTCCTGCTAAAAATAGAGCGCTGGCAATAAGAAGTGCATTGCCAGCTATGATCGCAAAGGTCATTTCAGATTCGCAAAAACATGGTCAGCCGCTGCGAGTGTTTTCTCAATGTCTTCTTGTGTGTGTGCCGCAGACACAAAGCCCGCTTCGAATGCTGAAGGTGCTAGATATACACCTTGCTCAAGCATGCCGTGGAAGAATTTAGAGAAACGATCAGCGTCACACGCCATAGTTTCAGCGAAGCTAGTCACTTTTTCTTGGTTAGTGAAGAACAAGCCGAACATGCCACCGACACGGCTAGTGGTAAATGGAATGCCGTTTGCCATCGCTACTGCTTCTAAACCTTCGGTTAGTAGTTCTACTTTTGCACTTAGTTGCTCGTAGAAACCTGGTTTAGAAACAGCGTTCAGCATTGCTAGACCCGCAGCCATAGCGAGTGGGTTACCTGAAAGCGTACCTGCTTGGTAAACAGCGCCTAGAGGAGCGATATGCTCCATGACCTCTTTCTTGCCACCAAAGGCACCTACTGGTAGACCACCGCCAATAACTTTACCTAATGTCGTCAGGTCAGGCGTTACGTTATAAACTGATTGTGCACCACCTAGTGCTACACGGAATCCCGTCATTACTTCGTCAAAGATCAGAACCGTGCCGTATTCATCACATACTTCACGAAGACCTTCTAGGAAGCCCGGAAGCGGAGGGATGCAGTTCATGTTGCCGGCTACAGGTTCAACGATGATACAAGCAATCTGATCACCGATCTCTGCGAATGCTTTACGAACGCTGTCGATATCGTTGTGAGTCAGAGTGATTGTGTGTTCAGCAAGTGAAGCTGGTACACCTGGTGAGCTAGGCTCACCTAGGGTTAGCATACCAGAGCCTGCTTTAACCAATAGAGAGTCAGAATGACCATGGTAGCAGCCTTCAAACTTAACGATTTTATCACGCTTCGTGTAACCACGTGCCAGACGGATCGCACTCATAGTCGCTTCTGTACCAGAGCTAACCATACGAACCATGTCTAGAGATGGCATGATCTCGCAAACCTTGTTTGCCATCTCGATCTCGATCTCTGTTGGCGCGCCAAAGCCTAGACCGTTATCTAGAGAAGTGCGTACTGCATCGATTACTTCACTATTGCAATGACCTAAGATCATCGGACCCCAAGAGCCAACATAGTCGATGTATTGGTTGTCGTCTTCATCAAACAAGTAAGCGCCTTCGCCTTGTTTGAAGAAGATTGGTGTGCCGCCTACACCTTTAAAAGCACGCACAGGAGAGTTAACTCCACCGGGAATATGAACTTGAGCTGCTTGGAAAAGTTCTTCTGAACGGGACATCTTTATTCTCTCTGAAATCAATTAGTGAAGAGCTGGTGGAACTGTTTTGCTGCTGCAGTCACTTTTTTGTTCGCGTATAGCGCATGTATGACGGCAACCATATCGGCACCTGCTGTTACAATCTGGTCGGCATTATCCACGCTAATGCCTCCAATCGCCACTATTGGCAAGTTAACTTTGTCTTTTACATCTTTAACTAAGGATAGAGGAGCGGGCTTGGCATTAGGTTTAGTTTTCGATGGGAAGAATGCGCCGAATGCTAAATATGAAGCACCGGCTTGTTGTGCTTTTAAGGCTAGTTCCAACGAATCATGGCAGGTCACACCGATGATCGCCTCTTCACCTAGCATTTCGCGAGCTTCCTCTATTGCGCCATCACTTTGTCCCAAGTGCACGCCTGCGGCACCGATACCCGCAGCTAAACCTGCATCATCATTGATGATGAGAGGGATGTTGTTCTTTTTACAAATAAGGTTTAAAGCCGATGCTTGCTCAACGCGTTTTTTAAGATCGGATGATTTATCTCGATACTGAATGATTTTGGCTCCGCCTTTAATGCTTTGTTCAACTTTGCGTAGCATGGTTTCAGTGTCGGGCATTAGGTCGGAGTCAGTAATGCCGTATAGGCCTTGTAAGTTATATTTCATAGATCAACTTTTACGGTAAAAATCATTTATTTGATCACGTGTTAATAAACCCACGATCTGTTGTAAGGAGTTTGTGACACAAAGGGCATCAACGGTTTCGCTGTCCATCAGCTCAAGTGCTTCTTGAAGTGTGGCTTTGCTATCAATGCTTAAACTATCTAAGCGTAGGGCTGCGATTTCCATCACATGAATGTCTGGTACCTCACCTTCATGTTGTTGTAGGTAAAGATGAAGGTCTCCTGGAGATAAAAGGGTGTGGCCGTCGCTTTGTGAAACAAGTATCCAGTCTGGTGATGCCGCAAGAACCACTTCGGCACTTGCTTTAGATATGGTGGAGTTGCATTTCACATAGTTAGTCAGCATCAGACTTTGTACAGCAGAACTGTTTAAAATCTGAGAAAGTGGTTTATGGCGATAATCCAAACCCTGTAAGCGCATGTTGGTTACAAAAATTGATGGCATATTAAAGATGTAACGGGCGATAAGATTTGAGACGACAATCGAAATCATTGCCGGAAAGATAATATTGGGATTGGCAGATAATTCTAATATTGCGACTAATGCAGCCATGGGAGCGTTGACGACCGCTCCCATCATACTGCCCATGCCGAGTAGAGCGTAAAAGCCAGGTTGAGCAACCTCTTGGTCGGCGATATTTGCACCAATGATGCCTAAGGAACCGCCCGCCAAAGCGCCAATAAATAATGCGGGGCCGATGAGACCTGCAGGTACGCCAAGGCCAAGTGCGATTGGAGTGGCGATGCATTTCGCTAACAATATGCCACCAATAAGAAACAGGCTTAATTGGCCATGTATCACTGCATCCAGAGTGTCGTAGCCTAACCCCATAATCTGAGGATAAAACACCGCTGCGGACCCAGTTAGAATTCCTGCGCTGAGTAATTTGGTCTTATAACTTAAATTTAACTGATTGGAGCGATTCATAGTGGCGCGCATTAGTGCGATAAACAGCACTGCTAATAACCCGATGATAACGCCTAGAAATGCGACGTAGGGTATCTCCTGTAGTGACTCTATATGTAGTGGTGGTACAGTAAGTAATAGCTCCTTACCAAACATTAATTGTACAACCAATGTGGCGGTTGCAGCAGCAACGATAACTGGCATAAACCCGATTACGGTGTATTCGAGTAGTACAACCTCCATTGCAAATACAACACCTGCTAATGGTGTATTAAATGTAGCTGCTATACCTGCTGCCGTTCCGCAGCCAGCTAAAATGCGTAGGGTATTATTCGGTAGGTTAAGCTTTTGGCCTAACTGGCTGCCACAAGCTGCACCTAAATGGACAGCCGGCCCCTCTTTACCTGCTGAGTGCCCAAATACTAGCGCAATGGTTGCTGTAATTAGTTGTACTAACGCGTTACGAAAGGGCAGTTTGCTCTGATGGTACGCCATTCGCTCCAGTAAGTGAGCTACGCCTACTTTTCGTCTGATCGGATCGACCCGCGATAGCACAATGATTATTAGCAGACTGCCGATTATGGGAAGTGAAAAATGCAGCCAACTGGGTAGCTCTTCAAAATTTTCACTATCGTTACCGGGAAGAAATGAAGTTAAAGGCAGTTCCAGCATGTAACGAAAAAGGCCCAAAACTAGGCCGCACAGCAATCCGCAGAGTAGTCCGAGAACAACCATCTGCGGTAAAGCTTCGTTATGGGCTAAGCGATAACGAAAATTCTCTAAGGAAAAGCTCTTTTTGGGCATAGACTCGATTATTTATTAATAGTCATAAGGGTCTTAGTTTCTGTATTATACGTTACCAGTTTTTCATCCCTTATGAGAGGTTCCTGTGATTAAGGTAGGTATTGTAGGCGGTACCGGTTATACCGGTGTAGAGTTACTTCGTTTGTTGGCAAATCATCCTCAGGCAAAAGTCGAGGTTATTACATCTCGCTCAGAGGAAGGCGTCAGTGTGGCTGACATGTATCCCAACCTTCGAGGACACCACGATCTGCGCTTTACCGTACCTGATGTGGAAACGCTAAGTGGTTGTGATGTTGTTTTCTTTGCGACGCCTCATGGGGTTGCAATGAATATGGCAGCTGAACTTGTTGGTAAGGGTGTTAAAGTCATTGATCTAGGCGCTGACTTCAGAATTAAGGATCTCGAGCTTTGGTCTAAGTGGTATGGCATGGAGCATACTCAACCTGAGATGGCTGAATTGGCTGTATACGGCTTGCCAGAAGTAAATCGTGAACAGATCCAAGATGCGCAACTGATTGCATGCCCTGGTTGTTACCCAACGGCAACTCAGCTTGCTTACCTACCGCTATTGGAAAACAAACTGATCGACCACCGTCGTCTGATTGCTGATTGTAAATCAGGTGTAAGTGGTGCTGGGCGTGGTGCTAAGGTTGGTATGTTGTTGTGCGAAGCGAGTGAAAGCATGATGGCTTACGGCGTACCGGGTCATCGTCATTTGCCTGAAATTAAGCAAGGTCTTGCGTTAGCAGCAGAGCGTCCTGTGCATCTGACGTTTGTTCCACACCTAACGCCAATGATTCGTGGCATTCATTCTACTTGTTACGGTGTATTGAAAGATCCTGTAGATCATGATCTACAAGCGATCTTCGAAGAGCGTTACGCTAATGAGCCGTTTGTAGATGTTATGCCAGCAGGTAGTCATCCACAAACGAGAAGTGTTAAAGGTGCGAATGTTTGCCGTATCAGCGTACATCGCCCTCAAGGTGAAGACACTGTGGTTGTGTTATCTGTGATTGATAACCTTGTTAAAGGTGCTGCAGGTCAGGCGGTTCAGAATATGAACATCATGTTTGGTTTTGAAGAGACTGCTGGCCTGAATGTTGTTGGCTTAATGCCTTAATACTTGACTGAAATAGTCGGTTAAGGCGATAATTGTGCTCAGCTTAATTGAGTATGGTCGTTATGATAGAAACAGTTGATCCAATTGCAGAGCCGGAGATGGCATTTACTACTTCTGCCGCTGCTAAAGTAAAATCTCTTATGGAAGAGGAAGAGAATAATAGCCTGAAGTTACGTGTATTTATTACAGGTGGCGGCTGTGCCGGTTTCTCTTACGGCTTCACTTTTGATGAAAATGCTGCAGATGATGACACTGTGATTGAACGTGATGGTGTGTTCATGGTGGTGGATCCGATGAGCTTCCAATATCTAGTGGGTTCTGAGGTAGACTTTAAAGAAGGTCTGCAAGGTTCTCAGTTTGTGATTAACAACCCGAACGCGACAACAACCTGTGGTTGTGGTTCATCTTTCTCTATCTAGCTGTTTCTGTTCAGCTTAGTCTAAGCTTACATACGATAGTAATAGGTGATCCCTTGTTTTGAGGGGGCCTATTACTATATCTTCTACTCTGTCGTAGGTTATTAATTTAAGTCCTCTAGGGGAATAATATGCGTCAGTTGGTCTTTTCTGTTTTTTGTATGCTTTTTTCTGGCTTGCTCCTGGCTCAGCCACTGCAGTCGCCTATATCTCCAGATGTCGCTAATGATCGCTATTTAGCGCTGATCAAAAAGCACACGCCTAGTGAAGTGGAAATGCTTTTTCAAAGAGCGAGCATGCTAGTCGATGAGGTAGAGAATCTTTCATCCTACGAACCGATCGTGTTTGTTTTGCATGGTGATGAAGCGCATGCCTTCCGGCATCAGAATATGAATCAGTACAAAAGCTTATTAGAGCTTGCTGAACGATTGGATTCGAATAATGTGATTGATATTCGTGTGTGTGAAACATGGATGCGAGCGAATGGTGTAGAGCGCTCAGAACTACCTGCGTTTATCGATACAATTCCACTAGGTCCTGCAGAGCAGGTTCGGCTACGCCAGCAAGGCTATCTTTACTTTTAGGCTTGATAAATCGCACCTAGAATTCGATTGCCTTTTGCGCCGGTAACATTTGGATTGTTGCCGACTTTTCCTTCTAAACAGCGCATAGCTAACCAAGCAAAGGCTGCTGCTTCCATCCAGTCTGCATCAATTCCGATATCGTCGCTATTACTGACGTGAATATTTGGTAATAAATCAGATATACGTTGTGTTAGTGCTTGGTTGAAACTGCCCCCGCCACAGATATATAGCTCAAATACTTGGCTAGGAATGTGTGCTTTTATCGCATTGGTACTGCTGGTGGCGGTTAATTCAAGCAGGGTACGTTGCACATCTTCCGCTTTAATATTAGGAAGTGTGGCTAGCGTTTGTTGTAGCCAGGCTAAATTGAATTGTTCCCTGCCAGTGCTTTTAGGTGGTGGTTCGGAAAAATACTCAATAGAGCTTAATTGCTCTAAAAGGTCTTTGTTTACAGAGCCGGAAAGTGCCCATTCGCCATTCTGATCGAAGGGTAGGTCTCGACTGTGCTTGATCCATGCATCTAATAAAACGTTACCCGGACCTGTATCAAAGCCAAGGATGTTTTGCTCTTCAGATTTTGGAAGGAAAGTAAGGTTGGCCATCCCACCTATATTCAGAAGAATGCGGTTGCTGTCATGGGAATGCAGCATTGCATGATGAAACGCTGGAACCAGAGGTGCGCCTTGACCATTAGCAGCCATATCACGACGTCGAAAATCTGCCACGGTTGTGATGCCGGTTAGTTCAGCAATTTGGTTTGCGTCACCTATTTGCAAAGTGAAACCAAATTCTGGACGGTGGCGGATAGTTTGGCCGTGGCTGCCGATTGCTGAAACTTGCTCAGCAGATAAGCCATTTTTGCTTAAAAGATTATTTACGGTTATGGCGAAGAGCTCGCCTAACGATCTATCTACTTTGCCCATTAAATCAATTTCATGATCTCCGGGTTGGGTCAGTGTCAAAATATCGTTCTTTAAAGTTGCTGGAATCTCTTCAGCGTGCGTAGCTACCATTTCAAATTTTGGTGTGAATCTAACGACAACGGCGTCGATACCATCCAGGCTGGTTCCTGACATTAACCCAATAAATAGATCCTTCTGACTCATGCTTATCGACTACTCTGTGCAAGTGTGGTGGCTTGGTGAGTCTCGAGTTGAGCTAATAAACTACTCGCCGTTTCCGTAAAGTTGCTTCGCTCTGCTTTAGCAATAGGAGAGGCTTGTGGCAATTTAACTGTCAGCGGATTCTTATGAACGCCATTTACGCGAAATTCGTAGTGAAGATGAGGTCCGCTTGCTAGACCTGTTTGACCAATAAAGCCAATCACTTGGCCTTGCTTAACGCGTGTGCCGACACGTTGCCCGCGTTTAAAATTACTCATGTGGGCGTAAAGGGTGGTGATATTGCTACCGTGTTGGACGATTACAACATTGCCAAATCCGCCTTTTCTACCACGGAATGTGATTTTGCCTTCACCAGCGGCTTTAATTGGTGTGCCTGTTCGAGCGGCATAATCCACGCCTTTGTGCGCGCGAATGCGATTTAGCACAGGGTGTTTACGGCTGAGACTGAAGCGAGAACTGATTCGTGCGAAATCTACCGGCGAGCGAAGAAAGGCTTTACGCATACTATAACCTTCAGGCGTGTAGTAGCTGCTATCGCCTTCGGTATTTGTATAACGAAGAGCTGTGAATTTATTGCCTCTGTTAGTAAATTGAGCCGCAATAATAGGGCCTTCGCCAATTTTCACGCCATCTAGGTAGTGCTCTTCATAAATAAGGCTGAAATCGTCGTTTTTACGAATATCTAAGACGAAGTCTACATCCCAGCCAAAGATGCTGGCGAGTTCCATGATTTTCTTGCTGGAAAGTCCTGCTTCTTCACCGGCTAAAAAAAGCGAGTCTTTGATTGTACCGGCTGTGAATTGCTGTCTGACTTCGGGCGTTCTGATAACAGAATTAATCTGGAAGGTACCGTTGGTATCGGTATATAGCAGGGTATATTTCAGCTTGGATTCTATATGCTTAAGTTTGCTTAACTTACCGTTCTCGATCACGAAGCTTAATGTCTGACCAGGGAATAGACGGGTGAATGCTTTGGTTTCTTTACCTGCAGCAGCTACATGGTAAACATCACGTGGTGTTAGTCCTGCCTTTTTAAACATGGATGTTAAATTGTCACCATTGCCAACAGTGTATTCGACCCAATTATCTTCAGGTATGGAAGGGGTTATAGTAGCTGCTTGGGCTGGATTAGTTCCGATAACTGCTTCAGTTGATGTTGTTTCTACGGTAGAAGTAGTTGATTCAGTAGATAGAAGCGACGAAGTAGGTGGGGCGGTTGGTAGATCACCGCGAGTCGCTTCAACTTCTTGTGATGGAAGCAGTAAAAGAGTCAGGCCTAAAATAAGTACGCAGGCACTGACAGCCACTAAGTGAACCGTGGGGAAGTTTCCACGGAACTGTTTAACGCGATTTAGCACCCTATACCCCTTCATAAATATACTGGGTTGCTGAAAAATAAGCGTTGCATTATGCCACTGTCATTTAAGAAAGTCGGCTTAGTTGAATAAAACTTAAGGATTGCTTAACGATAACTCGCAAAAATTGCTGAGAACTTATTTGTTTGCAGGCTTAGCAAGGGCTAAAATAGCGGCTTCGAATTTTTAGCCGTAATTTAAAGGGCAAGCAAAAGCAATGAGTGAAGCACTATTAAACGACCTACAAGCGCGCGGACTAGTGGCGCAGATGACAAGCGAAGAAGATTTGGCAAAGCATCTTGCTGAAGGCAGTGTGACTCTTTATTGCGGCTTCGACCCTACAGCAGATAGTTTGCATATTGGTAGTCTTGTGCCACTACTAACGCTAAAGCGTTTTCAAGAGTTTGGTCACAAGCCGCTTGCGCTTGTAGGTGGCGCGACTGGTCTGATTGGTGATCCTAGCTTCAAAGCGCAAGAGCGTAAGTTAAATGATGATTCAACAGTAGCAGGTTGGGTTGAGAAGCTTAAAGCACAGGTTAGTGCATTTGTGGATTTCGACTGCGGCGCGAATAGTGCTGAGGTTGTAAATAACTTAGATTGGACGCAAAACGTAAACGTTCTAACATTCTTGCGTGATATTGGTAAGCACTTCTCTGTTAACCAGATGATTGCTAAAGAGTCAGTGAAGCAGCGTATCGATCGTGAAGGTGAGGGTATCTCTTTCACTGAATTTACTTACATGATTTTGCAGTCATATGACTTCCAGCAATTAAATGCTTCTCATGGTTGTACTCTTCAGATCGGTGGTTCTGATCAGTGGGGCAATATTACGGGTGGTACTGAACTGACTCGTCGAATGAATGGCAATCAAGCATTTGGCTTGACGCTACCACTGATTACTAAATCAGACGGTACCAAATTTGGTAAAACTGAATCGGGTACTATCTGGCTAGATGCTAACAAAACATCTCCATATGCTTTCTACCAGTTCTGGCTACAAACAGCGGATGCAGATGTTTACCGTTTCCTTAAATACTTCACTTTCTTGCCTGTAGCAGATATCGAGGCTCTAGAAAAAGAAGATGCAGAGCGTCAAGGCCGACCAGAAGGCCAACGTGTACTTGCTGAAGAAGTAACGCGCCTTGTTCATGGTGACGAAGGTTTGGCTGCGGCTAAGCGTATTACAGAAGCACTGTTCTCAGGTGAAACATCTGAACTTAGCGAGCAGGATTATGCACAGCTAGCCCAGGACGGTTTACCATCATCTGTGATAAACCCAGTAGAAGTTGCTGAAACGCCTTTAACGACTATCTTGTCAGAAGCGGGTATGGCGCCTGGCGGTAAGCAAGTTAAAGATGCGCTACAGCGAAATGCGGTTATCGTTAACGGTAACGTACATGGCTTTGAGGATAATATGAAGGCTACAGAAGTGTTCGCAGAAACAAATGCGCGCTTTGGTAAGTACTTCTTAGTTAAGCTAGGTAAAAAGAAACACCATCTTTTCTCTCTATAAGTAATAGCTGAGAGAAAATAGATAAGGCGTTGAGGTAAAACTCAGCGCCTTTTTTGTATCAATTGACTAGTATTTATACGCTGCTGATCGGTCCTTGATCGATTCGTGGTGTTTTGTAAGTTTTTTACAACTTTTTTCACTTTTTTTACCATGCGCTGTTGACGTTGTTCGGGAAGTCTCTATAATTCGCCGTCCTTGCTTGGGGAGGCCACTTTTTAAGGGGTTACAGAGCCAAACAAGGTGTTCAGTAAGTGATTGAAAACGTTTGTTTTTTAGGTTGCTTACGGATCAGGATTCAAAGTTCGTTTGCTGAGTAAATAGTTTTTACAAAATTGCAAAATAAACGGTTGACTTTGAATGAGCGCACAGTAGAATATGCGCCTCGCTTGAGACGAAGCGCTGAGTCAGCGGAGAGTCAAAAAAGCAACGCTCTTTAACAATTTGATCAGATAATTCGTGTGGGCGCTTGTTGAGAAGAAGCAAACTTTTTCTAGACAAGCAACCAAGTGAATTCATTTAAAGCGATTTACAAAGGTTTAACGTTCTTAAGAATGTTATCCGGTTGTTTAGTACTAGAGCCCGTTACCAAATTCCTGGTAACAACAATGATTTAAACTGAAGAGTTTGATCATGGCTCAGATTGAACGCTGGCGGCAGGCCTAACACATGCAAGTCGAACGGTAACATGACTAGCTTGCTAGTTGATGACGAGTGGCGGACGGGTGAGTAACGCGTAGGAATCTACCCAGTAGCGGGGGATAAGCCAGAGAAATTTGGTCTAATACCGCATACGCCCTAAGGGGGAAAGCAGGGGATCTTCGGACCTTGCACTATTGGATGAGCCTGCGTGAGATTAGCTTGTTGGTGAGGTAATGGCTCACCAAGGCAACGATCTCTAGCTGGTCTGAGAGGATGATCAGCCACACTGGAACTGAGACACGGTCCAGACTCCTACGGGAGGCAGCAGTGGGGAATATTGCACAATGGGCGCAAGCCTGATGCAGCCATGCCGCGTGTGTGAAGAAGGCCCTAGGGTTGTAAAGCACTTTCAGCAGTGAGGAAAGGTTGTACGTTAATACCGTGCAGCTGTGACGTTAACTGCAGAAGAAGCACCGGCTAACTCCGTGCCAGCAGCCGCGGTAATACGGAGGGTGCGAGCGTTAATCGGAATTACTGGGCGTAAAGCGCGCGTAGGTGGATTGGTCAGTCAGATGTGAAAGCCCAGGGCTCAACCTTGGAACTGCACCTGATACTGCCAATCTAGAATACGGTAGAGGGTAGTGGAATTTCCTGTGTAGCGGTGAAATGCGTAGATATAGGAAGGAACACCAGTGGCGAAGGCGACTACCTGGACCGATATTGACACTGAGGTGCGAAAGCGTGGGGAGCAAACAGGATTAGATACCCTGGTAGTCCACGCCGTAAACGATGTCTACTAGCCGTTGGGAGACTTGATCTTTTAGTGGCGCAGCTAACGCGATAAGTAGACCGCCTGGGGAGTACGGCCGCAAGGTTAAAACTCAAATGAATTGACGGGGGCCCGCACAAGCGGTGGAGCATGTGGTTTAATTCGACGCAACGCGAAGAACCTTACCAACTCTTGACATCCTGCGAACTTGCTAGAGATAGCTTGGTGCCTTCGGGAACGCAGAGACAGGTGCTGCATGGCTGTCGTCAGCTCGTGTTGTGAAATGTTGGGTTAAGTCCCGTAACGAGCGCAACCCTTGTCCTTATTTGCCAGCACGTAATGGTGGGAACTCTAAGGAGACTGCCGGTGACAAACCGGAGGAAGGTGGGGACGACGTCAAGTCATCATGGCCCTTACGAGTTGGGCTACACACGTGCTACAATGGTCGGTACAGAGGGCTGCAAACCTGCGAAGGTAAGCTAATCTCACAAAACCGGTCGTAGTCCGGATTGGAGTCTGCAACTCGACTCCATGAAGTCGGAATCGCTAGTAATCGTGGATCAGAATGCCACGGTGAATACGTTCCCGGGCCTTGTACACACCGCCCGTCACACCATGGGAGTGGATTGCACCAGAAGTAGCTAGCTTAACCTTCGGGAGGGCGGTTACCACGGTGTGGTTCATGACTGGGGTGAAGTCGTAACAAGGTAGCCCTAGGGGAACCTGGGGCTGGATCACCTCCTTAAACGAAAGCCGATTCTCGGCAAGCGTTCACACGAATTATCTGATCAGAGAAGTTAAGAGCAACGGTGTAGGCTTGTAGCTCAGCTGGTTAGAGCGCACCCCTGATAAGGGTGAGGTCGGTGGTTCAAGTCCACTCAGGCCTACCAATCAATAGCCTTACTGTTTTTCTTGGGGCTATAGCTCAGCTGGGAGAGCGCCTGCTTTGCACGCAGGAGGTCTGCGGTTCGATCCCGCATAGCTCCACCATCATCCTTGGGATGAGAAAGGAAGAGTTTTAAAACATATTGTCATGTAAGACATTATCTTTTAAAGCTTTTTTGCTTTAAACGCTCTTTAACAATTTGGATTTGATTCATTTGATTTAGATTTAAGACATGTAGTTTTACTGCATGCGCCAATTCGGCGAAATCTATCGTTACTAGCAATACAAGTTACTGTGATTCCAGACGCCTTCGGGTTATATGGTCAAGTGACTAAGCGTGCACGGTGGATGCCTTGGCAGTCAGAGGCGATGAAGGACGTTGTAACCTGCGATAAGGTTCGGGGAGCTGGTAAACAAGCTTTGATCCGGACATTTCCGAATGGGGAAACCCACCTATTTATAGGTATCTTTTAACTGAATACATAGGTTATTAGAGGCGAACCTGGGGAACTGAAACATCTAAGTACCCAGAGGAAAAGAAATCAACCGAGATTCCCTAAGTAGCGGCGAGCGAACGGGGATTAGCCCTTAAGCTTTATTAGGTTTAACAGAACACTCTGGAAAGTGTGGCCATAGTGGGTGATAGCCCCGTATGTGAAAAACCTTTTAAAGTGAAATCGAGTAGGACGGCACACGTGAAACGCTGTCTGAATATGGGGGGACCATCCTCCAAGGCTAAATACTCCTGACTGACCGATAGTGAACCAGTACCGTGAGGGAAAGGCGAAAAGAACCCCTGTGAGGGGAGTGAAATAGACCCTGAAACCGTGTACGTACAAGCAGTGGGAGCCGTTTTAGGACGGTGACTGCGTACCTTTTGTATAATGGGTCAGCGACTTACTTTTAGTGGCAAGGTTAAGCATTTGCGGAGCCGTAGGGAAACCGAGTCTTAATAGGGCGTCCAGTCGCTAGGAGTAGACCCGAAACCGAGTGATCTATCCATGGGCAGGTTGAAGATGCAGTAACATGCATTGGAGGACCGAACCGACTGTCGTTGAAAAGCCAGCGGATGACTTGTGGATAGGAGTGAAAGGCTAATCAAACTCGGAGATAGCTGGTTCTCCTCGAAAACTATTTAGGTAGTGCCTCGTGTCTAACCATGGGGGGTAGAGCACTGTTTCGGCTAGGGGGTCATCCCGACTTACCAACCCGATGCAAACTCCGAATACCCATGAGTTCAATCACGGGAGACACACGGCGGGTGCTAACGTCCGTCGTGGAAAGGGAAACAACCCAGACCGTCAGCTAAGGTCCCAAAGTTTATGCTAAGTGGGAAACGATGTGGGAAGGCTTAGACAGCTAGGAGGTTGGCTTAGAAGCAGCCACCCTTTAAAGAAAGCGTAATAGCTCACTAGTCGAGTCGGCCCGCGCGGAAGATATAACGGGGCTAAGCATAACACCGAAGCTACGGATGCACTTTGTGCATGGTAGAGGAGCGTTCTGTAAGCTGTTGAAGCGGAAGCTGTAAGGCACCGTGGAGGTATCAGAAGTGCGAATGCTGACATGAGTAACGATAAGGGAGGTGAAAACCCTCCCCGCCGGAAGACCAAGGGTTCCTATCCAACGCTATTCGAGGTAGGGTGAGTCGGCCCCTAAGGAGAGGCTGAAGAGCGTATCCGATGGGAAACAGGTTAATATTCCTGTACTGCTCATAACTGCGATGGGGGGACGGAGAAGGCTAGGCTAGCGCGGCGTTGGTTGTCCGCGTTTAAGGTTGTAGGTTTAGAGTTTAGGTAAATCCGGACTCTTCTAAGACCGAGAACCGATGACGAGGTCCTTTATGGACTGAAGTAGTTGATGCCATGCTTCCAGGAAAATCCTCTAAGCTTCAGGTTATGACTAACCGTACCCTAAACCGACACAGGTGGTCAGGTAGAGAATACTAAGGCGTATGAGAAAACTCGGGTGAAGGAACTAGGCAAAATGGCACCGTAACTTCGGGAGAAGGTGCGCCGGTTTTGGTGATGGGATTTACTCCCTAAGCTGAGGCCGGTCGAAGATACCAGGTGGCTGCGACTGTTTATTAAAAACATAGCACTCTGCAAACTCGAAAGAGGACGTATAGGGTGTGACGCCTGCCCGGTGCCGGAAGGTTAATTGATGGGGTTAGCGCTTGCGCGAAGCTCTTGATCGAAGCCCCGGTAAACGGCGGCCGTAACTATAACGGTCCTAAGGTAGCGAAATTCCTTGTCGGGTAAGTTCCGACCTGCACGAATGGCGTAACGATGGCCACACTGTCTCCACCCGAGACTCAGTGAAATTGAAATAGCTGTTAAGATGCAGTTTACCCGCGGCTAGACGGAAAGACCCCGTGAACCTTTACTACAGCTTCACAGTGGACTTTGACATTACTTGTGTAGAATAGCTGGGAGGCTTTGAAACTCTGTCGCCAGATAGAGTGGAGCCACCTTTGAAATACCAGCCTGGTAATGTTGAGGTTCTAACCCAGTTCCCTAAGCGGGATCGGGGACATTGTGTGGTGGGTAGTTTGACTGGGGCGGTCTCCTCCCAAAGAGTAACGGAGGAGCACGAAGGTACCCTCAGCATGGTCGGAAATCATGCAATGAGCGCAAGAGTAGAAGGGTGCTTGACTGCGAGACAGACACGTCGAGCAGGTACGAAAGTAGGTTCTAGTGATCCGGTGGTTCTGTATGGAAGGGCCATCGCTCAACGGATAAAAGGTACTCCGGGGATAACAGGCTGATACCGCCCAAGAGTTCACATCGACGGCGGTGTTTGGCACCTCGATGTCGGCTCATCACATCCTGGGGCTGAAGCCGGTCCCAAGGGTATGGCTGTTCGCCATTTAAAGTGGTACGCGAGCTGGGTTTAGAACGTCGTGAGACAGTTCGGTCCCTATCTGCCGTGGGCGTTTGAGATTTGAGAAGAGTTGCTCCTAGTACGAGAGGACCGGAGTGAACGAACCTCTGGTGTACCGGTTGTGATGCCAATTGCATTGCCGGGTAGCTACGTTCGGACGGGATAACCGCTGAAAGCATCTAAGCGGGAAGCCTCCTTCAAGATGAGATCTCACTGGGAACTTGATTCCCCTAAAGGGCCGTTGAAGACTACGACGTTGATAGGTTGGGTGTGGAAGCGCTGTGAGGCGTTGAGCTAACCAATACTAATTGCCCGTGAGGCTTGACCATATAACGCCCAAGGCGTTTGGCAAGTGACTTGTAAGATATGTAAGACGATAGAGAGTAACGAATTAGCGCGTAGTAGAGCTACAGTCGAAAGCTTATCTAGATCAAATAAAAGAAGAATCAGATCTAAGTTGTAACAGTTTTGCTTGGCGACCATAGAGTTGTGGAACCACCTGAATCCATCCCGAACTCAGACGTGAAACGCAACATCGCCGATGGTAGTGTGGGGCTTCCCCATGTGAGAGTAGGTCATCGCCAAGCATTTAATTAAGAGAAAACCCCGGTCACGCTGTGATCGGGGTTTTTTCGTTTTGGAATAAACAATACTGAACGAAGTATTTACGCTAGGCTTAATCCGCATACCCTCTCTAGCAACTAGCAACTAGCAACTAGCAACTAGCAACTAGCAACTAGCAACTAGCAACTAGTTAATCCTTTTAATGGGATTTCTGGTATATTTCCCCTAAAATTCGCACTCGTGTTTTATTTGTTTTTAAGTTTCGAATTGATATTCGTTTCTAAGGTTGTCTGTATGTCTGATTCTCTAATTTATGTATTAATTGCTATCAGTTTAGTCGTCTGTGCTGTAGCTATTTACTTCATTCAGCGACATTACACACAAATTAAGAAGGTTAAAGCTGAGCATACATTACAGGCTGAAAAAATCAGCAAACGCTATAATGAGCGTAGGGCTTATTTGATTGAGAGTGTTCAAGTCATCTCTAAAGCGGTAGGGAATGATGAGAAGCTAACGACGACAGAGGCGTGTATGCGCTTGTCTACTTTGCTTGAATCTCTAGCGCCTCAGTTATTAAAGCATGCGGATTACTCAGTAATTTATGAGGTTTATAAGCGTACTGAACACATTCCAATTAAGGATCAGTGGAAAGCGCTATCTAAGCAAGCTAAGTGGTCATTTCAGAAGGAGATGTCGCAGATTGACTCTGAGTTGGGCGACAAAGTAAAACAAGCAGCTTCTAAATTGTCTCAGTACGATTTCGATGAGAGCTTTCATTAATGTATGGAATTTATACTAGTATTTGTCATTAGTTTTATTGTTCTGGTCGGTGTCGCCTTAGCATTTGCTCTAGGCAAACCTCCTACTTACCGTCCTTCAAGAGCTGAAGTGATGACAATCCTAGTAGACCTCATGGAAAAGCGTTTAGAGGTTGCGCGTTGGGAAATGTTTTTATCGTTACCAATTTTGCATGACCCTGAACTGGAAGAGATTAGAAAAGATTGTTTGATAGTCGCTTTTGGTGGCATTGATAAACCGCCAGCTGGAGAAGGTCTAAGTGGTGCTATTTATGACCGTGATGGGCTTAAGCGTATAAGAGTATTGGCCGTTAAATTAGATCACTTGATTAAGTCTGAGCCTACTTCAAAGCTCTTCTGATAGATCGTACTGTTCATTTTCAATTATTCTCTTTAGCTGCCAAAGCTCTTTCCATATAGTTTTGTACTCTTGCTCTATCAGGGCGTCATGTAATTTGTTGCCGCTAACTTCTAATTCTGGAATCTGGAACAAACCTGCTAAACCTAATAGCTGATGGCTATGATTTCTCATCATCGCGATGTCTTTGCTTTCGAAGCCGTTCATCATTCCCTGTAGTTGCTTCCTAACTTCTTCTGACAGTTCTTGTTTTCCTAAGTCATATTTCTCTATATCAGTGACTTCTTTTTGAGGAGAAGGTAAAAGCGGTCCATCATTTTTAGTAAAGGATAAGAACTGGTTTATAGAATGGCAGAGGTCACCATCATTGATTGGTTTTAACAGAATATGGCTGATGCCAGATTCGATTAACTTCTGATGTTCACTGGCTATGACGTTAGCGGTCAATGCTAGTATTGGTAAGGTGGGTTGTGTAAGCCTGATCTGTTTTGTTGCTTCTATACCATCCATTTCAGGCATGTGTACATCCATCAATACCAAGTCTGGTTGATGTTTGAGAGTTTGCTGTAGCGCTTCACTACCAGTCCGTGCCTCAAGTACTTTTGCGCCTGCTTGGGTAAGGATCTTCCTAACCAATAAACGGTTAAAGTCATTATCCTCTGCGATTAATATGGTTGGGGTATTAAGAATCTGTAACGCGTTCGCAGTTTCGTATTCGGGAAGTTTGTAAGAATCAGGTGATAATGCGTTTAGCAGTAGTTGGGTTCTTGCAGGTTTGCGTAACTGCACAACTCGGTAGTTATTGATAATCGATACAGGTGTGCTACTTAAGAGGATCAGTCTGCCACTGGACTTACCTATTATTTGGTTAATCTGATCTATCGTGTTTTTCTGGGTATATTGAGGTGGTAGGCCCCAGACGATCGTACTTTCCGGCAATTCAATACTAAACGATAACAGTTCTGCGTATGATGAGGCTTCAATAATTTTGGTCTGCATACTGCTTAGTTGATGTTTTATGCCCTGGCTACACAGTGGATTCGCATCAAACAATATAATATTTTTGCTTTTATAGGTGTGCTGGGCTCTCTGGCTCTGTCGTGCAGAAAATGGAATTTTAAGTGTTACTTCAGTACCTTGTTTTTCCTGACTCGCTAATGAAATAGAACCGCCCATCAGTTCAGTTAGGCGTTTTGCAATAACGAGTCCTAGTCCAGAACCACCAAACTTTCTTGTTATAGAAGTGTCTGCTTGGCTAAACGCCTGAAACAGATTAATAATTCTATCTTCTGGTATGCCAATGCCGGTGTCCTTGATAACTATTTCAAGTTCTGTCTGAACAGGGTCACTTTTACGAGTTGAAACATGTAAGCAGACGTAACCTGCTGACGTGAATTTCACAGCATTACTGATGAGGTTTGATAGAATTTGTCGTAACCTGATCGGATCTCCAATGATGAATTTCGGAGTATCGGCTTCGATAATTGGAATCAGCTCTATGCCTTTCTCATTCGCTGAAGCTGCCTGCATCTCCATTACATCTATAACACAGCTCTCAAACTCAAATGATATTTCTTCTAACTCAATAGCATTTGATTCGAGTTTCGAATAATCCAAAATATCGTCAATGATTGAGAGCAGTAGATCAGAGGTTAGATTAATAATCCTAGTGTATTCTTGCTGCTCCATTTGCAGTTCGGTTTGATCTAAGAGGCGGGCAAAGCCGGAAACGGACGTTAATGGTGTACGTAGCTCATGACTCATGCGTGCAAGAAATTCATCTTTTGCTACATTTGCTTTGTCAGCTCTTTTACGCGCTTTATCGAGAGCTTGGTTTTGTTTCTCCAAATGAACAAGTGTTGATCTTAAACGCTTAGTTGCTTTATCTACTCGGCTTTCAAGAGTCTGATTCGATTCTTGTACTCGTTGCGCAAGACGATTAATGCCTTGTGCAAGAGAGCGGAGTTCACCTGTACTTGATAGGCTGGCGCGGGTTTCAAGGTGCCCATGTTGGAGCATCTCAATTACATGAGTAAGGCCTAGAATCGGGTTTGTAATCCGTTGCCCAAATCGTGATGCGATCAGTAAAGTGGTCAATAAGCCTATGATCGCTAGAATGACCCCTTTCGTTAAAATCTCAAATTGCCGCAGCTGTGTTGGTTTTTCCGATAGCGCTATTACTACCCAGCCAATGAATTCGGGTTCTGCTTGCTTCGTTGCAGTGTCATCAGAATCTAAGAAGTCCACACCTGTCGCTACGACAGGATGTAGGAAGTAAACCTGGTCGTTTTTATATAGCGGGTAACCGGCATCTTTATCAATGGGTGGTGCATTTGGATTGCCTTGGACAATCACATCAAAAGCGGGTGATAGGAAGATAACGTCGTCTACTTCCTCTGTTTTTGTTGCTGACCTAATTAAGCCCTGAAGAATCTCTTTGTTGCCAATAAGTAGGCCAAATTCTGCTGAGGTCGACATCATACGTGTCATTGTCTGCCCTTTTTCAATCAAGGCATCGCGCGCATCATCCAAACGCGTATTAATGAAGTAGCCACCTAAAAGCAAAGTGATCATGCACAGTGGAAGCAAAGTGATGATTAAAACGCGTTGCCTGATGCCTAATGTCAATTTACGTTTCATCGCTCTTGCTCCATCAATTGTTGGGTAAGAGCGTCTTCTGAAGGTATTTTGATATTCAGGGAGTTAGCCGCTTTCTTATTTGTTACAACTGAAAAGTATTTAGGATACTGTGCTTCGGGTAATCGAGAACCTGAGATGGCTTGCTGAATGATTTCTGCTGTTTGCTTACCTATTTGCTCTGGCGTCGAATAAACTGCTGTTAAAGCGCCTGCTTCCACATATTTTTGTGAAAATCCAATTAGAGGAATACGCTGCCGAAATGAGATATATAAAATCCATTTTGCGGTTGTGCGGTTGAAAACAGATTTATCCGGCAGAGACAAAAATAGGTCTGCATTACGAATCAGTGGCTGCAGTTTATGAATTGGATTATCGCTTTCCTGCAGAACGGTTGAGCTGAGTTGTAGCTGCTCCTGTTGTGCTGCTGTCTCTAATAACGGCAGATCATTTTTTGAATTTGGCCCAAGAGCCGTGGCCACAGTCTTAGCATTCGGAGCGACTAATCGAGCTAATCGAAGTTGCCGAGTATAAGGTTGATCTAGATAAACGGCTGTTATGGCTCCATTCTGAATTCTAGTCTGGTCTTTCTTTCTAGCCAGTAAAGCTTGATAAGTTAGGCGCGGCAGGAAGCTTGCGTAAAGTTTTTGCGAGGGTTTGATTCGATTATAAAGTCGATCTGCTGCACGTGAACCAACAGCAACAATATGTTGAAAGTCCTCGGTATTAAAGTTGTTATCTTCCAAATCTTGCAAGGTAACCACTTTAGTGTGTGAGGAAGTATTGGCTTGAATGCTGTCTGCAACTTTCTGGTAAGAGTCTGATGAACGGCTTAAAACAACTAGGTTATCTGCGAAAACAGGGGGTATGGACAAGATTAGAGCAAACAAAGCACTGAGCAGCGGAATAATCCGCCACTTTGTTTTGTGCAGTGTAGTAGAGCTCTTAATCAACACATCTACAATCCGTTGCAGTCAATTGGCTTAGAACGTTAACCCCATTTGTAAATAGGCTCTACGTTCAAAAATATTGTTTGAATAGAATTCTGCATATTCTTTATCGAATAGATTCTGAACGATTACGGATACTTCTAGTTCTGTATTCATATCTAATTGGAAAGTATTTGAAACTTTCATATCTGTACGTGTGTAATTGGTGCGACCACTGTTTTTGTCACTAAAGCCCTCTATCCACTCGGCGTGATCCATGTAGTACTGCGATAATGACAGTAAACTACTCTCTGTAGGCTTAGTTGATAGCAATAGCGATGCGGTATGCAAAGGTGAAACCGGATTAAGAGGGACTATTCTAGGGTCCGCTTCAGGGTAGGATCCACGGTTCCAAATACCTCGTGTCTGGTTGTAACTGTAGTTGAAAAGCACGGTGCTTTTGTGTGCTGAAGGAGAAGTATATTTAAACTGGAATTCGGCACCTTGGTTGGTCCACTCTGAATTGTTCTGGCCTACATCATAATCGCCGTCGACGGTGTCTTCTGGGGCTGGATCTATTTTTGTACTTCGTATAGTGGCACTATTGATATCTTCATAGAAGAGTCTTAGATCAAAGTGACTATTATGTTCTGGCCAAAGGCGAAAAAAACCCAGTTCAAAGGAATTGATCTCTTCGGAGTCTAGGTGGCTAGGCAAGTTTAGCAAATCGACCGTGTTAGGAATCAGAATGCTGTAATCAATTAGAGCTCGTCGATTAGTCTCCAGCAAAGACGGCATTCTGTGAGCATGAGAAAATGCTGTTCTAATAGTCGATGTCTCTGTTAGAGCGTAATTCAATGCGGTTCTATAGGAGGTCGCACCGCCGACGTAAGTGCTTTCTTCGAACATCGCGCCAGCATTCAGAGTGATTTTATCGGTAGCTTGGTACTGTACATTGCCGAATAACTGCCAGCGGTTGCCGTGAATCCAGTCTTTGTCTGGGTACTGAAGTAAAACGTTACTTTTTACTCGTTCGTGTATAAGGTTACTACCTATAACCGCATCTAGATGTTCAGAGGGGCTAGCTGTGTATAAGGCTCCCAATTCATGGGTTTGTACTGTCCCGCGTTCTGTGTCTTTTGGCGCAATGCTACCGTAATTCGCAGCAAGTACTAATTCTACTTGCGCTACTGAAAGCCCTCCTGCGTCACCATTTGCTACTAATTCTTCGGCGGTACGATTTTCAGTGTCAAGTTTTAGGTAGTTATGGTTATAACGCAGCTGTAATTCAGATTGATCATCAAATACGTGACTCCAGCGAATGTCTTGAAAACTAGATAGATGCTCTCTAGGAGAGAATTCTGCATCAATAAGATCTGTTTTATCTGAATCCCCACGATAGGCATAGCCCTTGGTTACTCCAATATCGAAATGAATTGTGTCGGAGAGATTCGGAGTTAATGATCCAGAGAGGGTAATGAACTTGTTGTGTGCACCATCCTTATAATAATCGCTGCCATCATTTTCTTCGCTGCCGGCAGATAAGGTGTAGTTGATATTTGCAAGGGTATCAGAGTGGCGAGCGGTAATATTCTTTGTGCCAAGTGCGCCAGTTGTTGTTCTTACAGCGGTTCCCGATTCCGCAACTGGGGACTTCGTAATGATATTGATGGCACCTAGAAAAGCATTGGAACCATGGGTGGGTACGTTGGAGCCACGAACAACTTCAATATGGTCTATATCATCTACAGTTATGCCTACGGTTTCCCATACTACAGTGGAGAGTAGTGGAATATAGATGGATCGACCATTAATCATTACTTCCATACGAGAAGGAAAGTCATCCGTCATGCCGTGATAAGTAACACCCATTTTATTAGTGTTTACGTGGAACACTTGCATGCCAGGAACTAGGCGAAACAGGTCTGGAATATTGATGGCGCCCGAGGCTTCGATCATGTCCTGATCAATAATGGTGATAGCAGCGGGTGCTTCTGTTAGTTTTTGAGATAGGTGTGTCGCAGAAATTACCTGAGGAATATCAATGAAAATATCTTCCTCTGTGAAATCAGGTAATTCAGATTGATCTTGAGCGTAAACATTTAAAGCGGTGGCAAACACAACCGGAGCCATTAAATATTTTGATTGTTTCGTTATTTTGCCATAAATCATGCGAGTACATCCTATAAAAGCATATGAACTTAGGTTTTCGAAACTAACGGAGGAAATAGGGTATTGGGGTTAGATTTTAAGCCCAACATACACAATAATTATCCCCATAATAATAGCTTCAATGATGAAACCATTGTTTTCCAGTATCCAACTCATTCTTAATTAATGCAGCCAAACTTAATGGGTTATCTATGATAGCTTTATGTGTATAGCAATTAAACCAGAGGGTTGAGAGTTGAAATCCGTTTTTAGGTCCTTTTTTTATACCTTTTCCCTTACATTAGTGTCGGCTTTATCAGTTGCAGGAGAGCAAGCTGATAAAGCGATTGAAGGTGTAAAAATGCTGGTAACACAAGGCAGTATAGCACCTGACTCGGTGATTCGTTTGGTTGCAAAGCAGGGGAATGTAGCTAATTTTTTGGGGGGGAATCATAACCTTAAAAATCAATGGGAGGCGGCAACAGGTATACTAATTGATGCTAAAACAATGCCTCAGCAAGCTTCAATTGACTATATTCAGAATCATTCTGATGTCGATTTAACTGTTGCTCGAAATAGAGAGTATGCTGATCTATTTCACAAAAATTTGATTGTTGATCTCTCTCCTTTTATTAAACAGTTTGGTTTTGAGTTGGTGGGTACTCACAACAAAACTTTTATAATGCCAAAAAAACAAGCTTTTCATGCGGGAACCCCTGTCGCGATCCCTGCGGATGGGGATATTGCTTTGTTATATCTCCGTCGAGATCTATTGGAAGATCCAGAGAATCAACAGTCCTATCAAGATCAGTTTAAGGAACCGTTACAAGTACCTAAGACATGGCTAGAGTATCAAAGGCAGGTGGAGTTCTTTCATCAACCAGAGTCCGGTTTCTATGGCTCTGTAGAACAGCGCGATGAGGCTTCCGCGTGGATGTTCTGGATGCCTCGATATGTTTCGCAAGGCTATCCAAATCAATTTCTATTTGATGACAATATGAAACCATTGATCGATAGTGAAGCTGGTATTGCTGCTACAGAGAGCTATTTAGCGACCTTGCCTTATTCCCCACCTGATATTCTTAATCACACCAGCAACTACACTTATACCCTGCCGATTTTTATGAGTGGAAAAGGTTATTCGACCATTATTACCTTGGCTGGGGCGAAAATTTTTAATTCCCCTCATTCTAAAGTGCGAGAGAAATATATAGCTGTATCAATGCCAGGAACTCAAGTTGGTAATATAGTTAACCGTCGCACTACGCTTATCTATGGCAACAACCTAGTGATTCCTCATACTGCTGAGAATAAAGAGTTGGCGTTTTTATTTGCAATGTGGCTAACCGACCCAGATATATCTGAACTTGCTTTATCGGAAAAAGGAGGATTTGCTGATCCTTACCGAGCTAATCACTTTGAGTCTGAGTTCATTCAGGCTACGTACGGTAAGCATGTATTAGATGTAGCTCTTAAAGAAATTCCCGTGACTGTGCCTGCAGGTACAGGATTGCCTGGGGATAGGGAGTATATTGCTGCGCTTAATAAAAACCTGTTTCTTGCGGCAAAAGGCGAGCAGTCGGCACAAGAGGCTATGCGTGTAACAGCTCAAGAGTGGGATCAGATTACAGAACGATATGGCCGAGAGCAGCAAATTAAATATTGGCTTAAAATGAAAGCGTTATTTCCAACTGTCCATTAAGGATTATTTTGGCTCTTATTGATAGTAAAAAGCATCAGCTAACTATTCAGCGTAAATTACTTCTCGGTGTCGTTTTGATGGCACTATTTGTTGGGGTTTTATTATCCGTTGCTAAGCAAATTGCTCAGCAATCTACTCAACAGCAGCAAGAGATTCAGAATCAAGCAGTAAAACCTTTGGTTCAGGTCAATTCACTTCAATCCTTAATCTATCGTATCCGAGTCACCGAAGTTAATTTACATGTTGAGAGTGATTTCTTTGCACTTACAGCGGCATCGGAAAAATTATCGGCTGATATTCAGTTGTTTGAGCGTAATTGGCGTGCCTTTATTGATGAATTTGGAGAAGGGCATGACAGACAGATTCGATCAATTGACGACAATTGGCAGCGACTGCAATCAACCCTTAATCAAGTTATTCAATTTGCGGTAGATGGCAAAATAGCTGATGCTTTCCGGCTATCTCAGTTTGAATCTCAACCGCGATTTAATGTCATCGCAAAGGAATTAGAGATCCTTGTTACTCAGATCGAGATTTCAACTGATGGATTTATAAGCGAGGCGGTTGCTGAATTGGAGGCGCAACAACAACGCTTCTTGATGATTTCGTTTGTTGGAATGTTGGTAGCTATCATCTTAATGATTCTGTTTTCTCGTTACCTCGTTTTGCGTTTAAACCGCATGCGTGAGGCATTTTCTATAATTGCCAATGGAGACCTTGAGCATAAAGTTGATGTGGTTGGGCATGATGAGCTAACGGCTCTGGCTCGATCTTTTAACGCGATGCAGGAGAAACTCGCTGACCGACAAACAGCGTTGACTCAAGCTCGCTTGTTTTTAGAAGAGCGGGTTACAGAGCGAACGAAAGAACTAAATGAGTCTAACCTTAGGCTTCGTGAAGAGGTTGTTGAACGAGCGAAAATCCAGCAAGAAATAAAAATACTCTCTTTGGCCGTATCTCAAACTCCTGTCAGTATTATCATTACAGATGCACGAGGTATGATCGAGTATGTGAATGGTGCTGTTGTTCAGGCCTCTGGTTTTGATGAAGTCGACTTGCTTGGGAAAAGTGCAATATCCCTTATCAATAAACTGCAGACTCCAGAAGCTTCGTTTAATGACTTTTCTCGGGCTATTAATGGCGATAAAGAGTGGGTCGGTGAACTGTGCTCTATGAGTCAATCGGGTGACAGTTGCTGGGAAGCTGTTCATCTGTCTCCTGTGGCAACCAGTGCAGCGGATATCACCCATTATTTAATTATTAAGGAAGATATTACTGAGCGACGAGAGCAGGAGCAGAGACTACTTTATCAGGCTAGCTATGATGCACTGACAGAGTTACCAAACCGAACGCTTGGAATGGATCGTTTAGCGCAGGGAGTAAGCAATGCTCGCCGATTGCAGCATAAATTAGCGGTTATGTTTATCGATCTTGATGGCTTTAAAAATGTGAATGACTCTCTAGGTCATGATATTGGCGATCAGTTATTAATTATGGCGGCTTCTAGGCTGCTGAATACCGTTCGAGAGTCTGATGTAGTTGCGCGATTAGGCGGGGATGAGTTCTTAATTATCATGCCAGCCATATCTGAGCAGGCTGATTGTTTCCCTGTATTGGACAAAATTAAGCATAACTTTTCTGAAACGTTTGAGTTGGCGGGCCATAGTCTGGCGGTTACGCCTAGCATAGGGTTATCTATTTTTCCTGAAGACGGCGAGGATGGAGCTATTCTGTTACGTAATGCTGATTTGGCTATGTATCAAGCTAAAGAGGCTGGCCGCAATACGTATAGGTTCTTCAATCACCAGATACATGAAAATCTGACGATGCGTATGCAGGTCGAAACTCAGTTGAAGTCCGCATTGGATGACCAAGAATTCTCTTTGTTTTACCAACCTATTGTTGAAGCTCAAACCAAGAAGTTGGTTGGGGTCGAGGCTTTGTTACGTTGGAATAATTCGTTATTAGGCCCTGTGTCGCCAGATCAGTTTATCGGTATCGCTGAGCAAACGGGTTTGATTGTTCCAATAGGGAATTGGGTGTTAAAAACTGCGTGTATGCAGATTGCTGAGTGGCGAGATCATGGTCTGTATGACCTGAGTTTAGCAATCAATGTATCTCCTCGACAGTTGCATGGAGAAGGCTTGGGTGCGGTGATTGCACAAACACTGGATGACGCGAATCTTAATCCTGAGAACTTAATCTTAGAGGTAACGGAAGGTTTACTAATAAGAAATCCTGCAGAAGCTAAGCGAACATTAGAGGCGCTTAAGGAGCTTGGAATTGGTGTGGCGATGGATGATTTTGGGACCGGTTATTCATCCCTCAGTAATTTAAAAAATTACCCATTTGATATTTTGAAGGTCGATAGAACCTTTGTGCGCGATATCGCATCCGATCCTGAAGACTGCGCACTCGTATCTGCAGCAATTAGTATGAGTAGTGGTTTGGGTTTACCTGTAGTAGCTGAAGGGGTGGAGACTGAGCAACAGTTGAATATACTAGCGGATATGAACTGTGATCGAGTGCAGGGTTACTTCTTTAGCAAGCCGTTAGCGCCAGAGGATTTCTTGCTCTGGGTCAAAGGTTATCAAGGTTCAGAAATATCCTCGACTAATGAATGACATCTTTTACTACTTAGTTCCGTTGGTTAGCTACCTGTGTTGACGTATATTGTGTAGCGAACGTTAATTAATTTTAGGAAGTGTCGTATGTGGTCTGTAGACGGGCGCCAGGTTGTTCATCAGTCGGGTCTTTCTATTGAAGTTTTGGATGGTAGTTTTAGCAATCCGCTTGATCTATCTGTTAAGGGCGATAAAGGTTTTTCTGCGCCCGAACTGGCTTTGATGATTCGGGAAGGGATGGAGTATGCCGCTAAAAACGGTGCTAAAACAGCGGTGAGAGCAATCCAGTCTAAAAGTACGACTGATAAGCCGAAACGTCCTATTTTGAAACTTAAAAAGTAATTACTGAGTACGTTTTATTAATGTAGCCAATTCCTCTTGCGGTAAAGGTTTGCTGTAAAAGTATCCTTGAATAAAATCACATGCTTTTGCCGCTAGATAGTCCCTCTGAGGCTGTGTTTCTACTCCCTCTGCAATAACTTTTACCCCGAGTGCATGGGCCATCGCAATAGTGGCATCTATCAAAGCTGGGGCTGTTTTATCGTCTTCGAAATCTTGCATGAAACTACGATCAATTTTTAGGGTATTAAATTGGTATTGACGAAGATAGTTTAGGGAGGAGTAGCCGGTACCAAAATCATCCATGGAAATTTGAATGCCCAATTCGGCGAACTCCTCAAAGGCCTTTTTAATATAGGTTTGATTTCCTAATAAAACTCCTTCAGTGATCTCTATATGTAAGCTGTCGCCTGAGAGCTGATTTGTATCGAGATGTTTTTTGATCTTGTTGAGCAGTGTCGGTGCTTTAAATTGAAGTGGCGATAAGTTAACAGCCGTTTTGAAATTGGAATCATATTGTTCAGTCCAAGTTTTAGCGGCCTTCAACGCTTCTTTTATTACAAAATAACCAATCGGAATAATTAAACCTGTTTGTTCTGCGATCGGAATGAATTCTTCGGGGGATACCTGTCCTAGTGTTGGGTTTTTCCAGCGCAGAAGAGCTTCGGCGCCGACAAGGCGCTCTGATTGGGTATCAATTACAGGTTGGTAGTTTAGGTAGAATTCGTTACGCGCTAATGCTCCATGCATTTGTTCTTCAATCAATAAGCGCCGCTCTATGCCGGCATTCATATCCTCTGTAAAAAAGTGATAGGCATTCCGACCTTCGCTTTTTGAGTGATACATGGCTGAATCTGCATTCCGCAGCAGCTGATCCGGCTGGGTGCCATCATCAGGATATACCGAGATACCGATGCTGGTCGTAAGAAGAAGCTCTCTGTTTTTTACTTTAAACACATCGCGGAAACTTTTGAGCAAGTTTTCCGCGATTGGTCTTACCTCAAGAGCATCTTCAAGGTTGTTAATCAGAACAATAAATTCATCCCCGCCTAGACGGCCAATGGTATCGCTAGCACGAATCATAGAGCGTAGCTTGTCTGCTGCTTGAATGAGTAATTCATCTCCAATTGCATGGCCCAGCGTGTCATTAACTTTCTTGAAATCGTCAAGATCGATAAAGAGTACTGCAAGCTTTTTATTGTTTCTCTCCGCCTCTTGGATTAGCAGATTTAATCGGTCGAGCGCTAAAAAACGATTTGGCAGTCCCGTTAAACTGTCGAAGTGCGCTTGGTGAATGATTTTTTCTTCTTGGATTTTCTGGCTAGTTATATCTTGGAGGGTTTCTATTGCTCCAATGGTCTGGCCGTCTTCATCTTGGAGAGGGGCTGCCGTAAAGTATAACCAGCGACCATCGTGCATGTTAGGGAAGTAATCTTGGGCTTCCACTGCGCCAGGGATGAGTTCCGATGGCTGAAATTTGTGACCGTAGTGTTTCTCAATATCTTTAGCTATGGCGCCATTAAGAACTAAATCGGCCATCACTGGACGTGGGTGTTCATAAAAACCACGCCAAGAGTCTTTGGTTCCAATCACTGATGCTGCAGAGATGCCAGTGAGTATTTCGCAGGCTTTGTTCCAGTGGGTGATGACATGATCTTCATTGATAACGAAACTGGCAATAGGATTGCCAACAATCATCTGCGACAGCTGTTGCTGGGTTTTTTTAAATGCTTTCCGTGCTAAGTAAAGATCGGTGATATTGGAAGCTATGCCTCGATAACCGGAAAAATTACCATCAATATCAAACGTTGGTGCGCCACTGACGGTATAACGTTGTAGTTGTCCCTCATCGTTAAAAATATCGTACTGGAAATCATAGAAAGGCTCGTGCTGCTTACACAGAGCTTTGTGTTCCTGCATAGCTGAATAAGAATCAGGGCTAATTGGCATTTCCCAACGGCAACGACCAATAAAGTCGATCTGGTTACGACTCATTCGGCTGATGCCTGTTCCTGAGAAGCTGATAAACCTAAACTCTTTATCCTGTTCCCAAAACCAATCTGATGATAGGGCTGCAAAATCATTAAGGCGCTCTATCTCCTGCTGCAATTGAGCAACCTGAGCTTCGTAATCGGTTTGTTTTATGGCTTTGGTACTCATATGGATAGCTACTACAGTTCTGCCGTTCCAGAGTTAAATGATCATCTTTAAAGTATAGATGTTGAATTGTATTTCAAGAAAGAGGTTTAGGTAACAGCAAATGTGTTATCGGCCCTTTTGAACTATGGCGAGGAAATTAGAAGGTAACTTTATTAAGAATAAAGATATAGAAAATGTATAAAAACTTAACTTGTTTTCAAATATACTATAAAAATGTAGAGAATTTGTTCTTTTGGTGAACATTTTCTGCCATTTTCTAAATTGATTACCTAGAATTAAGTGGTTTTGGTTTACGTGATGTTATTTATAGCGTCGTGTTGAAACATAAGAAATCTGCATCCTGATAGAAACCGATCCTGTTGCAGAGCGGGCTTAAATAAGGGAAAAATAATAAAGGTGTCTATTATGCGTAATAGTATAAGAAAGATTTTTGCAGCTACATGTCTTTCAGGGTGTATGGTTAGTCAGCAAGCAAATGCTGAAGATTTAATCGATGTATACAAATTAGCGTTGGAAAATGACCCTACCTTTCAGGCGGGTTTTCATGAGCACGAAGCGTCTAAAGAAATATATTCTCAGGCCAAGGCTGCTTTACTTCCTACTATAAAGTTTGATTATTCTCAGACTGAAACAACGCAAGATATTGTTAGTTCCGATAATCAGGTTTTTTCCAGCGGTAGCACCTCTTATCCAACTACTGAGATGACTTTATCTCTGACTCAATCTATCTATAGCTACAGTAATTGGGCTTACTTTAAACAAGCGAAAGAAGATGTGAAGAGGGTGGCGTCTGAGTTGGAGGATGTTCGCCAAGATCTAATGATGCGTACCGCTGAAAACTATTTTTCAGCGCTACGAGAATACGATAACTACACTTCTGTTAAGTCTGAAGTAGCTTCCCTGGAAAAACACTATGAACTGGTACGCCAGCAGCGTGAAGATGGTTTGGCAAGAGTAACCGATGAGTTAGACGCCCAAGCGCGTTATATGCAAGCTAAAGCGCGTGAAGTGGAAATTCGCAATACGTTAAAAGATGCGCTTCAAAGTTTGAAAGAAATGACTGGGCAATTACCTCAGTCATTGGTTTCTCTTGGTCTTGATATGGACTTGGTTGAGCCAACGCCAGCAATGCCTCAAGAGTGGGTCGAGAAAAGCCGAAACAACAACCCTAATGTTCTGGCTAAGCGCTATGCAACTTCTGTGGCTTGGCAAGAAGTTCGCCGACAAAAGGGCGGGCATTATCCTACTTTAGATTTTGTGTTCTCTCAGAATAATAGAGAAACTGAAGGTTCTTTGTTTGGTGGCGGTTCCGAAGTTGAAACTCAGGATATGATGGTGAAGTTAACTGTGCCAATTTACGCAGGTGGCGCCGTTTCTTCCAAGGTTCGAGAGTCCGTTGAATTGCATAATAAAGCGCAAGATGAATTAGAGATTGAGTGGCGTGCTACAGAACGTGAGACGTATGCTGCATTTGATGGTGTTGTTGGCTCCATCGCTAAAGTAGAAGCGCTTCAGCGTTCAGTTGATGCCTATGAGTTAGGTGTTGATGCAAAGCGAACTGCTTATGAATCAGGTTTGACCTCTAGCTTAAGCGTGCTAGATGCTGAACGTGACTTGTTCTTTGCAAGAACCGAGTTTTCTAGTGCTCGTTATGACTACCTTATCAATACTCTGCGCCTAAAGCGTGCTGTTGGCCTGTTGGGCGATACAGATTTAGAGCAGGTTAACGCGATGCTATCAGGTGAAGAACAAGCATTTGAGATTACAGCTTCTGTAATGGATAGCCGTACTTATCGTAGCTCTGAACAAGCGCGCCGTTAGGTCTAAAATGCAGCCGCAAGCTGTATTACTATCCGCCTTTTCTTCGTTGGCGGTTCCATTTGGTTATGAGCGTTCTTGTAAATTAACGACAGGAACGCTCAATCAAAACCGATTCCTAATTACTCAACACAAAAACTGTTTTGGGTCTGACCCGCTGACTTCTCTGTTGAAATTGGCGGGTGATCTTGAAATGCCTGGCGAAGGCTTGGGATGGATTCAGAGTCGATTTGATAAAGCTGAGCTTGTTCATCTTGGATATGAAAACGATCGTGGTGAGCCTCTGTGTAAACTGTACTTTGAGTATCCTTATTCTGTTGCCGACAATGACGAGCTAAATCGCTCGAAGGGCTTTTTGCTGCATCAGGCAATTAAATGGAGTCCCAATAGTAATCGTCATTTATTTACAAACTATCGATGTTTACCTTCCTCATCTAAGGAACATTTCTTTTCATTTGTTGAGCAATGCTTAGGTTCCTCTGGCCGGGTACAGTCTTTGTGGGTTCAAGCGTTATTGGCGCAGGCATGTATGTTTGAGTTGCCAATGATGCTCGATGTCTCAGAGCCCGAAAGTGTTCGTAGATCCTTTGATATCAATTTATATGACTTCTCTATTCGAATAGGTGAGCTGAAAGTCTTGCTGGAAGAGCTTTTTCAAAGTTTTTTAATTCCGACTGAATCTTTAGGTCTGTTTTTAGAGCAAAATTCAGATCGTATTTTAGGGCATGTATCTGGCGGTATTAATCGAACGGGTGAGCCTTTTATTACGTTGTATTTTGGAGTGGAAGAGCGTTGTGGCTAACATGACTGAACTGGCGTCTTTTTTTAGACAGTGTGGCCCTGAAACGCAGTTGTTGGATTATTGTCTTTGGCCTTATCCTCCTCTAGTCAATATTGAAGGCAAACAGCATTCGTTCAACCTTCTGTTAAACAGTTTTGTTGCAACGGGTGTTGGAGTTAACGGTGTTAGGCTGATAAACGAAATTAAAAACGTGATGGGTGACGGCCAGACTGTTTGGGGGGTGAAACTTTCAGGAGGTCAGATTAGTTGGGAACTGTATTTTTACGACTATGAACGCCTTGAAAGAACAAACTCCTTTTCTCGTTTAAAGCAATTGATGCCCGATTCATTATCGACTGCTCTGGATATATCAGAAGATGTGCCTTACTTCATGTTTTCGATCGACTTGGATGTTGATGGGCTGAATGCTGGTTATTTAAATTTAAGTGAAGCGAATATCTATATTGGGAATGACGGTAGTAATGTGTCTTCAGGTATTTGTTATTTATTGTCTGAAGAAGGGCTCTCCTTGAGCAATCTTTATTATTTCTATAACTCGATTAAAGAGAAAGAAGATATTCTGGCAAAGATCGCAAGTTCTGTGCATTTGAATCTGCGGAAGTTAGATTTCAATAAAATACTTTTACCTGAGCTTCGTGATTGCGAAACCACTGTAGTCGCTAATAAGAAAAAAAATGAAGGCGTTTACTTTTCTCGTATCAAAATAGATCAGCTAATTTGGTTCTTGCGATCTATGGGTTACCCAGAAGAAATTCAGAATTATGTAACGGCTTCTCGGAATGAATTGGATCATATGCTCTATGATGTAGGTATCGATTATAAAATGTTGCCTGATGGCCAGATAGAAGTTTTGAAGACAAGTTACTACGGAATTTTTTGATGCTTTCTATAGAACAGCGATTTGATCACAGTGCCTACGTCTCTATGACGATGGAATTTCGCTGTAATCTAAAATGTGTTCATTGCATGATCGAAGGCACTATGGATTATCTTGAACCGCAGACTCGTCAGAAGTTTGATGAGCTGCTTGCTTATAATCGAACGCATCGTAAGTGGTCTGGACTCATTCTCACCGGCTCAGAAATTACCTTGCATAGAGACTTGCCTGAACTGGCTAAGGCGGCAAAACAATCTGGGTTTAAGCATGTGCGGATTCAGAGTCATGGTATGCACCTTGGCAAATTAGAATATTGCACTAAATTAATCGATGCTGGAGTAGATGAGTTCTTTATTAGTGTGGCTGCAGCAGATGCTGAATCGCACGATGATATCACCCAAGTGCAAGGTTCATTTAATAAGACGCTTCAAGGGATGGAAAACATAGATCGGTGGGAGCATACGATCAGCATTACTAATACAGTGGTAACAAAGAAAAGCTATAAACAGTTGCCGCAAGTGGTGGATGCATTAGCGCATTTGAAAAATTTGGCTCAAATGGAATTTTGGTTTTATTGGCCTATGTCAGGGAAGGATGATAAGTCTTTACTCGTTTCTCATTTAGAAATGCTACCGTATTTAAAAGAAGCTGTTGCTAAAGCGCAGGCGTTAGGAAGACGGATCGAGATTAAAAATTTTCCACAATGTCTGTTGGGTGAATTTAAGCACTTATTGGTTAATGGTCAGCCGCAACTTTTTATTGATCCCGTTTTTTGGCGTGAATTTGAAAAAAATGGTTTTTATCAATGTAAGCACCGCGAAAGCTGTCAGTCCACGGAATGTCTTGGTTTGAATGGTGCCTATATTGAACGCTTTGGCTGGGAAGAAGAAATACTAGTACCACAGTACAATGGTTAAGTTGCAGTACAGGTATATTCTTTACTAAGATGTTAATCTTGGACTGTAATAAATATTAGAAATAGCTAAGGAAAACAACGTGACAACACAGTTACTGATTTACGGAGATGTACAGCCAATCAATAAACAGCGTCATGCTGATTGGTCAGTAAAAGCGGGTAGCCAATATGGCTTTGCTCAAGCGGTCAACTCAGTTCCGTTAATGGCTGTTGAGTTTCCTAATGCGGCAGAAGAGTATTGTGTGGTTTTTGCGGGCGAAGGAGAAAACCTTTTACCTGTGGTTTTGATGGGTGTTAGAGAGCAGGAAAACCTTTACGTAAACGAAGATGGTAGTTGGAAAGCTAAATATATCCCAGCTTTTATTCGTCGTTACCCATTTGTTTTTTCTAGTGCTGATGACGGCTCAACCCTCACGCTTTGTGTAGATGAAGGGTTTGAAGGTTGCAATCAAGAAGGACGTGGTGAAAAGCTATTTGATGCTGATGGTGAACAAACTCAGTATCTAAGTTCTGTTTTGGATTTCCTAAAAGAGTATCAAGTGCATTATCAACGCACTAAAGCTTTTGCTAAAAAGCTTCAAGAGCTCGATTTACTTGAGCCCATGGGGGCGCAGTTCACTACGCCAGCTGGTGAGAAACGCACCGTTACGGGTTTCCAGGCTATTAATCGTGAAAAGCTAAAGGGCTTAGCTCCAGAAACGTTTGCTGAATTAGCTAAAACGGATGAGCTAGAGCTGATTTATGTTCATCTGCAGTCTATGCGCAATTTTACTAAGATGCTTGAGAAGGTTTCGGGTAGCGCAGTTGTATCTTCAGATGAAGAAACAGCAGAAGAAGTAACACATTAAATATAACGGGGTGGCGGTAACTACCCCGTTGTTTTTTAAGAAGTATTTAGAACCGGATTGATGTGGCAGCGTCGATCCGGTTTTTCGGCATTTATAGAATGGTCTTCGGCAGGACCGATTTGAGGGTAATGGCATGGCGATTAAACGGAATGATACGGCAAAAAGTAGGCTTTGGAATGCAGTTAACAGAGCTAATTTAGGAGTGCCTAACGAGGGTGCGCAAAGGCCTGCGACCGCCAAAAATGCCTTACGAAATGATCGTTTCAGGCTCGAATCGCTAGAGCCACGATTACTCTTATCTGCCGATCCTGTTTTTGCAGCAGCTGCTAATGCTGATTTAACAGTTCGATTACTTCAAGAAGATGACATTACCCTCGTTCAGATTCTTGATAATACTGCTGACTCTGAAGACTCTGCCGTGCTTCAGGAATATACCCTTATTGATGATGCCGGTACGACTGTTCTTGATAGCCTTACCATTAATGGTGTTGATGGCTCAGACGAATCTCTTACCCTCGAAAATAGTCTGCTAGATGACACTACGGGGCTTGTGGTTAATTTCAATGGTGGTACTGGTGATGACACCGTTGTAGGCACAAGTGCTGATACACAATGGAGCTTAACGGGTTCTGGCAGCGGTAGTGCTGATGAAGGAAACCTTAACTTTAGCGGTGTCGCGAATATTGAGGGCGGAGACGGGGACGATACTGTTGCAAACGTTTCAGCTACTGCATCTTGGTCATTAACAGATACTTACTCCGGTGCAGTTAATAGTGTCAGTTTTACGGGTGTTGAAAACCTAACCGGTGCTGCTGGTGATACCTTAGATTATTCTTCTTATGGTATTGGTGTAACGGTTGATTTAGCTGGTGGCTATGCGACCGGTTTTGCTTCTGTGACTGGTTTCGATAACGTTACAGGTTCTAGTCATGCAGATACTATTGCTGGTAATAGCAACGCTAACACTCTGATCGGTGGAGGCGGAGACGATACGTTGGTTGTTAATCGTGATGCAGATATCACATTAACTGATACGGAAGTTCGCTTTGATGGTGAGCTGGCAGGTTCTGGCGAAGACTCTATCTCTGGCTTCGTAGCGGCTTCGCTTACGGGTGGTGATGGCGATAACACAATTAATGCCTCAGCATTTACAGGTGTTAATGGCGTAAGTATTGATGGTGGCGCGGGTGCAGATATTCTTACGGGTACTGCAAATAACGATACCATTCAAGGCGGAACCGGAAACGACACCATTGATGGCTTAGGTGGTGCCGGTGATACGGTAGTCGTCACTCGTGATGCAAATATTGCTCTTGAAGACACTAAAATTGTCATCAATGGTACAGATGAAGACAGTATCAGTAATGTTGAAACCGCGCTACTTACCGGCGGTGATTCTGGTAACACAATCACTGCTGCAACCTTTACCAAAGGTGGCGTAAGTATAGATGGTGGCGCAGGTGACGATAATATCACTGGCTCAGCGCAAGCAGATATCCTAACCGGTGGTTTTGGTGCCGATACAATCGAAGGCCTTAGTGGTGTTGATACCTTGGTGGAGAGCAGCAACGGGCATTTTGCTTTGGTTGGCACTGCTGCTAGCTCGACTTTAACGTCTAGCAAAAACGAAACAGCGCTTATCACCCTAACTGGTGTGACTTCAGGAACTTTTACCCTGACCTTTGACGGTCAAACAACTGCTGCTATTGCCTATAATGCTTCTGTTGCTGAAATTAAAGCGGCGCTTCGTAGCTTATCTAATATTGGTGAACAAGATGTCACTGTAGCACTGGGTGACATGGATGCTTCCACTGATCCTGTAGATGGTACAGCTGAGTGGACCATCTCTTTTACCGGTAATCTTGCTGATAGCAATGTGGTAGATCTAACCCTAGATGATACTAATCTGACCGGAGGTTCTGCATCAGTAGCAGTTACTCAACATTTTACTGAAGACGACACGATAACAAGCGTTGAGCAAGCAGAACTTACTACAGGACAGGGCGCTAATATTCTGGATGCTTCTGGGTTCTCTGGTTCTGTGACACTAGACGCTGGTTCCGGTGATGATATTCTCCGTGGTGGTTCAGCCGCTGACATTCTGAAAGGTGGGTCCGGTAACGACATACTTTCTGGCGGTGCTGGTGAAGATGACATTGATGGTGGAACAGGTAATGACATCTTGTCGGAAACCGGTGATCGTCACTTCTATTTGACTTCGTCGGCCCTTCTTAATGCGGCAGATGCTGCGACCAGCTCGGAAGACGATGTTCTAACAGGTATTGAAGGCGCAGAGCTGACAGGCGGTGCTGGTGCTAATACGCTTGATGCATCAGGTTTTAGTAATGTAGATGCAACTACTCAGCTTTATTACTTAAATAATGGCTTTGGCGTAGGTACTGGTCAGGGCAATGACCTCCTAGTTAAGCTTGGTTCAACCGATATAGAGATAGATCTAAGTACGGCAAATACTGTTCAGGACGTACTTGATCTTATTACTGACGCCAATACTGCACTTACCGCAGTGCTGGATGGTATCGCGATTCAAATCACCAGTTCTGGTGCTGCTATTACTGAGATTAGCTCTCTCAATAGCTCAACCACTGCTGAAGATTTAGGGCTTTCCTTCACGGGTAGTTTAACAACAGTAACAGGCGATACTCTAGGTACGGGTAGCGTTACGCTTTCTGGCGGAGCCGGTGCGGATACGCTAGTAGGTTCTGGTGGCGCTGATGTTCTAGTTGGCGGTGCTGGTGCTGATACGATCGATGGACAGGGTGGTAAAGACCATCTTACAGAAACATTCGATCTGAATATGACTCTGTCCGACGCTGCAGCTGCAACTCATGACGCAGAGCTAGTTATTGGTTCTGATACCGCGGATAAGCTAAAGAATATAGAGCAAATCACGCTGACGGGTGGTGCGAGTGCAAACACATTAGATGCCTCTGATTACTCGTTAACCTCGGTAACCCTCGCTACAGGCGGCGGTACAGATACTCTTAAAGGTGGTGCGCAGAGCGATACCTTTATTCTTGATGTTTCTAACCTTGATAATACCGATGCTGACCCTGCTAACCATGACACAGTAACCATTAATGTTGGTGGTGGTACTGAAAATGAAGTGGTGGTGCTAGATACCGATGGATTTGTAACTCAAGACGATTTCGGTTGGGTCAACTGGGTTGATGATGCTGGTGACCCAGCGGCAGCAGCGGGAACTCAAACCCTAAAAGGTAATGATGACAGCGACGGTAACAAAAACAAGCTTGTTGTTAGCGAGAACATCACGCTGTCAGGAATAAACCTAAAGCTGTTAGCCGACACAATAGAAATCAAAGGCTTCACCATAGATACCAGCGTAAATGGTGGTGTATCCGGTGATATTTACCTTGAAGGTATCAACATCACAATTGATGAGGGTGCCCAATTAATCGCTAAGGACGATAATGCAGGTACTGCCGGTGATATTACGATTTATGGTCTGGATGATCGCTTAGATTGGACTTCTGGTTTCGCCAATATCGATTTTATTGAGTCGATTGTTACTATTGGGCAGACCGAAGGTGCTGGTGGTGAACATACCCTTATCAAAGGTGGCGATGTTGTTGTTTATGCCCGTGCTAATGCTCAGCACTACATCAAAGATACAGATCACTGGGACTTTGCTCTAGATGAGTATGTGGCCTTTGGCTTAGAAGGTATTGCTGAAGCTGCAGAAGGTTTCGCGCTGTTTGCCGCTGTGTCTTATGCGAAAGGTAATGCACAAGTTAAAATCGGTAAAGAAACTGAGATCGAAGCTGAAGACTTTATTGCTGATGCTACTTCGATTGTGAATGTTTCAGCTTCTCCAACAGGTTGGGCGTTTGCTGGTGCCGCGGGTGTCATCGATAACACCGCGAAAGTCGAGATCGACGGTAAGATTACAACAACCGATGATCTAATTGTCCGCACTAATGTGGATAACACCACGAATGTACTTGCCGACCCAACAGCGGCAGGGACTATAGCAACAAGCGTTGCTATTAGTGTGACTAATTCTGAATCTACTGCTCATGTGCAAGATAATGCCATCCTTAATGTCGGTGGTGATCTAACAGTTGATGCTAATACCGTTGATAAAAACCGTACGATGGCACGTTCTATCTCTGGTGATACAGGTGCTTTAGGTGTAGCGCTGGCCTTTAGTTATGAAGATGGTAATACCAATGCTTACTTAGACGGGACAGTGAACAGCTCCAATAGTATTTCTGTAACAGCTGAGATGGAAAAAGCAGCCATTGAAGCGTCAGAAATGATCTTTGTGCCAACCCTCGTTAATGGTGTTCAGGCGGTATCTGCAACAGGCACAGATTCAAAAGGTAATCTATTAGAAGATACCGAAGCCACTGCTAAAGAGAAAATGACCGCCGGGGTTGATAGCCTAACCGGTGGTTTTATTACCAAGGTTTCTAATGCTATTAAAGGCAAACTGACTTCAGACCCTCCAGGCGATCCTTGGAAATTTGATGCTAGCTTTAGTACAGCAGTTGTTATTGATAAGAACAAAGCCGATGCTCGCATTGGCGATGGTGCCTCAGATGGAGATTCTGATAGTGGTGATATTACCTCTTCCGGTGATATCACTGTTAAAGCTGTTGTTTCTTCGCGACCAGATGTAACCGCTTCCTCTAGCGCTGATGATGAGAACAAAGATGATTCATCCAAAGGTCCGCAGGCAAATACAGGCGGTTCCGTCGCGATGGTCGTTGGTATTTTCGAAAACGATGCTGATGCGCTGATTAATAGCGGAGCTAAGGTTGATACCGAAGGTACGTTAACTGTCGATGCGCAGGCTCTTAACCAGATCGATCCATTAGGCTTGTGGGGTGCAAACTTAATCGCACCACTTGTATCCGGCGATAGCATTGAAGCCGATTATGATACGACTCAAGATTACGATCAGCCGATCAAACTTGAAGGCGTTGTTGAAGTTAAACAAGGTCATACTGCCGGTGGTAGTGTTGGTTCCTTCTACGAATACACAGGGACACATGAACAGACTTTTGATCTTTCTACGGTCGATTTCACTACTGGGGATTGGGAAGAGGTAAATCCATTTGCTGAGAAATCCTCAGGCTTTATCGGTCAGCTCACAACATACCTTGATGATAATTTAGGCTTAGATAATAACTTGATCGATAGCTGGTCAGTCGCGACTGCGGAAGGGCAGAAGCTGTCCTTGGCTGGTGCCGGTACTGCGATGTTTATCGAGCAGGATTCGGATGCGCGCATTAAGTCTGGTGCTGAGATCAATCAACGTTTAGCTTCATCTGGTACACCGGGTGATGTAATTGTTACCGCAAACAGCATCAACCACCTAGCAGCTTTAGGTGGTAACTTCAAAACGCCAGGTATCTCTTCAGGCAATACAACGGGTTCTGGTGATAATAAACAGCGTACTTGGGCTCCTTCGTGGGAAAGTGGCGGTGCTGGATCATCATCAGCAGATGGCGGTAGCGCTGCAGGTTTGACCGTTCTTTATCATGGCTTTACTGGTAATTCGACTGCCAAAATTGAAGATGGTGTTCTGCTTGATGCAGATGCTCTGAAGGTGGTTGCTGACAATGAAACCGTAGGTGTAACTTTTGGTGCCTCCGGTGGTCAGTCTGACAATATCGCTTTCAATGGTGCCGTTATCATCAATGAGATTGATAACAGCACAATTGCACAGATCGCTGAAGGCGCGACTATCAATGTAGGTAGTGGTGATATCGGCGGTAGCGGACCATCTTTGCAAGTTAAAGCTAAAGATGACGCCTATCTAATTACTGTTGCAGGCGGAATCGCTGCATCTGAACATGTAGGTGTAGGTGCAGCTGTATCTGGAAACATTGTTGATCGCGAAACGGAAGCGCTTATTGGTGCTCGCGATGGCGAGGATGTTGCGACAACTAAAGGTTCTGTGACTGTTGCTGGTGATTTAACAGTCGAAGCTGATCACGAAGGCTTTATTGGATCGCTTGCGATCTCCGGTGCCAAAACATCCAGCAGTTCTACTCCAGAATCGGGTGGTACGGGTGTTAGTCAGAACAATTCGGATGGCTCTAAGAGTGAAACCGATGACCCGGGTAAACTGCCGAACAACCAGAAAAATTACGACAATGTTATTGCTGAGCTAAAAGCACGCTTTGGTGAAACAGATAGCTCATCAGGCTCTTCAGGTAGCTCTACGGCTAGTGAAAATGCAGGTAAGTCGGGTATTGGTATTTCTGGCTCAGTAACCATTAATTATGTTGAAGATGATGTTTGGGCTTATATCGATTCGAGTGGTGCTGTAACTACTACCGACAGTGATAGCACGATTACGATTAAGTCAGATGATTCTACAGCGATAGGTTCACTTGCGGGTTCTGCAGCAATCTCTTCAGCTAGCACAGGTAAATCAGCAACCGGTATTGCCGGTGCTATTGGTATCAACTTGATTGGTGGTAAGAGCGCAGCATTTATCGATAATGCTGGTACGATTACTACGCCACGCTTAGATATGGATGCGACTCGCACAGGCTGGGTTGTTTCTATCAATGTAGGTGTTGCAGGTGCAACCGGTCAGAAAGGTACAGCGGTTGGCGGTTCTGTTGCGGTTACACGTATTACTTACTCAACCGAAACAAGTATTACCAATACGCCAACTGTTGTTGTGAATGGTCATCTGTCAATGCATGCAGATGATTCTAGTAACCTAATTCTTGTTGCCGGTGCTGCTGGGTTTGGTGGTAAATCGGGTGCAGGTGTTTCTGTTGCCTTCTCTGAGATAGAGAACTCTGTTACATCGAAGATTGATAACGTTGGTAGTCTTAAATATACCTCTGGCTTAGATGTCAATGCGAAGGCGGATGGCCTACTCGTCGCAGTAACAGGCACTGTTGGCGTATCGACTAGCAGTTCTGGTGGTCTAAGTTTAGCGGGTACGCTATCTATCAATATGGTTGATACCGATGTTGATGCGGCCATCTTGAATACAACCACGACAACGGATGCTGCAGGCGATGTTACTGTATCTGCATTGGATGATTCTTCAATCTTCTCTTTCGCGGGTGGTTTTGCTGCCGGTGGTAAAGCCGGTCTGGGTGCTGCGCTAGCACTGAACTTTATGACCAATACGGTTAAAGCCCGTGTAGAAGGTTCTACGATACGAACTGATGGAAATGTTACGGTTAAGGCGCTCGAAAGCAGTTCATTAATTGGTATTGCACTTGGTGGTGCTGGTACTAACAAATTGGCTATAGGAGCATCAGTTTCTGCTAACCAGACAGCTAACACTGTTTCGGCAAAAGTACTTAATAGTACGATTGAAGGTCGAGGCGATAACACTTCGACTTCTGTCATAGCGCAAGACTCCTCAACAAGTGTAGGTATTGCAGGCGCAGGTGCGGGAGCTGGGAAAGTCGCTCTGGGAGCAAGCATTGGCGTTAACTTGATTGGTAATACAATCACTTCGCAGGTGGATGACTCATTTATCCACATGACTGGTTTGAACTCCAATATTAACGTTACAGCGATCGCTGAAGAAGTTTTGGTGAGCGTTGCTATTGGTGGCGCCGGGGCAAATACATTTGCTCTAGGCGGGTCTGTTTCGGTTAATGAAGTCACTAATACTGTAGAAGCTAAAGTAACTAACAGTTTGGATACGTCTTCATCTGGAACGCCAAATAAAGGTCTTCATGCGACGGGTGATATCTCTGTGTCTGCTGCTGATAGCACAACAATGGTGGTTGTTGCTGGTGCGGGAGCGGGTGCAGGAACTGCTGCAATTGGCGCTGCAGTTTCCACAACCGATGTTGGCAATACCATCAAGGCTTATATCGATGGTTCTACGGTTAACTCATCTGCCGGCAATGTATCTGTTACTGCGGGTTTTGCTGCGCCTACGACGGCCGCTGATCTTAACAGCCTTGGTGTTGATACAGCTGATCTTCCAGATGAAGCCGATACTAGCTCGCAAATTATTAATGTTACTGTAGCTGGTGCAGGTGCTAATACCTTTGCAGCAGGTGCTGCGATCTCTTTGAACTGGCTGCATAACAATGTTCAGGCGTATATCAGCGGTGGTGCTGATGTAGATGCAACTGGTGATATCAAAGTTAATGCCCGTGATGACGCAGATATGATCAGTGTGGCTGTTGGTGCTTCTGGCGCAGGAACAACAGCAATCGGCGCTGCATTAGCTTATAACTATGTTGGAGGAACGCCTGAGGATCCTAGCCGCACAGTTGATAGTAGCCGACTGACTGATGATGCCGGGCAGGTACTTGCGTACATCGACAATTCACAAGTTGATTCATCAGCTGCGGGCGTTGAAGTGGCAGCCCATGCTGATGCCAGCATTATTAATGTCACTATCGGTGCTGCGGGTGCAGGCACTGTTGCTGTAGCCGGTTCTGTTTCCATCAACTTTATGCGCAATATTGTGAGTGCCCTGATTAAAGGTGGGGCTGATGTAACCGCGCATACTGATGTTGATGTGAGTGCAACTGTTACACCAATTATGATTATTGTCGCTGGTGGTGGTTCCGGTGCTGGTACCGCAGCTGCCTCTATTGCTTCTGCTACGAATGATATGCGTAGCAGTATTAGCGCAAGTATAGAGGGCTCTGGTACAACGGCTACGGCGACTACGGGTGACGTGAATGTTGCTGCAGAAGTACTAAATACTGACCAATTACCTACAGTAGGTGATGCTTCTAATCAGGCTGATACTTATGCAGCGAATGCTGCTGATGATGACGAAAACCCTGATCCAATTTTAGATGCTCAGATTTGGAGTTTTGCAGTTAGCGGCTCTGGTGCAGGTACGGCAAGTTTAGCTGGTGCGTTGAGCCTGAACTGGATCCGTAATGAAGTAGAAGCCTTTGTGTCGGATGGTGCTACTGTCACTGCTAATGCGGGAGGTTTGAGTCTTCGTGCTTCGGATCAAGCTACGTTGAACTCACTTGCCGCAGGTTTAACTGGGGCAGGCACCGGCGCGGTTGGTGCTGCCGTAGCGTACAACTATGTAGGTGGTGATCCGGATGATCCGGCATCAACTCGTAAGAACTTCGCAAAAGTTTACATTGATAATGCAACGGTTAACGCCGGTACTTTAGCAATGAATGCGATCGCTAATGCCAATATTAATTCTCTCGCTGTTGGTGCCGCGGGAGCGGGTACAGTTGCTGTTTCAGGTGCGCTATCGCTTAACTGGATCAAGAAAGATGTTGAAGCGACCATTAGCAATGGTGCTCAGGTAACAACCACAGGTGATATTACGCTTCGTGCTACGGATTCTTCAACGATCCGTTCAGGAGCTGTGGTGATTGCAGCTTCGGGAACGGCTTCCGTTAGTGGTGCAGTTGCTTATAACGAAATTGCTAACAACATTTCTGCTGGTGTATCCGGTTCAGGTACAACGGTTACGATCACTGCGGGTAACAACGGCGATATCGTAATCGAATCCTTATCCGATTCTACCGTGAAAACTCTAGTAGCCAGCGTTTCCGGTTCTGGAACTGCAAGTGTAGCCGGATCTGCTGGTGCGAACCTACTGGAAAGTCAGGTAAATGCTTTCATCGATTCAGCGACAGTGACGACTGATGGCAGTATTTCTGTTTACGCTGAATCTAAAGATACCTCAGAGGGCATCGTGGGTTCTATAGGCGCCTCGGGTACTGCAGGTATCGGTGGTGCGGTTACCGTTAATCAACTAGATAACGGCTCATTCGCATACATTGATAACGCAACGGTATCGGCTCAGGGACTGGGAGATGGCGTAAATGTTAAAACTACCGCAGCTGATGGCGCAGCGACAGAAACTGTAAATGGGATTTCTGTTCGCTCCAATGTACTCACCAACCTAGAATCTTATGCGGGTGCCGGTGGTGTGTCTGGTGTAGTAGGGATTGCTGCTAACGTATTGGTAAACCGCGTAGCGAATACTTCAGAAGCTCGTGTAAGTAACTCTACAATTAACAGTTCTACTGACCGCGGTAAGTATCTAAAAGTTAATGCCCATCAAGAAACTGATTTCGTAAGTGGTGGTGGTGCTGTTGGCGTTGGACTTTCTGGTGGCGGCGCCGCTGCGACTGTTGACACTAACTTTATCAATAATACTACGCGTGCCTATATCGATGGGAATAGTAAGAGTAAAGATGTTTACGCTGCTGAAGGTATCAGTGTTTCCGCGGTTTCGGATGAAGATTTAGATACTGTTGCTGTCAGTGCGGGTGGTGGACTCTATGTAGGCGCATCAGGAACAGCATCGGCCTTTAAATCTAGTTCTCTTACAGAGGCTTATGTAAATGCTGCAGATCTGAATTCTTACGGTGATATCACAATCAGTGCGGATTCTGATGTCGATATGAGTTTTGATGATGTATCACTGGCCTTGGGAGCTGTTGGTGCTGGTGCATCTGTAAGTGTTGCTCTATTTGAAGGAACTACCAAGGCTTATACTTCTGGCAGTAGTTCTCTGGTTTCGGAATCAGATGGTGTTGGTGGAATTGGTGGCTCAGTTTCTGTAACAGCTAATGCTAAAGAAAGCTCTGACGCTCTTGTTGCAGCAGGTGGTGCGGGTCTTGGTGCATTAGCCGCGTCAGTTGGCGTATTGAGCAGCACTTCTCATACTTCTGCATATTTAGGTAGTTCAACAACGGTAGCAGCACTTCAAGGCGTAACCGTTACAGCCGATCATGTTATTGATGTAAACAAAGAGAGTGCGAGTGCTATAGGTTCCGTATCTGTTGGCGGTGGTGGTATTGGTGCTTCAGTTGACGTAATCACCATTAATAACACAGTCGATGCTCATATTGGCGCGGGATCAGTTCTTACGACGGTAGGTGCTGTCCGTGTAGAAGCGACAGCAACGAAGAATGTTGAATCTAATGTTTTGGCCTTTGCGGGTGGCGCAACAGCCGGGATTAGCGGTGCAGTATCTTATATCTCGATAGGCACAGGTCCAGATGGCGAAAATGATAGTGAACTAACAGCTTCTCAATCAAGTGTGGCTTCAGGCTTTGGAAATAGCACTGTTAGTGGTTTAGGTAGTGACAGTTCTGCACAGAGAGCACAAGCTAAAGGCGATAGCACACTAAGCAGTGGCTCCTTTTCAACTTTAGATATTAAAGCTGATAACAGCAATCCATATAGCACACGCGCATATATTGGTGACGCCGTTACCATCCAAGGTGTTGATGGTGTTAATCCAGTAGATGGTAGTAGCGTCCGAGTATCTACAGCGTCAGTGACGGTTAAAGCGGATGAGAACATTAATGTTGATGTTCTAACTGGCGGTGCTGCGGTTGGTGGTAGCGTTAGTGTGGGTGGTACCGTATCTGTCACCTCTTTAGGGAGTAATACTACCGCTTGGGTTGGTAATGCAGGTTCTATCGAGGCAAGTGGAGCTGTCACGGTTGATGCTGATTACACCTCTGATGTTGATATCGAAGTTTACGGTGGTTCTGCAGGTACTGTGGGCCTAGGCGCACAGGTTGCAGTGCTTAACGATAGCAGCAATCAGTCCGCTTATATCGAAAATGGTACGAGTGATGCCAACGGCGCGAAAATTGTCAAAGCGAGTTCTCTAAATATTAATGCCGCAGCAAATCGCGATATCAATATTGATATTGTCGGTGTATCTGCAGGTGTTGCAGCAGCAGGGGCTGCTGTTGGAGATGTGTCTGTTTCTGGTTCTACTTCATCTTATTTAGGTGATTATGCTCAGGTTGGTCAAAGTAGTACTTCTGGCTTCACGGTTACGGATGTCAATGTAACGGCTGTTAATAATCTTAATGTAGATCTAGAGGTTACTGCAGTTGCAGCAGGCTTAGGCGCAGGAGCTGGTAATGATGCGAATATCTCTTACTCTCCAACGGTATCTGCTCGTATAGGTAAAGGCTCTGATATAGATGTAACAGGCACTGTTACGGTCTCTGCTGTGGCTACGCCAGAGATTGAGACCGATATGCTCGGTGTCTCAGCAGGTGGTTTAACAGTTGGTGTTTCGCTGACCGATGTAGATGTGAATGCTAATGTTTCTGCAACATTAGGTTCTGCTGACGGTACTGAGGGCAGTATTAATCTTGATGCTGCAGCCCTTAATGTGATGGCTGCAACAGATGTTAAAGATGGCGGTAATGGCATTAGTGCTGAATCTACCGGCTCTTCTGGCTCGCTTGTTGGTGTGAACGCAACGCTAAGTGAAGTTTCAACTACAAGCGTTGTTGAAAGCATCATTGGTGCCAATTCGAACTTGGTTGTGGCGGGTGCCGTAACGATTGCGGCTGTTACAGAGACGCGTCAAAAAGCGAATTCTGATAGCAATACCGGTGGCATTGTGGCTGCGGGCGCGAGTACTGCAACTGTCTCTTCAAATACGACAACTAAAGCTCGCATTGCGTCCAACGTTGATATCGATGGTGGTAGTTTAAATCTGGTAGCTACTGGAAATGATGACAACTTTGCTGTGGCCGATGCCGGTAGTGGTGGTGTATTGGCTGGTGCGGGCGCTGCTGTTACAACGAATAATACTAGCAATACTCAAGCAATCATCGATGGTGGTCATACATCGGGTCGTAGTATTGATCTGGATGATGCCTCTAATGGCGCGGTAATGGTTACCGCGGACCATACTGCGAAATTCAACGGTGAAATCAGTACTGTTGGTGGTGGTGCATTAGCGGGGAGTGGCGCTGAAGCTGATCATGATGTGAATGCTACAGTCAGCGTGTCTATCGGTGCCAATACCGATATGGATGCCCGCTCTATGGATATTTCGGCGACCAACGCTCTTAGTAAAAATCAAACCGGCATTGACGGCACTGTTGGCGGTGCTCTTGCGGGAGCTGGCGCTGATAGCGATATCGACCTGAGCATTAGTACGACGGTAAATGTTGGCGCAAGCGCGAAGTTGGATGTGGTGGGATCTGCATTTAATCCAGGTAACTTGAGCATAGCGGCTCTGAATAAACTGGATGTTAAGGATAAGATCACACTGACTTCAGCGGGTCTGGCTTCAGGCGTAGGCGCTAATGCAAATATCTCTACCAGTCAGAATTTAAGCCAAGTAGCTATTGGCAGTGGTGCCCAGTTAAGCAGTGTGGGTGATGTAACGTTCTCTGCTCGTGGTCAGGGTACGGTTTCAGCTAAAGTGAATATGGATACTTATGGTGCTGCTACTGTAGGTATAGCTGGTACTACTGTAAATATTCAGCCGGTTAACCAAGTTAATGTCGGTACCAATGTTCAAATTGAAGCCGCCGGCGATCTAAACCTACTAGCAGGTATTGGTACAGATAAAACACGTGATCAGTACACAATCGAAGCACGTACCGATAGCTTTGCCGGTAGCGCGATTCCAATCGATGATGTAGATGCATCCTCTACCTTGGTGCAGACAAACTCAATTACGGTTGATGCGGGCGCCCATCTTAAAACTGCTCGCGATGCTAATTTGTATGCGGAAGACTTTGGTTTAGCGCATATGACGGGTAAAGCCAAAGCGGTTAACTGGGCAAGTGCTGCAGGTGATGCCATCAACAGTGTTACTGGTGGTGGCGGTGCCGAGCAGTATGATGGTTATATCCACTCTGATGCGACGGGTACGGTAACGGTTAATGGTACGATCGAAACAGGTATTAACCGTCATCAAGAACTAATTATTTCTGGGATGGATGCCTTCGGTAATCCAATTATTGCATCAATTTCTGATGGTATTGAGTATGCAGTTACCTCTCAAGCACTCGAATCTACTCTGAGTGCAGAGTTGGCTGAAGCGCGTAAAGCTTATGCTCAGTATCAATACAGCAATGCTGACCTTAAAGCTTATTACGAAGCTGAAATTATTCGCATCGAGAATGAGATGTTGGCTAAAGGGCTGTTGGAAGTTGTTACAAACTCTGACGGTAGTATCAGTAAAAACCGTATTGACCAATCAGTTATTACAATTGAAGTGGCGCCAGTTTGGGCCGAAGCGGGCATTATTAATGTTCGAAGCGACTTCCTGCTGGGTAGTGGTACTTTTGATGCTCCAGGCGATGCTAGCATCACTATTACCAATAATTCGCCAGCCTTCCTCAAGATTCATGGTGCGACAATTCCTGAATCAACAGGTGGCTTGTTCCACAATGGTATTGAGGTTGAAGAAGCGACGAAAACTGATGTCTATACGCTAATCAATGTTGCGGCCTCTGGCGATCCAGCAATCAACATCATCAACTATTATGAGCCTGCTCCAGGTGTTGCAGCGCCTACACCTGAGATACAGATCGTTGGTGATATTGAGAACTTAAATGGCCTGGTTAATATCCAAAATGATGTTAGCGGTGGTGATATTAAGATCACTGCGGAGATTCGATCTAAGGATCTAAACATTGTGGCTGGTGGCAGTGTCTTTATTACTGGTTTGACAGATATCAGTACTGGCGGTGAGCCATATTCGCTGTGGAGTGAGTACTCTCAAGGTGAAAATCTCACCATGCAGGTTACGGAGACTTACACTTACCAGATTTTCGGTATCACTTTAGAAGGCACACGTACTGTTACTAAGAACGTTGATTTTGGTAAGGGGCAGGGTGTTGGTGAAGTAAGCAGTAGTGATGTCACTACGATTCTGAACCAGTCACCTGATGAAAACTCAATGATCTATGGTGATCGAGTTTATATCGACGCCGAATATATCAACCTCAATGGTATTGTTCAGAGCGGTCAACAAGATATAACCCTTAATCTGACTCAAGCTAACATTGAGGCGGCTAAAATCAGTAGCAATGTTACAGCCAGCTCTGTAGGTCTAGTTAAACTAACAGATCTTTCTAACCGCTTCTTCGGAGTGTATTGGGATACACAAAACCAACGTATCTTGATCGATGAGGTGCGTGCTAGCGGTGGTGATATTGAACTTCGCGGCCACCTGTTGAATACAGGTAAAGGCGAAGTACGCCTCTTGAGTGGTTACAGTGCGATCAATGTAGCTAACTCCTCCAACTATGATATTGAGATTTTAGGCCTTGATGTATCACAGCGTGGTGCAGGTACGCTAATCATGGCTGACAAAGCTAAAGGCAGCAGTAGTGACCCTCAGGTGACTATGTATGAGAAAACAGCCTTTGGTGATGCGACTACATCAGGTGCTGAATCGGTAATTGATCAGCTTAAATCTGCAGGCCATCAAGTCGGTGTTACAACCCTATTGTATATGGGTAACCAGTCTTCTATTACTGAAGCTGACGGTACGGTATTTACTAAGACCGCTTCTGGTGCAACGATCACCACATCAACCGGTCAGGTAGTGACTATCAGTAGTTCTGCTATTGCAAGTCAAACGAGCTATGAAGTGGGTAACTCTGCAAATGGTGTATGGCGTGCCGGTTGGTCTATTGATGTGGATAAGTCGATCTACCGTGAAACCATTCTGTCCTCTTCATCTCTATGGGGTATCGATTTCCTATGGCCTGATCCTGCAGATATTAGCTGGGATCATGAGCGTGTTGATAGCCAGCCAGTATTGGCGGATGAAGGTATTTACTATTATCTGGATACCTCTGCGAATAAGCTGAATAACTACAACTACGAGAAGACGACGACTTCTCTATCTTCAGATGAGTACGAGAAGGATCACTGGACAACAAGTACTTGGTACGGCAAGAAAACTTATTACTCTCACTATGTTCAGGAAGAGAAGGTTGCTGAAACTCATACTCATGATATCCGTGCGGATAATGATATTACTATCAAGTTCCAGGGGTACAGTGAAGGGCATATTAACTTAAGCACTTCCGGTAGCGGTTCCGATCTATTATTGAAAGGTCCTTTGGCTAACACGAGTGGTACAACCAATGTGACAGCATCGCAGGGTGGCATTTACATGCTATCAAGCGAAGCTTATGTTGGTGGCAAAAACATCAACATGTATGCCCGAGATGATATTGGTAGTGCAGTGTTGATGATGGCCTTGAATCAGACTGATGATGCTTCTGCATCCTTCAGTGCTACTACTGTTTCAGGTGATATCTATCTGGATCAGTTTACTGGTAGTTTGGCTATCGACACTGTTACAGCGGGTAACCGTTCTGACGTCATTATCCAGGCTCAGCAAAGTATCACTGTGGCTGCAAGCGGTTCTGGGTTGATTACAGCAGGGGCTGTAACCTTAACGGCTGAAGGTGGCTCTGTAGGTAATAGTTCTTCTACAAAACTAAAACTTGATTCAGGTACGGAACTGCGTGATGCGGTTGAAGTATGGGCTAAGCAAAATATCTATTTAGCTGAAACTAGCGGTGATATGCACCTGTTTAAAGCAACGGCTGAAACAGGCGATGTTTATATCAGTGTGCTGGCAGGTTCTCTGCTTGATGCTAACAGTTCCGTTGAACGTGATGATCGTACTCGTAAAGAGTTGATTGACTCTGTATGGGGTGAATTGCAGCTTACAGATGGGACTGGTGTCACTGATAAGATTCAACAAGCTAAAGACGTGTTCGCAGCTGGTAAAGAGAGCGAGTATCAATCCTACTGGCAGATTAGAAACGAGCAGTTTGGTGGTGCGTATGATTCGAATGATGCCGTTAGCTTAACCTCCGAAGAGGAATCCTATTACCGCACATTCTATGCAGAGCAAGGTAATACGCCTGCAGAAATTGATGCAGCTATAGCAACTCTGGAAGCGAAGAAGTCATCTCAGTATCACACTTTGCACTCCGAATATGGTGCAGGCGCTTATGATGCGAACTACAGCTATACCCTGACAGTAGACGAAATTGATGCGATTGAAGGTAGCATTAAAATTTGGACTGAAGACGAACTTATGAATCTAATTAGTGCCGGCTTACTGAAACCAGTAACCAGCACAACTGATAATGAAGATTCAAACGTTGTTGCTGGCGGCACAATTAACCTAAGTGCATCAGCAGGTGTAGGTGCTGCAGTCGGTGGGGTAACGATCGAAACTGATGGTGACTACACAGACGATGAAAAATTTGCCCTAGCTGCAGCTGAGCGTTCAGATATCGCTTTCCTAACCAGCATTGAAAGTAAGAACGTTGAGGTGGATATTGATTCATCTGGCACAATTACGCGCGGTTCTGGTTCTTGGCTCGATGATGGCTTTACTGCAGGTATGCAGATCCGCATGATTGGTGATAGTGCTAATGCTACAGAAGGAAGTGAATTCTTCGAAATAACCTCTGTTACAGCAAATACCATCACACTAAGTTCTGGGTTTGATAGCAGCGAAGTTGCTCAAACTGTAACGGTGACCCAGGTACTGGCGTCACCAACGAATCAGACAATTATCGCTGCATCTGAAGATTGGAATAGCAGCTTTGTAGTTGGCGATGTAATTACTCTTGATGGCGTAAACTACCTGATCGACCGTTTAACGTCCGATCTGATCGAAGCCTCTCTGGCTGATGACAGTGTTGATCAAAGTGGTGCGGTCGTTGTTGATAGCAGCCGTTATACAACTTCTACAATTACTCATGTGGCAATCGATCAGCGTGAAGATATTAACGTTGACGATGCCCAGTTAGGCGGTACGCAAACTCTAACCGTCAATGCTGGCACTAACTTGTACATTGGCTCTCAAGGCAAGTTGGATATCACAAATATTACCGCAGGTAGTAATGCAGATGATGCAGTACGCATCAAAGTTAAAGATGGTATTACCTCGAGCCAAGGCTCGGATACAACAGTGATCCGTGGTGGCCATCTGATCCTAGAAGGCGGTCAAGGTGGCATCTATACCGGCAGTGTTGATTCTCCAGAAACACTGCGTATCGATCTCAATGATGGTGCTACGCTCACCGCTCGCGCTTCCCAAGGTGTCTACCTGAAAGAAGCCAGCGGCGATATGAATGTCGCGGGTATTTATGCAGCTAGCGATAAGGTTTACCTAGAAACCGAAAGCGGTTCAATGCTGGATGCGCTTGATAACGAGTATGAAAATATTCGCGCAAACCGTATAGAGCTTGTTGTCGCAGGTGGTTCCGTTGGTGAAGCCGATAACGCCCTAGATGTTAATATCGTTGCAGCGCCTACTGCTACAACCGGTACGGTCAATGTATTGGCTTCCGGTGATATCAATCTTGCAGAAAGCGATGGCAACCTGAATATTGATCACGTTAAATCAACAGGCGGCGATGTTCGCCTACAAGCTCATCAGTCAATTATCGATGCGCTTGATAATGGCCTAGTTGATGGTGCATTGCCGCAAGTGGATGTAGAAGGTGCAAGCATCACCTTAGTGACTATTCTAGGTACGATCGGTGAGGCCGATAATGATCTGGATATTGATACGGGTTCTGTTGAAGGTGCGACCTTAACAACATCAAGTTATGGTCATAGTTACATCACCGAAACCTTAGGTGATCTATACCTGAATACGCTTGAAGCTAAAAACGGTAATACTGCGTTTATAGCGTCTCCAGATGGCAGTATCTTAAATGGCCGTGCAACAGGTAGTAATGTTGCATCCGGTAAAGTTTATCTAGCAGCAGCTAACAATATTGGTGCTGTGGATAAATCTATTAAGACTGAAGTTGGCGGCGTAGAAGCAGAAGCGATCCTTGGTAGTGTTTGGTTGGATAATACCGGCGCGTTGACCGTCGGTGGCGTTCTGGATGTGAACAAGCCGGGTATTAGTGCTGGTGGCGCTATCCGAGTTGTAACCCACAGTCCGATTACACAGGACGAAGATATTACTGCTGTAGGTAATATCGAACTGATTGCTACAGACAGTACCGATCTGACGGCTGACTTCTTAACCATTAAGTCGGGCGTGACATTGACGACTGAAGCAGACGTTATCCTCTATGCCGGCGATGATCTGTTGATTGAAGACGGTGCGACCGTTCACGGTACCAATGTGTATATCTTGGCAGATAGTATCGATGTGAGTGGTGATGCGTTTACCTTATCTGAAGCGTTAACGAGCGTAGCGGATACCGGTGGTAGCACCATTACTATCTCTGGTTTGGTTACGGCTGATAATGCGATTCATACCCGTGGTGATGCTGAGAACGATACGATTATTGTTAGTGCTACTGGTGTAATGATCGCGGATATTGAAATGAGCTTTAACGGTGGTACTGGCGATGACAGTATCCAGTTCTACGGAACGGTTTCTGCTGATGCTGCTGAAACTCACGCTGGTGTTGATGTTCTGATCGATGGTAACGAAGGTGAAGATGCTGTCTTGATCGATGCACTCCAGTTGGTTGGCGATACCCGTATTGAGGGTGGCGCTGATAACGATGCAATTACGATCAATGAACTTCACACTCGAACCGAGCAACTAGTCCTAGATGGTGAGTCGGGTACAGACCGCTATACCATCAACCGCACAAGTAATGATGCGGATTATGTGATTGATGTTGAAGATACCGGTGCTCGTGACAGTGGTGCTGATACCCTAACAATCAATGGTACCGCTGATAACGATACCTTCTTGCTTCGTGCAAACTTTGTTGCTGCGCTTCATGGTGATCTAGATTCTGGTTTTACGAATAATGTAGAGCGCATCACTTACAATGAAAACATTAATGCTCGTCTGACTATTAATGGTCATGCCGGAGATGATGGTTTCTACAGTGATGATAATAGCAGTATCACCACGCTGGATGGTGGCGCTGGTAATGATACCTTCCAGATCGGTCAGCTATACGGAGCTGATCGTCAAGCTCCATATGTCACTGTAGGTGACGAGATTGAAACCACAGAAACGACCCTAGGTTTCTTGAGTAACGGTAACAGCTTGCCAATGGTTGTTTATGGCGGTGATGGTGAAGATCAGATCACGGTATACAGCAACAAGGCATTGACCAAACTGTACGGTGAAAATGACGATGATACCTTTGTTGTTCGTGCCTTCTTGAAGAAAGGCACCACTGAAACAGCAGGTGGTGGTGAAACCGAACTATATGGTGGTGATGGTGCTGACGATATCCAATACAGCATCAATGCTCCACTTAAGATCGACGGTGGTGCAGGCAATGACACCCTAGTCGTGCTTGGTACAGAAGCTGATGATAACTTTATGATCACGGAAGATGGTATCTTCGGTGCAGGCTTGAATATCGGCTTTGAAGGTATCGAGTTTGCAGAAGTCGATGGCCTAGAAGGTGATGATAACTTCTTTATCCTTAGTACTAGCGAAGATGTTGAAACAACGATTATCGGCGGTTTGGGTAGCGATACCTTTAATGTTGCCGGCGATGTTACGGAAGATATTGTTTCTTACTCCGTAGAAGGACGCAGTGGCTTTATTAACCACAGCGTTTGGAGTGATGATCCTCGCTTTAACGGTATCTTCGTTGATGGTGTATCACTGAATGTTGCTGATGATGAAACAGGTAAGATTCAGGTTGATATGGTTGATGGTAGTTTGGTCGTTGATGAAAACGGCCTGTTAGATGACTTCTACGAAGTTTCTCTAACAGCGGCTAAACCAACAGCAGCAACGATTGCTTATGTAACGGTATCTGCAGCACGCGCTTCTAGCAGTGATAAAGAGCTTCCAACGATTGGCGGAGGAGATCCTGCGGATAGCATATTGGTATCCGTTGATGGTGTTAACTACTATGAATCATTAGTGCTGAACTTTGATTCTCTTGCAGCAGATGGCTCCGTGGATGACTGGCTACGTAAGCAAAAAATCTATGTTAAAGGTGTGGACGACGGAGCGATCGAAGGTGAGCGTACTGTAGTTATCAATCACAGTGTCTTGAGTGATAACCCTGACTTTAACCACCTAGATATAAACAACGTTGAAGTGACTGTTTACGATAATGATCAAGCCGATCTGATCATTACTCAGTCCGATGTCGATTCCCGTGTGGTTGAAGGGGCTGCTTCTGGCGATACCTTCACTGTAGCATTGACTCAAGCACCAGCTGATGGCGAAACCGTCACAGTTGTTCTTGCAGAGAAGAATGCTGAAGGCGAGATCGATTTTGATAAGACGGTTCTAACCTTCGATAAGGATAACTGGGATAACGCTCAGACAGTAATGGTAACGGCAGTTGACGATACTGATGTAGAGAATGTCTTCCGTTCGGCAGTTACTTTTACAACCACAACGGACCTTGCGGTAGGCTCTGAATTTGATGCAGTGGTGACTGATGAATTGCGTGTAAGCGTTGTCGATAACGACACGGGCACCGTAATAGTGACGCCGACTAATGGTTCTACCATTGTGAGTAACAGTGAGACGGATAACTACAGTTTGGTGCTCAGTACCGAACCTACAGATCCGGTAACTGTTAATGTGCTGACTGATGGTCAAACTATCGTAAGTAGCACAGATCCTCGCTTTAATGCGACTGATGGCACAGTGACCTTTACTGCATCTGATTGGGATTCTCCAGTTGAGATTGTTGTTGCGGTGAATCCTGATTATGTACCTGATGCATCGAATCAGCCTGTACAAAATCCTCCGTTGCAGCCTCATACCTTGGATCAGATTCGCGGTAAATTGATCATTGAAGGTTCTGTTCCAGAGGGTAAAGAGCGTGCGCTTTCTAAAGCGGTGATGCTGCCAACTGAAACAGACGAAGCGTTGCCAACCGTTGATATCAATACTGATGAAGCGGCTCAAACAGATACGTTGTATATGTTCAACGATGGTAGCCGATCTGATGATACTGGTTTCCTAACGGATTCCACTATTACCGGCTTAGGCATAGGTGCTGGTGGTGTTCAGTACAATGACGTTGAAGTTGTCGAAGTGTTAAATGGTCAAGGTGACGATACCTTTACAGTCCAAAGTACTGCAGAAGGTGTTATCACTGTTATCCATGGTGGTGGCGGTGATGATGAGATCTATGTGACTGGCGGTGGCGGCGCAGCCGCTCCGTTAATCTTGTTGGGTGATTCTGTGCAGGATGGCTCTACCTACACATCGACCTCTGATGCGAAGACGACTAAAGGTCGTGAATTTGCCAATGCGGGTAATGACACGATTGATGCCTCCGGTGCGACAGGTTCAGTTGTTATTTACGGTGGCCAGGGTAACGATATCCTGACAGGTAGTAACTACGGTGATCATATTGCCGGTGGTTCTGGCAACGATGAAATCTATGGTCTAGGTGGTGACGACCATATCTATGGTGATGCCGGCTTTAACTTAGATCTAACTCAGCGCTTGAGCCTATCGACCCAGATTCTAACGGTTGTTAATACGGCTGATGGTGTTAATGATAACCCTGAAACCGCAGATACATTGACGGTTGGTTCTGACACGATTGATGGCGGTAATGGCAACGATATTATCTTTGGTGACAAAGGTGTTGTTAATCAAGTTGCGGGTACAAATCGTATCCTAACCACGGCGGAAGTGGTTAGCATTACCACAACAAACCGTGACGAAGCAGCTAATGACATTCTGAAAGGTGGTGCTGATAACGACGTCATCATGGGTGGTCATGGTCAGGATGATATTGAAGGTGGTAGCGGTCACGACATCCTCATCGGTGACCATGCCGTTGTAGATTACAACGACGGTGATACTGATATTACAACGCTTGATTCAGTCATAACTGTTGAGTTGGTTAACGGCGATAACGATACCATTAAAGGTAATGAGGGCGATGACCTAATTATGGGTGGTATCGGCGCTGATAATCTATTTGGTGGTAATGGCGATGGTGGAGACGCTATCACAGTAAGTGATGACGATATTATCTTCGGTGATCATGCGACAGCATTGTTGGCTGGAAATAGCTTTGTACGCCTACTAACCAAAGAGCAAACAGAGGGAGTTGCTGATCTCATTAAGGGTAATGAAGGCTCTGATCGCATCTTTGGTGGTGCTGGTGCAGATACCATCGAGGGTAATGCCGGTGGTGATTGGATCATGGGTGACTTCGGTGAGATGCATCTTTACAGCAACGGTAATGTTCAAACCTTCTTCTCTGTTGATGAAGCTGGAGATGCAACCGCTGGTGATATCATCGATGGCGGTGAAGGCAATAACCGTGTGATTGCTGGTCTAGGTGAAGACAATATCACTACCGGTGGTGGAGATGACCATATCATTGGTGATAACGGTGTCCTTAACTACGGTGAGGATGAAGTAATTACTGAGGCTTATACGGTTGAACATGAACTAGGCGACGATGACACCATCGAGTCTGGTGCAGGTGATGATATTGTCCTTGGTGGTAACGGCAATGACACGATCAGTGTGAGTGCGGGTAATGACAGTGTTATTGGTGACAATGGCTCAATTACCTTCAATCTGGGTATCCGCGATACGCTAGAGAGCACTGATACAACCAACGCTACAGGTGGCGATGATACTATCTCATTAGGTTCTGGTGATGACCAAGCTATCGCCGGTGTAGGTAATGATACGGTTACTAATGAGTCCGGTGAGACGGTCATCATTGGTGATGATGGTTACATCAAAAACGATGCTGATGGTCGTTATCTGAATGCCTACACGGATGATTTCCGACTGGGTGGCGATGATAAGCTAACGGGTGGCGAAGACCGCGATATCATCTTCGGTGGTTTTGGTAAGGATGAGTTAGACGGTGGTGCGGGTGATGACCTAATGACCGGTGATGCCGGTATGGTCACGCGTAACACTGATACGATCGTACTTGAGTCTAAAGATTTGGAAGTGATCGACACATTAGATGGAGATGATGACATCTTACGTGGTGGTGCTGGTCTTGATCGTATGATTGGTGGCGCAGGTGGTGATCTGTTCTACGGTAGTTTCACAGAAGATGTCATGGTGGGTGAATACGCTCGTTACACATTTGCAGCTGATGCAGAAACATCAGGTGAACAGGCAACCTTTGTTATCACCCTCGCTCAAGGCGCACTCGATCTAATCCGCTCATCCCAAATCGGCTTGTATAAGAGTATTGCTCAGCAGATCTTCGATGCTTCTGATCTCGGTGAGGTAGCACGAAGCCGAACAGCTGTTGCTACATCGTTGAGTGATGATGCAATCGCTGCTTTGGGACGTTTAGGTGACCTGCAAAACTTCAGTGGTTCTGCTGCACCGGGTGTAGATGTTGTAATCCAGTTTGACCCTACTGCGGCTGGTGACAAACCGGAAGAGCAACTACCTGAAGAGGCTATTGCAGAAGAGGGTGCACTACCTGAAGAAGCTCAACAACAAGAGTGTGAACCTGTAGAAGGTGAAGTCGCTGAAGGCGAAGAGGGCGTAGTCCCAGCTGAATGTGCTGCACCTGAAGCAGAGCAGGTTGAATCTGAAGAGGTTAAAGAAGAGCAAATCGAAGATTCCGAAGTCAAAGCTTCTGAAGAAACTTTAGAGCAAACTGAAGAGTCAGCAGGCATAGCTGCTAACCTAGAAGCTGCACTAGCAGGCTTCAGTGGTTGGGCAGTAATGAAAGCGAATAAAGCCAATGCGAAGAAGGAAAATTCTAAACTTGATAGCGAATCATTAACGCAGCTAAAAGCCAGAAATAAGAAATCTGGTTACGTTAGCTGGGAAGATATTCGTAAGTAATTAGGATAGACTTTTCATATGGGGCTGCTGCAGCTTATCTGCATGCAGCCCTTTTCGTTTTTAGTAACAGGCCTGCTCAGCCATGGACAATCAGTTAGACACAAAACATCCACAAGATTCTTCTAGTTCGCTAGAAACGCAGCAAGGTACATCAGTTATCTTCGATACCTATTCGCAACAGCCTGCCAACTTTTATCAGGAGTGGCTGGATTCTCAGTGTTCCCTGATTGATGGGGCGCAATCTGCTTTAGTTCTAGCGCCATTAGATGAAGGTGATAATACCTACCACCCTATGGCTATCTGGCCTCAGGATTCAGGAGCACTAGCGGATCTACATGGATTAGCGGAAGAGATTATTAACAATCGTTCGGCCCTAGTAACCGCTTTACCTGCGAGCGTTCCTGGGCATGAAATTTTTGCGATTGGTTATCCAATCATTTTGGATGATGAACTGATTGCCGTTGCGACCGTTGCTGTCGCAGTATCATCAGAGCAGGAACTCAAACGTGCGATGCAGCTTTTGGAGCTTGGAGGTTCGGCTTTAGAAGTTTTGAAATTACGGTTGGAAAAGCAACAGCGCTTAACCAAAGATGATAGTTTAGAAAGAAGTATCGATTTCTTAGCCAGTGTTCAGTCGGAACCTGATTACGCTAGTTCAGCAATGCGTTTGGTAACTGAGCTCGCTGTAATGCTGAACTGCGATCGAGTGTCTTTAGGTAACTGTCAAAAAGGCCATTCCAAGGTTTTACACTTATCCCATAGCACTCAATTTGGTAAGCGAATGAACCTAATTCGCTGTATTGAAGAGGTGATGGATGAGGCGATAGACCAACAGCAGTCTGTGGTATATCCAAATCCTGATTTAGAAAGTAGTTCGGTAGTGATAGCTCATGCAAAACTATCGCAACAACAAGGGGATGCGGTTGTACTCAGTGTACCTCTCTATGTGGCAAACAATATTGTTGGCGCGCTGACCTTTGAAAGAAATCCCGATATACCATTTACCGAGCAGGAAGTGGCTCAGTGCGAGAGTATTGCTGCGTTGGTGATTCCTGCATTAGAGGACAAGCGCCTGAATGATAGAGCGTTGTTGCTGAAAGTTTGGGATTCTGGAAAAACTCAATTTTCAAGGCTTTTTGGTGCCGGTTACTTAGGCCGCAAATTACTCTTTATTCTAAGTGCTGCTTTGATCATCTTTTTCTCTGTTGCTCAAGGTAGTTACCGCCTGTCAGCAGATGCCAAGTTGGATAGCTATATTCAGCGGGTCATAGCGGCACCTTATGATGGGTATATCCACTCTGCGGTTCATCGTGCGGGAGATGTGGTTAAGAAAGACCAGATGTTAGTGCAACTGGATGATCGAGACTTACATCTAGAGCGCCTTAAATGGCTAAGTGAAGAAGCCAAGCTTAATCGACAGTATCAAGAAGCTTTAGCGTTCCATGATCGTGCTAAGCTTAATATCATCAACGCGCAGCAAACTCAGATCAAAGCGCAGTTAGATTTGGTAAATAGCCAATTGGAGCGTGCTAAGCTCCTATCACCATTTGATGGTCTGATTGTCAGTGGTGACCTCAGTCAGAGGCTAGGTGGGGCAGTGCAGAAAGGTGAGGTGCTCTTCGAAGTGTCACCATTGCATTTTTACCGTATTAATCTTTTGGTGAAAGAGAGTCGTATTGCCGATGTCCTTATTGGTCAAGATGGCACATTGCACCTATCTGCATTACCTGAAACGCCATTTGAGTTTGTAGTGACGAAGATTACGCCTCTAACTGAAGCCAAAGATGGAGCGACTTTCTTTGTAGTAGAAGCATCGTTACAAGGTGAATCTCTGCAGTTGCAACCAGGTATGGAAGGTGTGGGAAAAATCTACATCGATGAACGTAACCTTTTGTCGATTTGGACTCGAGAGATGCAGGAATGGATGCGTCTTAAAGTCTGGTCTTGGTGGGGCTAGCGGGAGGCATAGTGTCTGTTTCTCTGTTTAGTGCCTCATGGTACCGCGTAGCTGAGCTTAAGATCCGTATGCGTAAGCATGCGGATATTCATCGGCATCAATACCGAGGTAAAACTTGGTATGTGCTACAAGACCATGTGACTGGCCAGTTCCAACGTTTTTCCCCTGAAGCTTACCAAATCATCGGTTTGATGGATGGCCGAAGGACATTGCAGCAGATCTGGGATGTGGCGTGTAAGCGCTTAGGCGATGGTATGCCGACTCAGGATGAAGTCATACAATTGGTGGCACAGCTAAACCGTGCGAATGTTATTCAATCCGATATTCTGCCTGATATTGAAGAGCTACAAGTCCGAAGACGAGAACAAGCACAGAAGAAGATTATCCAGCAGCTAAAATCCCCATTGAGCGTCCGTATCCCCATGATGGACCCAGAGGGATTCTTGTCCTCAACCATGTGGCTAGTTCGGCCGTTTTATTCTTGGTTTGGTTTATTTCTTTGGGCAGCGATCGTACTGTTTGGTCTGACACTGTCGATTGTCCATTGGGGGGCGCTAACCGAGAATATTAGCGACCGAGTTTTAGCGGTCGAAAACCTTTTGCTGATCGCCTTGGTATATCCCTTTGTAAAAGTGATTCATGAGCTTGGCCATGCTTACGCTGTAAAGCGCTGGGGGGGTGAAGTGCATGAAGTGGGAGTGATGTTACTGGTATTGTTCCCCGTGCCTTATGTGGATGCCAGTGCGGCAACTGCATTTAGGAATAAATATCAGCGTATGCTGGTGGGCGCGATCGGTATTATGGTCGAGTTAATGGTTGCAGCAATCGCGATGATGGTGTGGGTTTTGGCTGAACCGGGTATCGTTCGAGCGGTCGCGTTTAATACCATGCTGATCGGCGGATTTTCTACTTTGCTGTTTAACGGTAATCCACTACTTCGATTTGATGCTTACTATGTTCTTGCAGATTTCCTAGAAATACCTAATTTAGCGTCTAGAGGTAACAGCCAGGTAGCTTATCTAACTAAAAAGTACCTTTATGGCGTCAAGAAACTCACTGCGCCTGCTAACTCCACCAGTGAAGGAGCTTGGCTAGCTTGCTATGCTTCTGCTGCGTATATTTACCGATTGTTTGTTATGGTTGCGATTGCCTTGTTTGTCGCAACGCAATACTTTGTGATTGGTAGCCTTCTCGCGTTTTGGTCAATTTGGGCAACCCTCCTTATGCCAGTACTTAAAACAATTACTAAACCCGCAACGGATCCTGAACTAAGAAGTAAGAAGGGACGAGTGCTTACCATTTCTGCGCTGCTTCTCGGTACGGTGGTCGCGTTGATAGGCTTTTTACCCGTGCCATATAAAACGCAGACCGAAGGTGTTTTATGGGTGCCTCAAGATGCGTATGTTCGCTCGCAAGTTTCTGGCTTCGTCGAATCTTTAGAAGTGCCTTCTGGTAAGTCTGTGGTCGAAGGGCAGCTATTACTAAAGCTTTCAGCACCCGATCTTGAAGCTAAAGTAGACGTGCTTAAAGCCCAGATAGCTGAAGCTGAAATTAGACTGGAAGCTAGCTTAAGAGACCGCGCGGCCAGTGAAATCTTACGAGAAGAATTACGGTTTATTAAGCGCGAATATCAGAGGGCGCTAGAACGTATTAAAGGTGTTGATCTATATAGCTCTGCTTCCGGTGAATTTGTTGTCCCCGCTGCCCATCGAATTTTGGGGCGCTATGTCCACCGTGGTGAGTTGATTGGATATGTCGTGGATTATAACCAGCTATCCTTAGTTGCAATGGTTTCTGAGGACGAGATAGATCAGGTGCGCACGCAGAATCGTTCAGTTGAGCTGCGATTTGCCTCTAATCCAAATGAAACCTATGCAGGTGAAATTGTTCGAGCACTGCCTGCTACAACTCAGCAGCTGCCGAGTAAGGTGTTAAGTACTGATGGTGGTGGGCGTATTGCGCCTGACCCGAAAAGTGAAGATGGTTTGAAGAGTTTTCGTAGCCATTTTCGAATCGATTTATCTGTTATTGATGCGCCAAAGCACCGCTATGATGAACGTGTTTATGTGCTTATAGAGCATGATGCAGAGCCTCTGGTCTATCGTTGGTATCGTGCAGTGCGACGTGTGTTCTTGAGGCAGTTTGATGTATAAAAGGCCTCAACGACTGCCTCAAACTGTTTTGGAGCGTCCTCAGCTTTTCCTCCACAAACAGGATCGGATGGAGCGCTGGTCACATAGCCTCTCTGCTTATCTAAATCGTCCGTTTCGAGCGTCCCTTAAGGCCTATAAACGTTTTTTGCCGTCCATCCATAAAGAAGCTCGAAAGCTTGAAGGCCTATCCGATGAGCAGTTAGATATTCATATCGCTGAGATTAGACAGGCTTTGTTTAAACAGGGCATAACGTCTGCACTGATGATCAAAAGCTTTGCCTTGGTGCGTGAGGTTGCAGGTAGAACCCTTGGTATGAAGCATTTTGACAGCCAACTACTTGGTGGCTTAGCGATGTTTCATGGCAATATTGCAGAGATGCAAACGGGGGAGGGTAAGACCCTGACTGCCACACTTTCTGCAGCGACAGCGGCTTTTGCTGGAGTGCCTGTCCATGTAGTTACTGTTAACGATTATCTTACAGCTCGAGATGCCGAGGAAATGACGCCAATTTATACCCGCTTGGGTCTTGATATTGGTGTTATTGTCCATGGCCTGTCTCCTATGGAGAGGCGAGATATCTATGCTAAAGATGTCGTTTACTGTACCAACAAAGAATTGGTGTTCGATTACCTTAAAGACAGCATTGTTCTAGAGGGCAAGCAGCATAAGCTTAATTTGCATGCTGAACGTTTAAAGGGCAATCAACAGATGCTCGATGGCTTGATGCTCCGTGGACTCCATTTCGCTATTGTCGATGAAGCAGATAGCGTTTTATTAGATGAAGCTAGAACGCCGCTGATTATTTCGGGCCCTGAGATTGAGCAAGAGGAGCAGCAAGAGGTATATCAGCAGGCGATGGCAATTGCTGCTGAGCTGGAGTTAGATAAGCATTATGAGGTGAACCTGAGAGAGCGCCGCGTTGCTTTTACAGATGATGGTGAAATGTATGTACTGCAGTTAACCGATGGACTAGGGCCTTTTTGGGTGGGGCGAGTACGTTGTCTTGAATTAGTTTTCCAAGCACTTACAGCGTTGCATCTGTTTATTCGAGATAAACATTATCTTGTTAAAGATGAAAAAATTCTAATTGTTGATGAGCACACTGGGCGTGTGATGGAAGATCGAAGTTGGGAGCGAGGTTTGCACCAACTGATTGAAATTAAAGAGGGTTGTGAGCTTAGTAATCCTCGTGAGACGCTAGCGCGAATCAGTTTTCAGAACTTCTTTCGTTTTTATCATCATCTAGGTGGCATGACAGGTACTGCAAAAGAGGTTTCCTCAGAGTTATGGCAAGTTTATGGATTGCCAGTGGTATTTATCCCGACCAATAAACCAAGCCGCAGAAAGAAACTTGGGGCAAATGTCTATTTAGACGAGAGGGATAAGTGGCAAAAGGTTGCGGAACAGATCAAAGTTCTACACAAAGCACAACGCCCTTCTCTCGTTGGAACACATTCTGTTGCTGCTTCGGAATTATTAAGCCAAAGTTTGCAGGCGATGGATGTGCAGCATCAGTTATTAAATGCTAAACAAGATCAGTTAGAGGCTGAAATTGTCGCGAATGCGGGTGACCCAGGTTGTGTTACTATTGCGACCAATATGGCTGGACGCGGTACCGATATAAAGCTAAATGATGAGGTAGAGTCAGCAGGTGGACTACATGTGGTTTTAACCGAATTGCATGAAGCATCACGGATAGATCGACAGCTAGAAGGTCGCTGTGCGCGTCAAGGCGATCAGGGTAGCTTTGAAGTCATCTTGTCTCTAGAAGACTCTATATTGTCTGAACAATTCTCTAATTATTTAAAGCGTCTCTTTAAATGGCCGCTTCCAAAAGGGTTTAAAAACTGGCTGCTGTTGAAATTAATGCGCAGGGCCCAAAAGCAACTCGAGGCAGATCATGCGCGTATGCGTGCGGATTTGTTAAAGCAAGATGAACGTCAGCGCGAAATATTATCTTTTACTAGCAGTAAAGTTTAGGTTTTTTTGATATGAAATATATTTCTCCACTATTGGTTTTACTTCTCGGTGTTTCGCCTCTGGTAAGTGCGGTTGAGCATAATCAATTAAACGATGGCCAGTTGAGTTGTTTGCTCGAGCCGAGCAAAGAGATTGAACTGAGTAGTGAAGTATCAGGCGTAATTAGTGAGTTAAGTTTAGGGCGTGGCGATAAAGTTAAAAAAGACCAAGTCGTAATGAAACTTAACTCTCGTCTAGAGCGAGCAGCTTTAGCGACAGCCCGAGCACGTGTAGATTTTGCTAAGCGTAAAGTAAAGCGTAATGAGGTGTTGTATAAAAAAGGCCTGTTGTCTGATCATGAACGCGATGAAATGTTAACAGAGCAGCGTTTGGCTGAGCTTACAGCCAGCGAATCTTATGTACGTTTATCTCTGCGCCAAACGAAAAGTCCAATCAATGGCGTTGTGGTTGAGCGTTTACTTGAACCTGGAGAACTTGTTGATGATCAGCCGTTTTTGAAAATTGTCTCACTTGATCCTCTTCATGCAGAAGTAATTATACGGTCGCAATATTATGGTCAGATCGAAAAAGGCATGCCTATCACTTTATATGCTGAAGGGCGTCCAGAACAGGCTTATGAAGGTAAAGTGAATCGAGTGGACCCTCTTATTGATGCTGCAAGTAGTACGTTTGCTATCAGTGTGGAGATCCCGAATAAAGATCAATTACTGCCTGCTGGTTTGAAATGTAGGGTTGAGTTTAGCCCTTTACAGCCTGCTTCTGAGTGATAATGAATAGGCCCTGTAATCTGGCTTTGTTATAATCGGCAGCAATTAAAGATTCCTTTGGAACCCTTTCAATGAAAGAGATTATTTTGCTCAATATTTCCGGTGAAGATAAACCGGGAGTGACTTCAGCGATCACAAATATTTTGGCGCAGTTTGAGATCAATATTTTGGATATTGGTCAGGCGGTGATCCACGATACCTTGTCTTTGGGTATCTTGATTGAAGTACCTAAATCGGCTGAATCCTCGCCACTGCTAAGAGATATTCTATTTAAAGCGCACGAGCTCAACATGAATATCCGCTTCCAGCCCGTGGAAGAAGAGAACTATGAACAGTGGGTTGAAGGGCAGGGTAAATCTCGTCATATCATTACGTTGTTGTCTCGTAAATTGAGTTCTAAGCATATTGCACGTGTGACCGAAATCGCAGCGAGTCATGGGCTGAACATCGATAATATCAATCGTCTATCAGGTCGAATCAGTTTGGATGAAACCTCTGACCAGACCAAAGCATGTGTGGAATTTTCGGTACGTGGCGCGCCTGCTGATGCTGAGAAACTTAAAGCTGAGTTCCTTAATACTGCCAGCGATCTAGATGTAGATATCGCTTTCCAAGAAGACAATATCTATCGCCGCAATCGCCGTTTAGTTGTGTTTGATATGGACTCTACGTTGATTGAAGCTGAAGTTATTGACGAGCTAGCTAAAGAAGCAGGTGTGGGTGATCAGGTATCAGAGATCACTGAAGCGGCTATGCGTGGCGAGATCGATTTTAATGAAAGCTTTAAGCGTCGAATGGCCCTATTAAAAGGCTTGGATGTGTCGGTGCTGGATCAAATTGCAGAACGTCTACCGATGACTGAAGGCGCGGAAGAGTTGGTGTCTAACTTGAAAGCACTTGGCTTTAAAACAGCTATTTTATCAGGCGGTTTTAACTACTTTGCTTCCCACCTACAGAAGAAGCTTGGCTTTGATTATGTATATGCCAACGAGCTTGATATCGATGCTGATGGCAAAGTTACAGGTGAAGTTAAAGGCACCGTTGTAAATGGTGAGCGTAAAGCCGAATTGTTACGCGAAATTGCTGCAAAAGAAGGTGTTAGCTTAGAGCAAACGATAGCCGTTGGTGACGGTGCTAATGACCTACCTATGCTCTCTATTGCTGGATTAGGTATCGCATTCCGTGCTAAACCTTTGGTTCGTGAAAGTGCGAAACAGGCTATCTCTACTTTAGGTCTTGATGGCATCTTGTATCTGATTGGTTTTAGGGACCGGGATACAGTGCAAAAGTAAAACAATAAAAAAGCCGCTGTTTAGCGGCTTTTTTATTATTCGGCAAAAAAGTCGTAATCCATCTTTTCCCTTGGAGGCTGAAGGTAGTATCCCTGCACATAGTCGATTCCTGCTTTCCACAGGTTTGCCATCGTCTTGGTATTCTCTACAAGTGGCGCAATAGATATCTTATCTAGGCTGCTCAGTTGCTGAACCATGCTAAAGAACTCTTCATCATGTTCTGGGTCTGAGCCTAGTTCAGAAATATAAGCGCCATCGAGTTTGATGTAGTCTGAATGAAGCGTAGATAGAACGTTTTGGGAATTAGGCACACTCCCAAAGTGTTTAATGCAAGTGCGACTATGAATACGGGTTAGTTTTTCTACGAAGCTTTGTGCTTGTTTAGGGGCGATGGATATATCAGATTCACTAATCTGGAAGACAAGTCTTTCTGCCGGAATATTGTTTTTCCGTAGTACCCCCGAAAGCCAAGTTAATAACTTTTGCTCTCCTAATGCATGAGCAGAGATGTTAATGAAGATTACATTCTTATGTTCTTGGTTTAGGGTCTTCTTCAACTGCTTCAGGCAATTCTCGATCACCCAGCGATCAACTTTAACAGCAGTTTCTGCATCGCTAATAGCACTCATGAAATCGTTAGGGGATAGCTCATCTTCATCATCATTCACTAAGCGTAGTAATGCTTCATAATGATGGTGCGTTTGATCATCAGCGGTAAGGTTAACGATAGGTTGGAACAATAGCTTGAACTGATTGTTATCTACTGCTTTTCTTAGCTTATCAAACTCATCTTCTTCTTGTTCAGATAATGCTGCCTCTGGGATATGGATGCGTACGCCATCTCCTTGAGGGGTTTCTTCGCGTAAGTTGCATATAGCGGCTTTAGCTCGGTTGAGTAATTCAATAGGTGGAGGTGTGCTATCGGTAATTGCTACCAAACCGATCGTACAAGTTGACTGTACATCGACACCGGCGATATTGGATCGTACATTGGCGACCTTTTCGCGTAGCTGTTCAGCAAAGCTTTCAGCTGTTGTCATGTTTGGATCGTTAAAGATAATGACAAACGCATTTTCCGCCGGATGAGTTAATAGATGTGCTTTGTTTACTTTCTTACCGAGTAAAGCTGAAACGTCACGAATAAGCTGGTCGCTGCCTTCATGACTAAACTTGCTCTTAATCTGATCGAGTTGGTCTAACTCTATATACATCAAGCATCGGTCGTTACCACCACGCAGTGCTTTTTGGGTTACCTGTTCCAATTGCTTGTGTAGATAATCTTTATTGAATAGACCAGATACGAAATCGAGATCTTCACTAAGTAGATGGTGATGGCTGTTCTCATCAAGATGAAACAAGATGCGTGTAATAACGGAGCCATTATAATCTGAGCGGGAAAGCTCCATGTTAGCGGTGAATTCTGAATGATCACTGCGTTGTGCTGATAACTGTAGAATCAAATCACTGCTATTTCCCTCTTCAAGAGAGTTAAGCTGTTCAGTGAATTCAGGTCGATCGTCAAATGCAAAGAAATCAACAAGAGGCTTATTCATAGCCTTTTTCTTAGAATCTAAACCGAACTGTTCAAGGAAGCTATCATTGCAATAGATGATCTGCTGTTGGTCACAGCAAACAATCGGGTTACGTGAACTGTCCATTAACTGCTGTGAACGTTTTTCTGCTTCGGCCAATGCAGCTTCGGCTTTTCGTAAACGTCTTCGGTAATCGAGTTGATCTAGTTCCCGACGAACATTAATCAGGACAAGCTCTTTCTCGTCGAGAGGAACAACTGCTTGTATATGGCTCTTTAATCCTTGTAACAGTAACTGGCTGTCCGAACTAGGGATAATCTGTATTACAGGAATGTCTTTGTCTAAACGCTTGAGATGACTGATGGCGAGCTTTGAGGTGAATTCACCTCTATCTATTGTACAAAGGATAAGATCCCACGAACGTTCACCTAGAGCGTCTAGGAACTCTTGCTCGGTATTAACCTGTTTGCCGCGAGGAGAGATACGTGAAGTTCTTAAAAGAGTGATCAGAGGAGCGGTTTCTTCGGCGCTAAGACCAAGAAATAAAAGCTGAACATTTTTTCTCAGGCGTTGCTTGCGAGTCTGTTGCCCATTGCCATATTTTTCCAGTAGGGCGTTTCCGTCAATATCAATAACTTCAGACATGCCTGATTTATCTCCTGCTCGCTAAATCCTTATAAACAGAGAATATATTAATTTAAACGAATGTATAACTTAAAATTGCATTAGTTGTTGTTTGGCATCACAGAAGCGTTCAACAGATGCAGAGTATTAATTATAGAAGATAAAAATGAGCAGAATGAAGATGAAACAGATTAAAAGCTGAGTTGAAATAAGGATGGCTAAGTTTTAAGTGCAGGGAGCTAGGAGCTCTGAATAATGCTTTAAAGTTGTTACAAGTTAGATCGAACTGATCCAATGTTCACACATCTATTGTTGTGTGATTGTAGGCAAGAAGAAAGTGGCTGGGGTAGGAGGATTCGAACCTCCGCATGACGAGATCAAAACCCGTTGCCTTACCGCTTGGCGATACCCCAACTAAGATTTGAGCACACTTTCTTTGTAGAGCATGGTGGCAATAGCGGGACTCGAACCTGCGACCCTCGCATTATGAATGCGATGCTCTAACCAACTGAGCTATATTGCCACTCAGATTAACTCAGAGAGTTAAGCTCAATAGTGGCTGGGGTAGGAGGATTCGAACCTCCGCATGACGAGATCAAAACCCGTTGCCTTACCGCTTGGCGATACCCCAGCATAGACTGAAACATGGTGGCAATAGCGGGACTCGAACCTGCGACCCTCGCATTATGAATGCGATGCTCTAACCAACTGAGCTATATTGCCACGTCTCAGAGGCGCGCATTATTCTACTTTCGGGCGGGGGTGTCAATAGATTACTGCATGAAATTTCAGGAATTTTTGAATAAAAAAAACCGGCTAGAGAAGCCGGTTTTTTTTTGTACAGTTGTCTGCTTAAACGTTGAAGCGGAAATGCACTACATCGCCGTCTTGAACGATGTAATCTTTACCTTCAAGTCTCCAGCGGCCTGCGTCTTTAGCGCCATTTTCGCCGTCATGCTCAACAAAATCATCGTAGCTTACAACTTCTGCACGGATAAAGCCTTTCTCGAAGTCAGTGTGGATAACACCAGCAGCTTGTGGAGCTGTTGCACCTACCTTTACGGTCCAAGCACGAACTTCCTGAACGCCAGCAGTAAAGTAGGTTTGTAGGCCTAATAATTCGTAACCTGCGCGGATTACGCGGTCTAATCCAGGCTCTTCCATACCTAAGTCCGCTAGGAACTCATCGCGCTCTTCATCATCTAGCTCAGAGATCTCGGCTTCCAACTTGTTGCATACCACTACTACACCGGCATTTTCCGATGCAGCTAGCTCTTTAACTGTATCTAAGTGAGCATTGTCTTCAAAACCATCTTCATCAACGTTCGCAATGTACATCGTTGGTTTTACGGTAAGAAGATGGAAGCCTTTAACGATTTTCATCTCATCTTCATCAAGGCCTAAACCACGAACTGGCTTGCCTTCTTCTAGATGAGGTATCACTCGTTCAAGCATTGCTTTTTGAGCAACCGCTTCTTTATCGCCACCTTTCGCTAGCTTCTGGATGCGCTGAAGCTGTTTTTCGCAGGATTCTAAGTCAGCAAGCGCTAGCTCAAGGTTAATTGTTTCGATATCAGATAGAGGGTCAATCTTGTTGGCTACGTGGATTACGTTTTCATCTTCGAAGCAACGAACAACGTGAGCAATTGCGTCTGTTTCGCGGATGTTTGCCAAGAATTTATTACCTAGGCCTTCACCTTTAGAGGCGCCAGCAACCAGACCAGCAATATCTACGAATTCCATCGCTGTTGGAACCGTACGCTCTGGATTAACAATCGCAGTAAGCTTGTCTAAACGCGGGTCAGGCATAGATACTGTGCCTGCATTCGGCTCAATGGTGCAGAAAGGAAAATTTTCTGCCGCAATGCCGTTTTTTGTTAGCGCATTGAAAAGAGTCGATTTACCTACGTTAGGTAGGCCTACAATACCGCATTTAAAACCCATGATTGAATCCTGTGAGTAATCTAGCTAGCTGAAAAACTGTGTAACTGGTTCATTGCTTTGTTCCAGTCACCGGCAATGGCTAGCTCCAGATAGCGTTCCGCTTCATCGATAGCTGCCATTGTGGCATCACGTTCTTTAGCTGGAGCTTTTTTCAGAACAAAACCGCTTACTTGACTGCTGTGACCTGGGTGGCCAATGCCAAGGCGTAAACGGTAGAAATTTTTGTTGTTACCTAGTTTGCTGATGATATCGCGCAAACCATTATGACCACCATGGCCGCCACCTTGCTTAAATTTTGCAATGCCTGGTGGAATATCGAGCTCATCATGAGCGACTAAGATCGCTTCGGGTGGAATTTTGTAGAAGCTTGCCAGTGCTGCTACAGCCTGGCCACTCAGATTCATAAACGTTGTAGGAACCAAAAGATGGATAACTTGGTTGCCAATCTGAGCTTTAGAATAGAGCCCGTGGTACTTCTTTTCGGGCTTTAGGGGGGCGAGATGTCGAGCAGCAAGCTGCTCGACAAACTCAGCACCAGCATTGTGACGGGTTTGCGCATACTTATCGCCTGGGTTACCCAGGCCAACGATGAGCTGGATCTTGTCTTTCATGCTGGTTGCTTGTACCGATTACTTGCTGCCGCGAGGCGCGTATACGTAACCGATACCCTGATCGTGGTCACCGCCACGACGTAGAGAAACAATCTCAACGCCTTCAGGAAGAGTGATATCGGACAGGTGAAGTACCTGATCAGAATCACATGCAGAAAGGTCAACAACCAGAGTCTCTGGAAGGTTAGCCGGTAGGCATAGAACTTCTACAGTGTTTTTCTCAGCTGCGAATTTGCATGCTGCTTTAGAAGCAGGAGAAGATTCGAAGCCAGAGAATGCAACAGGAACAGTGATCTTGATCTTGTTGGATTTTGTAACGCGCTGGAAGTCAGCGTGCAGTACAACTGGTTTAGCAGGGTGACGTTGTAGATCTTTAATGATCACTTGCTCTTCTTTACCGTCCAAAGACAGAGTTAGGATAGAAGAGAAGAACGCGTCGTCTTCTAGCATTTTAACTAGTTCGTTGTTAGGAACAGAGATAGAAGCGGGCTTCTTACGCTTGTCACCACCAAAAACGATACCAGGAACTAGACCTTCGCGACGTAGGCGGCGGCTCGCACCTTTCCCTTCGTCAGCACGTGCTACTGCATTAACTACAAAGTTAGACATTTTTAATACCTTTAAATAAATAAGCTGTAAAACCTTGCGACCAGGCTTTACAGCAATCACCCGAGGGTGGAAAAACTTACTCGAAATTGAGTAAGTTGCTATATCAGCGTGTCGCCCTTAGCGGAACATCGCGCTGATGGATTCTTCATTGCAAACACGGCGCACGGCTTCAGCTAGAAGCGGAGCTAGTGTTAGCTGACGAATTTTGTCGCACTTAGATGCCGATTCAGACAGTGGAATCGTATCAGTTACAACAAATTCATCTAGATCAGAATTAGTGATGTTGCTTACTGCTGGGCCAGAAAGTACGGCGTGAGTCGCGTAAGCTACAACGCGTGCTGCACCGTTATCTTTAAGTGCCTTAGCTGCTTTGCAAAGCGTGCCAGCAGTATCACACATGTCATCAACCAGTACGCAAGTACGGCCTTCAACATCACCAATGATATTCATTACTTGTGATTCGTTTGCACGCTCACGACGCTTGTCGATGATTGCTAGGTCGCAATCAAGTTGCTTAGCAACTGCGCGGGCACGAACTACGCCGCCAACGTCTGGAGAAACAACTAAGATGTTGTCGTATTCCTGATCGACGATGTCGTCTAGTAGAACAGGTGAGCCGTAAACGTTATCTACAGGTACAGAGAAGAAGCCCTGAATCTGGTCAGCGTGAAGATCAACTGTCAGTACGCGGTCGATGCCGATAGCATCCATCATATCTGCAACTACTTTTGCAGTGATAGGTACACGAGCAGAGCGTGGACGTCGATCCTGACGTGCATAGCCGAAGTAAGGTACAACAGCTGTGATACGTGAAGCAGAAGCGCGACGAAGAGCGTCGGCTAGTACAATCAGCTCCATCAGGTTGTCGTTAGTTGGCGCGCAAGTAGACTGGATAATAAATACGTCTTTACCACGTACGTTTTCCTGAATCTCAACGCTTACTTCGCCATCACTAAAACGACCAACATTCGCTTTACCCATAGGAATATCTAGGCGATCAACTACTTTTCTCGCCAGATCAGGGTTAGCGTTGCCAGTGAAGACCATCATCTTGGACACGGCGTGCACCTTTTCGATTGTAATTTGTTCGGAATCTATAGATCGGGAACCGTTCATAGGCATTTGGCTGGGGTAGGAGGATTCGAACCTCCGCATACTGGTATCAGAAACCAGTGCCTTACCGCTTGGCGATACCCCAACATTATTCCTCTTGGAGGACCGGCCTCCCGTTGAAAGAGGCGCAGATTATCCAAGACTCGTGGTTAAAAGTCAAACTAAAGCAGGGGAAGTAACTACTAGGATTGAGAGCGTAAAAGCTGGCTTTCGGTGATGGCCCAATAAGATCGCGATTAATGTTGAGAGGTTTTAATACAGCTACAGTTTTATCCAGGTTTTAATCACAATGGTGACTTTCAAATCACGGTATTGTAAGCGCATTTTAGTTGGCAATGCGGGCGTTTGCTGGTTATAGCGAAGATACTCAATTTTCCAATCTTGTTGGGTTAATTGTGTAAGTTTTTCATCGACGATGGTTTGGTCGTATTGTGAGTGAGGCGAAGGTAGTCCCCTGATCCACCAAAATATATCACTAATAGGTAGTGCCCACCCCCATTGTTGATAGAGAATTTGTTCAGGATTTGTACCTGTAAACGTTCCTTCTCCGGCAATATCAACGATAACTTCTTGAGGGCTTCCCGCAATAGATGCACCGCCTTGTCCCCAAGGTCCGCGGATATCTATCTGATAATCAGAGCCATCTTGTAGCCATTTTAAGCTAGCTGATTGGCTCTCTTCTGGTGTGCGGATGCCTATCTTGCCGCTCGCTTCCCAGTCAGAGATATCTTTAAGTAGGCTTTGACGAGTTTCCCAAGAAATATCATTGGGTGCTGGTATCTGAGTTTCTTGTAAGCTACAGCCTGCTAAGAATAGGAACAGCAAAGGCGCGAGGTACTTTTTTAACATCTACTTCTACTACTCTGCGTTAATTAGCTGTGCTGCTTCTTCTAGGAAAGGATCGCCAGGATTATCTTTTTGGCTTTTTTGGAGCAGTGAACGAGCTTTCTCTTTTTGATCTATTGCCCAATACACCTGAATTAGGTGACTAGATACTTCTGGATCGGAGTATAAAGCATGAGCTTTTTCTAAATATGTCACGGCTTCATGGTTTCTGCCCAATTTAAATAAAGCCCATCCCATGGAATCCAAAATAGCAGGGTCTTCAGGTTCTGTGGTTAGTGCTGCTTGGATCAAATTGTAGGCTTCTTCATAACGCTCAGTATGTAGTAGTAAGGTGTAGCCCAATGCGTTTTGCACAGTGGCATTTCCTGGCTCTAATTCTAATACTCGGCGCAGATCTTTTTCTGCCTGCGGGAAATCGGTTGATTCCACCATCATTGCGCGGGTGTATAGCAGTGAGGTGTTATCAATAAAGAGTAATAGCGCATCTTCTAATACAGTTAAGGCTTCTTCTTTTAGATTGTGGAGGTTTAGCCATTCAGCTTCTAATGTGTAAATTGATGCGGCTTGGTTGGGCATGCTAGCTCTGGCATCAGATAAAATCTGCTGTAGACGAGGTTTGTCTTCCACATCTTTAAGCAGAGAGCTTACTCGAGATAGGGATTGCAGAACGTTAGAGCCATTTTTGACGGAACTATAATGTTCAATCGCTTCATCACGTTTCTCTTCGGACTGAGCAATATGTCCCAAATAAAAATGCGGTGAAGTGTCTTCAGGTTTCAACTCAAGTAATCGCAAAAAGGCAGCTTTAGCGTCTTGAGGTGCTTCATTCTCGAGCATCAAAAGGGCTAGGTAGTAAGTTAGCTGATGATCTTTTAAATTGTTTTTTAGTAGCTCTTTAGCTTGAGAAACCGCTTGTTTGGATTGCTTGTTCTGGAACAAAAGTTGTGTATAAAGAATATGCAGCTGACGGTTATTCGGCTGTTGCTCAAACGCAGAGTGAATAAGTCTAAGTGCATCGTTAACTTTGTTTTGAGAACGCAGTAGTTCAGCTTTTTGGATCAACGCTTCCGGATTCTCAGGGTCGATCGAAAGGGCGCGATTAAAAGAGGTGAGTGACGCCTGCTCGTTGTTATTAGCTCGATGCAACAACGCGAGTGTCAGTTCTAAGTCTGAGCGTGGATCGGCTGATTGACGATGCTTATTTAGCATCGTGATGTAGCCCGATAGCACTTTGGGATCTATACGTTCTACTTGCCCACGAATCAAAGCCAACGTGCGTAATGGATCGAACTCAAGGGCTTTCTCAACCAAAGGCAGTGCCTCGGTGTATTTACCTTTATGCAGAAGCATATTGGCTTCTATTTGATACGGCTCAGGGTTAGACGGAGCAATTTCACGCCAAAGTCGAGCTGCCTGAATGACTTTGTCAGGGTTTCTAAGGTATTGGGCAATTCGTGTGGCGCGTTCAGCAACACCAGAATCCTGGCTTTTCTCAGCTTGTTTGAGGTAGTTCTCAAGGGCTACTGGGAAGAGCCTGCGTTGTCCTGCAATCTCGGCAAGTAATAAATCGTAAAGAGATTCTTGGTTGAACTCGCCATCCACATAATTGACTGGTTCGGAGATAACTTCCTGTGTCTGTTTCGTTGGGGTGCTTTGACAGCCTTGTAATAAGGCGAAGACACAAGTTAAAACGATAAGTGATTTATTCATGTATACAGCCGTAATAGCCCCGACATCCCTGAATGATTTGGTCACTATAGTTGAATAACCTGTAGCTTGTCAGCTACCGACCACAGGTTTTAAAGAGAATTAGTGTGCGATCTACAGATTCTTACTGATCTGCGCTGACTCTATCCTTAATTTGAGAGTTAGACCTCATATTCTGAAGTTTTGTTTCGATTTATGCAGGTTTTGTTCAAAGAATTGTAATTAATCTGCTGTTTTTTGATCGAAGTTACCTAAATTGTTGCGCTGCCTTTTAACCTTTGTCGCAAAGCGTTGTATCATAGCGCGCTGATTTAGATCAGCTTCAGTTGATTTGTAGTGCCGTCTACACGACGGTAGATTTTTTGGTATGGCGGATCGCATGGCGTTACTTGCATTAGGCATCAATCACAAAACGGCTTCAGTGGAGGTTCGTGAACGCGTGGCGTTTGCACCCGAACTGCTTGCTGAGGCGATGAATGGTGCTGCCGAATTTGCTGATCTGAAAGAGATTGCCATCCTATCGACGTGTAACCGTACAGAGTTGTATTGCTCTTCTGCCATAGAAGGGTCGAGAGCCCTTTTGGAATGGCTAGGCGAATACCACGATTTAGATCCGGATGAACTGCAGCAATGTTCCTATGCTCTCTGGGGTGAAGATGCAGCGCGTCATATGATGCGTGTGGCGAGTGGTTTGGACTCTTTAGTATTGGGCGAGCCTCAGATACTAGGTCAGCTGAAATCGGCATATAGCCTTTCCCAAGAAAATGGTCATGTAGGTGCAGAGCTGGGTCGTTTGTTCCAACAGACTTTCTCGGTGGCTAAGCAGGTTCGTACTGATACAGCGATTGGTGAAAACCCAGTTTCAGTTGCTTATGCTGCGGTAAGTCTTGCTCAGCATATTTTCTCGGATATGCGCGAGAGCAAAGCGTTACTGATAGGTGCAGGTGAAACAATAGAGTTGGTAGCGCGCCACTTAGCTAATGCTGGTGTTAAAGACATAACGGTGGCTAACCGTACGCTTAACCGTGCTTTGGCACTAGCTGATGAGTTTGATGGTAAAGCGATCTTGTTAGGTGATATACCAAATGCGCTTGCCGAAGCAGATATAGTAATTGCATCTACTGCTAGTCAGTTGCCTATTTTAGGTAAAGGTGCAGTTGAGTCTGCCCTTAAAAAGCGTAAGCACCGACCTATCTTTATGGTTGATATAGCTGTTCCGCGAGATATAGAGGCGCAAGTTGCTGAACTGGATGATGTTTATCTGTATACGGTTGATGACCTTAAAGAGGTTATCGAAGAGAACCAACGTAGCCGTGAAGATGCTGCTCGACAGGCAGAAGAAATAATAGAAACCGGCGCTCACGAATTTATGCGTCAGTTGCGTTCACTGGAAGCAGTCGATGTATTAACTGCTTTCCGTGGTCAGGCTGAAAGTTTACGTGATCAAGAATTAGGCCGAGCGTTAAAGCAGCTGGAGAATGGTAAGCCAGCTGAAGAAGTATTAACCATGTTAGCGCGTAGCCTGACGAATAAAATGTTGCACCACCCGACAATTCAAATGCGTAAAGCGAGCGCTGAAGGGCGCAGTGAACTACTGGATTTGGTGCAAGAGCTTCACCAGTTAGGTGAACATGCGAAGAATGAGAAATAATGAAAGAATCAATCATAAGTAAACTGGAAAAACTGAGCGATCGCTATGAAGAGTTAGCGGCTCTGATGTCTGATCCAGATGTGATTTCTGATCAGGATAAGTTTCGCGATTATTCTAAAGAATATGCTGAATTAGAGCCTGTAGTACAGGCCTTTGCTGCTTTTAATGAAGCGCAGGAAGATCTGGAAGAAGCCGAGATGATGATGGCTGACAGTGATCCTGATATGCGAGAAATGGCAAAAGAGGAATATCCTGCCGTTAAAGAGCGTATCGAAAATCTTGAAGCTGAACTGCAGATTCTTTTATTACCTAAAGATCCAAATGATTCTCGCAACGTCTTTTTGGAAGTGCGTGCCGGAACCGGTGGTGATGAAGCAGCTATTTTCGCCGGTGACCTTTTTCGTATGTACTCTCGTTTCGCGGAAGTGCAGGGTTGGCGTGTAGAAGTTATCAGCGTTAACGAAGGTGACCATGGTGGCTATAAAGAGGTTATCTCTCGTATCGTAGGTACAGATGTGTATTCGAAGCTGAAATTCGAATCCGGTGCACATCGTGTACAACGTGTTCCAGAAACTGAGTCTCAAGGCCGTGTTCATACGTCTGCTTGTACAGTCGCGATTATGGCAGAGATGGATGAGTCCGCTGAGATCGAGATCAATAAAGCTGATCTGCGTGTAGATACCTTCCGTGCATCAGGTGCCGGTGGTCAGCACGTCAACAAAACTGATTCGGCTATTCGCTTGACCCATATTCCAACGGGCGTGGTAGTTGAGTGTCAGGAAGAACGTTCGCAGCATAAGAACCGTGCTAAGGCGATGTCGCTGTTAGCATCTAGACTACAGGCTGCAGAAGACGAACGTCAGGCAGCCGAAATGGCAAGCACGCGTAAAAGCCTAGTGGGTAGTGGTGATCGTTCTGAACGTATCCGTACCTATAATTATCCACAAGGTCGTGTAACTGATCACCGTATCAACCTAACGCTATATAAGCTGCAGGAGATTATTGGTGGTGAGCTGCAACACGTTGTTGAGCCGCTCTTAAATGAGCACCAAGCAGAACAGCTTGGGGCGCTCTCCGAAGAAAGTTAATCAAAGGGCCTGTATGGCCCTTTTTGATATTTATTAAATCTCTATGCAGATTAAGCAAGCGGTAAAACTAAGTAATCAACTCAGTGGTGTCAGTGAGTCGGCTCAATTAGATGTTGAGTTGATGCTATGTCATCTGCTCGATAAGCCGGGCAGCTACCTGTTTACTTGGCCTGAAAAAGAGTTAGATCCTAAGATTGTCGAGCAATTAGCAGTGATGATCGATCGGCGCCTCAAAGGCGAGCCTGTAGCACATATTATCGGTATGCGTGGGTTTTGGGATTTTGACTTAGAAGTCTCCCCTCATACCTTGATTCCTCGCCCTGATACCGAAGTAGTGGTCGAAAAGGCTTTGCAGTTGTGCACTAAGAAACACGCGCGTATTACTGATTTGGGTACGGGAACTGGAGCCATAGCTTTAGCCTTGGCTTATGAGAACCCAGAATGGACTGTGGTTGCATCAGATTTTGTGCCTGAGGCGGTGCAGTTGGCCGAGCGAAATCGAGCCCGTTTGCAGCTTGGAAACGTCGAGGTCATACAGGGAAGCTGGTTGGAGCCCCACCATGGTCATTACGATATGATCGTGAGTAATCCTCCTTATATTGATCCGGAAGACCCGCATCTAGCGCAAGGTGATGTACGGTTTGAGCCTCTTTCTGCACTTACGGCTGAAGATCATGGTATGGCAGATATCAAGCATATTTGTGAGCAGGCTCGAAGCTACCTTGTTCCAGGTGGCCATCTGTTGTTTGAACATGGTTATGACCAAGGTCCTGTTTGCCGCGCCTTGCTGGACAGTTTAGGGTATACAGAAATTGGTACTCAGCGCGATTATGGCGATAATGAGCGAGTAACCTTTGCATTATGGCCAGGTAGCACCTGCGCTTAAGGAGAAAACAATGCTGAGTGATGAGCAGCTATTACGCTACAGCCGCCAAATTATGTTGCCTGATGTCGATATCAATGGGCAGGAAATCTGGTTAAATTCGACAGTTTTGGTCATCGGTCTAGGTGGTCTGGGTAGTCCTGTCGCTATGTACCTAGCTGCGGCAGGTATAGGCGAGCTTATCCTAGTGGATGATGACGAGGTAGAACTTTCTAATCTACAGCGCCAGATTGCTCATAACACTAAGCGTATTGGTGCGCCTAAAGTGGATTCGGCTCGGAATACCATTGCAGGTCTAAATCCAGACACTCGAGTTAAAGCATTGTATGAGCGTTTAGACGATGAAGCTTTACAGCGTTTAGTCGCAACCGTTGACCTTGTGGTTGATTGTACCGATAACTTTAGTACTCGATTTTCGATTAACCGTGCCTGCTTTATGCACAAAAAGCCATTAGTTTCCGGTGCTGCTATCCGTATGGAAGGTCAGGTGGCCGTTTATGATCCTCTAAATCCAGAATCGCCTTGCTACCAATGCCTTTATAAAGAGGGAAGTGATGAAGCGCTTACTTGCTCTGAATCTGGTGTTTTATCGCCCCTAGTCGGGATTATCGGATCAGTTCAAGCATTAGAAGCATTAAAAGTTTTGGCCTCTGTTGGTGAAAACTTGGCAGGTCGTTTACTGCTTTTAGATGCCAAAACGATGGATTGGCGCACACTTAAATTGCGCAAAGACCCAGAGTGTAGTGTTTGTAAAGGTATGCATGCTGAAGGTGATAGTCATGACTGAAGATCAGTTGTCTATCGATGTTTTAGAAAGTGTTCGTACTATCGCTGTAGTAGGCGCGAGCAATAAGCCTGAGCGTGCTAGTTATCGTGTGATGGCTTTTCTAAAAACGTGCGGCTATGACGTTATCCCGGTTAACCCTGCACTTGAAGATGAAACGCTGCACGGCGAGCGGGTTGTTGCCTCTTTAGCTGATATTGATAAGACGGTTGATATGGTCGATGTGTTTCGTCGTAGCGATCAGGCTGGAGAAGTTATCGACGAAGCTATTCAAATCGGAGCGAAGGCCGTTTGGTTGCAGTTAGGGGTGTACAGCCCTGACGCTCAGGAGCGCGCTGAAAATGCAGGTCTTAAGGTTGTGGTGAATCGTTGCCCTAAGATCGATATACCTGACTTAGCTATTAATACCCCTTCTAGTTTTTAGCGTTTAGCACGAATTAGGAAGAATGGCGTTTCTAGTTGAATAGTCTCAATCTCTATAGTGCTAAAACCATTACTTTTCAATAACTCAATATAAGCATTGGGTTCACGGAAAGAACGATTGAATAGAAACATAGGTAAGAGACCGTAAGGTACGGGTCTGCTTAGATCTAATGGTCCCCTTTCGCATATCAGTATTTCACCCTGATTGGCTAATGTGCTTGCCGCTTGGCGGATAAATTGTGCACAGGCTTCTATTGGCCAATCGTGCAAAATAGATTTGAAGGTCACCAAATCTTGTTGCTGCGGAAGCTTATCCACAAGTGCATCCGCTGCTTTAAAATCGATTCGATCCGCTTCTTGTTCACCCTTAATGTGGCTTTTACCTACTTCACACACCACAGGAAGATCAATAATGGTCGAGTTGAGTGCCGGATTTGCTTTGCATAATTGCAGCGCGAATTCACCGCTGTTTCCACCGATATCCAAATGATTTTTTATATGACTTAGATCGGCGTGTTTAGCAATAACGCGGCCTTCGTAGCGGGTTAAGCAGGTGGTAAAGCGCATCCAGCGACCGGTTGCAAGAATGTTCTCCGGCGTGACCTTAAAACAGCGATTGTAAGCGAACAGTTCAAATACTTTAGCTTGTTGAATAAAGCGAGGCATATCTTCAAGGAACAGTGTGTAGTGCTCCAAAAGATCAGGTGCTAATAGGTTTGCAAACTCCAATTTGGAAAGTAGCAGGTCTTGGAAGGGGAGAGTTTTGCTGAACTCCGTCGTCAGTTGCCATTGAAGATTGTCATCCTGCTCGATTACATTGGCTGCTTTTAATTGTTGGAGCAGCATGCCCAGCGCTGTCACATGAGGATTGTCTTGTTGCAAAGCACCTTTAGAGCGGGGTTGATCTGATAGGGTCTTGATCAGGCCTAGCTTTAAAGCCGTAAACAGTGCTTGGGCTGTGACAAAATCTTGAAGAAATGCCTCGATGCAAAGGTAGGCTTTCCAGTCCTGTTGTTCAGCTGTTGAATCATCAAGGCAAAGAGGCTGCATTGTTTATCCTTTTGATTGTTCTTGTGAGATCGCTTGGTAAATTTGCTGAGTTATTTCGCCAAGTGGCAGTGTGCCATCGATATTAATATCGGCATCTTCGGTCAGACGTTCTTGTTGTATGACGAGTGTGGCGCGGATATCTTGAATATAGCCCTCAAGGTAATTAGCTAGCCAATCAAGTTGTTGAACGTAGTCGGATGGGGTCTTTTTAAATTCGCTGCTAAAGGCTTTGATATTACGAGCAAGTGAAATATCAAGAGGAGTATCTAGCCAAACTAGGCAATCAATGTATTGTCCACTGGCGTGATGATGTCGGCCTAATGGGGTTTCAATCAACAAGAAGCGTTTATGAGTGGTTTGGATCTGGGCGGCAATCGCTTCAGCAAAGCCGGGAATATTTAAATTGTTGTAGTCGCTACCTTGTTTCATCCATTGGATAATTTCTGCCATGGATTGATTGGTGGCTTGTTGAAAATCATCGTAAAAGAGTGTGTCTGCATCCAGCAGTTTAGCTAGGGCTAAGGTTAAAGAGGTCTTGCCGCTACCAGGTGCACCAGCGACGGCTATTACAAAGCATCTCTTTGAATATGTCATGAGAGAAACATCGCTCTAATTTTCTGATCGTCCCAACATTTTTTCGCATAGTTTAGCGTTTCTTCAGGGTAATTATGTTGGTCGATATCGTCTGGACAAGATGCGCCAGAATTTATAATAAAGTGGATAAGCGGTAACTGATCGCTAGCTAAGGCTTTATGAACAAGTTCGTCATCAAGCTGTCCGCCATATTGGAGCAAGACGGATAGATGCAGCATGAGTTCTTGTTCGGAACAGTGGTCAAAGCATTGTTGCATCAATGGTGTTGGATCGGTCTTGGCACCAGCAGTATAAAGCGCTGTCAGTAAGGGCAGGCTTTTTTCTTGTCTAAGTGACAGCTCTGGAAGTGTTAGGGTCTTATCGGTGTGGCTTGTTTGGTCTGGGTTAGCGCCGAAGTTTAACACCAGCTTTAACGCTTTTGGGGCTTGTTTATGAATGCAGACTTCAGCTAAAGGCGCAGTATCATCGGAGACTGGCTGATTGATTTCTTCAGGTTCGAGTTTTTGAAGATGTTTTTGGAGTTTGGTCAGATCATCGGCATCGATCGCCTTAAAAGCTTTTGCTAATCGATCGCTTTTGAATAACTTAAACATCTTTATCCCCATTTCATAAAACTCTACTGACACTACGTTGTCAGTAGGCCTAGTTTAGCATCCCTGTTGTCATATTTAAGAATTGGATTAAGGAGAATAACAATGACAACAACCGTCGTGGAAATGGTAACTTACAATCTGAAATCAGGCGTGAATAAAGCTGACTTTGCATCGACTCATGACAAGGTCAATGAGTGGTTAAAAAAGCAGGAAGGCTTTCTGTATCGCTCAGTGAGCGAAGATGAAAATGGCTTATTACATGATTTGGCTTATTGGCAGGATATGCCGACAGCTAAAGCGGCGGGAGATGCTTTTATGCAATCTGACGAAGGCCAGTCGTTGTGTGGCCTTATTGATATGGACAGTTGTCATATGCGTCATATGGAAGTACAAACAGAAGCGATGATTTGCGAAGGGGCTTAGGGAGCTAAATTACCGATGAGGAAAGCGGAACGCTTGTTTCAATTATTAACGCTTTTGCGCGGTCGCCGAACAGCTTTAACGGCCAGCGCCTTAGCTGAGGTGTTGGAAGTCTCTGAGAGAACTATCTACCGAGATATACAGGCGCTTTCGCTTTCAGGTGTGCCTATTGAGGGAGAAGCGGGGGTAGGCTATCGCCTACGCCCAGAATTCAATCTGCCGCCTTTGATGTTTGATGAAGAGGAACTCGAAGCACTGATGCTTGGCGTGCGCTTAGTGCAGGGCTGTAGTGATCAGCATCTGGGTCAATCCGCATCCCGAGTGTTAGATAAGGTCAAAGCGGTTTTACCGACTGAACTTTACGAAAAATATATTGAAGGCCCCGAATGGTTTGTTGTCCCTGGGTTGCATCGACAATGGACAACGCAATACAGCGATCAGATCAGAGTCGCGATCAAGAATCGGTTTGTGATTTCGATCGGTTATCAACGAGAAGATAAACAACAATCCGAGCGCGAAGTTTGGCCTTTAGGTTTAGTCTACTGGGGCGCTGTTTGGACCTTGGTTGCTTGGTGTGAGCTGCGCGATGATTTTCGTATGTTCAGATTGGATCGTATCCAGTCGCTTACGCAATTGTCCCGTCATTTTGAAACTACAGATCAAATTAGCTTACAGACCTACCTTAAGCGTACAGAATGTACTGAAGCTTAAATTACACCTGTGACGCGCATGATATAGATACCTGCCGATAGGCTAAGGATAGAGCCTATGGTCGTCATCAAGATGATATTCGCCGCGAGTTTCTCATTTCCTCCCATCGCTTTAGCCATTACAAAACTAGCTGCAGCTGTTGGACAGCCAAACAGAACCATTAGCATGGTTAAGTCTTGCCCTTTGAAGCCATACGCCCATGCGGCGAGCGTTAATATCAAAGGGATAAAAAGCAGCTTTGATAAGGTCGCCCAAGTGGCTTGAGAAGATGTGCTGCGTAAGCTCTTCATGTTCAATGAGCCGCCTATAGCCAGTAGGGCTAAAGGTAGGGTCAGATTGGCAAAGTAACGCCCGGTTTTCTGTGCGATTTCGGGAAGTTGGAAGCCGAAGTAAGAAAAGGGAAGTGCTAGCAATACCGCAATGATCAGCGGGTTTTTTACGATCTCTAAAACGGTGTTGCCAATACTTGAGCCACCCTGATGTTTTGCTGGCAGTGTTAATGCAATGATTGATAGGACATTAAACAGAGGGATGACGAGGGCCAGTAATAGAGATGCTTGAGCTAAACCCGAATCAGAAAACAGGTTATAGCTGACGGCCAAGCCAATAATGCCGTAATTACTTCGAAACGCTCCTTGTATAAAAACACCTAAGTCTTCTGGTTGTTTGATCCAGCGCTTAGCGAGAAACCAAAGTGCGATGAAACTGATCAGAGTGCCTATTAATACAAATCCGAGTTGTTCTGGATTGAAAACTGCGTGGAAGTCTGTCCGTGAGATGGACATAAAAACCAAGGCAGGAAGGGTGATCATGAATACGAGTTTTGATGCTGTATTTATGAAGGCATCATCAATCAACCCAACGCGTTTCAGTAGATAGCCTAGGAAGCCAATAAAAAAGATTGGGGCAGTAATACTCGCAGTAAAACTGAGCGATGAAAGGTAAAGATCCACAGGCACTCACTCTGGAATAAAGAGTACAGTTTATCATAGTTGTTTAGGTGGTGGTCACAGCATGCTTTTTCGGGTAATCGAATAAAATACTGGTGGCGCAGCCTTCTGCTAATTCATGCCATTGAGTAATGCTTAGGTGCATGTGAAGAACGGCTGCCGTTGGAAGTTTTTCTAAGCGGCTTTGAGTAAGTAAATCAGCTAATTGATGTAACGCTGGATTGTGGCCGACAAGCATAATGCTGCTCAGATGATCCGATTGGTTTTGTAAAAGGTACATCAGTGTTTCGGCACAAGATGCATATAGTTCTGGATGTGTTTGCAACTGTTCGGGTTTTAAATCGAGCTGTCGATGGATCTCGGAGGCAGTTGTGATGGCTCTGTTAGCGTCGCTTGCTAAAATGAGATCTGGCACGATGCTGTACCCTTCTAAACGCTTGGCCATCTTTGGCAGGTCTCTCTGACCGCGCTTATTGAGAGGACGCTCAAAGTCATCAAGGGTGGGATCTTTCCAGCTGGATTTTGCGTGGCGAACTAAAGTTAGCTTTTTCATAAAGCGCTCCCGCAGTTAGACGCTCTTAGGAGTATTGCTTTAGATAGTTGGAATTGCGAGTCAGGCGAGATGAAAAAACATCCGGAGTGCGGCCAAAACACTAAAATCCGGGGCTGCGGTGAAGTGCAGTATAGATTTGAGTAATGATGTGAGCCGCTCTCTGCAATAAGAATAGAGCCTTAGCACAAGTCCGCCGCACAGCGAGAATATGGCAATGGGGTCAGTACTTTGTGTACCTTCCCCTATCTTATTGCTGGATGATAAAAGGACGATCTTACGAAATTGAATACATCTTTGACGGTTGTGGGACCGGCTTTTGCGGTTGAAGAACGTTCTTCATTAATGCCCGCATCTGCTGCATTGGTCTGCTACCGGGTTGATTCAAGCGCATTGGGCTTTCACGGAATAAACGCTCATCCATCGGAGTTAAGTGATCATCTATTAATGGCATAAACTCCATCTGATCCAGAACATCCTTTTGAAGATCGATACCCGGTGCTATTTCTGTCAATAAAAGCCCTTTCGGCGTGAGTTTGAATACCGCGCGTTCAGTGATAAAAGTTACTCGCTGCTGACATTGCATGGCGTAACTGCCATTAAATGTAATTTGCTGAACAGCCTTTTTAAATTTCTTAAGAGGTCCGTTTTCTATAACTTTTAACCCGTGCTCGTGCACTTCTAAAAGTTGTTTGCCTGAGGTAAATGTGCCGAGAAAGTAAACATCTTTGGTATTTTGAGTAATGTTAATAAATCCGCCCGCACCTGCGAGTTTAGGACCGAATTTACTGACGTTCACGTGACCTTCTGGACAAGTTTCAGCTAAGCCTAAAAAGGCTTGATCTAAACCGCCACCATCATAAAAATCAAACTGAGCAGGCTGGTCAACAACCGCTTCTGCATTACTTGTTGCGCCAAAGCTTAGTCCGCTAGCGGGTTGACCGCCGATACCGCCAGGCTCAACGGTTAGAGTGAAATCTTTTATCTTTCCTTCTTCGGCTGCAACGGCTGCCACCGTTTCTGGCATACCAATACCAAGATTGACGACGGCATTATTTTTTAGCTCCATTAGCGCGCGACGCGCAATGATTTTTCGTGCATCTAAAGGAACAGGTTTGCTAGCTTGAGCTGGCAGTGTAATCTCGCCGCTGTAGGCAGGGTTATAGGCTTCGGCAAATGTCTGAGGGTGGTCTTCAGCAGGTGCTTGAATAATATGATCGACCAAAATTCCCGGGATTCGGATTCTATCTGGTGTGAGGTTATGTTGCGCAGTAATACGTTCAACCTGCACCAGCACCTTGCCCCCGCTATTTTTCACGGCTTGCGCAATCGCTAAAGCATCTAAAGGCAATGCTTCGCGTTCCATGGATATATTGCCTTTACTATCTGCTGTGGTGCCGCGTAGCAGGGCAATGTTGGGTTGGCAGTGTTTATATAGAAGAGCTTCTTCACCGTTTAGATCAAGCAGCTGCACTAATTGCTCTTCTGTACGGCTATTTACTTTGCCACCTTCAAAGCGTGGGTCTACAAAGGTGTGCAAGCCTACGCGTGTGAGAGTACCCGGTTTGCCTGCGGCAATATCGCGGAACATGTGGCAGATAACCCCTTGAGGAAGGTTGTATGCCTCGATTTTATTCTCAATTGCCATTTTTCCGAGCGTAGGAGCTAAGCCCCAATGTCCACCGATGACGCGCTTTATCATTCCTTCATGAGCAAAGTGATTTAAGCCGCGAGTTTGGGCATCGCCTTGGCCAGCCGCATAAAGCAGGCTGAGATTGTTGGGTGTGCCCTGATTAAGAAATCGTTTTTCGATCGCTTTTGCGAGAGTTTCAGCAAAGCCGATACCGATAAAGCCGCCTGTCACTATGGTGTCATTTGATTGAATTAATGCTGCCGCTTGATCGGCCGTGATCAGCTTATTCTGAGACATCCTGAATACCATTTTTGTTATTTTTAATTCAGTTGTTCAGAGCAAGGTGAGGGCCATGTTTTAAATATTGTTTAAAAACAATAGGTTGTAAGTTTTTGTGGTGGGTTGAATATAGATAAGTGTCTAATAAAATAGACAGTGTGTTGCGTATGTCTAATTTTCTAGACGTTTTTGTCGTCTCTTAGGCGTTGATAAAGGCTTGCTCTAGAAATGCCCAGCAGTTTGGCTGCCGCTGTTTTATTGCCATTGCATTGCTGTATCGCTTCTTCAATGGCTGAACGTTCATGCTCTTTACGATAGCTTTTTAGATTCGTTAATGGATGTCTGTGATGGGGTTGTTCTTCATTTTCACCTAAATCAGGTGCTTCAATTGAAGAGCCTTCAGCCATAACACAGCCTCGTTCTAAGCGGTTTCGCAATTCGCGGATATTACCAGGCCAACTGTAGCTTTGTAGCCATTCAAGGGCTGATAGCGACAAAGGTAGTTCCGGCAGTTGAGATTGGCGCTGAATTTCGCTCAGCATGTGTTCCGATAGCAGAGGAATATCTTGGATTCGCTCCCTTAAAGGCGGCAGGTTGATTGGTAAGACGTTTAATCGGTAGTAGAGGTCTTCACGAAATAAACCTTGTTCTACTTGGCTGCGTAGATCTTTTGCGGTTGCTGCGATGATGCGTACATCTACTTTTTCAAGGCGATTAGAGCCTAGTGCTTCAACCTCTCTCTCTTGAAGTACTCGAAGTAGTTTTGCCTGCATAGCGAGAGGCATCTCGGCAATCTCATCAAGGAATAGAGTACCGCCTTCAGCTAGTTGGACTTTGCCTTTTCGAGCCTTTCTATCTGCGCCAGTATAAGCACCGGGGGCGGTGCCGAAAAGTTCGGCTTCGGCAAGCGATTCGGGTAGTGCACCCATGTTAATGCCTACAAAAGGTCCACTACGACGTGTGGAAGCATGGTGGATTCCTTGAGCTAATAGCTCTTTTCCCGTTCCGGTTTCGCCTAATAAAAGTAAGGTGGTATCGAGTTGCGAGGCTCTTAGTGCTTGACGACGAAGTTGCTGTGTTTTGGGTGCATTACCGATCATGTCGTCCAAAGCGTAGCGGCTTGGGCGGATGATTTTCTCATCTTCAAATTTACGCTGTAGACGAGCAAATTTGTCGAACAGCGGTTGAAGGCTGTCTAAGTCATCGTAAAAAATAAACCCAATAGCGCCGATAATGTTATTTTCTGAGTTCTTGATTGGGAGACGGGTAACAACGCACCAGCGATTGTTAATCTGCATTAAATCAACGAAGGAGGGTTTTCCACTTTTAATGACTCGAGGCAGCTGAGTCGTAGGGATAAGATCTTCTACATTACAGCCAATAGGATCGATTTGTTCCGGAATAGCGACAAGCTTGCGATAAGCATCGCTCATCCACAGAATTGATGCCGTTTCATCGACGGCAATAGAGCCTTGGCAAAGACTGGAGAGTAGATCGAACAAGTTGTGATTATTATCTTGTTCAATCAGTTGGCGGAGTGAATGCATAGGAACCAATCGTGTTTATGTTTCTATGACAAAACTACGCGTAACTATCTGGACTGCCAAGTAAAATTTAGTTTGGGACTTTACTAAGCAACCTTTTCTTTGGCTTCTTTGGCGCGTTTTTTGTGATGTCGAGCAACTGAGCCCTTGATCACGATCTCCCAATTGTCTGCTGTGCTCATCAGCATGGCACCGCAGTTACCGCATTTGCAGATCTGAGAGTTACCTAAATCACTAACCGTTTTTAGCTGCGGGTGTTCCTTCCCGTTCTTAACTAACTCAAAGCAATACTTGCAATCAGTGTTCATGCTATATCTCCTTGCTAGGCATGAGAGGCTACTTTCGGTTAAATATCGGACAATAAATCATATTCTTTAGTAAAAAAATATAAAAAACAGGAGTTTTTTCTGTTTATTTATTGTCCGATTTTAAGGTGTTTACATAACTTATTGAAATATAAAGATTAGATGGCTTCTTCTGTGCTGGCCATAATGCTGCCGCCATCACCATTTTTGGCTAGTTCACCAATCTCCTTATCGATAAAGAATAAGCCTTTGCCATCTTCGCCAATGATTTTGATTTTATCTAGGATGCCATTGAATAGCTTCTCTTCTTCATGCTGTTCAGCAACATACCATTGCAGGAAGCTAAAAGTTGAGTAGTCCTGATTTGTAAAAGCGGTGTGCGCTAATTCGTTGATCTTGCTGGTCACTAGGCATTCGTGTTCATAAACCTTTTCGAACAGATCACGGATCGATTCGAACTCTGCGTCTGGCGACTCAATAGTGCCAATCAGCGCCATTGCACCCGTTTCATTAACATACGTGAAAAGACGCTTCATATGAGACATCTCTTCATCAGCGTGCTTGTAAAGGAATTCAGCACAGCCTTCATAGCCTTTAGACTCTGCCCATGCACCCATTTGTAGGTAAAGGTTGGATGAGAAAAATTCTAGGTTGATCTGTTCGTTTAGCTTTTCAAGCATTGCTGGGCTAAGCATAGGTAAATCCTTACTAATTATTTACGTCACATAGCAACGGGTTTACACAGCCATTTTTTACTATTGGCAGAACGAGCACATTTACGACATAGATAAGTGCTTGAGCGGGTATGTTTGGCAATCTCCGTGAAGTGATGCTCTATATCGCTCTTACTAAACTTACATAAGGTTTTAGATTTGCTCATTCAGAATGGGGCTGTAAAAATTTTGCTAATGATAATCAATATTAAATGTGAAATGGCCACTAGTCTATACAATGGGACATTATATCTGACCGAAAGGTCGGTAGAAACGTTTTATAGGTGTGGATTGGCCCTAGCTTAGCTAGGGCCTTCAAAGGACTTGTACGGTGTAAATTAAACTGAAAAGGTCTTCATCATGGAACGTAGGTCGGTTACCAGTTTATGCAAGTTGTTGCTGGCATTATTGGTTTGCTCTGCAGCGGTCATATTGCTGCTAGCGATATCGCGTATATTCAAAATGTTGTGGTTGATCTCATCAGATACAGAGCTTTGTTGTTCTGATGCGCTAGCAACTTGGATGCAGCGATCCGAGACTTCTAGCATTGCTTCTGATACGGAATCAAATGATTGACTGGCATCATTAGCTAAATGAATCCCTTTTTGAGCTTGTTCTGAGCAGCGCTGCATGGTGTCAGCGGTTACAGCAACTTGAGTTTGAATTGCTTCAATCGTGCTTCTGATTTCGCTGGTGGAGGTTTGTGTGCGCTGAGCGAGGGTGCGTACTTCGTCAGCGACCACTGCAAATCCACGTCCTTGATCACCTGCACGTGCCGCTTCAATCGCAGCATTGAGTGCTAATAGATTCGTTTGCTCTGCAATATCGTTGATGATGTTAACGATTTGTTCGATTGAAGAGGCTTGGTGTTTAAGCTCATCCGAAGATTCTGATGCTTGTTCCACATCTCTAACAAGCTCGGTGATGCTTTCAAGCATGACATCAATATTCTCTTTACCGTTGTTAGCAAGATCTGATGCTTTTTGAGTGGCTTGCGAGGTTTGAGCTGTGTTTTGCGCTATTTCATGAGCCGTGGCAGACATTTCGGTTGCTGCGCTGGCAAGCATGTCACTCTCGCTGTTTTGTTGCTGAATTCCCGCAGTGGTTTGATTGATAGCGGCATCTGTTTCGTTCATTACCTCGCCTAAGGTTTCAATACTGTCCTCGACTCGGCCAATAACGGTACGTAAACGCGCGCGCATCATACGGGCGGCTAGATCGACAGAGCCTTGCTCATGCATATTCTCTGTCATCACTAACTGCGCTAATGGGTTGTTGTAGATCTGGCCTGTTGTGGATGAGATCTTTTTCAGGCCCCGAGTACTGGCGAACAGCGAATACAGTCCAGCAGCCAACACCGTTAACATCGCGATGGATTGGTACAGTTCAGAGATTGGTGCAAAGTTTAAGGCCATCATGCACGCGCCCATTAAACCGGCAATGCATATAATTCGAGCAGCTAGACTTGTCGTTTTAACCGATTTAGGTGGTGATTTACGAATCTTTCCATAAACCTGTTCAGCACGTTGAATCTGTTCTTGGCTTGGGCGAGTGCGGACTGACTGGTAGCCTGTTTTTGTACCGTTGTTGTCGTAAAGAGGCATTACATAGGCTTGAACCCAGTAGTAATCGCCATTTTTACAACAGTTTTTTACCATTCCCATCCAAGGCTGGTCATCTTTAATATGGTTCCATAGATCTTCAAACGCTGCTGCAGGCATATCAGGGTGCCTAACTAAGCAGTGGGGTTTTCCAATTAGTTCTTCTTGAGTGTATCCAGCAACTTGGCAGAATTCTGGGTTGGCATAAGTGATGATGCCACGGGTATCGGTTGTAGAAATAAGGCGAACGTTGTCGGGGTACACGTGTTCCCGATCTGTTGTGCGAACAGAAGCCATATCTGTCTCCAGTTTAATTCCGGTTTATTCTGGACGGGGATCTATCATCCCGTGTAGTACTTATTCTTCCGTGCAGAACCACAGCAGATGTTTGCCTGCTTAGTGACTAAGTATATTCATCAAAATGACATTTGCATGAAAATTCACTTACAAAGTGTGAGTTTTTGTAGGGCTCGGACTGAACGGTCGGTATTCTTCCATGGCTTTAGCTTCCCTGCAATGGATAGTCCGAAAATAAATATGGTTATTTAGTCCAGAGCGGAAATTTTTATATTGGCAATACAATCAACTGGTTAGAGATTTCTTTGCGTACTCTAAAAGGCGAGTACTACTATCGGGTTTTCCGAGTAAGAAACCTTGGATTTCATCGCACTGATGATTCTTCAAGAAGCTAAGTTGCTCTTGAGTTTCTACACCTTCGGCTACTACTTTCAGTTGTAATGAGTGTGACATGGAGATAATCGCAGCGATGATATTCTCATCATCAGCATCACCTGGTACGCCGGTGACAAAAGATCGATCAATCTTAACGGTGCTTACAGGTAGGCGTTTTAGATAGATTAGAGACGAGTAACCGGTACCAAAGTCATCTACGGATAAGTTGATACCTAGGTCACATATCAGCTGAAGCTTGTTGATAACTTTGTCCAGGTCATCTATTGCGAGTGTTTCGGTAATCTCAAGCTCTAGTAGTGATGGCGCAAGGTCGCTATCAATAAGAGCTCCTTTTATATCATCGATTAAATTTGGATCATAAATCTGTCTCGCTGATAGGTTGACCGAAACTGGCATGGGCTTATTTGGATTTACGTTCCAAGCTTTTGCTGCGTGGCAGGCTTGGCTAAGTATCTCTCTACCTAGCTCTACAATCAGACCGGTTTGCTCTGCTAACTCGATAAATTGCCCCGGTGGAATCATCCCTTTTTCTGGGTGGTTCCAACGAGCTAGTGCTTCGGCACTCAGAATATCTTCACCATTGATATGAAAACGTGGTTGGTAAACCAAAAAGATATCTTGGTTGTGCAGGGCAAGACGAAGGTCTTCTTCGAGGCGAGTTTGCGCTTCAGCCTTTTGGTTGACCTTTTGGTCATAGAATAGAATACCGTTCCTGCCTTTCTCTTTCATGTGATACATCGCTGTATCAGCGTTGGTCAGCAGTTCTTTTGCATCCCTGCCATCATCAGGATAAAGAGCGATGCCTATACTTACCGGAGCATTACTCGTGAAATTGTCGAGCTGGAACGGTGTTCTTAGTGATTCGATGATCCTATGGGATATGTGACTCACGGTGTCGACGTTATCAATGCTTTGTAAAATCACACCAAACTCGTCGCCACCTAGGCGTGAAACTGTGTCATCAGGTCTTATGAAACCGGAAATACGGTTGGCGGTGGCTTTAAGTAATTCGTCACCGGCAGCATGTCCATAGGTGTCATTGATGTTTTTGAAACGATCAATATTGATAAACAGTAAGCCAATTTGGCTTTTCTCACGATTTGATCGAGCAATTGCAGAATTCAAACGATCGAAGAACAGACTTCGATTAGGTAATCCGGTCAGGCTGTCATAGTGGGATAGTTTCTCAAGTTTGGTTTCTGCTTCTTTTTTTGCGCTGATATCAGAAAAGATAAGTACAAAGCGCTCTTCATCATCTTCTGTGTATAAGTTACTTACCGATAGCCATGCAGGGAATGCTTGACCGTTTGGCTTGCGAATCTGGGTTTCGCCTTGCCAGCGTTTATCTTGTTTTAGGCTATGGCGGATTTCTGGATGCTCAGCGAAGAATCTACGGCTAAATTGGTTGATAGTGAGGTCATCAGAGCCACAAAGTTGGTGGCAAGCGCTATTGCTGGTCACCATTTTTAGATGAGTATCAATGACCAAGATAGCTTCATCAGCTTGATCGAATATTTGCCCAGCCAATTGGATATGGCTTTGTGCATCTTTCAGGTCAGTTACATCAGTGACGATTCCGCCGATGGCATAGACATTTCCTGATTCGTCAAAGAGAGGAAACTTTGTGCTTAGGTAGTTACGGCGTCCGAGTTCAGTTGCACCGGTGTATTCAATTTGGATGGGCTTATTTCTCAGGATGACTTCTAAGTCACTGTTTCTTAAAGTGTCTGCGTGTTCAGAGCAATAAAGCTCATGGTCGGTTTTACCGATTACTTTTATTGTGTTGTCTTTAATCAGATCATAATAATTAGGGCTGATCATCTGGTAGCGAAGATCAGCTCCCTTAATAAAAATGATATTGGGTGTATTAGTAATGATGCCATTGAGCTGTTGCTCGTGCTCACTAATTCGGCCAACCATATGTTCCAAGGTTTTACCCAGCAGGTTAAATTCGGAGAAGTGACCGGGTTTAAACGGCTCTGCATCACGATTGATCGCCATATCTTCTGCATATTGAACTAAACGTACGAGCGATGTTTTCGTTAGTCGTGAAATGGCTAATACAGTTAGAAGGCCGATAATCAATGCTGCTGTGATCGCCATGCCTAAATCTTTGGTATACGCGAGCTCTAGAGCAAGGATCGAGGAGTTTGGTAGTGTAGTCACAACTTTTAAATGTTGTTGTGCACTCAAAGAAAGCTGATAGTGGTGGATGATCCTATCGTCTTCAAATATCTCAAACAAGGCATCCGGCTTAGACTGTTCTAATACTGATTGAAGCTTTGGTGTAAGCGCTAAGCTCGACGTGACTTGTTGGTTAAAATACAAAGCCACTGATTCTGCGCCGGTTAAACTTTGAATCTCGCTGAGTAATTTAAAGTGGTCGTTTAACAGAATGAATGCATGAAGCGTTCCGACGACCTCGCCTAATTCATCACTGATGATTGGAAAGGTGATTCGCATGAGGTGTTGTGTCGGAACTGAGCTATTTAAAGAGGATTGAACTTTCCAGCTACGATTTGGGATGAACTCTTTGGTTAATTGACTGAGGTTGAGTTGCATACCTAAGAGCGAGGTGTTGATAAATTCGTAGTGATTACCTTGTTGTGTTTCCAGCACAAATGCATGAATGTTTTCACCTGTTTGCCCAGCAAGCTGCTGCTGTAAAAACTGGTTTAGATGTTGGTGATGCTGGGTTTCAATGCCAGCCTTTAGAATGTCGCGCTGACTAATCTGTTCGGCGTTAAATGCGGCTGCTTTTAGGTATTTATCGAAGAATTGTTGCAGGACTTTCTGATTTCGAGAATGAGATAAGTTGATCTCTTCTAGTAGTGCTCGTTGCGACCCTTGATAAGCAGGTATGAGCAACACTAAGGCGATAACCGTGAGTGCACAGAGTACAATGGATAAGATAGCTGTGGAAAACTTAACTTTTTTCAATGATTACTGCCCGTTACTACTGTAGCGAAAAGCTCTTTTCTTTAGTTGCTCGATCTCATCCTTGTCAGTGTCCTTGCTCAATAAAACAATATCGCCTGAATAGATATGAGGCACACTACTACTTTGGCCTGAAATATCCATCTTTATTGCCTCGGCCATTGCGACACTACTGTCGTCATTCATTCGCATAACAGTGAGGTCTAATTTACCTTCTAACAGTGCCTGAATCTCTCTGTCCCCGCCCCCCCAACCGTTTAACGTTACTTGGTTGATAAGGTTGCTTTCATCTAATGCTTTAATTGCGCCTAAAGCTATATCGGTTGAGCAGGCAAAAATCATATTTAAATCAGGGGCCTTCTTAAGGGTTGCAAGTGTTGCTTTATAAGCGATGTCGCTACTCCCTTTTGTGTAGTAACTGCTGACTAACTTTAGGTCGGTATTGTTTGCCGCTTGTTGAGTAAACGTATCCCCGCGCATCTTACTTACATATCCACGAGAGAAATACAGCATGGAATATTTGCCGTGAGGGTGTTGCTCTAACATCTGATTGGCAAGTAACTGAGTTCCTTTCTCGTGATCGAAACCGGTATAGAGAAAGGGCTTTAGTTGCTGCCATTGCTGGAGAGGCGTCGTGATGTTTTGCAGAATTAATTTAGGTTTGCCACGCAGTAAGATTCTTTCGATCATAGCTTGATGGCGAAGAGCATCGAGTGTGTAGATTAAATAATCAGGCTTCCAAGCAATTGCACTGTTTAGTTGTTCGCTCTGTAGTGAAATATCAACCGTAGGTCGAGAAAAATAACTGTTAATCTCATAAGCGACGTTAAGTTCGGATAAGCGTTTTTCGAGGGTGCTTACACTTCTACGCCAGTAGTCAGAGGATTGTTCTGCAGGATAGATGATTGCAATTTTGATCGGTTTTTCATTGGTTTTGTCTAAGGGAGAGGCTGCTTCACGCACGATCTTAGAAAAAAGCTGCATCTTTTGACGTTGTTCAGGGTGATCCGATAAGTAGTCAGAAACACGAATATACTGGCCGTTGTTATTGGCGGCGGCGCTTACACAAAGGCCGCTGGCAAATAGAATCGTGACAATATGCACGAAGAAGTTACGAAAAGGTTTAAACATATTTATTTTTAACCCTACAACAAACGTAGGTTAAATCTAGCATGTAAGTTGTTATTTGAATATGCATCATGTCATAAATTTGTAATATAGATTATTTGTAACTACTTGTTTCTAATAAGGGTTTTGTGTATCGGAAAAAGCCTAAATTATCAGTTTTAAGTATTTGGGATTGTAGTAGGTAGATGAACCAATCTCGCACCGATAGTCAGACATTATGAAATTGCTGACTATTATTGTTAGTAATTATGCGGATGGATGTTATTGAGCAAAAGCTAGCTTTGTAGCAATCTGCCAACATCCTCCCGACAAAAATAATAATTGGGTTTTACATGCTTAAACGATTGCCAACAGCGCTACTTAGTATAGCGCTCTTGTTAAATGTAGGTTTGGTAAAAGCAGATAGATTAATACTCCCTGCTTTAGAGCAAGATGGCTTGGAAAGTAGTCTATTGCTTGATATTGGCATTGCTGGTCAACGATTGGTTGCTGTAGGTGAGCAGGGTGTCATTATCTTCTCAGATGATGAAGGTAATAACTGGCAACAAGCGAAGGTGCCTGTGAGTGCAATGCTGACAGGGGTTAACTTCTTAAGTCCGACACGTGGTTGGGCAGTCGGACATGATGGCATCATGCTCTCGAGTGGGGATACTGGTTCTACTTGGCAGTTAGTCTTGGATGGCAACCAGCTCAATACAATGAGAGTAAAAGCGATTGAGGAATCACTAGCTGAACTATCAACGAAAGTTGACGGTGATCCGCTAGATATCGAAACCCTTGAATACCAATTGGAAGATGCTCAGTTCGCAGTAGAAGAGGGGGCTAGTTCTCCTTTATTGGATGTCTTATTTCTTGATTCCAAGAAAGGTTTTGCTGTTGGTGCTTATGGTCTTTTAATTGAAACAGAAGATGCTGGTGTTAATTGGCAGTATACCGGCCATAAATTACCTAACCCTGAAGGTCTTCATTTGAATCGTCTGTTCTTCACAAAGCAGGGTGAACTGTTTGTGCTAGGTGAGGCAGGTTTGTTACTCAAAAGCAATGACCAAGGCTTAAGTTGGAAAAGCCTTTCGTTACCTTACGGAGGCTCATTCTTTTCCATGTTGGAAAGCGAGAATTTGTACCTTATGGGGCTAAGGGGTAATGCTCTGAAAAGAACTAATGTAGATGCATGGGAAAAAATAAAACTGCCAATTAAGTCGACTATTAATGACGCAGTGGAAGTTGATGGAGACGTATATCTGGTAGGACAAGGCGGGGTGCTTTTACAAAAGACCGTGAGCGGCTTTGCGGCTTTCTCTAAGCGAGGCTTGCTAAGTTATTCCGCCGTTACCTATGTCGGTGATCAGCTTATAGCGGTAGGTGAGGCGGGTGTCACAAAAATTGCTGTAGAGGAGAATACAGGGAATGAATAAGTTATCTGCTCTTCTGTTATGGCCGATCAATACCAGCGAACAATTAGCTGAAACGCTTCTGTTTCGCTATCGCAAAGTATTGTTGCTGATTTTTATATTGATAACCGCATTGTTGGCTTGGCAGGCATCTCAAGTTCGCCCTGATGCTAGCTTTGTGAAAATGATCCCTGCTTCACACCCTTATGTTGAAAACTATATTGAGTATCGTGACGATCTAGCGGGCCTTGGAAATAGTATCCGTGTAGTTGTGGCTGCCAAAAAGGGTGATATTTTTACTTCTGAATTTCAGGCGACTTTAAAACAAGTGACGGATGAACTGTTTTTTATTCCTGGCGTGGATCGATCTGCACTGAAGTCTATTTGGACGCCAAATGTGCGTTGGACAGAGGTAACCGAGGATGGATTTGTAGGTGGACCTGTTATCCCAGCCAAGTACGACGGCTCTAGTGAAAGTTTGGAGCAGATAAGAACGAATATTTTACGTTCTGGCCAAGTTGGCATTCTGGTAGGTAACGATTTTAAATCGGCCATGGTGCAAGTGCCCCTATTTGATTTACATCCTGAAACCGGTGAAAAGCTAGATTATCAAGCTTTCTCTGAGCAGCTAGAGACATTAGTGCGAGATAAATACAGCTCCGATCTAATTGATATTCATATGACAGGGTTTGCCAAAATTGTTGGTGACCTTATTGATGGGGCTACTGAAGTTGCGCTGTTCTTTGCTGTAGCAATAGTTGTAACGTTACTACTGCTTTATCTCTATTCTGGCAGTGTGATGGGGACCATCGTTCCGTTGGTTTGCTCACTCGCTGCGGTTATCTGGCAGTTAGGTCTGTTGAATCTGCTGGGATATGGTATCGACCCTTATTCGATGCTGGTGCCATTTTTGGTGTTTGCTATAGCGGTCAGTCATGGTGTTCAGATTGTAAATACAATCACTTTAGAATCGGCCACCAAAGGCTCAAGTAAGTTGGTTGCGGCACGACATGCCTTTAAAGCGATCTATATTCCAGGCATCACGGCACTAATTTCTGATGGTATTGGGTTTATCACTTTAATGGTGATAGAGATTGAAGTGATTCAAGATCTGGCGGTTGCTGCTTCGCTGGGTGTTGCGGTGATTGTGCTGACTAACCTGATGCTCTTGCCATTACTCATGAGTTACGTTGGAGTGGGTAAACGAGCGATAGCTAAAGCTAAGCGTAGTATTGAATCGGAAAGTTCTTATTGGCATTACCTGAGCTTCTTCTCGCGCCCTATAGGTGCAACGATCGCGGTAACTACTGCCTGTATTATGTTGGTGCTTGGCCTGTATGGTAGTAAAGATCTGCAGATAGGGGATCTTGATGCAGGGGCGCCAGAGCTTCGAGCTGACTCTCGTTACAACTTAGATAACCAGTTTGTTACATCTAATTACTCGACATCCAGTGATGTGTTTGTGGTGATGGTCACTACACAAGAAGAGCAGTGCAGTCATTATAAAACCTTAGAAGTTGTGGATAGATTTCAATTCTATCTGCGCTCCATTAAAGGCGTTCAGTCCAGCATATCCTTAGTTGATGTATCCGAACGAGTTACAGCGGGCCTTAATGAGGGCAGTTTAAAATGGCGAACAGTGCTACGTAACCAATATGTGATCAATGCCTCGCTTTCTCATGTGCCAGCAGGTTTGATGAACTCTAACTGTTCTTTGCTGCCAGTGATCGTGTTCTTGGATGATCATAAGGCCCAAACGCTTAAGGATGTAACGGCAGCAGTCGACAGCTTTGCTGCTGAATACGGTACTGAGCATATCCAATTCAAAATGGCTGCTGGTAAGGCAGGTTTTGAAGCGGCAACCAATGAGGTCATCGAGACGGCTCAGTATGAAATGCTGATTTGGGTGTATTCTGTTGTGAGTTTACTCTGCTTACTGACGTTTAGGTCTATACGAACGGTAATCTGTATTATCGCTCCTTTAGCTTTAACATCAGTGCTTTGCCAGGCGCTGATGGCTCAGTTAGGTATTGGAGTTAAGGTGGCAACTTTACCTGTGATTGCCTTAGGTGTGGGCATAGGTGTGGATTATGGTATCTATATCTATTCCAAAATGCAGACTTTCCTTAAACAAGGTCACTCATTGTCCAAGGCTTATTTAGAAACTTTGCAAAGTACAGGTAAGTCAGTTGCCTTCACGGGATTGACCTTGGCGATTGGTGTAGTGCTGTGGACGTTGTCGCCAATAAAGTTTCAAGCAGATATGGGGATTCTTCTGACCTTTATGTTTATCTGGAACATGCTAGGCGCGTTGATTCTTTTGCCAGCAATCGCTTGTTTATTGTTTCCAAGCAAAGATCGTTCTAAGGGGAAGGTTAAGGTGCTTTAGCTATTTGCTGTCTTAATTTATTACTTAAAAGCATCTAAGGTCTTTTGCATCTTAGATGCTTTTTCTCTAGTGCGGTTAGCTTTGACGATGTTGTCTTTGTTCTCTGCAGCCAACTCAGTCGCTTTCTGTTCAGTTGCTTTAGTAAGAAGCAGCAATTCTAGAACTTTTTTATCTGTAACTGACTCAAGATCCGCTTTCGAAAATTGTTCTACTAGATGAACATATTTTTTCTGTTGCTCTTCTAGTTCTTGCCATGCACCGTTCTGCGCCATTTCAAGTAACTGATCCGATAATTGGGCCAGCTGTTCAGCTTGCTGCAAGATACTTTTCATAAACACCTCAAAATAATTTCTAATGTCTAGTGTGTGCTTGCCGATAACAAAAATCAACGAGGCGTTGCGAGCAAATAAGAAAGCTTCGGAAAAAATATAAATTTTTTCTAAAGCGTTTTTGTTTGCGGTCGATAACACTCTCAAGCTTGGATTTCCTAACCCCTTTTTAATCAGGGAATTCGAACAGCAAACTATTTTATTCCGGCCGGTCAGACTCGGCTGAATGTGAGGAGAAAATCTCATGGCAATGGTAATTAACTCAAACATTATGTCGCTGAATGCTCAGCGTAACCTGACAATGTCACAGGGTGACCAAAACCAGGCGATGGAGCGTTTGACAAGCGGTAAGCGTATTAACTCTGCAGCAGACGACGCTGCTGGCCTGTCTATCGCAAACCGTATGACTTCTCAGGTTCGTGGTCTTGACCAGGCGATTCGTAACGCAAACGACGGTATCTCTCTAATTCAGACTGCAGAAGGTGCGTTGGATGAAACAACAAACATCCTGCAGCGTATGCGTGAGCTGTCCATTCAGTCTGCCAACGGTACTTACGATGAGGGTAACCGCGGCACATTGAATGCCGAAGTTCAGCAGCTTATTTCTGAGATTGACCGTATTTCTGAAACTACTAAATTTAACGGTTTGAATATTCTTGACGGTACTTTGGGTAACGTTGATCTTCAGGCTGGTGCTGATGCGAATGAAACTATTGCGCTTGAGATTGGGGCTCTGGATTCGCGCTCAATCGGTGGTTCTGGAGGAACTATAATTGGTGAAGCTGTAACTGGTATTGGTGTTCTGGAAACAATCACTGGTGCGACTGGTACAGGTGCGCTAACCATTAATGATCAGGCGATTAGTTCACTAACAGGTGAAGCTATTCTACAAGATCAGTTAGACAGTATTAATGCAGACGTTAATGACTACGGCGCTGAAGTTTCTACATTGGTCGAGTGGGAGTCCGCAGGCGTTGGTGATGGTGTACTTGTTGCGGGTACTGACGAAGTAACAATCACTGTTACAAATAACTTTGAAGATGCTACTTCTTTTGTTATTACCGATACACAAAACATGGATGATCTAGTAAACAAGATCAATGATGTTGCTGGTGGTAGTCTGCAAGCATCGGTTAACCAAGAAGGTAAGTTAATTCTTCGCGCTGAGAATGCTGGCTCGATTGCGGTGGCTGATACTGCTGGTCGTGTAGATGAAGCATTTGGTCTATCTGCGGGTACTACTACAGATACTCAGTTCTTCTCTCTTGTAGTTAATGATACAAGTGCTGACCAGTCAGGTGTTAAAATTGAGCAGGCAGGTACAGGTGCTTCTGCTGCTTACGATATTGCCGACAATATCGGTATCGATTTGAGCGATGATAATGGCAACCTACTTTCTCAGTCATTATCTGGTACAGCTGACCTAAGTGGTACAACTGTTCAAGCGGGTGACTTGATTATCAACGGTGTTGAAATCGGGGAAATTACAGGTGGTACAACTGAAGCGTTGACAGTGGACGCAGCTGTTGAAGCGATCAATAAACTATCTGAACAAACAGGTGTAGTTGCATTCGAAAGTGACACATCTGGTGCGGGTGGTATAAGTGGTATTGGCCTTCGTTCTGCAAGCGGTGACGAGATTGCCATCGAATATGCTAGCGACCTGAACTCAACTCAGGAAACTGCAATTCTTAACTTGACGGGTCTTCAGGAACGAAATGCTTCGGAAGGTGCTGGTAGTGTAGCCTCTATCGATATTTCGACTGCTGCGGGTGCTCAGAAAGCGATTGGCGTAATTGACTCTGCATTGGAAGAAATTAACTCAACACGAGGTGATCTAGGTGCGGTTAATAACCGTCTAGATTTCACAGTGAACAACTTGGCTAACGTATCTGAAAACGTAGCGGCTGCCCGCTCACGAATTGAAGATGCTGACTTTGCTGCCGAATCTGCAGCTCTATCTCGTGCTCAGGTACTACAGCAAGCTGGTACTGCGATGTTGGCTCAGGCTAATGCAGCACCGCAGCAAGTACTATCACTACTTCAGTAAGATAGTAGCTATACTGTATAAGAGTATATATCCCCCATCGTTTCGCGGTGGGGGAGTTTCTCAAAGACTTAAATAAGAGGGTTACGTTATGGCTATCGAATCAATTGGGGCATCTACTGCTAATATTGTTCAGCCGTCACAGCAGCCTCAGCAAGCAGAACAGGTTAAGCGTGAGCCTATTGAGCCTCCTCAAAAGAGTGAGCGTTTTCAGGAGCAGGCTAAACAAACACAGCAGGTTTCTGCAGAAAAGCTGGAAGCTGCGATTAATCGTCTCAACGAGATGATGGAAAGCAGTCAGCGTTCTTTAAATTTTTCTGTTGATAAAACATCAGATAAAGTTGTAGTTCAAGTACGTGATTTGACTACGGATGAAGTGATCCGTCAGATTCCAAATGAGGAGGCGTTAGAGTTTGCTGAATCATTAGACAGAATGATAGGATTCTTGTTTGATAAACAGGCCTGATTAACGCAGGCTTGTTAATTTCCCTAATTTAAAACCAGAGGCGTTGGCTATGAGTGATAGTATCATTAGATCACTGGGGGCCGGTTCTGGTATCGATACCTCCAGTCTAGTTTCCCAGTTAGTTGAAATTGAAAAAGCGCCTAAAGAACAGCGCCTTAATACCCGTCAAGAGACTCTTGAAGCACAGATCTCTGCATATGGCACACTCAAAAGCAGTTTGTCCGAATTTCAAAATGCTATGGCTGCTTTGGCCAGCAATGATACTTTCAATGCGCGCTCAGTAGCATTTCCTGATTCTGAAGTTATTACTCCTAATTCGGTTGACCCAGGGGCTCAAACGGGTACTTATCAAATAGAAGTTGTCGATGTGGCTCAGGCTCAATCGCTAGCTACCGGTGCTTTCGCAGACAAAGATGCCTCTTTGGGTGAAAGTGGTACTTTGACGATAAGTTTTGGGACTTGGACTTATGATGAAGACGCTGCTCCTGGCGCTGATGCAGATGCTATTAATGAACCATATTCGTTTGTTGCTAACGATGATCGCGCTGCACTAAATATTAGTGTTGAAGCGAGTGACTCTTTAGAGGATATTGCAGATAAAATTAATGCAGCTGATGCTGATGCTCAGGCGTCTGTGCTTTTGGTTGATGGGCAGTACCAGTTGCTCTTAACTGCTCCGTCTGGAAAAAACAATGCCTTACGAATTTCTAGTGATGATGCAACCAAAGGCGATACTTCGGGTTTAAGTGTTTTTGAGTTTAATGAGAATGAACACTCTCAGGTATCTGAAACCCAACAGGGCAAAGATGCTGAACTGAAGGTAAATGGTTTAACTGTTCTGCGCGAAACAAATGAAATTACTGATGTTATTCAAGGATTTAATTTTTCGCTGAATAAAGCTGATCCAGGGAATAGTCTTACTTTTACAGTAGGTGCTGATAAAAGTGGTGCTCAGCAGGCCGCTCGTGATCTTGTTGAAGCATATAACCTTTTTTACCAAACTTCGCAGAACTTGGTTGGAACCAGTACTGATGAAAATAACCAAACCGTAAAAGGTGATCTTTCAACTGACGGTACAGCTAAAACTCTCATCAATCGTATACGTTCAGCTGTGACTGCTGAGGTCACAGGTTTAAGTGGTGGTTTTACTGCACTAACAAACATTGGCATTAGAACGGAGCTGGATGGGACCCTAGCAATCGATGAAGATGATTTTTCAACTGCATTTGATGATAACTATGAGTTGATAGAAAAGCTGTTTGCTACAAATACTGAATCTAGTAGTAATCAAGTTTCCGTAGGTATCGGTAGTTATGCTAATGAAACAGCGCCAGGAAGTTATGATGTCATCGTAACTACTAATCCCGAAAAAGCAACGGTTAGTACAAATGCTGAAACGTTAGATTTTAGTTCTCCTCCGATCTCTTTGGGGGCTGATTATGCCTTTAAAGTTACAGTGGATGGTACAAAGTCTGAAGATATTGTTCTTAATGGTAGCTATTCTTCAGAAGAAGAAGTTCGTGCTGATTTGCAGGCTATGATTAATGGTGATACTAACTTGAAAGCTGCAAATGTAACTGTAGATGTCGCCTATACAAGTGGTCAGTTTGTTTTCACCTCGCGTAGTTATGGTGCGTCTTCGGAAGTGAAATTTGAATCATCGGACTTTGCTAACCCAGTAAAAGCTGCAGAACTAGGTTTAGTTGATTTATCCGATCAAGGGGTCAATGCAGAAGGTACTGTTGCAGGCAAAGCCGCGTTTGGTTCCGGCAATGTTTTGTTACCCCCTATAGGCTCAGACGCCTACGGATTAAATTTCACAGTTGGAGAGAACGCTGTTGCCGCTGGCACTGTGACAACAACTTTTACACGAGGGGTTGCGGGTGAGTTGACTGTTCTGATTGATAGTCTCTTATCTAGCAGTGGTACAATAGAGAATCGTGAAGAAAATATCACTGCAGCATTAGAAGGTGTTACGGAAGATCGTGTGGATCTAGATAGAAGGATGGAGAGGGTTGAAGCAAGGTTATATTCTCAATTCCTAGCTATGGAAAGAATTATCAATAGTTTTCAGAGTACTGGCAATCAACTTGATGGTATTCTCGATCGTCTACCATTCACTGCGCAGTCTAGTTAAAGGTTATAAATGGGTTTTCAGGAAAAGTTTGAAAAGAATAAAGCGGTTGATGCCTCCTTTACTAAAAATATGCAGTTCTTCCAGCACTTGGCTCCAGATGTCTATGATGAGTTCATAAATTATGAACCTCAGAATTTGACCCTGGCGTTTGATGAAAGTGAGCATATAAACATCATCAATCGAAAAACTGGCCGGTTTGTTTATCCTGAGCTTCCTGAACAATATGCGGAAAAGCAAGTAGATAAGTTTCTACGTGATACTAAAGCCAGTGTGATCCGGTTTTATAACCCGCATGTGGTTGATACCCACTATCTTCATCATGAAATGATGGATAGCTTGGTTGAACTCCGTGGTGATGCTCCAATGCCTGAATTTATGGCACAAGATGAACAGCTAATCCAGCAGCTTTTTATTGTGGGAATTGGTTCAGGGCTTCATATAAAAACATTGCTTGAACAGAAAGACCTTAATAATGTTGTTATCATTGAAAACAATAAGGATTCTTTCTATCTCTCTATGTATTTTGTCGACTGGGAAAGTATCTTTAGAGCGGTAAAGGGACAGTTAAAGATCATTATTGGTGATACAGAGAAAGAGATACTTGATAACCTTCATCAGTATACCTACGAGGTAGGTAACTATGTATTTACTAAAATGTTTGTTTACCGACATTACGTAAACAGCACACTAGATACACTTCTCGAAAACTTTTTCAAAAAACTACTGGCCCCAAGTGCCGCAGCGGGGTTTTATGATGATGAAAAAGTGGGCTTGGCACATACAGTAGAAAACTGTCAGAGGAATATCCCGCCATCAACTGTTGGATTGTTACAACGTAAAATCCATTGTCAGTTACCTGCCGTCGTAATTGGTAATGGTCCTTCTTTGGACGGGAGTGAGAAGTTTTTACGGGCTAACAAAGATAAAATGATTCTTATTTCGTGCGGTTCAAGCTTAAGTGCTCTCGAGGGAATGGGAATTAAGCCTGACATTCATGTTGAGCAGGAACGTCCATATGATACTTACCGCTGGTTGATTAAATCGACCACAGAAAGCTTCCGTAAAGGTATCTATTTCTACGGTTTAAATACAGTGCATCCGGATTGTTTTAGCTTGTTTGATGCGGATAAAACCGGTCAGTGCCTCAAACCAAATGATTTAGGTGCTATCTATCTTTCAAGGTCAATTAAGAAGGGGCACACACTATCTTTCGCTGATGGATCTAACCCTACCGTAACTAATTTTGGCCTTTCCCTCTGTGTGCTTTTGGGGATAAGGAATGTTTTTCTTGCTGGTGTTGATCTTGGTATGAAAGAGATCGATAAGCACCACTCTAAGAAAAGTTACTATGCTAAAGCGAAAGATGAGTCACCAAACATCTTTAAATTCATTGAGGCGACCGACGATAAGTTTAAGATTAAAGGTCGAGATGGTAAAGAACTGTATACAAATGCTGCCTTTAACAGTTCTAAACTAAATATTGAAAGGCTTATCGATAAATATGGTCTTAATGTAAAAAATATTAGTGATGGTGCTGAAATTCGTGGAGCAGCCTTTCAAGATAATGACTATCTAGTTAAGGCAGTTGTTGGAAAGGACAAGATTAAAACCCTACAGGCTCTGCATGAAATGGTGTTTAGTTCAGAGGGAGTACTGCCTGAAAGTAAGGGCAAGGTTAAAAACAAGGTCATTATAGAAGCTGAGGGGCTATTTTCTCAGTTGAGGGAAATACTGAAACTGACTGTGGAAAATGAAGAGCAGCTGGTTAATCGGTTATCCGAGATAAGAAATTCATTCTGGCAAGCAAAGCTTGATGGCTACACAGCAATGCTGTTCAAAGGCTCTATAGAAACTATGTTGTCAGCTGTTTACTCGGTTGTGCTTTATAGTGGGGTCGAAAATTATCAGGATAATTTTGCAAAGAGTTGTCAAATTGTAAACCGTTTCCTTGATCAGGTAGAGGAAGATATGAAGCACAACCTCTACAACCTTGATACATATTGCAATTTGTAGAATTTTCCGAATTGTTACACGTTAAATAGTTATATAACTCGCTGAAAATAAAAACTATTTCTAGCTGTTATAATTGTCTTGGTAGACGTACTATTGCGCTATGTTAACGGCTGGAAAGAATCGGGTGAAATCCACTATGCTAAAAAATTCAAGTATATTGATAACCGGTGGAACAGGTTCGTTTGGACATAAATTTGTACAAATGACGCTTGAAAAATACGATCCCGAAAGGCTAGTTATCTATTCCCGAGATGAAATGAAGCAATGGGAGATGGCAAAGCTTTATGAGGGCGATGAAAGAGTTCGCTTTTTCATTGGTGATGTTCGAGATAAATCCCGTTTGGTCAGGGCGCTTTCTGGAATAGATTATGTTGTTCATGCAGCAGCGACTAAGATTGTTCCGACGGCTGAGTACAACCCCTTTGAATGTGTCAAAACAAATATCAACGGCGCCATGAACGTCATTGATGCTTGTTTGGACAAGGGGATTAAATCTGTTGTCGCGTTATCGACCGATAAGGCCAGCAGTCCGGCTAACCTCTACGGTGCAACCAAGCTTACTTCTGACAAGCTTTTTATTGCTGGCAATTCATATGCGGGTAAAAGCGAAACTAAATTTTCCGTTGTTCGTTATGGCAATGTCATGTGTTCTCGTGGTTCGGTCATCCCTTTTTTTCATAGCTTGAAAGCTGAAGGGCGATTGCCAATTACTGATGACCGTATGACTCGTTTTATGATCTCTCTTGAGCAGGGGGTAGAGCTCGTATGGCAAGCTTTTGACGATATGGTCGGTGGTGAAATATACGTTCGAAAGTGCCCCTCAATGACAATCACGGATATTGCTCAGGCAGTTTGCCCTGATGCTGAGCATTATACGATAGGCATACGCCCCGGGGAAAAATTGCATGAGCAGATGATAGGCTCTGAAGACGCTTTGCATACTTTCGAGTATCAGGATTATTTCAAAATACTGCCAGCTATTTATGGTTGGTGTGATGATCCTAAGCGAATTAAAGACGGAGTGAAAGTTGCAGAAAATTTCACATACTCGTCTGACAATAATGATGTTTGGATGAGTCAAGATCAATTGAAAAAATGGCTGTCAGAGAATGGCTATTGAACTTGAGCTATTGCTATAAGATGGGTAACGCTGTTGACCGACTAATATTGGGGACAGCTCAGTTTGGACTCAGTTACGGTATTACCAACCCAAGTTCTGATCAGGTTACTTTCGAAGAAACTGAAAATATCATCCGCTTTTGCAAAGCGAATGATATTGTCCAACTGGATACAGCAGCTGTCTATGGAGACAGTGAAACGGTTCTAGGTAAACTCCAGTTGAGTGATATGCTGGTTGATACCAAACTACCCCCTAACAATCAATTTACTCGCTGCTGCTCTCTTCGGGATACTGTAAATGCTTCCTTGGAAAGGCTTAACCTCTGCTCGTTAAATACGCTTTATTTCCATGCTTCATCTGACCTCTTAGCGAGTGATGTATCCGTCCTTGAAGATGACCTGGAAGGGCTTAAGTCTGAGGGTATTATTCGTAGGTTAGGGGTTTCAATTTATGACCCCGAGGAGCTTGGCCCCATTCTGGATGTCATTAAACCCGATGTTATTCAAGTTCCTTATAATCTTTTCGACAACAGGATAGTCAGCAGCGGATGGGCAAAGCAGTTGAGTGTTTTAGGGATCGACATTAATGCTCGGTCCGCTTTCTTACAAGGCGTTTTGCTAGACAATGAAGAGCAGTATCATCGCTATGCCCCATCCTGGCAACCCTATCTGAAGTTATATCATGACTGGTGTGCTGAGCTGGATCTGTCAAAGTTACAGATTGCTTTAGGCTATTTTTTTTCATGCCCCTATCTCTCTAAAGTAATAATAGGTGTGCATTCATTACATCATTTGCAGCAAATAGCGGGTGCTATTGAAACGGCCTCATCTATAGAGCTAGATGTTCCAGATTTTAACGCCCCCAGAAACTTATTCGACCCTCGAACATGGACAAAAATATGAAAGTGCTGATGATTGTACAGGCCCGTCTTGGATCATCGCGATTACCTGGAAAGGTCCTTAAAGAGGTCGTTGGCCAGCCTTTACTTAAAATTATGCTATCGCGCTTGAGCAAGAGTAAATGTGCGGATCAGATTGTAGTGGCTACAGGGGTAGAGCATGAAAATGCCTCCCTTATTGAGGCCGTTAAAAGTTGGGGGTACTCAATTTACGCGGGTAGCCAACATGATGTGCTAAAGCGCTTTTATGATTGCGCCGAGCAATATAATCCTGATTATGTTGTGCGCTTAACGGGTGATTGCCCTCTGATTGATGTCACCTTGGTGGATGAGGTCATTGAGTCTATTCTGAACAGTGATTTTGAATATGTTTGTAACAACTATCCCGCCACATATCCGGATGGTCTTGACGCAGAGGTTTTTACTTTTGACGCGCTGAAAAATGCCTATCTCAATGCGGTTGATTCCTATGATCGCGAGCATGTGACACCTTACCTGCGTAAACCTGGCTTTTTTAAAACTCATACTTTAAGTGCAGATAAAAATCACTCAGATAAACGTTGGACTCTTGACCAAATAGAAGACCTAGAGGTGATAAAGTTTGTTTTTGAGGCTTTGGCACCTGACGTGCATTTTGGTTGGAAAGAGGTGCTTGAATTACAGTGCGAACAGCCAGTTAAATTTGAAGCTAATTGTGAAATTCAGAGAAATGAAGGGTCTACAATGAGTTCTGGTACAAAATTATGGCGCAGAGCTAAGCAGCTTATTCCAGGTGGCAACATGTTGCTTTCAAAGCGCCCCGAGATGTTTCTGCCTGATGGCTGGCCAACTTATTTTTCAGAAGCCTCGGGTGTCGTTGTTAAAGATCTGGATGGGAATAGTTTTACAGACATGGCGCTTATGGGGGTTGGAACCAATACGCTTGGTTACGGTCATCCAAAAGTGGATGAGGCTGTGCAGAGAGCCGTAAGACAAGGAAATATGTCCAGCTTGAATTGTCCAGAAGAGGTTATGCTGGCGGAAAGGATGGTTGCTCTACATCCTTGGGCTGATATGGTGCGATTCTCCAGAGCTGGTGGAGAAGCTAACTCGATTGCGATTCGCATTGCGCGGGCTGCTACAGGCCGGGATAAGATCGCTGTTTGTGGTTATCATGGCTGGCATGACTGGTACCTGTCAGTTAACTTAAGCTCCGATGATTCCCTGGATCAGCATCTACTCCCTGGATTGGACCCGAAAGGGGTTCCTAAAGATCTGGAGGGCTCCGTTATTACCTTTATGACCAATGATATTGAACGTTTACGGGACATTATCGAAGGTAATGAAATCGCAGCCGTCAAAATGGAAGTCAAAAGAAATATTGAGCCTGAGGATGGTTACCTTCAGGCTGTTAGGGAATTGTGCGATAAGCATGGGGTCGTGCTTATTTTTGATGAGTGCACATCGGGCTTCAGAGAAACCTTTGGTGGTTTGCATTTGAAGTATGGGGTCAACCCGGATATGGCTGTGTTTGGTAAAGCGCTGGGCAATGGATATCCAATTACCGCAGTGATTGGTACCCGTGATGTTATGGATGCTGCTCAAAGTACCTTTATCAGTAGTACCTTTTGGACTGAGCGAATTGGCCCTAGTGCTGCTTTAGCAACCTTGGAGGTGATGGAGCAGGAGCAATCTTGGCTTCAGATCACCGATTATGGTTGTAAGGTTCGTGATGCTTGGAAGCATTTGGCTGAGCGTTATAAACTGGACATAGAGTGCTTCGGTCTACCGGCATTAGGCGGCTTTTCATTGAAAGGTGAGCAGGCAGTCGTATTAAAAACCCTGATATCCCAAGAGTTATTAAAGCAGGGCATTCTGGCATCAAATGCACTTTATCCCTCGATAGCGCACACTGAGGATCATCTTCTCAGCTACTTAAAACATCTGGAAGCTGTTTTTTCGACATTCTCATCATGTATCAAGCAAGGGGATGATCCTATGGGTCTTCTGGATGGGGCTTTATGTCATAGTACTTTCAAGCGTCTTAATTAAGGACGACCATTATGAATGTTCTTGTATTGGGCGGGAGTGGGCTACTGGGTAGTGCATTAATGCAGAGCTTCAATAAAATGAAATGGAACTGTTATACAGCAGGCAGATCCGAAACGCATGATCTTCAGTTGAAGGGGGCGTTTGTCCAAGAGTTGACTGAGTTTCTTAGTAAAAAACAGATTTCTCATGTTGTTAATTTAGTAGCGCTGACCAATGTAGATGCCTGTGAAGAAGATCCATATAAGGCCTACCAGATAAATACAGAGTTTGTCGATCAATGTATTTCTGCTGTGGAGAGCATTCTACCTAAGACAATAAAGTTTATTCACATATCAACGGATCAAGTGTATTCAGGAATCGGACCTCACCTAGAAGGGAATGCTTACCCGATCAATGTTTATGGCCTGACAAAATTGCTGGCTGACAAGTCGGTTCTGCGCGCTGAAGGGTTGGTATTAAGGGTCAACTTTTTTGGTAAAAGTTTGATAGATGGAAGGTCTAGTTTTTCTGATTGGGTGATACAGGCTATACGGGAAAAGAAACAGATCCCGGTCTTTAATGATGTTTATATCAATGCGTTATCCATAGCGAGTTTATGTGAAGAAATTCAATGCAGGTTGGTGGATTTTAAACCGGGTATATATAACTTGGGTACGTCAGATGGTTTTTCTAAAGCCGAATTGGCGTTTGCAATAGCGCGAAAATTTGGTTTTGATGAAGGGTATCTTAGCGAAGCAACAGTGGAGTCGGTTGCCTTGAAAGCAAGGCGCCCAAATGATATGCGAATGGATGTTAGCCACTACCAAAATAGTTTTAATACCAATCTGCCTTCGCTGGAGCAAGAATTGGACAGGATTATAGATGAATATCAGTAATACACACTCACCTTTGATCGTTAATTCACATTCTATTTCAGAGTCAGATCCTACCTATTTTATTGCCGATATTGCCGCAAATCATGATGGTGATCTTGAAAAGGCTAAAGAATTGATATGGCTTTCAGCAGAAGCGGGAGCCGATGCAGCTAAGTTTCAGCATTTTAAAGCCAATACCATCGTCAGCGACTTTGGTTTTAAGTCATTGGGAGGGCAGCAATCGCACCAGTCCACCTGGAAGAAATCTGTTTATGAGGTTTATGCTGATGCTGAAGTCGATTTAAACTGGACTGAAGAACTGGTTAATACCTGTAAGCAAGCTGAGATCGATTTCTTTACCAGCCCTTATGATTTTGACTTGGCTGATTATATTGATCAATTTGTTCCCGCACATAAGATAGGTTCGGGTGATATTACCTGGCATGCGATGCTTGAGCATATTGCTAAGAAAGATAAACCCTACTTTCTTGCCACTGGCGCGTCTGAACTGGCAGATGTTGTTGCCGCTGTGGAGGCTTGTCTTAAGATTAATCCAAAGCTAGTTTTGATGCAGTGTAATACCAACTACACGGCTAGTTTGGAAAACTTTGCTTATATCAATCTGAATGTCTTAAAAACCTACCGGACTCTGTTTCCAGAGTTAGTATTAGGTCTAAGTGATCATACTCCCGGTCATTCCACAGTTCTGGGGGCGGTTGCTTTAGGTGCTCGAGTTATAGAGAAACATTTTACTGATGACAATCAGAGAAATGGACCTGATCACAAATTCTCAATGAATCCGGTTACCTGGAAAGAGATGGTTGATCGCACAAGAGAGTTGGAAGCGGCGTTAGGTTCCCCCATAAAAAAAGTGGAAGCTAATGAAGCTGAGACAGTTGTTTTGCAGCGAAGGTCTGTTCGTTTAACCAGAGACATGAAAGCAGGTGAAGTGTTAGTCGAAGCTGATTTAGAATGTCTACGGCCCGCGCCAGTAGACGCTTTCTTGCCCTATCAGTTGCAGGATGTTATCGGGTTATCGTTAAGGCAGGATATGGTTAAAGGTGAGCACCTGAGACCAGATCTGGTTGGTAAACTATAAATGAAAACGGCTGTTGTAATTCCCGCGTTCAACGAAGAGCAGACCATTTCCTCCGTTGTATCAGAGGTGTTAGCTTTTGCGTTGCAGGCTATTGTTGTGGATGACGGTTCCAGCGATAAAACAGCAGAAAAGGCAGAGAAGGCAGGTGCTACAGTACTTTCTGCTCAGCATAATCTCGGCTACGATGGGGCAATTAATCGGGGATTTGAGTATGCAGCTGATATGGGATTCGACTGTGTTATAACAATGGATGGTGATGGTCAGCACCCAGGAGATGTATTGCCAGAATTTTTAAAGCAAATGCAGGTGGCTGATTGTGTGGTTGGGTTTCGTTCGGAAACACAGCGCTGGTCAGAAAGACTTTTTTCTATAGTCACTAGTACGTTGTGGGGGGTTCGAGATCCGCTGTGCGGTATGAAGGCTTATAATATCGCTATCTGGCGCGAAAATGGTGCTTTTGATACCTATAAATCTTGTGGTACTGAGTTATTGATCAGGGCTATTCGTACAAAACGTATTGTCAAGCAATACCCGGTACCCGTAATGCCGCGTGAAGACGAATCGCGATTTGGCGGTAGTTTCAAAGCAGATGTTTATATCCTGAAAGCCATGCTCAAAGGGCTTTTTAAACGATTTTGACCTTGCCTCTACACGAAGGTCTATCTCCTGATATGTATTTCCTCTTATGTTTAGGGTCATTAGGCCGAAATATAAGCTATAGATTTCATCCGTTTACTAAGGAGTATTCATGACAAGCGTTGCGGTCATGGGAATGGGTTATGTTGGATTAACGTTAAGTGTTGCCCTTGCGAAGAAAGGCTTTAATGTTATTGGAGTCGAAAAAAATTTTGCTGTGTTGGCACAGTTAAAAGAGGGAATTCCGCACTTTACTGAGAAAGGTTTAGCGCCTCTTCTCAGGCATTATGTCAAAGTTGGTAAGATTCGATTAAGTCAGAATCTGATGGATGTTGGTAAGGTCGATACATATATCATCTCGGTCGGTACACCTTTACATAAAAGCAGTAAAAAACCTAATACGGACTATATCGGTCAGGTTTTGGAAGAAGTGGGTGGGCATGTTCAGCAAGGAGCCTTAATTGCCCTCAGGTCAACAGTTGCTGTCGGCACCAGTCGCAGGATTGCCATTCCAGAAATTGAGAAGAACTCTGGTTTGAAAGTGGGAGAGGGGTTTTCTTTTGCTTTTGTGCCAGAGCGCACTATCGAGGGGAATGCGATACAGGAATTGGAAAAGAATCCACAGGTAATTGGTGGCTTTGATGAGGCTTCGATTCAGAAAGCTTCTCAGATGTTTGCAAAACTAACACCTACGATTCTTTCTGTTTCCAGTCTAGAAGCTGCTGAGATGGTGAAATTGATGGATAATTCCTATCGTGATTTACGCTTCTCATATGCGAACCAAGTAGCGCAAATTTGTGAGTCTATGGGGCTGGACGCTAATGAATTAATTGATTGTGCCAATACTCATTATCCGAGAAACTCTATTCCGGTTCCCAGCCCAGGTGTCGGCGGTGCTTGCCTCTCTAAGGATCCATATATACTTGCGGATGCGGCAAAGAAAGCAGGAGCAGATGCAAGTCTGTTACTGGAGGGCCGACGTATTAATGAAGAAATTGTTGCGGATATTGTTAATCGGATAGCTGCGCGACTTCAGGTGATTAAAAAGCCAATGGATCAGGTGACCATAGGCATAGCTGGTTTGGCATTCAAAGGCCAGCCTGAGACATCGGATCTTCGAGAATCTACTTCTATATGGTTGCTGGAGCAGTTTTCTGCCAATTATCCAGAGGCGCTTATCAAGGTCTATGACCCGGTTATTTCAGATACTGAGCTGGAAACTCTGGGTTTTGAGGTCTCAGCCTCACTTGAGCAGTTAGCGTCTGGTGCTGATGTATTAATGTTGATGAACAATCATGCATCATACACTGAGATCGATCCTTATATGATTACTTCGAAAATGCGCCAACCCTGCCTGTTTTATGACGCGTGGCGAATGCTTGAGAAGAACATGTTTGATGAGTTAGATAATGTGGAATACTTGGGGGTGGGCGTATGAGTAAAGTACTCATAACCGGTGGAACAGGTTTTATCGGCCTCCATCTATCGCGAAAGATCGCCGAAGAGGGGCATGAGTTATATATTGTCGATAATTTTGCCAGAGAGTATTCAGGAGATGCTGAGCTGAAGGAAGTTATCGAGAGAGAAAATGTTACCTTAGTCAGGGGGGATATCACAGACCCCGGGTTGTTTGTGGAGCTTGATAATGATTTTGATCAGGTATATCACCTCGCCGCTATTAATGGCACAGGTAATTTTTACGAGATTCCTGATCAGGTTCTAAGGGTAGGCGTTTTAGGTACACTCAACCTATTGGAATGGCTAAAAACCAATCCACAAGCAAAAATTGTTTTCTCTTCGAGTTCGGAAGCCTATGCGGGCACTTTATCGTTGCTCGGAAATGATTTTCCTGTTCCGACCCCTGAGAATGTTCCGCTGGTGATTGATGATGTAGCCAACCCTCGTTGGAGTTATGCAGCAGGCAAAATGGTCAGTGAGGTCGCACTTAACTGTTATGCACAGGCTCACGGGCTTACAAACTTTTCTATTATCCGTTACCACAATGTTTATGGTCCAAGAATGGGATTCAAACACGTTGTCCCCCAGATGATAGAAAGAATCGTAAAAAAAGAGTTTCCTTTTAAGGTTTTTGGCGCGGATGAGTCCAGAGCTTTTTGTTATGTTGATGACGCTGTCAAGGCAACCCAGTTGGTGATGGAGTCCGCTAAAACATGTGGAGAAATTTATCACATAGGGAAACAAGAAGAGATTAGCATAGAGGCATTAGCTAAAAAATTGCTTTTAATTACCGGCTCTCCTACTGACACCCTCGCTGAAGCTTCCTTCCAGGGCAGTGTTAAACGAAGGTGCCCTGATGTAACGAAGCTTGAGGAACTTGGTTATGAGGCCTCAGTAAGCTTGGACGAAGGCCTGAAAGCCTGTTACGACTGGTATAAAAATAAGTTTTAAGGCGTACTGATGAATAAATCTGAAATCCGAAACCAGATATTTGCGCTTGTCGAAGCGTATTTCTCTGCCGATATGCAACAAGAAACCTTCATTCCGGGTCAAAGTCGTATTGGTGTGGGTTACCCAGTGTTTGACCACAAAGAGATCAATAATGCGATTGGTTCATTGTTGGATGTGTGGCTCTCAATGGGGCCAAAGGTTCGCCAGTTTGAAGCCGATTATGCTGAATATATTGGAACCGATTATGGCATTGCAGTTAACTCTGGCTCCTCTGCCAACTTGCTGGCGATCAATGCATTATTACAGGCCGGTTATGTCAAGCCAGGAGCTGAAGTTATCGTCCCGGCAGCGACTTTTACTACGGTTATCTCACCGCTTCTGCAAAATGGGCTTAAGCCCGTTTTTGTTGATATAGACAGTGATACTCACAACATATCAGTAGATGCGATCGCTGATGCGATTAATGATAATACAGGGCTAATAATGCCGGTTCATTCTCTGGGTCTGGCAGCAGATATGCCTGCTATCAATAGACTGGCTGAGAAGCATGGCCTCCCGGTTTTGGAAGATTGTTGTGAAGCTCATGCTGCGGCCATTGACGGTCAGCGAGTAGGCTCCTTCGGACTTATCTCCACTTATAGTTTTTTCGTGGCTCATAACATGACCACGGGTGAGGGTGGAATGGTGATGACGTCGGATAGCCGATTAGAAAAGATTCTGCGTTCTACGCGAGAGTTTGGCCGTTTGACTGAATATGATTCATCACAGGACCGATTCTATTACAGTGATGGCTTTTTGAATGAATATGATGAACGCTATGTCTTTGAGAAAGTCGGCTATAACGTACGAATGACTGACATATGCGCAGCTTTGGGAATTGAGCAGCTAAAGAAATTAGATGCACTGACACAAGATCGTATTAATAATGCTGAGTTTTATACCGAACAATTGAAAGAGCTTTCGTCGTTTTTACAACTGCCTTACGTGCCCGAGAGCTATCTGCACTCGTTTTATGGTTATCCTATTATTGTGCGTGACGATGCACCTTTTAAGCGTCAGGAATTAGTACGTTTCCTGGAAAGCAAGAATATAGAAACAAGGGCATTTATGGGAGGGAACCTTGCTCTTCAGCCGGCTTATCGTGATGACCCAGCTATAAGAATAGCGGGAGACCTGAAACATACTGAGCTAATGACAAGAAGTGGCTTTTTTATCGGTTGTCATAGCATGATTAAGGCTGAGCAGCGTGATTATATAATCGATGCTTTCAGATCATTCGTTAGCGCGGTAGCGTAAAGATGCGTTTTCAGGGTAGGCGTGTATTGGTGACCGGAGGTGGTGGCTTTATTGGTAAGCATCTCTGTGCAGCCCTGATGCAGGAAGGCGCAGAGGTGAAAGCTCTGCGCTCGAGTGAATGTGATCTATTATACTATGAGCAAATTGAGGTTAGTTTGCAAAGCGAGTCGTTTGACCTGATTTTCCATCTGGCCGCAGATGTGGGAGGGATAGGTTATATGCAGGCTCATGGAGCCGAGGTATATGAAAATAACCTCTTGATGAATACTCAACTGTTACGTGCGGCTCGACGTAATGGGGTAGGCAAGCTTGTTAATATTGCTAGTATCAATTGTTATCCAGCAGAAGCTGAAGCGCCTTATTTGGAGTCTTCGCTGTTTGACGGCCAGCCGGCGCTTCCTGTGCTGGGATATGCTTATGCTAAACGAGCCATGCTTGTCCATTCTGAATTAGCTCGGCAGCAGTTTGGCTTCAACAGCATTAATCTTATTCTCGACAGTGTCTATGGGCCGGGGGAGAGTTTCTCCCTTGATACTGCTAGAGTCCTTCCAGCGAATGTGGCGCGATTTGTCGATGCAGCTCATTCAGGGGTGGAAGAAGTTACCTGTTGGGGGACAGGGGAACCTGTAAGGGATTTTCTACATGTCGATGATGCCGTCTCCGCAATAATACAAAGCGCCTCCATAATAGAATCAAGCGCTCCTATCAATATAGGTTCCGGAAATCCTCTCAGTTTACGTAAGTTGATTGTCAAAATAGCGGACCAAGCAGGTTACCAAGGCAGTATTAACTGGGATCACAAAAAACCAGATGGTCAGGCCGTCCGCTATATGACGGTGGATAGGCTTAAAAGTTATATTGATTGGCGTCCGAGGATTGATCTTGATGACGGGATAAAAGCGATGATTCATCACTACCGCCATGAAGTTCTTAATCGCTAATTGACAAAATCTTCAGCAGAACACAGCGGCAGTTTGTCGTAATTCTTCTTAAAAAGAACGAGTTTTCGGGCGTAATAGCTTATCGGGTTATCGTAAAATGGGTTCAACTGATCTGAAGTAATCTCTATGATTTCTCCCTGTGTTTGATTTGATTCATACCAGCGTTTTTCAAGTATCGGTTCCATAATCCCAGAGCAGCTAACAGCTTCAGCGAAATCCTGTTTATAGGTGAAAAATCGTGGGTCGTGATTGTATGAAGTCCGATAATCTTCTGCCGCGACAAAGTCCATGATGAGTAGATACTTTTTGCTACAGCGAAGAAGCTCACCTATCGCTTGAAGGTACTCATTTCGGCCGACCCAGTGTAACACTGACCATGCAGTTACCAGATCGAACTGTTCAGTCTCAAATGGAAGTGCGTGGGCACTGGCTTGAGTAAAACTTAGTTGAGCGTTGTGTTGGTGCTTCTTTTTAAGAAGCGATACAGCATCCTCGGATAATTCGACACCGACCCCATTAGCACCCAGTTGTTTTGATAGGTAGTCTAGATTAGCTCCATTACCACAGCCAACATCAAGCACGCTATCGGCTTCCAGGTTTTCTAGAATCTGGTATTCATTCAAAACACTTAAACCATGTGGCAAGTCCAGATAGGATGCAGTGTAACGTGTTGATTCATTTGAAAATTCAGCTGTTTGATTCTTGCTCATGGGTTACCTGCTACTGCGCAAAGCGCATTTGGCCCAGCCGATGTATCGGCTTGATGTAATGTAAATAAGAAAAGGTAAAGTGGTGAATCGCTGCAGCCCTTTTATTTTGATAAATGGCTTGATGAGTTCCTCTCTGAAGGGGTAAAGGAGGCTCTGAATTTTTCGCCCTATCGACCAATCGGGGCCGTTCTTAGTGTAAATTTCAAAGTCGCTCCGGCCATAATTCTTCCAGCGAGCGCTGATTTCGCTGAGCGATGAAGGGTTGCTTTCATAAATAACAGAATCTGATATGGCGAATTTGGCGTTATAAACTACTCGCCACCGGTCACATAATTCAGAGTCATCTGACCAGGAGCATGTGGGGTCGAATGGGTGGCTTTTCAGCTTTGCTGCGGGGAATAGACTCGGTGTTCCTATATAGTTTCTGACACCAGGGAAAAAACGGGTTTTTTTATACTCATTTAGTGAACGACTCAGATAGCCTTCCGGTTGTAGATGGGTGACCGCAGATACACCGTTCACGGCAGTTTCGCTCATGTAATCGAGCATAGACCGAACGCTACCTGGCGGCATGATATTGTCACAACCGCAATTTAGGATGAACCTACCTGAGGCAACTTCTATACCGAGGTTTCTTGCCGCTCCCAGGCCTTGGCGTTGATCTTGCAGAATACAGTCTACATAAGGTTTGGCCAATTCTTGAGTACCGTCTTCAGAGTCTGCATCGACCAAAATAATCTCATAGACGCCGTTTTCTCGGAGACTTTTCAGGCAGGCAACGATCGAGTCAGCCGCATTCCAGCTACACACAACTGCTGATACTGAATTACTTGTTTGTGAGTCATCTTGATTCTGGGGTGAATTCATCGGGTTAAATCTTGTGTAAGGTATATTCGATATATCGGCCAAAACTGGTATTAGTTAACTTCTACCGTAACGGTCATCAAAGCGGATGATGTCATCTTCGCCAAGATAAGGGCCTGCTTGTACTTCAATTAACTCGAGAGGAATTAAACCCGGATTTTCAAGGGCATGAATGGTACCGATGGGAATATAAGTGGATTCATTTTCGGAAAGAAGAAAACTTTGTTCGCCTTTAGTCACTTGTGCTGCGCCACTGACAATAATCCAGTGCTCGGAGCGATGGTGGTGCATTTGAGTAGACAGCTTAGCACCGGGTTTTACGGTGATGTGTTTGACCTGATACCGATCCTGCTTAAATATTGAATAATAATGGCCCCAAGGACGGTGAACTAAAGGGTGACTAATATGCTCATGCCGATTGTTTGTTTGTAGTTGGGTAACAATATCCTTGATCCTCTCTGATGCGGATTTAGGTGCAACCAGAACGGAGTCCTGTGATTCAATCACAATTAAATCATTGACACCGATTGTAGTTACCAAACGGTTTTCGGCTCTGATGTAGCTGTTTTGTGTATCAGTTGTAAGTACGTCGCCTAAGATAACATTATTATCGGAGTCTTTATCAGATGAATCCCAGAGCGTTTTCCAGGAGCCTACGTCGCTCCAGCCAACGTCAATCGGAATTACACTGCTGAGCTTTGTATGCTCCATGATGGCATAGTCGATTGAATTGGATGGGCAATTTATAAACTCACTTTCACCGACCCGAACAAAATCAAGGTCATGAGCTTTCTTTTGGTATGCTTGTTCACATGCTTTATGAATGTCACCAGCATACTTTTGCAGTTCAGAGAGGTATGTGCTGGCTTTAAACATAAACATGCCTGTGTTCCATAGATAACCTCCCGTATTGAGGAATTCAGAGGCTCTCTTCAGATCAGGTTTTTCTTCAAAGGCTAAGACTTCAAAACCCTCATCCTCTGCAGCTCCGCTCTTTATATATCCATAGCCGGTTTCCGGTCGTGAAGGAATGGTGCCAAATGTTACTAATTTCCCTTTCTTAGCCAGTGTTATCGCTTTGCTCACGGCTTTTTCGAAACCGCAAATATCGTTTATTTCATGATCTGCAGACAAGACAAGTAAGATAGGCTCACCGTCTGCAGATCCAACATTGCTTTGAGCATGATTTGCCGCTAATGCAACGGTGGGGGCTGTATTTCTACCCTCAGGTTCAAGAATGATATCAGTCCTGGAGGTCATCTCTAGTTTTCTGATTTGTTCCGCTGCAAGAAAGCGATGCTCTTCATTACAAACCAGTATTGACTTATTCCACTTCAGGCCTGAAATGCGCTGATATGTTGTCTGTAGCATGCTGTGGTCAGGTGAAATTAAGTTTAGGAATTGCTTTGGCTTTTGCTGTCTGGAAAGAGGCCATAAGCGCGTACCTGCACCACCTGCCATGATGACGGGTATAATCATATCTGTACCTGAATATCAGCGGATTAATTAAGAAGATCGCTATTATTTCCTTATTTTAACGGCGTGACTATTTTTTTCTTAAAGGATATATCTATTAGGCCGATCTATTGTTTATTATATTCTTAGTAATTAATCGTAAAAAAGCAGGTTATATATGAGCGTTAATCTTAATGCTTTAAAGCAGTACCAAAGTGTAGATCTTAGAGCAACAGTTGAGACTGCAAGTCCACATAAATTGATCTCAATGCTTTTGGACGGCGCACTTGGAGCTTTGGCCAAAGCAAAGGGCTCTATCGAGAGGGAAAGCATTGAGGAAAGGACGCAGCATCTAAACAAAGCATCGGAGATTGTAGTTGGTCTAAAGGGTAGTTTGGATCTTGAGCAGGGAGGAGAGGTTGCTGCCAACCTAGATGCTCTGTATGACTATATGCTTCGTTCTATTATGTCTGCAAATAGTCAGAACGATGCTGACAAGGTTCAGGAAGTGATGAACCTTATGTTAGAGATCAAGCAAGGCTGGGCTGAAATGCCAAATGAGATTCAAATAGGAGAGAAGTGATTCTTATTGTTTCTCTTTTATTCTTAGTTAAAAAAACCGCGTATCTGCGGTTTTTTTGTGTCTATTTGTAAGTAATGTCAAAAAAATATCGTTTCTTTGGTGTGGTTGTTTTGGTGACATTTTATTGACATTTTGCCTGTCTGGGTTAATTATTAGCATTATTAACAAGCAGCTTTTAATAATGGTTAGGCATGTCTTCGGTTTTAGTCATAGATGATGATCTAAGTCGGCGGGAGCTTTTGAATTCCGCTTTTTCTTTTCTCGATCAGCCGTGTGAATTTTGCGGCTTTGTTGATTGGTTCCAATCAAATAGTGAGATTGATATAGCTCAAATCAACGTGGTATTGCTTGGTCAAAGTCAGCTCCCTATCTCTCTAGAAAAACTTGTTAAAGATCTTCAGGATAAGTTTGCTTCTATTGCTGTGGTGACGTTGGGCGAATGGTCAGAGGTTATAGAGCTGCCTGATCCATTACGTCAGTGTGTGGTTGGACAACTTTCTATTCCGTTTAACTATCAGCAATTATTAGATTGCTTGCATCGAGCTCAGTTATTTGGATTGCGAGCAGATGATGCGTCGCTTGCTCAGGTGGATCTTTTCTCTGGATTGGTGGGTGTTAGTCAGCCAATGTTGCAAGTCAGGCGGGCGATGTCTCAAGTAGCCGGAAGAGATGTAAATGTATTGATTACCGGTGAGTCAGGCACAGGTAAAGAGGTTGTTGCTCGAAGCCTGCATGACCACTCAGTACGTAAGAATGGTCCTTTTGTTCCTATAAACTGTGGGGCGATCCCTGCAGATCTACTTGAGAGTGAGTTGTTTGGTCACGAAAAAGGGGCGTTTACGGGAGCGGTGTCTAGTCGACCTGGGCGTTTTGAATTGGCTCAAGGGGGTACGCTTTTTCTTGATGAAGTCGGGGATATGCCGCTGTCTATGCAGGTGAAGCTTCTTCGAGTTCTACAGGAGCGTAAGTTCGAACGCATTGGTGGAACTAAAACCTTAGATGCTGATATTCGCGTGATCGCAGCAACGCATAAAAACTTGGAAGAGATGATCGAAACGGGCGAATTTAGGGAAGATTTGTACTACCGTTTGAATGTTTTCCCTATAGAGATGCCACCACTCAGGGAGCGAGCAGGCGACCTGAATCTACTTATAGAAGAGTTATCATGTCGACTTCCAGAGCAAGGTTTAGATTCGGTGCGTTTTCAAAATAGCGCGATAACCTCTCTGCAATTGCACCCTTGGCCGGGTAATGTACGTGAGCTCTCCAACTTAATTGAGCGTATGGCGATCCTTTACCCAAATGGCGTAGTTGGTGTTTCTGAACTGCCGCCTAAGTTTCAGAATGTTCCTGAGCCAAATCCTGAATTATACGAGCAAGCCGACAATGCTGTTTCCCTAAAAGGAGGGGGTGTCCCTCAATCTGTAGAACTGGATAAGCTGCCAGAGGACGGACTTGATCTCAAAAAGCATTTGGAAACAATCGAACAGCGTTTGTTGGAGCAAGCGCTTGTTGTAAATGACAATGTGGTTGCTCGGGCTGCGGAGACGTTGAATATCCGACGGACCACTTTAGTAGAAAAAATGCGTAAATATGGGATGCAGCGTAAGTAATATGTCCAGCAAAGATCAGTATTTACAGCGCATAGAACAATTAGAAAATGAGCTGTCTGCTAGTAAGATAAAATTGGCTCAACTTGAAGCGAGTCAAAGTCAAAATAGTCAGTACCTTAATGATCGTTTTCAACATCTGTTGTCCGTAATGCCTGTTGGCGTCGTTATTATTGATGGTTCAGGGGTTATTTCGGAAGTAAATTCGGTCGCTGAAAACTTGTTAGGGTCTCCTGTTAAAGGAGAGCCGTGGTTCAAAATAATTGAACGTAGCTTTGCTCCTCGGAATGATGATGGTCATGAAGTTTCATTAAAAGATGGTCGTAAAGTTAGTCTAATGACGCGAGCGCTGGATAATGAACCGGGCCAGTTAGTGGTTTTAACGGATCAGACTGAAACACGCCTCCTTCAGGGGCGTGTTTCTCACTATCAGCGTCTGTCTGAAATGGGGCGAATGATGGCGTCACTGGCGCATCAAATTCGAACGCCTCTTTCGGCTGCATTGCTCTATGTTGATCATTTGAATCGCCCAGACCTACTACAAGAACAGCGCCAGAAATTTGCCAGTAAGGCTAAATCGCGCCTAACTAATTTAGAGCAGCAAGTTCGGGATATGCTAATTTTTGCGCGTGGTGAAATGCGTTTAGATGAGCAGATCAGCTCTAAAGTGTTGATGGCAGAGCTGGAAGATATGCTCGATGTACCATTGGTACACTACGATGCTGATTGTGACTGTGTGAACACTGTGCCTGAATATATTTTGCAGTGTAATAAAGAAGCGCTTTTAGGTGTTTGTAGTAATTTGATCGAGAATGCTTTGCAAGCTTGCGGCAAAGGGGCCGAGTTAATGGTTCGCTTTGCTGATCAAGAAGGAAAGTTGCGCATTGATGTTATTGATCAAGGGCCAGGAATGGATGCAGATGAATTGAAGCGGGCGCTCGAACCATTTTATACCACGAAATCTCATGGTACAGGATTGGGCTTAGCGGTAGCTCAAGTTGTAGCGCACGCACATCATGGTCAATTTTTACTTAATTCTCTGCTGGGTCAGGGAACTGTCGCCAGTTTAATTTTGCCGGCAATAACGTCTGCTTCGGAAGAGGGTTAAAAGATCTGCAATGGCTAATCGTATATTAATAGTTGAAGACGATAACGAGTTACGCGAAGCGCTTTGCGATACATTGGAATTAGCAGGTTTTGAATATCTGGAAGCTGAAGATGCAGAAACTGCTTTGGATATTTTGACGCGCCAACAGGTGGCTATGGTCGTGACCGATGTCAATATGCCGGGTATGGATGGACATCAGTTGTTAGATAAAATTCACGAGACTTATCCTGCATTGCCGGTCATGTTGATTACTGCTTTTGGGCAGGTAAGTAAAGCGGTAGAGGCCATCAAAGCTGGCGCAGTTGATTACTTAATGAAGCCGTTTGATTCAGACGCCCTAATCTCGTCAGTGCGACGTTTTGCAGTTGGGGAGGCGGTAGCCAGTGAAATGGAGCAGCCAATTGCTGAAGAGCCTAGCAGTCAGCAATTGCTGCAGTTGGCACGGCGTGTTGCAGCGTCAGATTCTACTGTACTAATCTCTGGCGAGTCGGGTACAGGTAAAGAGGTATTGGCCCAATATATTCACAATCACTCTGCGCGAGCAAAAAAGCCTTTTATTGCGATTAACTGTGCAGCAATACCTGAAAATATGCTTGAAGCTACCTTGTTTGGTCACGAGAAAGGGGCTTTTACGGGGGCTTATGCAAGTGCGCCTGGTAAGTTTGAGCAGGCTGATGGAGGTACTTTATTGCTGGATGAGATCTCAGAGATGGATCTGGGATTGCAGGCAAAGTTACTTCGTGTACTGCAGGAGCAAGAAGTTGAGCGCATAGGGGGGCGTAAAGTTATCAAGCTTAATGTCCGTGTGTTGGCCACTACAAACCGCAAATTAGATAGCTATGTCGCCGAAGGTAAATTCAGAGAAGATCTCTTCTATCGTCTTAATGTATTTCCATTGCAATGGAAGCCTTTGCGTGAGCGTTCGGCTGATATAGTGCCTTTAGCTGAGCGCTTATTTGGCAAGTATTGCCAGAAAATGCAGCGTACATCTGTTGCCTTATCTGATGATGTTAAGCGTTTGATGACTGACTATTCTTGGCCGGGTAATGTTCGTGAGTTAGATAATGTTGTACAGCGAGCTTTGATACTTCAATCCGGCACTGAGATCGGTGTTGCGGACCTTATGCTCAATCCTGAAGACATTTCGCAGACAACTGTACCTGACGTGAATCAAGAAACTGCTCAAGATGAAGATCTTTCAGGACAGTTGGGAGAGGGCGTTCGTCAGCGAGAATTTCAGCTGATTATTGATGCCCTAAAAGCGACTCATGGAAGTCGTAAAGAAGCGGCTGAGAATCTTGGGATAAGCCCGCGAACTCTACGATACAAGCTGGCTAAGATGCGTGAACAAGGCTTAGATTTAGATAAGCTGCTTGGTCGTTAAGTCGCTTAAAAAGATCCCGTTTGAGTGCTTTGAAAAAAAGCTTGTAGAGACTAAGGTCTTACACTGGATATACCAATGTCTAATTCAGAGCCCTGCTACCCCTTCTGTATAAATCTAGGTACTGATATAAAGCCTCAAACTGACTCGTAGAATAATAATATTGGAGTAGAGCGATCTGGGGTTATTTTAGAACTAAAACAATCAAGCTAAGGGCATCACGATGAGTGAAAAGGTATATCCAGTAAGTCCGGAGATTGCGGCAAACGCGCACATCGACAACGAAAAATACGAAGCGATGTATGAGCAATCAGTTAATGATCCGGATGCATTCTGGGGTGAAGCAGGTAAGCGCCTGGATTGGTTTAAGCCATACACTAAAGTAAAAAACACCACTTTCGATCCGCACAATGTAGATATCCGTTGGTACGAAGATGGTACGTTGAACGCTTCTCACAACTGTCTAGACCGTCACCTGGAAACTCGTGGTGATCAGGTTGCTATCATCTGGGAAGGTGACGATCCAAGCGAATCTGAAAATATCACTTACCGTGATCTGCATGAGCGTGTTTGTAAATTCTCTAACGCGCTTAAAGCGCGTGGCGTAGAGAAAGGCGATGTAGTAACGCTTTATATGCCAATGATTCCAGAAGCTGCTGTAGCGATGCTTGCTTGTACTCGTATTGGTGCTGTTCACTCTATCGTATTTGGTGGTTTCTCTCCTGAAGCGCTTGCAGCTCGTATCGAAGGTGCAAACTCTAAGGTTGTTGTAACGTCTAACTACTCTTTGCGTGCAGGAAAATCTGTACCGCTTAAAGCTAACGTTGATAAAGCGCTAGAGCATGCTGCAGCTAAAGCGGCTGTAGAAAGCGTAATCGTTGTTAAGCGCGTTGAGCAGGATGTTGCTTGGGATAGCAATGTTGATGTTTGGTACGAAGACCTAGTAGCTGAAGCATCTGCTGATTGCCCATCTGAAGAGATGAACGCAGAAGATCCAATGTTCATTCTTTACACGTCTGGTTCTACTGGTGCGCCAAAAGGCCTTAAGCATACTACTGGTGGTTACATGGTTTACGCTTCCATGACTCACGAGTATGCGTTCGACTACAAAGAAGGTGATGTTTATTGGTGTACTGCGGACGTAGGTTGGGTTACTGGTCACTCTTACATCGTATATGGACCACTAGCTAACGGCGCAACTTCTCTAATGTTTGAAGGTGTTCCAAGCTACCCAGATAACAGCCGTTTCGGCCGCGTTATCGAAAAGCACAAGGTTAACCAGTTCTACACTGCGCCAACAGCTATCCGTGCTTTGATGCAGCAAGGTGAAGATGTACTAGGTGATTCTGACCTATCTACACTACGTATTCTTGGTTCTGTAGGTGAGCCAATCAACCCAGAAGCTTGGGAATGGTACCACCGCATTATCGGTCAGGGCCGTTGCCCAATCGTTGATACTTGGTGGCAGACTGAAACTGGCGGCATGATGATTCTTCCTCTGCCAGGTGCTACAGCGGCTAAGCCAGGTGCAGCGTCTCGTCCATTCTTCGGTATTCAGCCAGCACTTCTAGATGCTGATGGTAACGAGTTGGAAGGTGCGACTGACGGTAACCTAGTAATTAAAGATTCTTGGCCATCTCAGGCTCGTTCTATCTGGGGTGATCACGAGCGCTTTATCCAAACTTACTTCTCTACATACAAAGGTGTATACACTACTGGTGATGGTTGTCGTCGTGATGAAGACGGTTATTACTGGATCACAGGTCGTGTAGATGACGTAATCAACGTATCTGGCCACCGTATGGGTACTGCGGAAGTTGAGTCTGCGCTAGTAGCTCACGAAGCAGTTGCTGAAGCAGCAGTTGTTGGCTACCCGCACGAAGTTAAGGGTCAAGGCATCTACGTTTACGTAACTCTACAGTCTGGTTTCGAGCAGTCTGACGAGCTACTTAAAGAGCTACGTATGCACGTACGTTCTGAGATCGGTCCAATTGCATCTCCAGACTTGATTCAATTCGCGCCAGGCATGCCTAAGACACGTTCTGGTAAGATCATGCGTCGTATCCTTCGTAAGATCGCAGAAGACGATTTCGGTGCTTTAGGTGATACTTCTACTCTTGCAGATCCATCTGTAGTAGATGACCTAATCGAAAACCGTATGAACCGTCAGGACTAATTTTTCTTATAAATTAGTCTGAAAAAACTCCTGTAAGTCGCGGATTACCCGAGACTTGCGGGAGTTTTTTGTTTTATAGTGGTATTCTCTTCACTGGATTAACCGTTCATTAACGGTTGGCGTTCGTCACAGGGTTCTTAAGGGGGAAGTGAACGCATGCAGTTAGCACAAAAAATTATTATTGCAGATGATCATCCGTTGTTTCGTGCAGCTTTAAAACAGGCTGTTACTCAGGCAATGCCTGGAGTAGAAACAATCGAAGCGGATTCGTTGGCTGCAGTGCAGGAAGCCGTAGATCAGCATTCAGATGCGGATTTGGTTTTGTTAGATATTCATATGCCGGGCACTAATGGCTTTTCTGGGTTGGTGTTTTTGCGTGGTCAAAACCCTGGGATCCCGGTTGTAGTTGTATCTGGTAGTGAGCAGCCGCATGTTATGAAGCGTGCGATTGATTACGGTGCTTCTGGCTTTATCCCGAAATCGGCTCCTCTGGAAACGATCGGAGAGGCGATTGTTGCTGTACTTGAAGGTGAAGAATGGTTGCCTCAAGAAGTGGCAGATAACTTGGGCGATGTGAGCGAAGATGATCAAAAGTTCGCTGCTGCATTGTCTGCATTAACACCTCAGCAGTTCCGTGTATTGACGATGTTGACTGAAGGGTTGTTGAACAAGCAGATCGCTTATGAGTTAAGTGTTTCTGAAGCGACGATCAAAGCGCACGTAACAGCTATTTTACGTAAGTTGGGTGTTCATAGTCGTACGCAAGCAGTAATTGCTGCTCAGCGCCTAGGTGTGGAACCACCTAAAACTGATCTTGAGTAATGTTTAAGCGACATAAGATTTAAAAAAGGCGCCTATGGCGCCTTTTTTGTTGGTTGTATTTGATTGTGATTTATTCGCTTTCTGCTTCGCTAGCGCGTGCCGTGGCAATGGTTTTATTGATCATGGCTCTTAAGGCGGCAGGGCGAATAGGCTTGGTTAGTAGTTGCGATCCGTAATCTTGGATTTCGTTCTTCACTTCTTCAGTGCGGTCTGCTGTGATAACGATGCTTGGCACTGGCTTATCGAGCAGTGGTGCAAGGTCATTAAGTGCCATGATGCCAGTCAGAGTTTCAGATAGGTGGTAGTCAGCTAGAATGATCTCTGGCTGGAATCCTTCAGATTGAATTAGATCTGTTGCTTCTTTAGAAGAAAGGGCGACTTTAACATCACAGCCCCAGCCATTAAGTAATGCGGACATGCCTTCGAGGATCTTAGGTTCGTTGTCGATCACTATCGCTCGAATGCCATTTAGGCCCTTACTGCGAATCCAGCCGCGTTTTTCAGGCTTTGGTTTAACTGCTTTAGTGCTGTCGCCAAGCGGGATCTCTACGCTGAATACTGTTCCTTTGGTTGGCCATGAACGTACATTAAGTTTGTGACCCAGCATACGAGCAATGCGTTCTGTAATCGCAAGCCCGAGACCTAGGCCCTGGACCTGAGAGTGTTTGGGATTATCGATGCGTCTGAACTCTTCAAAGACCTCTTTGATTTTGTCTTCAGCTATACCTACGCCTGTATCCCAGACTTCGATTCTAAGCATATTTTTACGTCTGCGGCATCCAAGTAGGATTTTGCCCTCTTGGGTATAGCGCATAGCGTTAGAGAGGAAGTTTTGGATTATTCGTCTTAAGAGTTGTTGGTCCGAACGTACAACCTTATTACATTGTACAGTGCGGAACTTAAGCGACTTTTTATCGGCTACAGCGGTAAATTCAGTATTTAATGCACTGAACATATCATCCAGAGAAAAATCTGTAATGGATGGGGCTAGCGCACCAGCATCCAATTTGGATATATCTAAAATTGCGGTGATAAGCTCTTCAGCAGCAGTAAGTGAGCCATTAAGGTTTTCTACTAACTGGCTTGTTTCTTCGCTGTGGCTTTGCTGAGCTAAAGCAGAAGTGAATAATCTTGCTGCGTTCAATGGTTGTAATAAGTCGTGGCTTGCAGAGGCGAGGAAGCGAGTTTTACCTAAGTTTGCATCATCAGCATCGGACTTGGCTTGGCGAAGCTCGTCTTCCATTAAGGAGCGAATTGTATTTTCTTTTCGTAGCTCTTTGTTAACAACAGAGAGTGCATGTGTACGTTCGCGCACGCGTTGTTCTAGCGTTTCATTGGTTTCTTTTAGTGCTAACTCGGCTTTACGTCGCTCAGTGATATCTTGGTAGAGGGTGAAGTAGCCCAGTACATCACCATATTCGCCAATGTGCGGAATGTATTTAACTTCAGCATAGCGGGGTTGTCCGCTGTCACTTGGAAGTGTGGTTTCAAAACGCTGACGTTTACCAGCAAGGGCTGCAGTAATGTATGGGCTTCGAAGCTCATACTCATCTTCAGTCATGCTTTTATAGCAGGGCTGGCCAGAGATGGTGTTGCGATCAAGACCGAAAGTGTCAGCATAAGCTTTGTTGATAAATAGGTAGCGTCTCTCAGGATCTAGATAAGCAATCAGTACTGGGACGTTATCAGTGTAGATCCTAATGTTTTGCTCGCTTTCCCTTAGGGCTTCTTCGACATGTTTATGATCTGTGATATCCATGTACGTGTTTACATAGCCGCCATTTGGCATTGGGTTGCCGCGGACTTCTAGAACAGTACCGTCTGGACGGAAACGTTCGTAGCTATGTCGCTTGCCAGACTTCAAGACCTTTAGGCGCTTAGTTACTTGTTCGTCGTTATTGCCTGGACCGTATTCGCCTTTCATGGCGTTGTAACGGAACACTTCTTCAATCGGGCGGCCGACACAAATAAGGCCCTCAGGGTAATCGAACATTTCTACGTAAACGCGGTTCCAAGCTACAAGTCGCATTTGTTGGTCGACTACGCTGATGCCGAGACTGATATTCTCGATGGTTGATTGCAAGAGCGAGCGGTTGAAACGGAGTGCTTGTGAGGCTTCGTCAACAATGGTTACGACATCACCTATATGCATGTCCTTACCACGTAAAGTGGAGGCTAGGACAATGCGTGCTGAAGATGCACCGATTACACCGGCTAAAAGGCGCTCAGTAAATTGTACTAATTCAGGGGTCGCTTTATCACCGGATAAAGGTGGTTCTTCTCCGTGTTGAAGTGCGAAGCCAGTAAAGGAATGTTGAGTTCTGCTAATGCCAAGGAAGCGCTCTGTTAGCATCTGAAGATCACCAACGGTTACCTGTCCATATTGACGAGTTGCTTCGGTTAAATCCTTGTTATAAACATCAACAAAGGCGCTGGCTTGAATGCGGTCAACAAGGCGTAAGCTTGTGTATTTGGAGACTAAAAAATACAACGAAGTATTAAAGAACAGAGACCAGAATACACCGTGTGTAAGTGGTTCTAAGCCTTCGATTCCGAATAGCTGAGTGGGTTTAAGCCATTCGATTCCAAAGATGCTGTTGTTTAAGTATTCAGGGCCAAGCAAGCCCGCTTCACTAAATGACGGAAGTACTAATGTGTATAGCCATAGGAGGAAGCCGCCTGTTAAACCCGCAAGCACGCCGTGGCGTGATCCTGCCTTCCAATATATACCGCCAATGATGGCTGGGAGGAATTGTGCTGCCGCAACAAAAGCAAGTAGACCGAATGAGGCTAGAGGGGATTGCTCACCTAAAATTCGATAGTAGAAGTATGCCAGAATCATTAAGCACATGATGGTGATTCGACGGACTTTGAGTAGCAGTGCGCCAACGTCGTTAGTGTCCGATAGGCGAAGCCAAGAGATACGGAAAAGCAGCGGCATTATGATGTCGTTACAGACCATTGTGGATAAAGTGATGCTGGCAACAATAACCATACTAGTAGACGCTGAAAGACCACCGATGAAAGCAAAGGTGGCGAGTTCTTTATAGTCTGCAGCTAAGGGCAGCATCAAAACGTAAGTGTCTGCGTCGACGCTGGTGTTCTCGAAATACAGCATGCCTGCAGTTGAGATAGGTAATACAAAGATTGCCAGCAGGATGAGGTAGATCGGAAACAGCCAGCGAGCAAGTTTTAAGTGGCCTGTATTCGTATTCTCTACAATTGTTACGTGGAACTGGCGTGGCAAACAGATCACAGCTGCGCAGGCGAGTAATATCTCCGTCAAAAAACTGTCGTCTAAAAATGACGAATAATTCGAGTTGTTGTTGAGTTGGGTGGCTATGTTGTAGGCGAGGTCTTCGAAACCATCGAAAACCTCAAGCATCACAAAAATACCCACGGCAATGAAAGCAGTAAGTTTCACTATTGATTCGAAGGCGACTGCTAATACCAGGCCTTCATGGTGTTCTGTGGCATCGATATGCCTAGTACCAAACAAAATAGCAAAGACGGCCATGACTATTGCAACGAAAAGAGCGGTATCGCTACCCTTACTAATAACCTCCTCTGTTCCTGGTGTAAGCGCGTTATAACTGATAGCTACAGCTTTAAGCTGCATGGCGATGTAGGGCATAGTGCCGGTAACCGCAATGATGGTGACTAATACCGCTAGGGCTTGGCTTTTACCGTATCTGGAAGAGATAAAGTCTGAAATCGTTGTGATGTTCTGCTGCTTACTGATAAGAATCATCTTCTCAATAAGGCGCCAGCCAAAAATAAAGACAATAACAGGCCCTAAATAGGTCGCTAAAAACTCCCAGCCGCCGGTGGTTGCGCGCCCTACAGCACCGTAAAAAGTCCATGAGGAACAGTAAACTGCAAGAGATAAAGAATAGATTATTGGTCGGCTGATAATACGATCATTCTTTTGTGCGCTTTTATCACCGTAGTGTGCGATGGCGAATAAAAGGCCAAGGTAGGTGAAGGAGATAAGAATTATCGACCAGCCAGAAAGCATCGTGCATTCCTTAATGAATAGTAAAAACAGATGTGTAGCTAGTTTACTTAATTTTGACAGGAACCCAACAATTGTCTGAATGGAGTAATTATGGCTTTTCTAAATTAGGGTCAGCAGTGTTAATACCTTTGTCTAGAGTTTTGGAAGGCCTTTTACTACTCAATATCGAGGAAATGCCGTAATACGGCGCTTTGAGGCGATTTTTCAATGGTTTAGAGGAAAGTTGAGTCGACTAAAGTTTAGCTTTGTTTGGCTGCGCTGTTTGATAGTCTCTTACAGTCTTAAATTTTCACCAATTTTTAAATAACAAAAATAAGGATGGTGTTATGTCAATCAGTAATGAGCAGGCGCAAGCCTACTGGCGTGAAAACTTGCGCATCATTATGACTCACCTCGCGGTTTGGTTCGTAGTGTCCTACGGCTGCGCGATCTTGTTTGTTGAACAGCTTAATGCGATTCCGTTCTTCGGTTTCCCACTAGGTTTCTGGTTCGGCCAGCAAGGGTCAATCTTCGTATTCGTCATCTTGATCTGGACATACGTGTTCAGCATGAACAAGCTTGACGAGAAGTATGACGTTCACGAATAACAATAATAATTTCTATTAGGACGGCATTGCTATGAGTCTCGACGTTTTAACATTTCTCTTTGTAGGCGGCTCCTTTGCGCTATATATCGGTATTGCGATATGGGCGCGTGCAGGATCGACTAAAGAATTCTACGTTGCGGGCGGTGGTGTACCACCGGTTGCTAACGGTATGGCGACTGCTGCTGACTGGATGTCCGCTGCATCGTTTATCTCCCTGGCTGGCTTGGTTTCCTTCGTTGGCCGTGACGGTTCTGCTTATCTAATGGGCTGGACTGGTGGTTACGTACTACTAGCACTATTGCTAGCACCTTACCTACGTAAGTTTGGTAAGTTCACAGTACCTGACTTCATCGGTGACCGTTATTACTCTTCTACTGCACGTACAATCGCAGTAGTTTGTACTATCGTAATCTCTTTCACATACGTAGCTGGTCAGATGCGTGGTGTTGGTATCGTATTCTCTCGTTACCTACACGTTGACATCAACACTGGTGTAGTTATCGGTATGGCGATCGTATTCTTCTACGCTGTACTAGGTGGCATGAAAGGTATTACTTATACTCAGGTTGCTCAGTACGTTGTATTGATTCTTGCGTTCACAGTACCAGCATTCTTCCTATCTGCTCAGGTAACAGGTCACTTCCTACCACAAATTGGTTTGGGTGCGACTCTGGACAGTGGTATGTCTGTATTGGCTACTCTTGACCAATTGTCAGTAGATCTTGGCTTCCATCAGTACACTGACGGTAAGAAATCGACTATCGATCTATTCTTCCTAACAGTTGCTCTGATGTGTGGTAATGCTGGTCTTCCGCACGTAATCGTACGTTTCTTCACAGTACCTCGCGTAAAAGATGCTCGTCTATCTGCTGGTTGGGCTCTAATCTTCATCGCGCTACTTTACACTGCGGTTCCTGGTGTAGCTGGTTTCGGTCGTGTAAACCTTATCCAGACACTAAACGGTGCTGACGGTACAGGTACTGCGTACACTGAAATGCCTGCATGGTTCAAAAACTGGGAGAACACAGGTCTTCTAGGTTGGACTGACCGTAACGGCGACGGCAAAGTACAGTACGCTGCAGGTAGTGCGTTCACTTCTAAGAAGCCTGCTTTTACTGAAGAGCGTGGTGAATACGGTCAGCGTATTGCTAGCAATGCTAAAGAAGGTGCTGAGTTTGATGCGGCTAAACAGCCATTCGCAAACGAAGTATACGTAGACCGTGACATCATGGTACTAGCTAACCCAGATATCGCTCAGCTTCCAAACTGGGTAATTGCTCTGGTAGCAGCTGGTGCGGTAGCTGCGGCTCTATCAACTGCGGCAGGTCTGTTGTTGGTAATCTCTACAGCGATCTCGCATGACTTGATGAAGAAAACCATCAATCCGAATATCTCTGATAAGCAGGAACTTATGTACGCTCGTCTGGCTGCTATCGTGGCAATCTGTATCGCAGGTTACTTCGGTATCAACCCTCCAGGCTTCGTGGCACAGGTAGTAGCCCTAGCCTTCGGTCTGGCATGTGCGTCTGTATTCCCAGCTATCATCATGGGTATCTTCTGGAAGCGTCACACTTCACAAGGTGCGATCGCAGGTATGCTAGTAGGTCTGATCTCTACTATGTGCTACATGTACTACTTCGCATTCGGTGGCGGTACTCCAGATGAATACATCATGGGTATCTCTCCAGGTGGCTTCGGTACTCTTGGCGCGATTCTTCACATCATCGTTGGTTTCGTAGTATCCAACATGACTGAAGAACCACCGCAAGAAATCCAGGATATCGTAGAAGATCTACGTATCCCGCGTGGTGCTGGTGCTGCTCACGATCACTAAGATCGATTAGATAAATCTAAAAAGGGCGCCCAGCGAAGGTTGGAGCGCCCTTTTCTTTTTCCTACAAAGAGGATGTTGGAAATGCCTGATTCTTTCAAAATGACAAATTTGCCATTCAGTTTGCTGGATGGGAAGGAGCAAGATCTACTGCGTTCAAGTCTGGATATAGGTTATTACCAGAAAGGCGAGTACATCATGACGGCGGGCGAAGAGCCTGAAGGTGTCTTTGTTATTTTTAAAGGAAAGGTAGGTGAGAGTGAAGTTCAGGAGGAGGGGAGTGATACTCCTGAGCATGTTTTTGTTCACTATACCAACGAAGATTACTTTGGTGGCTGGTCTGCTATTCGAGGTAAGGCGATACATAATTTTATCGCTGAAGAAGAAACAATTTGTCATATCTTACCGACTAAGATTCTTTTGGACCTTATGTCGACAAATGGATTATTTGCAGATTACTTTCAGCAAAATTTATCAGCCAAAACAGAGATAGTCCAACAGCACGGTAAAGAACAAGACATGGCCGAATTTATGTTGGCTAAAGTGTCTGATGGTTTAGTCCGTGAACCGTTGGTTGTTCTTGAAGGTACATCAATTCGTGAAGCAACTCTGCTTATGCGCGAAAAAAAGGCAGATTGTATTCTGGTAAAACGCGGTAATCGATACGGCATGGTTACGGGGACCGATTTATTAGATGCAGTGGTAGTTAATGAGTTGGCGATGGATACGGATTTGGCTGAGATCGCAAGCTATCGTCTAATCACAGTGCAACCTGATGACTATCTATTTAATGCGCTAATTATAATGACCCAGCAGCACATTGAGCGTGTTGTTGTGATGAAAGACGGCGAAATGTCAGGCATTGTTGAGCTGACCGATGTGTTGAGTTATTTCTCCAGCCATTCTCATGTGATTGGTTTGCGAATTGAGCGTGCACAAACAGTTGAAGATCTAAAAGAAGCTGAAAAAGGCCTAGATGATTTGATTAAGGCGCTTGTGTCGCAAGGTGTAAAAACTCGCTTTGTGATGGATCTATTGGCTGCGATGAACGGCCGTATTATTGCTAAGCTATTCAATATCATGATCCCAAGTGATATGCAGCCACATGTCTGTTTGTTGGTGATGGGTTCGGAAGGGCGTGGTGAGCAGATCATGAAAACTGATCAGGATAACGCCATTATTCATAGGGATGGTTTGGTGTGGCCTGAAATGACTGAAACACTTAATCGTTTTAGTCAGACTTTGATCGAATTTGGCTTTCCTCCTTGCCCGGGTAACATCATGGTATCTAATCCAGAATGGGTTAAATCTCTGGGTGGTTGGACACAAATGTTAGGTGATTGGGCTGACAGATGTGATGGTGATTCGCAAATGAATCTAGCGATTGCTGTTGATGCAAAGCCTGTAGCGGGTAATCCGGCAATCTTTAAGGCTAGCCGAAACTGGTTTATGAGGCATCTGCGTAATAATGATGTTTTCTTCTCTCATTTTGCTAAAGCTTCCCTTGAGTTTGATACGCCATTGACTTTCTTCGGTAACTTAAAAGACAAGGGGCAGCTGGATATTAAAAAAGGCGGGATTTTCCCAATTGTGCATGGGATACGCACGATAGCTTTAGAGCATCGTATTAAAGTGACAAATACCTTTGAGCGTATCGAGGCTTTGACAGAGCTTGGTCAGCTAAAAGATAAGCACGGTAGAGAAATTGCTGAGGCTTTGAGTTTGTTTATTAGTCTTCGATTGAGGCAACAGGTAAAGCGTATGGAGTGTAGCGAAACGGGGCATGATCAGACCCCCAATATTATTGAGCTGCAGTCTTTAGATAAGCTTGAAAGAGAACTCCTGCGAGATGCGTTGCATATTGTTAAAGGTTTTAAAAAGCATCTTGAGCTTAGGTACCACCTTGGAGGGTAAGTTTTAATGATCATACCCAGAGCGGTAAGAAGAATAAAAGAGAAATATGACCATAAGTCTGGTCCATATGCTCACCTGTTTGATGCTTACGACGGTGACGAAGTTGTTTCTTTAGATTGTGAAACGACTAGTCTTGATGTGAAGCAGGGGGAAATTGTCTCGATTGGTGCGGTTAAGATCAAAGGTAAAAAGGTTCTTACGAGTGATCGTTTGGATATTAAGCTTAAGCCACCCAAATCACTGACGGGCGAATCGATTAAGATTCATAAGATACGTGAAAGTGATTTAGCTGAAGGTATCGATATTGAAGATGCTCTAGAGCAAGTTTTGCAGTTTGTCGGTAATCGTCCAATTCTTGGTTACTACGTTAACTATGATATCCGTATGTTGGATAAATTCATTCGACCGCAATTTGGTTTTGGTTTGCCGAATAAAGCGATTGAGCTGTCTCATGTTTATCACGACATTATTAAATGGAAGTCTGTTGGTGGTAATGTCGATCTACGATTTGATACGATTTCTAAAAAATTAGATATACCAATGCTCGAGAGGCATACCGCTATTGGCGATGCTCTAACAGTGGCGTTGATGTATGTGCGTCTTAAGTATGGAGATCCACCAGAAGCGCATTATTAATTAGATGTCAAAAGAATAGCGGGCCATTGGCCCGTTTTTTGCTTTTATCTACATATAAAAAGTGAAATCAAGTATAAATAGACAAAAAAATGTCGTCTTGTTCTTGGTTTTTACCTTGATGAAGTAAATTGACTGTTTATAATGTCAATAAATTGCCGTTGGGTGTGGTTATGGTAGATAGAGCTGACATAAATAGTGTACTGATGCAGATGAGGACGATTAAGACTCAAGTGCAGAGCGTATCTCCAGAAATGATGTCGGGCATGGTCTCTGAGCCAGGTGCTGTTAAGCCCTCTGATCGAACGGGATTCGGTGATATATTAAAGAATGCGGTAGACGCAGTGAGTGAAACTCAAGCGGATGCCAAAAAAATGGCGGTTGCATATGAGAAGGGAGATCCAACGATCGATCTTCCACAAGTTATGATCGCTGCAGAAAAAGCTTCAGTCTCGTTTCAAGCGATGACACAGGTGCGAAATCGATTGGTTTCGGCCTATGAAGACGTAATGAAGATGCCAATCTAACAATAAATAGAATTAACGGGATAAGTGGCAGTGGCAGATAGCGCAGAAACATTAAGCGGAAGCCCAATGCTTGGCTTTAATAAGCTAAGTATTGTTAGGCAGATAGGTTTGATGGTTGGTCTAGCGGCAAGCGTCGCTATTGGTTTTGCTGTTGTGTTGTGGTCGCAAAAGCCTGATCAGCGTGTTCTATTTAGTAATCTTAATTTCTCTGATGCTAACCAGATTATAGAGCAGCTTCGCCTTTATAATGTACCGTATAAGTTTGATGCTGATGGTCGGGCGATTTTGGTCCCTGATGAGTATGTTCATCAAGCAAGACTTAAACTGGCTTCCGAAGGTTTTACTTCTGATAAGACTGTAGGCTTTGAAATTCTAGATCGTGAGCAAAGCCTTGGTACCAGTCAGTTCATGGAAACGACAAAATATCGTCGTGGTCTTGAGGGTGAATTGGCTCGTACAATTTCTAGTATGACTGCTGTGCGTAATGCGCGTGTTCACTTAGCTATTCCAAAAGATACTGTCTTTATCCGAGATACCCGTAAACCGACAGCTTCTGTATTTCTTGAGTTGTTCTCTGGGCGTCAACTAGAGCGAGATCAAGTTGCATCTATTGCTAACTTGGTGGCTTCAAGTATTCCTGCGTTAAATGTTAAAGATGTGACGGTTGTAGATCAGCGCGGCCGTCTGCTAAATATGCGTGATAAAGACATTAATGTTGTTTTGGCTGCTAAGCAATTGGAGTACACGCGTAATTTAGAAGAAACCATGCTCAACCGTGTTAATAGCATTCTGCAGCCGGTTGTAGGTATGGGGAGTTTTCGTGCCGAAGTTTCAGCAGATGTTGATTTTACGGCCGTAGAACAAACAGATGAATTATATAATCCTGATCTTCCTGCGCTTCGTAGTGAGCAGACAATGGATGAATCAAGAGTTGGCGGTGCTGCGCCAGTAGGGGTGCCAGGAGCATTGTCTAATCAGCCTCCAGGGCCAAGCAGTGTGCCTGAAGAAGCATCCGGCGAGGGAGTGTTGGCTAACAACGGTGCGCCAGGCTCTTCTCGTAAACAAGCTACGCGTAACTTTGAATTAGACCGTACTATTAGCTACACCAAGCATCAGCAGGGTCGTGTACGTCGTTTAACCGTCGCGGTTGTAGTTGATGATCTTTCAAGCGTCGATCCATCAACAGGCGATGCTCAGCGTACCCCATGGCAGCAAAATGAGTTAGAGCGTCTGCGTATTCTGGTTCAGGATGCGGTAGGTTATTCTGCGCTTCGCGGGGATAGTGTGAATGTTGTAAATACACCATTCGTTCCAGAGCAGCCTATTGTGACTGAAGATGTGCCGCTGTGGGAGCAAGAGTGGATCTGGGATATCGTTAAGCAGGTTATGGCTGCGGTATTTGTTCTTGTTCTAGTGTTCGGAATTTTACGCCCTATCCTTAAAAACCTAGCATCAGCTGGTACTGCGGGTAATGTGGCTGGTTTGGGTGCTGCAGGTGAAGTGTCTGCGGAACTAGAAGGTCTTGATGGCGGTGATTTTTCTTCTGATTCGGTAACTTTTGGTAGCGATGATGAGCTACTACCAACGCCAAATGAAAGCTTTGATTATCAGTTAAACGCGATTCGTAGTATGGTTGCGGAAGATCCTGCGCGCGTTGCGCAGGCTGTGAAGCAATGGGTAGGTGACGATGAGTGATGAAGCAAATCAGGATGAATTCAGTGAGATCAATAAAGCTGCAATTCTTCTGATTAGCTTAGGTGAGGCCGATGCTGCTGAAATCCTGAAACATATGGGCCCAAAAGAGGTTCAGATGATCGGTGAGGCAATGGCTCAGCTGAATAATATTCCACAAACAAAGGTGGAATCTGTTGTTGGTGATTTTATGGGTTTGGTAAGTGATCAAACCGGTATTGGTATTAACAATGACATCTATATTCGTTCAATGCTTAATCAGGCATTGGGCGAAGAGAAAGCTAAAACCCTCCTTGATCGTATCCTAATGAGCACAAATACATCCGGCCTAGATACCTTGCGCTGGATGGAGCCTCGTCAAATTGCCGAAATCATCCGTTACGAGCACCCGCAGATTCAGGCGGTTGTTTGTGCCTACCTTGAGCCTGATGCGGCAGCGGGCGTGCTAGGTTTCTTTGATGATAAGCAGCGCCTTGATATTTTGATGCGTGTAGCTGCTTTAGACCGTATCCAGCCGCAAGCATTGCAAGAACTTAATGATATTCTTGAGCGTCAATTTGCTGGCGCAAGTGGTGCGAGTTCTGCGACTCTTGGTGGTATTAAAAATGCTGCTGATATTATGAACTTTATCGATTCCAGTCTTGAAGCTGAATTGATGGAAGGGATTAAAGAGAGCGATGAAAATTTAGCTACAACTATCTCTGATCTGATGTTTGTCTTCGAGAATCTACAAGATGTAGAGGATCAAGGTATTCAGGCAATACTTCGTGAAGTATCTACAGATGTACTGGTTGTTGCTCTGAAAGGTGCAGATGTCGCTCTCCAAGAGAAAGTCTTCCGTAACATGTCTAAACGTGCTTCCGAATTGCTGCGTGATGACCTTGAAGCTAAAGGTCCAGTGCGTGTTTCTGAGGTTGAAGAAGCACAGAAAGAGATTTTGACTGTAGCTCGCCGTCTTGCTGATGAGGGTGAAATTATCCTTGGTGGCGGTGGCGAAGAGATGCTCTAGGCTAAGTGCGTATGTATGAAAATAAAGGTTTTAAACGCATCAGAGCTGAAGAGGCTTCCGAACTTATTGGTTGGGAGTTGCCTCAGGTTGCAGGTCAGCATGTTGTTGGTTTGCAGCAAAAAGATCCTGTCGAAGTAACCGTCGTAGAAGAAGTTATAGCCGCAGAAAAGATTACTCTAGCCGAGCTGGAAGAGATTCGTGAAACGGCACGCATCGAGGGCTTGGCTGCTGGGCTTGAAGAGGGGCGTCTTAAGGGGCTTGAGGAAGGTCGTGTTCAAGGGACGGAAGAGGGTAAAGAGCAAGGGTATAAAGAGGGCTTTCAGCAAGGGGAAGCTGAGGTTCTGCGCTTGCAGGCATTGTTAGGCAATATGCTGTCTGAATTTGAGCTTCCCTTACAGCAGCAAACGGAAACTTTAGAGAAGCAACTAGTTGATATGGTTGTTTCATTGGCTCAAGCAACTGTTGGAGCGGAGCTATCCGTTAGACAGGAATTATTGCGGGATTCTATCAGTAGTTCCCTACGAAGCGTGCCAGAGCCTTTAGGTACCGTTGTTGCCAAAGTTAATAAGGATGATCTTCCTTATCTAGAAAAAATGCTGCTAATGCCAGGTGTGTCCTTGGAATATGTTATTGATGAAAGTATCTCTCAAGGCAGTTACGAACTTCAGGCTGCAAGCACTGTGGTTGAACATAATTTGGATCAGCATTTTGCTACAGTCGTGAAGCAATTTCTCGCCAATGTAGAAAACGATTCGGCATAAACTCATGAGTGAGTTATTGGGTCGTTTATCTAAATATCAAAAGCATCGTCTAGATACACCTCAACCTCGAATTGAGGGGCGTATTACCCGTATGATCGGCCTAACAATAGAGGCGGTCGGTATTAAGTGCGCGGTCGGTGAATGCTGCTATATAGAGTTATCCCCTGATCAACAGATCGAAGCGGAAGTCGTAGGTTTCTCTGGTGATCGGATCTATTTGATGCCGCTATATCCCATTGAAGGCCTGCAGTCTGGCACCAAAGTTATTGCCTTGAGTGCCTCTGGCAAAGTACCTGTGGGTATGAGCCTTCTAGGTAGGGTGTTGAACGGGGTTGGTCAGCCCATTGATGGCAAAGGTCCTCTGCAGCCTGAAGCGGAAACGGGGTTGGCCGGGGAAATTATCAATCCATTATTGCGAGACCCTATTAAACAAACCCTTGATGTTGGTATTCGGACGATCAATGGTTTGCTTACAGTTGGTCGCGGTCAAAGGATGGGGTTGTTTGCCGGTAGTGGTGTAGGTAAATCAGTACTGCTTGGTATGATGACTCGCTTTACCGAGGCTGAAGTCATTGTTGTGGGCTTAATCGGTGAGCGTGGTCGAGAAGTTAAAGAGTTTATTGAGCATAGTCTCGGCGAGGAAGGTCTAAAGCGATCTGTTGTTGTTGCTTCCCCCGCAGATGATTCCCCTCTCATGCGTTTGCGGGCATCTCAGCTATCTACTCGGATTGCAGAATACTTCAGGGATCAGGGTAAAAATGTTCTATTGCTAATGGATTCACTGACCCGCTATGCACAGGCCCAGCGCGAGATTGCCTTAGCTGTAGGGGAGCCGCCAGCAACAAAAGGCTATCCACCTTCCGTATTTGCCAAGATTCCAAAGTTGGTTGAGCGGGCAGGGAACGGCGAAGCTGGAAGTGGCTCAATTACTGCATTCTATACAGTGCTGACGGAAGGGGATGATCAGCAAGATCCGGTGGCAGACTCCGCAAGAGCGATTCTTGATGGGCATGTTGTATTGTCTCGTCGTTTAGCTGAGCAGGGGCATTATCCTGCAATCGATATCGAAGCCTCTATCAGTCGAGCTATGCCGCAAATTATTCAGCCAGATCATCTGCAGATGGCAATGCGGTTTAAGCAGTTATACTCTAAATATAGGCAGAATGAAGATCTGATTAATGTTGGAGCTTATGTTAAAGGTAGTGATCCTGACACTGATTTTGTTATGGATAATTTACCTTCGATGAATGCCTATTTAAGACAGGGGATAAATGAAGCATTTCCTTTGCAGCAGTCTATGCAGCAGATGGTGATGATTCTGACCACGCCGCCAACACCAAATGCAGAGCCCGAACAGCAGCAATTGCGTCGACCTGCAGTAACTAATGGGCTGCAAAAATGAGTAAACGTTCAAAGCGCTTGCAGCTAGTTTTAGATCTGGCTGAAAAAAAGAAGAAACAAGCAGATCAGTTTTTAGCCGCGAGCCGTCAGCGTGTTGAGCAGGATCAACGTACCATGGCTCAATTGGATGAGTATGTCTCTGAATATCAGCAAAGTTACTTAGGAGCGCATGCTGAAGGCTGTACGGGCGCTCAATTGCATACTCAGCAGGCATTTTTAGAAAAAATTCAACAAGCAAAATCGACTCAAGCAAATGCCATGGCGCAGAATAGAAGAGAGCTTCAGGCTGTAGAACAGCATTGGAAGGCTGCATATGCGCGAATGAAAGGTTTGCAGAAGCTCACAGATAAAGCCATTGAGACTGAGCAGCTTGAAGAAGAAAAGGCGCTGCAAAAGCAATTAGATGAACGCTCCCAGGTTATAAAAACACCTTTTATCTAAATTGGCCTTCATCTTGCTTTATTCAAATCAGGCAATATTAATAGGAGCCTGAAATGAGTGAGCAAGTATCCCCGTCTACTGGAGGCGGATTATTATCTCTTAATTTATCTATAACCCCACAAGGTTCGCAGTCTGCGGCCTCCGGGACTGTTCCGTTGTTAGGTGGTTTTGGTTCAGTTCTGAATCAACAGGCTGATTCAGGTGCGCCTGTCGCTAAATTTTCTGGCGGCGGGATGTTGCCGCCTGACGGGGAGGCATTGCCGCAGAAGTTAGAGGAGTTACTGCCTGAAGATCAGATGCAGGATCAGCTTCGCCAAATTGCTCATCTTTTGGAACAGCAGTCGGCTAAAGATTCTCAACTGCCGCCAGAGTTGAGCTCTGAACTGGCGAGAGCGCTGCGCCAATATACTGAACAGCAGCCAATAATGCCGGCCACAAGTGATGGTGAGAAAGAGATAGGATCTATTCCTTCAAATGCTGGTTCGGATAAAGTCGTTTCGGTCCCGAGTAACCCTGGTGTAGCTGCGGTGGGTGGCGAGAATCAAGTTGTTATTACTCCTCCGCCGAAGACTGACTCAGTAGATCCAAATGCAAAGGTTGCTTCTACTCAGCAAGAAGTTGAAGCTTCACGCGCTAATAAAAATTCCGCTCAAACTCCTATTGTGGGAGCGAGTAATTCTCAAGCTCAGCCGTCAGTAGATGTTAATAGTGCTGTCTCTACAGTCCCTACAACGGCTACATCTCCAAATTCAGCTCAGCATACTGAAGATCAAGGTTCGCATCAAAATGCAGCTGCGAAAGACGCTGTTAATGCTGCGAATATTGCTGGTGTTCCTAGCTCAAATGCTCAGCCCCACAATCAGCAAATGGCTCAGCAATCACAAGCTGCAGCTAATGCAGCAGCGGATGCGTCTAATTCACAGCAGGTAGGTGCTAATGATCCGTCCGTTAAGGTTGGTGCTCCATCTGTAAATGATCAGTCAGACACAAAATCTGCTCCAATGAGAGGTGAAAATTCAGTTGCTGTCACTGATGATGCTGAAGTCAAACCGTTTGACCCAACTGCAAGAAAGGTTGAGGTTGATGCTGCGAAATCAGCTAATCGTGCAGTAACAGAGCAATCGGTATCTTCACAGGGCGCTAAATCGGATTTGGTTCTTACTCCCCAGACGGAAAATAGTAGCATTAAGAAGATTGAATCCGCTTTGGATATGACTCAGCAGCTGATGCAAAAAGTGGCCGCAAGTGAAAAAGGGGATGTGACAGCTACACAGGTAGTGGAGCGTTTGGCCTCAAATACTATTGGTCAGGTGAATTCTGCTTCGCCTACAGCGGCTCAAAAGGTTGTTACTGAGGGGCAAAATTTGATGATGCCTCAAAATGTTAAAGTGAATACGCCTGCTTGGAACAATGCGTTGGGCGAACGAGCAATCATGATTGCAGCTCAAAATACGCGAGTGGCAGAGATTAGGTTGGATCCACCCGAGTTGGGTTCGCTTAATATTCGAGTGAATATCAATCAGGATCAGGTGAGTCTTAACTTTACCTCGCCTCATGCTCATGTAAGAGATGCGGTTGAACAAAGTTTACCGAGATTACGTGAGATGTTTGCCGAGCAGGGTTTGGCGCTGCAGGATTCCTCGGTTTCTGACCAGTCTGCAGATCAGCAACGACGAGAGCAGTTTGCAGACGGTGATAGCTCTGGTAACCAGTATGGTGGAAGCGTTGGTGTCGAAGGGGAAGAGGGGGCTCAACCAGAAAATGCTCGATCGGTATCTCTGGTGGATTATTACGCTTAATTGAGCAGTTTGTGAGCTTTGTTTAGCTAATATAATCTATGCTTTTACAAGGCTCTTTGCTCTAAATAGTATTTTTGTGTGTTCTTGATCTTCAGCCTTAAAATCAGTGTGTTATATTAGGCGCAATACTGTTTAAGCGATATGTGGTTCATACTGTAGAGTATCGCGCTTTTTGTTGGAGATATAGAGATGGCTGAAGAGCAAGAAACAGGCGCTGAAGGCGGCGAAAAGAAATCATCTAAGCTCAAGTTGATCATAATTGCTGTGCTTGCGCTTGTTGTCGTCGGTGGCGGTGGTGCTGCAGCTGCTTTATTTTTCTTAGGTGGTGATAGTGAGCCAGCGGGCGAAGAAGCTGCGCCGGCTGAGCCAGTTCGAGCAGAGGCTATTTATACCAAAGTAAGAACGATGGGCGGCAAGCCAATGTTTGTTGTGACTCTGCAGTCGAGTGACAATAGACCGCATTACATGCAGTTGTATGTAGAAGCGAAAAGTCGCGATCAGGCGGTAGCTGATGCTTTGACATTGCATATGCCTTTGATTGTTTCGCGCTTAAATAATCTGTACAGCACTCAAGATTTCCGCACTCTGCAAACAGTTGAAGGTAAAGAGGCTTTGCTAGAAAGCTCAACTGACCTTGTACGCGAGATTATGCAGGAAAAAATTGGTAAGCCGGGTGTAGAAACTATCTTGTTTACTAACATGGTTATGCAGTAATGCAATTTAGGCTGATAGGAGATTATTCCTAAATGTCGGTCAAAGACTTACTTTCGCAAGATGAAATCGATGCTCTGTTGCATGGTGTTGATGATGGGGATGTTGAAACATCTGAAGATGCGGAAGTAGAAGAAGGCGATGTCCGAGGTTACGACCTTGCCAGTCACGAGCGAATCGTTCGTGGCCGAATGCCTACGCTCGAAATGGTCAATGAGCGTTTTGCACGTTATACCCGTATCAGCCTTTTCAACCTATTACGCCGCGCAGCCGATGTGACCGTAGGTGGTGTTCAGGTGATGAAGTACGGTGATTACATTCACACCTTGTACGTTCCTACTAGTATGAACCTTATCAGAGTCAACCCGCTACGTGGTACCGCTCTGTTTATTATGGATGCTAAGCTGGTATTTAAGTTGGTGGATAACTTCTTCGGTGGTGATGGGCGTCATGCCAAGATCGAAGGTCGAGAGTTTACACCAACTGAGACGCGTCTTATCCATAAAGCCTTAGAGCAGTTCTTTATTGATCTTGAAGAGGCATGGGCTCCAGTCAAAGAGCTTACCTTTGAACACCTCGGTCATGAAATGAATCCGGCTATGGCGAACGTCATCAATCCAACTGAAGTTGTGGTTGTGAGTACTTTTCAAGTGGATCTTGAGGGAGGCTCTGGTGAATTTCATGTGGCAATGCCGTATTCAATGTTAGAGCCGATTCGTGATCTTCTCGTATCTGGTTTCCAGAATAGTGAAGATGAAAAAGATGAGCGTTGGCAGATTGCTCTTCAGCGAGATATTTTAATGGCCGGATTGCCATTAGAGATGACGCTTGCGCAACAAGATATGACTTTACGTGATGTTTTGGAGTTAGAGGCTGGCGATGTTATACCGATCGAGCTGCCTGAAAAATTTGAGTTAAAAGCTAACAAAGTACCGGTTTATAATTGCACTATGGGTGTTTCCCGAGGGAATTTGGCCGTTAAAATAGTTGATCAAATCCAACGCCCTAAATAAATGTGCAAGCGATTGTATTATAGAGAGCAAAAGCAATGAGTGATGAAACTGAAGACCAGCAAGCGTTAGCTGACGAATGGGCTGCGGCCATGGAAGAGCAGGTCACCGAAGAGGGTGGCGAAGCTGTCGACCCTGATGCTTTGCTTGCCGAAACAGGTGTGACGGGTGATTCAGTTGAGTTGGACGAGTTAACTGATGAAGGTACGCCAGTCACAGACCCTAAGCTTGATGTAATCTTGGATATTCCTGTAACGCTCTCTATGGAAGTAGGTCAAACTGACATTCCAATTAGCAACTTGTTACAGCTTAATCAGGGCTCTGTTATTGAGTTAGACCGCGTTGCAGGTGAGCCTTTGGATGTTATGGTGAATGGAACACTCATCGCGCATGGTGAAGTGGTTGTTGTAAATGATCGTTACGGTATTCGTCTGACCGATGTGATCAGCCCTCAAGAACGAATCAAGCGTCTTAAGTAATCTATGCGTTCTTGGTTGTTATGCCTGTTTTTTACTATCTCGCCCACTGCTTTAGCGTTGGGTGTTGAAACTACTTCGGGTGCAAAGCCTTCGGTCGTGCCTGCTACAACCTATCAAGAGCCATTCTCTGCGGCTGCCCTTACACAATTGCTATTGGGCTTGCTGTTTGTCATTGGTATGATTTTTATCCTTTCTTGGTGTTTTAAACGTTTTAGCGGTGTTTCGCCAATGGCTCGCCATATGAAAGTCTTAAGCGTATTGCCTTTGAGTACACGTGAAAAAGCAGTGTTAGTCCAAGTGGGTGATAAACAGCTATTGCTGGGTGTGGCGCCAGGCCGTGTTTCTCATCTGCACGCATTTGATGAGCCTATTGTTGATGATCAGCCGAGTGAGAGTTTTGCTGCACGCCTAGGAGAGGCTATATCAAAACGACGGAGCGTTGATGAAGCTGATTAAGTTAGTTTCAATTCTTCTTGTTTCCTTTCTTTTTCCACCGCTAGTTAACGCTGCAGATGTGGGAATTCCGGCTGTAACGCTTACAACCGGAGAAAATGGTGAAAGTAATTACAGTGTGACACTTCAAGTGCTCGCACTCATGACCATGCTGACATTCCTGCCAGCAATGCTCATGATGATGACCTCTTTCGCCCGTATCATTATTGTTTTTGCCATTCTTCGGCAGGCTTTAGGTCTTCAACAAACGCCATCGAACCAAATTATGGTCGGCATGGCGATGTTTTTGACGCTGTTTATTATGACGCCAGTTCTGGATAAGGTGTATGTGCAGGCTGTAACACCTTATGTAAATGAAGAGATGGGAGTGTTTGAGGCTTTTCAGGCGGCAAGTGGTCCGTTTCGTGATTTTATGATGCTGCAAACTCGTGAAAGTGATTTAGATCTATTTATGAGGATTTCTGGTACGCCGGCCGTAGAAACAGCTGAGCAGATCCCTTTTACCGTGCTTGTGCCGGCATTTGTAACTAGTGAATTAAAAACTGCCTTCCAGATCGGTTTTATGTTGTTTATCCCATTTCTAGTTATCGACTTGGTGGTTGCCAGTGTATTGATGGCTATGGGTATGATGATGCTATCGCCAGTAATTATTTCTTTGCCATTCAAAATTATGCTATTTGTATTAGTGGATGGTTGGGCGCTGGTGATAGGCACATTAGCTGCCAGTTTTGGTATATAGCTAAGGAGGAAATATGACACCCGAAGTCGTACTTAGTCTCTTTGGCGAGGCGTTTTGGTTAATAGTCTTGATCGTTAGTGTTTTGATTGTGCCAAGCTTGATCGTGGGTTTAGCGGTATCAACCTTTCAAGCGGCGACACAAATTAACGAACAAACATTGAGCTTTTTGCCTCGACTCATAATTACGATTCTTGTAATTATGTGGACAGGCCCTTGGCTTTTAACCAAGTTGACTGAGCATTTCACTACTCTAGTGAAAAACATTCCTTATCTTATAGGTTAACCCCTTGTTTGAACTGAGTGTTCTGCAGATCGAACAGTGGGTAGCGGCCTTCTTGTGGCCCTTCTTTCGAATCGCTTCATTCTTTATGGCTGTACCTTTACTGGGTAGTCAGCTTGTTAATGCCCGTGTGCGTTTGTTCTTGGCTCTAGCGGTTACCGTTGTCGTCGCGCCATTGCTACCGACGATGCCTGAGTTCGATGGTCTGCATTTTAATACCTATCTAATTATTGCCCAGCAGATTCTGGTTGGGGCGATGCTAGGCTTTCTATTCCAAGTATTTTACCAAGTATTTGTCTTGGGCGGTCAGATGATAGCTCTACAGATGGGTCTTGGTTTTGCGTCAATGACGGACCCTGCTAACGGGATTTCGGTTGTTATGTTGGGTCAGTTTTATCTGACATTGATTATGATGATCTTTGTGGCGCTTAATGGTCACTTGGTTATGATTGAAATAGTTTTGAGAAGCTTTGATGTTGTTCCTATAAGCTTGGAAGCAATAGATCGAAGGAGCTACTGGCGAATTTTGATGGCGGGTAGTTGGATGTTTTCAGCTGCTATGCTGATGGCATTGCCGGCTGTAACGGCTCTTTTAGTGGTAAACATGGCGTTTGGTATCATGTCTCGAGCAGCGCCGCAGTTAAATATTCTTGCGGTAGGCTTTCCATTTACCATGGTGCTTGGCTTATTTATTAACTGGGTGAACTTGGGTGGTTTCTTAGATCAGTATATGCGGATATCTGCCTTTGTTTTGGATTATATCGAGAGCCTTTTTCTGTGATGCGCGATTATGGCTGAAGATTCTGGTCAGGAAAAAACAGAAGACCCCACACCCAAGCGAATAAAAGAAGCTAGGGAGAAGGGGGACGTACCGCGGTCGAAAGAACTGGCGACAACGCTAGTGCTTATGGCAGCGGTTTTTTCTGTAATTATTTTCGGTGCTCAGCTCGCTAATAGCATGCTTGGGGTTATGGAAAGTAATTTTGTTCTCGATAGAGATGCAGTATTCGATACTAACAAAATGTTGGCTCATTTCGCTATTTCAGCCAAAGAATCACTCATGGGTTTAGCTGGGATATTTGGAGTTCTTTTAATCGCTGCTTTGGTTGGGCCTATTGCTTTAGGGGGGTGGAACTTCAGTGCGCAGTCGATTGCGCCCAAAGGTAGTCGAATAGATCCTCTGGCAGGTCTTAAGCGGATGTTTTCCCTAAAGTCATTAATCGAGCTTTTTAAGGCGATTGCAAAGTTCTCTCTTGTTGGTGGATTTGCCATATTGATTTTGTGGACCATTAGGGGGGATCTGCTTGCTTTAGGTACATTTGAGGCGAGACCAGCAATAGATGCTGCTCTAGAGACCATTATCTGGGTGTTTATGGCGCTGAGTGCGGTTTTAATTCTTGTGGCTGTTGTCGATGTGCCTTATCAGTTGTATGACTATACCGAAAAAATGAAAATGACCTTGCAAGAGGTTAAAGATGAGTTGAAAAACACTGAAGGTAAGCCAGAGGTTAAAGGGCGTATCAGACAGCTGCAGCGTGAAATTGCTCAAAGGCAGATGATGCAATCAGTGCCTGAAGCCGATGTAGTTATTACCAACCCGACTCACTACTCTGTCGCTTTAAAATACGAGAATGAGGGGCGTGGTGCGCCGATTTTAGTGGCTAAGGGAGCGGACTTTGTGGCATTAAAGATCCGAGAAATAGCCGAAGAACATGATATACCAATCCTTTCTGCACCGCCTTTGGCGCGTGCGATCTATAATTCCACAGAAATAGATGATGAGATACCATCCGGCCTTTATATGGCTGTAGCTCAAGTGCTTGCTTATGTCTTCCAGTTGAAGCGTTATAAAGAGCGGGAAGCGGAGCGTCCAAGCAGCTTGCAAGTTGATAAATTACCTATCCCTGATGAATTCAAAGATGACCTTTAATTGGCGTGAAAATTGCAGAATTTAGGGTCGGCATAACTATTCGTCAAAAAAACATCAGATTTTATTGCTATATCTATGTCTGTTTGTGTGGTGAATTGAGTGCTTATTCTTATGGTGATGTTTTTTTGACGTTTGGGGTCTGAGTGGATAAGGCGGTTATATTTAATAATGTTAAGAGTTTAGGGCGCGGTAATATCGGCGTACCTTTGCTGCTGCTTGTCATTTTGGCAATGGTAACGTTGCCGGTACCTCCTTTTCTATTGGATGTGCTTTTTACCTTTAATATAGCCCTCTCAATTGTTGTTCTATTGGTTTGTGTCTACTCAAATCGCCCCCTAGATTTTGCCATCTTCCCTACCATTATTTTGGTGGCCACTTTAATGCGCCTTGCCTTAAATGTGGCATCGACTCGTGTGGTTTTACTCTATGGTCATGAGGGGGGGGACGCTGCTGGTAAGGTAATCGAGGCTTTTGGTGAAGTCGTTATTGGCGGTAATTACGTTGTTGGTTTTGTCGTCTTCCTTATTCTGATTATTATCAACTTTGTTGTTGTGACTAAAGGCGCGGGTCGTATCTCGGAAGTAAGTGCTCGCTTTACCTTGGATGCTATGCCTGGTAAGCAGATGGCAATCGATGCTGACTTGAACGCGGGGTTGATTGGGCAGGAAGAGGCAAAAGCAAGGCGAGAGGATGTAACGCAAGAAGCTGACTTCTATGGCTCGATGGATGGTGCTTCCAAATTTGTTCGTGGTGATGCGGTTGCGGGTATCTTGATTCTTGTAATCAACCTTTTGGGTGGTCTGGGTATCGGCATGTTACAGCATGATCTCGATTTTGAGACTGCCATGCGTTTCTATTCGCTACTAACCATTGGTGACGGTTTGGTTGCGCAAGTGCCGTCATTGCTGCTTTCAACTGCAGCGGCGATTATGGTTACGCGTCAGAATGTTTCCCATGATATGGGTGGTCAGGTTGTATCTCAAATGTTTGCATCGCCAAAGGCTTTGGCGGTTGCTGCTGGTATTCTGACAATAATGGGTATTATCCCGGGCATGCCGCATTTTGCTTTCTTGTCTTTGGCTTTGCTTGCAGGCGGCGGTGCTTGGTGGATCCACAAAAAGCAGGTTGAGAAAGAAACTGTACAAGAGGAGCAAGCGCAGCAAGAAGCTGAAATGCCTGAAGAGGACGAATCAGAGAAGCGAGAGTTAGATTGGGATGATGTGATGCCAGTCGATATGGTTGGTCTTGAGGTGGGTTACCGCTTAATCCCAATGGTTGACAAGATGCAGGGTGGTCAGTTGTTGAGCCGCATCAAAGGTGTGAGGAAAAAACTGTCGCAGGACTTAGGTTTTCTGGTGCCTTCGGTGCATATTCGAGACAATCTAGATCTCTTGCCAGGCGCTTATCGCATTACTTTGATGGGTGTAGTTGTAGGTGAGTCAGAAGTATATCCAGACCGTGAATTGGCTATTAACCCAGGCCAAGTATTTGGTAAGTTGCAAGGTGTAGAGGTAAAAGACCCTGCGTTTGGATTGGATGCAATCTGGATTGAACAATCGCAAAAAGAACATGCGCAATCACTGGGTTATACAGTGGTAGATGCTTCCACAGTTGTAGCGACGCATATGAATCAGTTGCTACAGTCTCATGCGCATGAATTATTGGGGCATGAGGAGGTGCAGCAGTTATTGGATATGCTTACGAAGAGCTCTCCGAAGCTGGTGGATGAGTTGGTTCCAGCTAAATTGTCGTTCAGTATTCTTCTTAAGGTGCTGCAAAATTTGTTGATGGAGCAGGTGCCGTTAAAAGATTTTCGTACGATTGCTGAATCATTGGCGGATGCGGTTAATCGGACGCAGGACCCATTGGCATTAACGGCGGCGGTAAGGGTTTCTTTATCTCGTTTAATTGTTCAAAACATCAATGGTTCTGAGGCTGAGCTTCCGGTGATTACCTTGGCTCCTCAATTGGAGCAGCTGTTATTGAACTCGGTTCAGCAGGGGCAAGATAATGGATTGGTGTTGGAGCCGGGTATGGCTGAGAGGCTGCAGTCCTCTTTGTCAGAAGCTGCAACACAGCAAGAGATGATGGGGCGTCCATCAGTTCTTTTAGTCGCGGCGCCGGTGCGACCGCTCATGGCTAAATTTGTTAGGTATGGTGAGCATCAAATTAATGTGCTCTCCTATCAGGAAATTCCTGAAAATAAAAAGGTCACAATTGTCTCGACAGTGGGAGGTGAAAATGCGGCATAAACGTACTTCAGCCCAGCTTGTGGTGGCCGATAAGGAATTGATATGAAAGTAAAACGCTTTTTTGCGCCAGATATGCGGCAGGCTATGCAGCGGGTTAGGGATGAGATTGGTCCGGACGCTGTTATTGTGTCTAACCATCGTGTCGCTGGTGGTGTTGAGGTTGTGGCTGCTCATGAAAATGATTATGAAGCAGCTCAGCAAGAGTTCTCGCGTAAACAAAAGAAAACGCAAAAACGGCAGTCCCAAATTGACGTGCTTACGGCCGGCGGTGCTTCTAATCGAGACTTAGAGGGTGAGCTGCAAAAGGCACGAATGCAGATAGCGGAAGCGCAGGGAAAACAAGAAAGTCAAAATTATGACGTTCCGGGTCAGGTAAACAAGCAGATCGAACAGGATGATGATCTGCGAACGATTTTGACTTCGTTGAAACAAAGGCAAAAACAGAAAGCCAATACAGCTCACCAAAACTTTATGCAACAGCCTGTGGTGGAAGATTCTGGGCTAGGTTTAGATCTGCAAAGTGAGCTATCTATGTCGGCAGCATCTTCGAATGAAGGGGCTGACCATCTTATCCAGTCAATGCAGGATGAAATTGCGCAGCTTAAAAATCTACTAAGTCAGCAAGTTTTAGCCCAAAGTAATGTGCAAGCGTCTGCTCCTACAAAATCACCTTTGCAGAAAAAATTTGAGTTGTTAGGTGTGAGTGAAAAATTATCTACGCACCTGCTTTCTCATGTTGAATCTGGTTTAGCGCCGGATAAAGCATGGAAAAATGCACTGACGCGCTTGTCGGATGCGATTCCTGTGATGGGTGAAGATTTTATCGAGCGTGGAGGAATGATTGCTTTTGTCGGACCAACAGGTGTCGGTAAAACTACAACCATTGGTAAGCTTGCCGCGCGTCATGTTTTGAAATACGGCAGCTCAAGTATGGCGTTGGTCACGACTGATACATACCGAATTGCGGCTCATGAACAGCTTAGAACCTTTGGGCGAATTCTTGACGTTCCTGTTCGAGTTGTTGATGAAAATAATAGCTTGGATGACGTTTTGCATTCTCTCCGAAACAAGCGATTGGTACTGATCGATACAGCAGGACTCAATGCTAACGAGCCGCATAGTGAGGCTCAACTGGCCATGCTTGAAGGTGTGAGTTTGCGTCTTAAAAAGCTCTTGGTGGTTTCGTGTAGTAGTCAACGTAGGGTTGTTGAACAGGCGTTTAATGCTTATCAGGGTTTAGGCTTAAATGGCTGTGTTCTGAGTAAGATGGATGAGTCGGGTAGCCTAGGTGAAGCGATCTCTTTGATCGTTGAGAAGCGTTTGCCGGTGTCTTATGTCACGGATGGTCAGCGTATCCCGGATGATATAGATATTGCTAAAAAACATGAGTTAGTCAGTCGGGCTGTTATTACGGCTCAGCGTGCTATAGAGGCAGAAAAGAAAATGTCTGCGCTCGATTCAATCTATAAAACGGGTTAATGGTGGGAATTAATAATGAATCAACATAAACCCGTTAAAGTTATTGCGGTTACCGGTGGTAAAGGTGGCGTTGGTAAATCGAACGTATCCGTGAACTTGGCACTAGCTTTAGGTGATCTAGGTCATAAATCTATCTTGATGGATGCTGATTTAGGTTTGGCAAATGTCGATGTAATGTTAGGTTTGCGGCCGAAAAAGAATATTGCTGATGTGCTGAATGGTGAATGTAGCTTAAAAGATATTATGCTCGATGTAGGAGATCATCTAAAGGTTGTTCCGGCTTCATCGGGTACACAAGAGATGACCGCGCTGTCTCCGCATGAGCATGCAGAATTAATTCATGCTTTTAATGAAGTTGCAGATGATACTGATGTTCTGATTATCGACACAGCTGCTGGTATATCTGATTCGGTGGTTAGTTTTGTTAAAGCTGCACAAGAGGTTTTGGTGGTTGTTTGTGATGAGCCTACCTCAATTACTGATGCATATGCTTTAATTAAACTGTTAAATCGGGATTATAAAATGACCCGCTTCCGTGTTCTTGCCAATATGGTGCGAAGTGAGCAGGAAGGGCGCAATATGTTCGGGAAGTTATTAACAGTTACTGATAGGTTTCTTGATGTGACCCTTCAATATGTAGGATCAATACCTTATGATGAAAATGTTCGTAAGGCGGTTCAGCGTCAAGTAGCTGTTTTAAAAGCGTTTCCAAAGAGCAAAGTCTCCTTGGCATATCGTCAATTAGCGAATAAAGTAAATGGGTGGCCAGTTCAAACTGTGCCCCGAGGTCATTTAGAGTTTTTTGTTGAGCGACTCGTTCAAGGAGTTCGCCCTTCGGATTAGCAAAGAGGCGGTATGTACAACCAGCTGCAATTACAAACGAGTGAAGAGCTAATTGAGCAGTATGCGCCGCTAGTTAAACGTATTGCACATCACTTGCTTGCTCGCTTGCCTGCGACTGTAATGCTGGATGATCTAATACAAGCAGGCATGATCGGTTTACTCGAAGCAGCGAGTAAATATGATGCTTCGAAAGGGGCGAGCTTTGAAACTTATGCAGGGATCCGCATTCGTGGCTCCATCATTGATGAAGTACGCCGTGGCGATTGGACGCCGCGCTCAGTACATCGTAATAGTCGTCGCGTAACAGAAGCCATTCAGCAGATAGAAGGTCGTACAGGGCGCGATGCAACAGATTCAGAAGTGGCTAAAGAAATGGGGATCAGTGTTGCTGATTACCATAATTTGCTTAAGGATAGTTTAGATAGCAGACTCTTTAGTTTTGAGGAGATGATCAACCCTCAGCATGAAGGTCCAGGTGAATCTTTTGCTAACGATGATCCCGGTCCAAATCAAAATTTTGAGCGAGAAGCGTTTTTAAAAGCGCTAAGTGCAGCTATAAATAACTTACCAGAACGGGAAAAGTTGGTATTAGCGCTCTATTATGATGAAGAGCTCAATTTAAAAGAAATTGGTCAAGTTTTAGGTGTAAGTGAGTCTCGAGTTAGTCAGATCCATAGTCAAGCAGCGTTAAGGTTGCGCTCGCGACTAAGTGATTGGCAATAAAAAGGGTTGACCAGACTCAACGTAATTGCGGTAATTAAGTGTAGACTCAACAAGTTGCGTAGTTCTAACAGGAGGCCGTCTTGAATAAAGACATGAAAATTCTTGTAGTGGATGATTTCTCCACAATGAGACGAATTATTAAAAACCTATTGCGTGATCTGGGCATGACAAATGTTCAGGAAGCGGATGATGGTCAGACTGCACTACCAATCCTCAAACAAGGAGGAATTGATTTTCTGGTCACAGATTGGAATATGCCAGGAATGACCGGTATCGATCTATTGAAAGAAGTTCGTTCTGATCCTAACTTAGCTCATATGCCTGTACTTATGGTTACAGCTGAAGCCAAGAAAGAACAGATTATAGCGGCTGCGCAGGCAGGGGTTAATGGCTACGTTGTTAAGCCATTTACTGCAGCAGTGTTGAAAGAAAAGATTGATAAAATCTTTGAACGCCTAGGTTAAGAAATAGGGTCCGTTGTAATGATTGCAGGAACAGATAAAGGTGTAGGGCGCTTCGAAATGGAATTGCAGTTGAAGGCTCAGGAATTGGTTTCCGTCCTCAATGAGGGAAACCTATCTGAAGCCATGGATCTGATTCAAGAACTCCATGAATTCAGACATAAGACCTTCTTTAGTGAAGTGGGTCACCTGACTCGTGGTCTGCATGAAGCAATTAAAGCCTTTTCATCTGAGCTCGGAACTAGCTTGGAATTAGATGATGATGCAGCGCCAAAAGATGCGGATGCAGCTGATCGTCTTAATTATGTAATTGAAGTTACTGAAAAAAATGCGCATGAAACCATGGATCGTGTCGATAAGGCACTGGGTTTGGTTGATCGTTTAGATTCACAGAGTGAGCGGTTTAAAGATCTATTGTCGCTGGTTGGTCAATTGGAAAAAGAACACGACAATTTGAATGGTGTTTATGACCGTACATGTGCAGTAAAAGAAGAATCTGAAAAGACAATTACAACTTTGCGGTCGGAGTTGACTGACATTGTGGTGTCACAGAGCTATCAGGACATTACGGGACAGTTGATCCGTCGAGTTATTAACTTGGTGACTAATGTTGAAACGCACCTAGTTAGTTTGATGGAGATGGCGGCCCAAGTTGAAAAATTGTCAGGCATCGAGGTGCTTCCATCAGCACCAGAAGAAGAAAAGCAGGATAATAAAAAGAATCCTATTCAGGCTGAAGGGCCGCAGGTCAACAAAGAAAGTGCTGATGTTGTCAGTAATCAAGACGAAGTTGATGACTTGCTTTCCAGTCTGGGTTTTTAAGAGGAGCGCCGTATGAGTTTGGATGTGGATCAGGAGATTCTTGAGGACTTTCTTGTCGAAGCAGGTGAGATCCTTGAGCAATTATCTGAACAATTAGTCGATCTGGAACAGCGTCCGGATGACAGTGATCTGCTCAACGCAATATTTCGTGGCTTTCATACCGTAAAAGGTGGTGCAGGTTTCTTGCAACTTGATCCAATGGTTGATTGTTGTCATAACGCGGAAAATCTCTTTGATATGTTGAGAAATGGCGAAATTAAAGTTTCGCCAGAGCTAATGGATGTAGTACTCCAGGCACTTGATACTGTAAATGTAATGTTTGATGCCGTACGAGGCGGTCAAGAGCCAGAAAAAGCTGATCCACAACTTATTCAGGCTCTAATTGCTTTTGCAAGCGGTGGCGCGCCAGCACCTGCAGAGGCTGCACCGGCTCCAGTGGCCCCTGAACCTGCTCCAGCACCTGCCTCCGAGCCTGTAGCTAATGATGCAGATCAGAGCTCTGATGAGTTTGATATGCTCTTAGATGATCTAGGCGGCCCTGAACCCGCTGAAGAGAGCACAGCTGACGATGGTCTTATTACTGAAGATGAGTTTGAATCATTACTTGATGAACTTCATGGCCAGGGTAAAGGACCTGGTTCAGAGGGTGACTCAAAAGCACCTGCTGCCGAAGCAGCACCTGCAGGTGGTGATCTGATCACAGAAGATGAATTTGAAGCATTGCTGGATGAACTGCAATCTCAGGGCAAAGGTGCGTTTGCAGAAAAAACAGCTCCAACTCCTGCTGCGCCAGTTAGTGCCCCAGAGCCAGCTCCCGCTCCAGCTGCGCCAGCCCCTGTTGCTGCACCTGCTCCGGCGCCAGCTGCACCTGAACCTGAAAAACGTGAAAGTGCTGCTGCGGCAGCTGTTAAAGCTGCGCACCAGCAAGCTAAACCTCAGCCTGAAAGTAATGTTCGTGTAGATACACGCTTGTTAGACAAGATCATGAATATGGTGGGTGAGCTGGTATTGGTTCGAAACCGTTTGGTTCGTCTTGGTGTAACCCGTGAAGACGAAGAGATGGCGAAGGCGTTAGGTACGCTAGATATGGTTACGGCTGACTTACAAATGTCAGTTATGAAAACGCGAATGCAGCCTGTTAAGAAGGTGTTTGGTCGATTCCCGCGTTTGATTCGTGACCTGTCACGTAACTTGAAAAAAGAGATTCGCTTAGAGCTGCGTGGTGAAGATACCGATTTAGATAAAAACTTGGTTGAAGCACTTGCAGATCCATTGATTCACTTGGTTCGTAATGCAGTAGACCACGGTATTGAATCACCTGATGTGCGTGAAGCAGCAGGTAAGCCAAGAGAAGGTCATGTATTGCTTTCTGCTGAGCAGGAAGGTGACCACATTCTATTGGTGATTCAAGATGATGGTGCCGGCATGGACGCGGAAAAACTGCGTAATCTGGCAATCGAACGAGGCATGATGGATGCTGAAGCTGCTCGTCGTCTTACTGAGCAAGAATGTTTTAACTTGATCTTTGCTGCAGGCTTCTCAACTAAGAAAGAAATTTCTGATGTTTCTGGTCGTGGCGTGGGAATGGATGTTGTTAAAACAAAAATTACCCAGCTAAACGGTACGTTGAATATTGATTCTGTAATCGGTCAAGGTTCGCGTATTGCGATTCAGGTGCCTCTAACATTGGCAATCATGCCTACGTTGATGGTTATCCTGGAAGATCAAGCATTTGCATTGCCTTTGGTGAATGTTAACGAGATCTTTAACCTTGATTTGACGAAGACAAATATTGTTGATGGTCAGCAGGTGATTATTGTTCGTGATCAAGCGTTACCATTATTCCATCTTAAACGTTGGTTAATTGATGGGCAGCAAGGCGCAGATCTACCAGAACAAGGTCATGTGGTTATTGTGACGGTTGGTACACAGCGAGTTGGATTCGTAGTTGATCAACTTGTAGGTCAGGAAGAGGTTGTAATTAAACCTCTAGGTACGATCCTACATGGCACACCAGGTTTGTCGGGTGCAACTATTACAGGTGATGGTCGTATCGCATTGATTATTGATATCCCTAACTTACTGAAATATCACGCTTCTTGATGTACCTGAATGAGAGCAATTAAAGATGTCTATTAAGGTACTGGTGGTAGATGATTCTGGTTTCTTTAGGCACCGTATTACTGACTTGCTCTCTGGGGATAGTCGAATAGAAGTGGTTGGCTCTGCTCAAAACGGCAAAGAAGGCGTTGAGCAGGCCAAGAAGCTAAAACCTGACTTGATCACTATGGATGTGGAGATGCCGCAAATGAATGGCATCGAAGCAGTCAGAGTGATCATGCGGGAATGCCCAACGAATATACTGATGCTTTCTTCGTTAACGCATGAAGGGGCACAGGTCACACTTCAAGCCCTAGAAGCGGGTGCTCTGGATTACTTATCCAAAGATATGCGTGCTTGGATGGAGCATTCTGCATCCTTGGAAAAACAGCTTAGAGATAAAGTCGTTGAACTTGGTCGTTCGCGTCATTCAAAGTTACGTAGTAGCTTTATATCCCCATTTGGTTCTGGCGATAGTAAAAGTAAGTCGATGGTGTTTAGGCCTGAAACGGAAAGTAAAACGGCCCGAACTACACCTGCGGCAAGATCTGAAAAACCTATAAGACCTACTGAAAGACCGCGCTCTTCCTCTAACTTGCCTCTGAGAGATCGACCGGTAACTTCACAGTTAAAAGCAAAACAGCCTCAAACAGAGGTGAAGAAGCGTGCAGCGTATAAGCCTGCGTCAAAAATTTCAGTTCCTTCTGGCTGTAAAATTGTAGTCATTGGTTCTTCAACAGGTGGTCCTGCTGCACTTCAGCAGATATTGACTCAGTTACCTGCTAATTTTCCCCATCCTATTTTGTTAGTTCAGCATATGCCTAAGACGTTTACGTCGGTATTTGCTACCCGTCTCGATCAACAATGTAAAATATCGGTTAAAGAAGCAGAAGATGGAGATCGTTTGATGCCAGGTCGAGCGCTATTAGCACCAGGTGGTCATCAGATGATAATTGATCCGCGTGGTCTGGATAAAATCCGAATTATGCCAGGTGATGAGCGATTAACCTATAAACCAAGTGTTGATGTTACCTATGCATCTGCAGCTAAAAGTTATGGCAACAAAGTACTTGGTATCATTCTGACTGGCATGGGTGCAGACGGCCGGGATGGCGCAAAAATGCTACGCCAGCAAGGGGCAACAATCTGGGCGCAGAATGAAGCAAGTTGTACCATTTATGGTATGCCTCAGGCTGTAGTCAATGCCGGACTAGCTAATGAAATTTTAGACCTAACCGAGTTTGGGCCAATTTTGAGTAATAGAAGGTAGTTGCAATGGATTTCACTGCTGTAATAGGTGTATTACTAGCTTTTGCAGCCGTTCTTGGTGGTAACTATCTCGAGGGCGGACATGCCCAGGAGCTACTAAACCTGCCTGCTGCGGCAATCGTTATATGTGGCACGTTAGCTGCTGCTATTATTCAGTCGCCAAAACAAGATTTTGCTCGCGCAATCAAATTGATTGGTTGGGCTTTCGGTAAAAATCAGCAAGACCTTCAGGGTAAAAGTGATGAGATTGTGCAATGGTGTGTGATTGCTCGTCGAAAAGGGCTTTTAGCACTGGAAGGTGAAGCTGAAAAGCATAAGGATGACTTTGTGAAGACCGGGCTGCTTTTATTGGCTGATGGTAAAGGGCCTGATGTTATTAGAAGTACGCTAGAGGTTGATCTTATTACGATGGAGCAACGAGATCTTCAAGGTGCCAAAGTAATAGAAAGTATGGGTGGATATGCACCAACGCTGGGGATTATTGGTGCGGTCTTAGGTTTGATTCATGTCATGAGTAACCTGTCTGATCCTGAAGGCCTAGGTGCCGGCATCGCTACAGCTTTTGTTGCGACTATCTATGGTATTGGTATTGCGAATCTTTTCTTGATTCCGGTAGCAAATAAAATTAAGAGTCTGATCTCAATGAGATATCAGGCTCAAGAGATGGTGTTAGAGGGATTGATGTTTATTGCAGAGGGGCAAAATCCTAAGGCGATTCAACAACGTCTCCAAGGTTATTTGAGATAATTATGCCTCGCCGACAGATAGTAGATGATAGCGTCCGGAATGACCGTTGGGTTATTTCCTATGCAGACTTTATCACTTTGCTGTTTGCATTTTTTGTCGTGATGTATGCGATATCGTCGGTCAATGAAGAAAAATATAAACATTTAACTGAAGCATTAGCAGGTGTATTTGTTGGTGTAGACCAAGCGATTGATAGCAATCCTGCTCCAGGTGAAGGGAAGAGTGAAAGTGGATTTGCTATCTTTATAGGCGGTAAAACCGATGTGGATGTGCCGGAAGTTACAATTTCCCCGCCAGATCAGGAAGAAACCGATGCTTTAAAAGCGCTGCAGCAGGAGATGGCTGTAGCTTTTGCTAAGCTGATTGATGAAGGTCAATTAAGAATTACAGGTAATGATCTTTGGCTTTCTATTGAACTTCGATCTAACTATCTTTTTGATTCAGGTGGTGCGTTACCTAATATTCTTGCGGACCAATTGCTCGAGCAGATAGCAATTATGCTTAAGGGGCGACCCAATCCCATTCACGTGGAAGGGTTTACCGATAACCAAAGAATATCGACCGATGCATACCCCTCAAATTGGGAGTTATCAGCAGCTAGGGCTGCTGCAGTTGTAAGATTGTTAGCTCAATTTGGAGTGGAGCCAGAGCGAATGGCTGCTGTGGGTTATGGTGAGTTTCAGCCTGCTTACAGTAACCGTACTGCTGAAGGTCAGAAATTAAATCGCCGAGTGTTGATTGTCGTGTCACGAGACGAAAAGGTCCGTAGAACTGTGTCTTCATTTGGTAGTCAGCAAGTCAGTGCTGATGCTGTATCAACGGTGTTATCAACACCAGAAGAAGAAACAGTACCCGTAATTGAGCAGGTAGAAACCGGAGATGGTGATGTTTTGTTCAGAAGAGCTGAACCGAAGTCACCAGAACAGGAAGCAAATTAAATGCATGTATGGTCAGTTGCCAACCAGAAGGGTGGCGTCGGCAAAACAACAACAGTAGTGACAATCGCTGGTTTATTGGCGGAGGTAGGCTATCGTGTCTTGTTGATTGATTTGGATCCACATGGATCTTTGACCAGTTATTTTGGTTATGACCCAGATGAATTAGAAGACAGTGTCTATGATCTATTCACTGGCAGTAGCCAAGTTCAAAAAGAAGACGTAACCCGCCTGTTATTAAAAAGTAGTCATGAGCGTATAGAACTGATCCCAGCATCTACAGCAATGGCGACATTAGAGCGTAAAGCAGTAGGTGCTGAAGGCATGGGACTGCAGGTTGCTAAAGCTTTAGCCCACGTTCGTGATCAGTATGATTACGTGTTGATTGATAGTCCGCCTGTTTTAGGGGTGTTGATGGTTAACGCCCTTGCTGCCTGTGAGCACTTGTTGGTTCCTGTGCAGACAGAGTTCTTAGCTCTGAAAGGTCTAGAGCGTATGGTTAGAACGATTAATATGATTAACCGTGCTCGTAGCAAAAAATTGAGTTTTACGATTATTCCGACGTTCTATGACCGCAGAACTCAAGCATCAGTGAGTAGTTTAAGAGAACTTCATCATAACTATCCTAATGAAATTTCTAACGCGGTTATTCCGGTAGATACCAAATTTAGAAATGCGAGTATCCAAGGGCTTGTGCCTTCGGTTATGGACTCCAGTAGTCGAGGGGTTCATTCCTATGCGCGCTTATTGCGTACTTTACTTGAACGTCAAAAGCAGGAGGCCCTATGAGTCAGTCGGATAAAAAGCCTCTTGAGCAGGATGACGTAGAAGTTCATGGCGTTCAAAAGCTTGTTTTTGATTATCTAGAATCGTTGCTGTCAGATCCTGATGCCGGGGCAATTGATACTGAAGCTGAAATTGCAGCAATTGAAGAGCAGATCGCAGCGGAAGAAAGTTTAGAGCTTCAAGGCTTAGGTACCGAAAGCGAAGAAAATGCTTTGCTTGTTGAATCGACAGATCAAAATACTGAAGAGCCAGAGCCAGAGCCAGAGCCAGAGCCAGAGCCAGAGCCAGAGCCAGAGCCAGAGCCAGCACCGGAGCCAGCTCCAGATCAGGCGCAATTAGCTGCTGCAGGCTCAGGGGCTACAAGCCGAGAGATCAACTGTGTGTTGATAAAAATGCATGGCTTAAATTTGGCGATTCCGTTCGATTACATTGAAGGAGCGGTACATTTAAGTTCCGTCTCTCTAACGTTGGATGCAGCGCATGATTGGTGTCTAGGTCGCTTCGGTGGAAGCAGTGCAGATACCAATGTTATTGATACGGCTTTGTGGTTGATTCCCGAGCGTTATCAGCCGGAGATGGCTAAATACGATGAATTAATTATTCTTCGTGGTCGTCATTGGGCGCTTGCCTGTGATGAATTGGTAAAATCGGTTCGTATCCCTGTGGATAAAGTGTCTTGGGCAGGCAGTGATAATCCACGTAAGTGGCTATGGGGTACTTACATGGATGAGCGTTGTGCCATTCTAGATATTCCCGAATTGATGAATCAGTTTGATAAGGCCTTCTAACGGATATAGGCTTTGGAGAGATAATGCCGTCATTGTTTGAAATTGTTCTACTTATCATTGCGTTGGGTACAGCTTGTACAAGCTATGTGCTGTTCAAGCGCTTACAGAAAAATGAGCGTCAGCATCAGGCGCTTATCAATGTTCTGCGCAATGAAATTCAAGCAATGACTAATGGTTCTATCGGCATGGGGCGTCGTCTTATTGAGGTGGAGCAGAAGCTGAATCTGACCGCTGATAAACAACTAGAATTAGAAAATCGAGATCCATCTGCTTTGGCCTACAATCAAGCGACCCGTTTGATGGAGATGGGAGCGGATGTCGATGATCTGGTCAAAAATTGCGGGTTAGGTCGACCTGAAGCGGAATTGATGGCGCTGTTACATAAAGAGTTACAAGCGCCCCATGAGGCATTGGGTTCAGATCGTTAGTTCTTCTGCTCTGCTGCCTTAATTATCTCAGCTGGGTTATGTTTTAGGCTGTAAGCAAAGGCGATAACTTCCGCAATTGCTCTGTAGAGCGATTCAGGAATCTCGTCACCCAGTTCAAGTCTGATTAACACTTCCACAAGTTCAGGGCTTTCGTGAATGTGGATATTATTTTCTTCTGCTAGAGCGATTATCTGCTCAGCTATTTCGCCCATACCTTTAGCTACGATGAGCGGGGCCTTACCCATCTCTTGATCGTATTTTAGGGCGATCGCTTTTTGTCGCGGAGCATTTAAATCAGGTTTGGAAAATTTCATGTATGCAGATCGACTAGCTGTTTATGAACCACCTGATCCTGACGAGGGGCTTGGCCCTCGTGCCAAGTGATTTCTGAATTATTAAAACCACACATTCTTAATTTTTCAGCAAACTCTTCGGAGCGTTCTCTCAATTTTTCTGCGGTATCTTTTTGTTCACACCAGAATAGCGTACTGATTTCATGCCCATCTGTTAACCTGATTTCAGCATCGACGCCGCCTTGCTCCTCAAGATCAAAGTGCAGTCGAACCCGCCAAACTGAAACCATCTCGCCTGCAGCGTTAGTCCCGCCTTCGCGGCTAAGTCTAAGTTCTAAATTCTCCCAGCTTTCACCTTGTTTAATCGGCAGGTCTAGTTGTAATACGCGCTCAAATCCGCCATCTGGCAGCTCGCGCCACTGATGAAGAGAGTTTATCTGTTGGCTGGTAACTCTAGATTGTAGGCCTTTAATGATTTGATCAAAACGTTCTCGCTGTTCAGCAGGAAGTTTGTCGCTGAGCTGTTGCAGTTGCTGCAACTGGGCTTTCATGTCTAAAGGGTTTGCACTTCGTCCTTGGCTTAATTGGCGCTCAGTACTTAACCCACCTAATTCAACGTTTTGACGTATCTGAGAGGGCGCTTCGCTACTCCCCGGGCGGACGCCAAACAGGTTCAGCATACTACGAACTACACTGCCTATCTGAGAGGTTTGG